>NZ_BAAARN010000001.1:1415623-2015623 GCF_039532215.1 Pedococcus aerophilus | reverse complement strand
GTTGAGAGAGACGCTCACGCCCTCACGAGCGGCGACGGTGGCCCGCCAGCGCTGGAGCCGCTTCGCGAGGGCGTAGTTGGGCCCTTGCTGCGGGACGAGGCTGTCGTTCAGGCCGGGGTCGGAGCCCGGGGCGTAGTTGCGCTGGAGCAGACGCCCACCGCTGACCCCGCGCAGCGCCGGGCGCAGGACCCGGGTCACCGCCGAGGGTGACCGGTAGGCCCGGGTCGAGAACTCCACCGCCTCGCGAGGCACCGCGAAGACATCGGTGGGCGTGGCGAGGAACGCCAGGGCGACGTCGTCACGGCGACGCAGCAGCTCACAGCTGAGGGCGTCGACGGCCATGGCGACGCGGACGTTGGTGGCCCCGTCGGCATACACGTAGTTGCCCACCACGAGCGGGCCGTCGAGCTCGCTGAGCCAGTCCGCGACGGAGGGGAGGCCGTGGACGAGGTCCGCGCCGGCGCTCGACGCGAGGGCGGTCGATGCTGTGGGCGAGGAGGGGCGGGTGGTGGAGCCCGCAGCCACGGGCAGGTGCAGGGTGCCCGCGGAGCCGGCGGCGACGTCGAGGACGCGCTTCCAGATCTCCGGCCGGGGAAGGTCGACACCGACCACCTCGGCGCCCCACGACAGCAGGGCGCGCAGGGGGCCCATCTCGGCGCCGGCGCCGAGGACGACGACCTTCTGGCCCGACAGGTCGAGCCACTCGGGGTGGTCCATGACCTCGCGGACCTTGTCGGCAGCCGAGGGCTCCATCGAGCCGGCTGCGACCCAGCGGTCGAGCTGTCGGCTCAGGGCCGCACCGGTGAGGCGCTCGCCGTGCAGGGGCAGGCTCAGCGTGGCGGTGCGCTCGCCGGTGCCTCGCACCGTCGCCGTCTCCAGCGGCGCCCCGGACTCGGGCGTGGCGGCGAAGGCCTCGCCCAACGGCACCTCGCCGCGGGCCGTGGCGCAGCGCATCCGCCGGTGCAGGGAGTCCAGGCCGGCGCGGGCGATGTCCACGGCCGCCTCGCCCTCGCGCAGCAGCCCGGCCTCGACGGTGCGCCGGAAGTGCCCGAGGTAGCCCTGGCGCCAGCTGGTCTCGCGCTCGGCGGCCTGCGCGCCCACCGGGTCGACCTGCCGCAGCGCGTCGGCGACCACGGCGCGTCCCACGGCGGACGTGGACCGCTTGCCGTCGACCTCGGGAAAGACCACTCCGCTCGGCGAGGAGCCACTGTGCGCCATGCGGTGAGTATGCCGTGTGCGCGAGGAGGGAGTGCCCACCAGGGGACCGTGTCTGGGCGGGCACGCGAAAGGCCCGGAACCACAACGGTTCCGGGCCCTCCACGATGACCACGCGGCATACGCGGTCCTCGTCAGGTCACTCCACGCCGAGGCGGGCCTTGAGGCCGTCCAGCTCCACCTGGAGCTGGGTCGGGAGGTTCTCGCCGAACTTGGCGAACCACTCCTCGATCTGCGGGATCTCGGCCTTCCACTCCTCGGCGTCGACCGCCAGCGCCTGCTCGAGCTCGGCGTCGCTCATGTCCAGGCCGGTGGTGTCGAGCGACTCCGGCGTCGGCACGTGGCCGATGGGGGTCTCGACGGCGGCGGCCTTGCCCTCGATGCGCTCGATGGCCCACTTGAGGACGCGGCTGTTCTCGCCGAACCCGGGCCACAGGAAGTCGCCGTCGTCACCGCGACGGAACCAGTTGACGTAGAAGATCTTCGGCAGCTTCGCGGCGTCGGCGTCCTTGCCGAGGTTGACCCAGTGCTGGAAGTAGTCACCGGCGTTGTAGCCGATGAAGGGCAGCATGGCCATGGGGTCGCGGCGGACGACGCCCACGGCACCGGTCGCAGCAGCGGTGGTCTCCGAGGAGAGCGTCGCGCCCATGAACGTGCCGTGGATCCAGTCGCGGGCCTCGGTGACGAGCGGGACGGTCGTCTTGCGGCGGCCACCGAAGAAGATCGCCGAGATCGGCACACCCTTGGGGTCGTAGTACTCCTTGGCGAGGATGTCGCACTGCTCGATCGGGGTGCAGTAGCGGCTGTTCGCGTGGCTCGAGAGCTCTTCGGAGTCCGGCGTCCAGTCCTCGCCCTTCCAGCTGGTGGCGTGGTCCGGCGTGTTCTCCAGGCCCTCCCACCAGATGTCGCCGTCGTCCTTGAGGGCGACGTTCGTGAAGACCGAGTTGCCCTTGTTGATCGTCTTCATCGCGTTGGGGTTGGTGTGCTCGTTGGTGCCGGGGGCGACGCCGAAGAACCCGAACTCCGGGTTCACGGCATACAACCGGCCGTCCTCACCGAAGCGCATCCAGGCGATGTCGTCGCCCAGGGTCTCGACCTTCCAGCCGGGGATGGTCGGGGCGAGCATCGCGAGGTTGGTCTTGCCGCAGGCGCTGGGGAACGCAGCAGCGATGTAGTAGACCTGCTGCTCGGGCGAGATGAGCTTGAGGATGAGCATGTGCTCGGCGAGCCAGCCCTCGTCGCGGGCCATGACGCTGGCGATGCGCAGGGAGTAGCACTTCTTGCCCAGCAGGGCGTTGCCGCCGTAGCCGGAGCCGTAGCTCCAGATCATCCGCTCCTCGGGGAACTGGACGATGTACTTCTCGGGGTTGCAGGGCCACTTGACGTCCTGCTGGCCGGGCTCGAGCGGGGCGCCGACCGAGTGGAGCGCGGGGACGTACTTCGCCTTGTCACCGAGCTCCTCGATGCGACGGAGCACGTTGACGCCGCAGCGGGCCATGACGCGCATCGACGCCACGACGTACTCGGAGTCGGTGAGCTCGACGCCGAACATGGGGTTCTCGGAGTTGAGGTGGCCCATGACGAACGGGATGACGTACATGGTGCGGCCCTTCATGCAGCCGGCGTACAGCCCGCGCATGAGGTCCTTCATCTCGTTCGGGTCCATCCAGTTGTTGGTGGGCCCGGCGTCCTTCTCGTCGACGGAGCAGATGTAGGTGCGGTCCTCGACCCGGGCGACGTCGGTCGGGTCGGAGGCAGCGTAGAAGCTGTTGGGCTTGAGCTCGTCGTTGAGCCGCACGAAGGTGCCGGCGGCCACGAGCTTGTCGGTGAGCCGGGTCCACTCGGCGTCGGAGCCGGTGACCCACTCGATGTGGTCAGGGGTGGTCAGTGCGGCCACCTCGTCGACCCAGGCCTGGAGGCCTGCGTGCGTGGTGCCCCCCGCCCGCTGGTCGGTGTGCTGCGTCGCCTCGGTCGTCATGTTGATCGGCCGTCCCTTTCGCCCGGGCGCGTGGCCCCCGGGATCACCGCGGTTGACTGCGTCTCCGTGGACCAGAGTCCACATGGTGAACGCCTCTGATCTGGCCAAGGTAGACCCGCCGTGATCGTGGTCGGTACCACTGCCGCCGTAGATCGCTCGTGAAAAGCCTCACAACCGGGGAGTAGCCCTGACCTGCATGTTTGCTTCTTGCAAGGCTTGCAAGAACCTGCTGGATCGGTGGTCTTTTCTTGCTCACCGGCGCCGCGGCGCCGGACCGATTTCGTCTGCGCAGGGGTGAGCCGGTAGTCTTTCCCACCGTTGCCTCGGGCGATCCCTGAGGCGACATTCGCGCCCGTAGCTCAACGGATAGAGCATCTGACTACGGATCAGAAGGTTAGGGGTTCGAATCCCTTCGGGCGCACTCTGTGTTGAGACAGAACGACGAAACCCCGGTCCCTCGGACCGGGGTTTCGTCGTGTCCGGACCGGCCGTGTCCGAGGTGGGCCTGGGGTGGGGGCCGTCTGGAAGGCTGCCGGGCATGGACGGATGGACGACGACGACCGGTGAGGCGGACGCCGCCCTCGACCAGCGCCTCAGCGACGAGCTGGACGGGGTGAATGCCTCTGCGACCGCCGCGGTGCCGGCGGCGCGGGAGCTCACGGTGAAGGTGCTCGACGACGGGGGTGACCTCGTCGCAGGGGTCTCGGGCTGGACCTGGGGTGAAGCTGCCGGCATCGCGATGACGTGGGTGCACGCGAAGGTCCGCGGTAGTGGGGTCGGGGCCGGGCTGCTGCGCGCGTTCGAGGAGGAGGCGCGCGCCAGGGGGTGCGCCCGGGTGTTCGTCACCTCCTTCACCTTCCAGGCGCCGGGCTTCTACGAGCGGGCGGGGTATCGCGAGATCTTCCGCTGGCAGGGGGTGCCCGTCGACGGATCCGACGACGTCCACTTCCGCAAGGACCTGTGACCGCCGGACCGCTGTTGAGAATGAGAATAATTATCGTTAGTGTCGCTCCCTCCACCACACCTGAGGGAGCCCCTGACCCATGCACCGCCGAACTGCCGTCGCGGCCCTCGCCGCGAGCCTGGCGCTGACGACCGGCGCCTGCGCTGCCACCGACCAGCGCACCGCCGCCCCCACCACCCTGCGCGTCGCCGGGCCGTTCGAGGTCCACAGCCTCGAACCCGCCGCGGACGGTGAGCTCTTCACCCGTCTGGAGGTGACCGAGACGCTGGTGACCAGCGACGTCCGGGGCCAGCTCTCCCCGGGCCTGGCCAGGGACTGGCGGCCCTCGTCCGACCGCACGCAGTGGACCTTCGACCTCGTGGAGGGTGCCACCTTCCACGACGGGACCCCGGTCACGGGTGAGGTCGTGGCCGTGTCCCTGGAGCGGGCCGCGCAGGAGCCGGCGAGCCCGCTGGCCGACCTCGACGTCGAGGGGGTCGACTCCGCCGGGCAGGCCGTGACCGTGCGGCTGGCGGCCCCGGCCCTGACGCTGCCCGCCGTCCTCACCCACTACAGCACGGCGGTCCTGGCCCCCGGCAGCTACGGCACGGACGGCCGCGTGCGGTCCGTCATCGGCACGGGCCCCTACGCGATCGACGAGATCGCGCTGCCCTCGCGCGTGAGCACCACCCGCGCGAAGCAGTGGCGGGGCAAGGCGCCCGCCGTGGAGTCGGTGCAGTTCCAGGCGGTCGGTCGCGCCGAGACCCGCGCCCTGATGGCCGTCTCGGGTCAGGCGGACGTCGTCTTCGGGCTGGAGCCGGCGGGCCGCTCGCGCGTGGACGCCGCCGACTCCGTGCGGATGGAGTCCAGCCTCCAGCCGCGCACGCTCATGCTCAAGCTCAATGCCGACCACCCCGCCCTGGCCGACGTGCGGGTCCGTCGCGCCCTCAGCCTGGCCCTCGACCGCCCCGCCATGGCGCAGGCCGTGCTCCGGGAGCAGGACCTCGCGGCCACCCAGCTGCTGCCCCCGTCCCTCGAGGCGTGGCACTCCACCGAGGTCGCGCCCCTGCGCCACGACGTGCAGGAGGCGCGGGCCCAGCTCGCCGCCGCAGGGTGGGCGCCGGGCGCCGATGGGGTGGTCCGCAAGGACGGCACGAAGTTGGAGCTGACCCTCCTCACCTACCCCGACCGACCCGAGCTCCCGGCGCTCGCCACCGCCATCCAGGCGGAGCTGGCCAAAGTCGGAGTGGCCGTCCGCGTCGACGTGACGAACTCCAGCGAGATCCCTGCCGGGCAGAAGGACGGCAGCCTCGAGATGGCCCTCGTCGCCAAGCACTTCGCCCTGGTCTCGGACCCGCTCGTCGACATCGCGGCCGTGTTCGCCCCCGGCGGCTCCGACTGGGGGGTCATGAACTGGCAGGACGACGACATGGACCAGGCCGTGAAGGCGCTGCTGACCGGTACGTCGGAGCAGCGCGGTGCGCAGGCGCGCGAGACGATCGTGGAGACGGCCCAGGCGGAGCTGCCCCTCGTCCCGGTCGCCTGGTACCGCATGAACGCCGCCGTCTCGGACCGGGTCGACGGCTTCGTCATGGACCCGCTCGAGACGACCTGGCGCATCTCGGGGACCTCGTGGGCACGGTGACCGGAAAGCTGACCCACGCCGAGCCGGGCACCGCCTCGCCGCCTGCGCGGCCACGTACCGGGGTTCCCGTCAGGATGCTCGCCGGGGTGCTGGCGCGGCGCGGGGTGCAGGCGGTCTCCGTCGCCCTCCTCGTGTCGGTGCTCTGCTTCGTCATCACCCTGCGACTACCCGGCGACGCCGCCTACCGGATCGCCGCGGGGCGTTACGGGTCCGACCTCGTCGACTCGGAGTCGGCTGCGGCCGTCCGGACCGAGCTCGGCCTCGACCGCCCCGCCTGGGTGCAGCTCGGGGACTGGCTCGGCTCACTGGTCCAGCTCGACCTCGGGCGTTCACTGGTCACCTCGCGCCCGGTGGCGCAGGAGGTCGCGTTCTACCTCGTGGGCACCCTTCAGCTCGCGACCGCCGCCCTGGTGGTGGCCGTCGTCCTGGGAACCGGGCTCGGCGTCGCGGCGGCCCGTCGCCCCGGCGGGCTCGTGGACCGGCTCGTCGCCGTCTGGGTCGCCTCGGTGCGCGCCGTGCCGCCGTTCCTCCTCGGGCTGCTGCTCGTCGTGGTGGTCTCGGCACAGCTCGGGCTGCTGCCTGCCGTCGGCCACGGCACCGCGGCCAGCCTGGTCCTGCCGGTCACCACACTCGGGGCGGGTCTGTCCGGTCTGGTCGCCGGAGTCACCCGCGACACCGTCGTGGAGGTGCACCGGTCGGAGTGGGTGCGCTTCGCGCGGACCAAGGGACTGTCCGAGCGCTGGGTCGTTCTTCGCCACGTGGTGCGCAACGCAGCGGTCGTGCTCGTGCCCTACCTCGGGGTGCAGGCCGTGGTGCTCGTCGAGGGGGTCGTCGTCGTCGAGAGCCTGTTCTCCTGGCAGGGACTCGGTCACGCACTGGTCCACGCGACCTTCTGGCGCGACGTCCCCGTCCTGCAGGCGACCGCCCTCGTGCTGGCGCTGCTCGTCGTCACGGTGAACACCGTGGTCGACCTGGCCGGGGTGTGGCTCGATCCGCGCCCGCGGGGTGCGGGGGTGGCGTCATGACGGCCACCTCGACCACCGCGGTCTCCACGACCCCGACGCCCACCCTCGTCACCGGGCCCGATCGCGGCGACGGGCGCGCGGGTCGCGCGAGGCGGCACCGCACCGCACGACTGGCGTCGTGGGGCGGACTCGGACTGGTCGCCCTCCTCGCGCTCGCGGGTCCGGCACTGCTGCCGGACCCGGCCGCGCAGGACCTCGGCCGGTACCTCGAGCCTCCGAGCGTCGCGGAGCCGCTCGGTCGCGACGAGTACGGACGCAGCGTCCTCGCGCGCCTCGCCCACGCGACCCGGCTATCGCTGGTGCTCGCGCTCGGGTGCGTGGCGACGGCCGTGGTGCTCGGGACGGTGACAGGTGTCCTGGCCGCCCGCCTGGGTGGCTGGGTGGATGCGGGGTTGCGCGCGGTGTCCGAGGCCTTCGTGGCGGTGCCGGCGCTGCTCGTGGTGCTGCTCGTCGCGGCGATGGCACCGGCCGGCAGCCTGGTGGCGCTCTACGTCGGGATCGCGCTGGCCCAGTGGGTCGAGTACTTCCGGGTGGTACGCGCCCGCAGCTCGCGCGTGCTCGGGTCGACCGCCGTCCAGGCAGCCGGGCTGCTCGACCTCGGGACGGTGCACGTCCTGCGGCGGCACCTGCTGCCCGAGCTGCGGCCGCTCGTGGCGACGCTCGCGCCGCTCGGCCTGGTCACGTCCGTCCTGGCGATGTCGACGCTGGGCTTCGTCAAGGTCGGGCTCCAGCCGCCACGCGCGGAGCTGGGGTTGATGGTGACCGAGTCCTTCCCGTTCTACGACGTCGCACCCTGGCTGTGCCTCGCCCCGGTCGCCGTCCTGTTCGTCATCACCGTGAGCCTGCTGGGGCTGCGGGAAACCGAGGAGATCCGATGAGCACCACCCCCGTGGTCCACGTGCACCACGCCGTGGTCCGGCACGGCACGAGCGTCCTCGTCGACGTCGAGGACCTGCGCCTGGCTCCCGGGCGGGCGTTGACCATCGTCGGCGAGAGCGGCTCGGGCAAATCCGTGCTCGCCCACGCCGTCATGGGCACGCTGCCTCGCGAGCTGGCGCCCTCCGGACGCGTCGACATCGACGGATGCCCCCACGACCTCGCCGACCGGGGCGGCCGCCGCGCCCTGTGGGGGAGGCGGCTGGCGCTGCTCCCGCAGGAACCGGTCTTGGCGCTCGACCCGACGATGCGGGTCCGCGGGCAGGTCGCCGAGGGCGCCCGCGGCTGGCGACCCCGCAGTCGCGAGGCCCTGCTCGAGGCGGACCGGCGCCTCCGTGGGGTGGGGCTGGGTGGTGCCACGGCGGCATACCCGCACATGCTCTCGGGGGGCATGGCCCAGCGGGCCGCGTATGCCGCCGCGACCATCGGCGGCGCGGAGGTCCTCATCGTCGACGAGCCCTCGAAGGGGCTGGACCCGGCGGCGCTGGACGCCCTCGCCACCCTCCTCCAGGAGCACCTCGAACGCGGTGGCGCCCTGCTCACCATCACCCACGACATCGGGCTGGCGCGCCGGCTGGGCGGGGAGGTGTGGGTGATGCGGGAGTCCGCAGTCGTCGAGCGTGGCCCGAGTGGGCGCGTGCTCAGCGAACCCGAGCACCCCTACTCACGGGAGCTGCTCGCCGCCGAGCCCTCGCGCTGGGACCGGCCGTGGATGCGCGCCACCGAGCCGTCGAGGGACGGGGAGCCGCTCGTTCAGGCGCAGGGGGTCACGGTGGAGTACGGCGGGCGGCCGGTGCTGCGCGACCTCGACCTGGCCGTGCACCCCGAGGACCGGCTCGCCGTGTCCGGACCCAGCGGTGCGGGCAAGTCCACGGCGGCCGACGTCCTGCTCGGGCTCGTGCCGCCGACCCGTGGGCGGGTGCGACGCGGCCCTGCGGTCCGGGACGGCGGGTTCCAGAAGCTCTACCAGGAGCCGACCCCGTCGTTCCCTGCCCGCGTGCCGCTGGGGGTGGGGCTGGCCGACGTGGCCCGCCGGTACGGCGCCGCGCCGGGTCGCGTGGCCGAGCTCCTGGAGGGGGTCGCGGTCAGGTCCGACCTGCTCGCTCGACGTCCCGGCCAGGTGAGCGGCGGTGAGCTGCAACGGATCGCGCTCGTCCGGGCCCTGCTGGCGCGGCCCGTCCTGCTCGTCGCCGACGAGGCCACGTCGCGACTGGACCTGGCCAGCCAGGCCTGGACCGTGGACTGCCTCATGACCGAGGTGGAGGAGCACGGCTGCGCCTTGGTCGCCGTCACGCACGACTCCGACCTCGCCGCCGCAGTGGGCTCCCGAAGGCTGGAGCTCACGGCGCCGCCGACCGGGTCGACGCGGGACTGACGGGTCCTCAACCGCGCCGGTTGGCCTCGGGCGGACGTGGACGCGGCGACGACAGCAGCCTGGTCAGCTCGACGACGCCGCTGTGGTCGTCGTCCCCGCGTCCGGTGGCGACCATCGCGCCGTACAGCTGGTCGACCAGGGCGGTCACGGGAAGCGTCGTCCCGGTGGCACGCGCGGCGGCGAGGGCGAAGCCGAGGTCCTTGTGCTGATAGGCGGCCCTGCCACCCGGGGTGAAGTCCCCGCTCTCGAGCAGGCCACGTTTCACGTCGAGGGCGCGACTCCCGGCGAGCCCGCCGGCGAGGACGTCGAGCAGGGCGCCGACGTCCAGCCCGCCGGCCTCCCCGAGGGCGACTGCCTCGGCGAGGGCGGTGAGGGTCACGCCGACGACGACCTGGTTGCAGGCCTTGGCCAGCTGGCCGCTGCCCAGTTGCCCGAGGTGCCGGGCCGTCCCCATCGTGGCCAGGACGGGCAGCACCCGTCCGACCGGACCTTCCTCCCCGCCGACCATGATCGACAGGGAGCCCTCGTCGGCACCGACCGTCCCCCCGCTGACCGGTGCGTCGACGAGGTCGACCCCGCGCGCGGCGAGCTCGGCGCCCCACCCGGTGACGGCGGTCGGCGAGACCGTGCCCATCACGATGACGATCTGACCCTCCACGAGCAGGGAGTCGAGGCACGCCACGACATCGCCGAGGTCCGGCAGCATCGTGACGACCACACGGGCACCGCCGACCGCCTCGGCGATGGACGGGGCAAGGGTCCAACCGGCTGGCGCGTCGTCAACCGTGCGCGGGCTGCGGTTCCACGCGCGAACCTCCGCCCCGGCGCGGGCCAGGTTGAGCGACATGGGCAGGCCCATCCGGCCCAGGCCGACGAAGGCCACCGCCTCGGGGCTCGGGATCTCGTCCTCGGAAAGGTCCGGCATGGCGCGATTCTAGGGACGTGCCGGTCCCCCTCAGGGGCGGCAGAAGAGAGCGGCGTGCAGGAAGTCCTGGGTGAACACGGGCTCGCCCACCTCGTCCGCTGCCGGCAGCCGCCCTGCCGCGACGAGCTCGAGGTCGGCGAAGACGTGCTCCAGCTCCACGAGGGAGTAGCCCACCCCTCCGTCGAGGGCGCCCTGGCGCAGCAGCTGGGCGTCGTCAGCAGTGGAGCCCATCCGTCCTGCGGCGAAGGTGCAGATCCCGAACCAGCCGCCCGGGGCCAAGGCCACGTCGAGGGCGGCGCGGTAGGAGATCCGTCGGTGCGGGGCCAGGTGGTGGAAGCACCCGGAGTCGTACACCAGGTCGAAGGGAGCGCCGGGCACCTCGTCGCGGAGGAAGTCGCGGGAGAGGTATCGAGCCCGCTCACCGTCCGCGCGGGCCCCGCCCCGCCGGATCGCCTCGGCCAGCGCCGGCTCGGCGATGTCGATCCCAGTGACCGAGAAATCCTGCGATGCAAGCCAGTTCGCATTGCGACCGAGGCCGCAGCCGACATCGAGGGCGGTGGGGCGGCGGCCAAGGTCCCCGACCGACGGCAGGTGACCGGCCGAGCGCCAGGCGACGAGGTTCGCGTCGGGAAGGTCGGTGTTGAGCACGTGGTCGGATTGCTGGAGGAGGCGCCCCCAGAAGTCGGAGGCGCCCACGCTGGTGCGGTCGGCGTCGGCGCCATACAGGGAGTCGAGGAGCTCCATGAGCTCCTCGATGGTGCTCACGCGGGGGTGGCCGCCAAGGGGTGGTGCGGTCATGCCGTGCCCTCGTGGTCGACAGGACGTCCGGCAGGGTGGTCGGCGAGGTGGGCGCGCAGCGCCACGTAGACCTTGCGGACCCCGATGGCGCGCTGCAGGTCGTCCTGGATGCGGGAGAAGAACTCGCGGCGGTAGTTCTGGTCGATGACCGCCTGCACGGTGAAGTAGAGGCCGGCGAACCCGGAGAGGAACACGGCCACCGAGAACAGCTCGTCGCTGATGAGGCGCAGCGGACCGGTGAAGTGCGGAGGCGCGCCGACCCAGGACTCGACGACGCTGGGGCTGATGGCGACCGAGCCGAACACCACGAAGAACGCGAAAACGATGAGCACCAGCGACAGCATCTGGATCGCCTGGGCGACGAAGAGCATGAGCATGAGGTTGCGGCGCTGGAGCGGCGGCAGCCGGATGCCCGCGACCTCGTTCGCGAGCTGGGGCTCGGCGAGGATCTCGCGTGCGGCCGAGGCGACGGGGGTGCCCTGGCAGGTGTCGGCGAGGCGCTCGCCGTCGACCTCGACGCCGACGCGCTCGATCTCGCTGGCGAACGACGGCGCGAGGAAGGCGACCGCGAGCAGGGCAAAGATCCCGACGCTGGCCCACAGGCGGGGTCGCGACAGCGCCGAGGACACCTGCCAGACCTCGGTGTTGATGAACAAGAACGTGATGAACAGCAGCAGGAACGGCAGCGCCCGGGTGGCCAGTGGTCCGATGAGGGACTTGTTCTCCCAGGCGTGGGCGAGGGCCCACCGCCCGATCCGCCCGACCCGGAACACGCGAATCCCGCGGGCGAGGGCGCCGAGTGCGAGAACGGTCAGCGTCAGCGCTGCGATGTCACCCGGCGACCAGTCCAGTACGGTCGCGACGGCTGCGGCGACGCACGCCGGGATCGCCACGACCAGGGCCCAGAACGCCACTGCCCGAGGGCGGAGCGCCCGCTGGATGGCCTCGTGGCCGGACTCGACGAAGTAGGGCAGGCCGTTGTCGTCGAACCAACGTTCGCACTTGGCGACATCGTTCGTGGTGAGCACGACCCAACCCTGTCAGGTCAGGGGCCGCAGACGGTGTCAGAGGCGGGGGTCGCCGGGAGTGACGTCGTCGACGCTGATGTCGACGATGGCCGTGCGCTGGGTGAACGAGGGGGGGCCAAGGACGTCCTCCAGGGTGTCGAGAACGACGTCACGCACCTCGGCTGCGGCCGCCCTCAGGTCGGTGCCGTAGGCCGCGACGACCGAGACCGTGGCGCCGGTGCACTCGTGCTCCTCGAGCTGGAGGGTGATGCGGCTGGGGGCGCACGAGGCGACCGCCTCCAGCGCGCGGCGCAGCAGGGAGATGACCACCTGGTCGCTGATGGACAGGCGGTCGTCGCCGTCGGGGGACGGGAACGTGGCGTCGACGGGCCAGGAGCGACGCGTGGCCGAGCGCACGGCGGCCAGGACCCGCTGGCTGGCCTGGTCCCACCCGGGGTCGGTGGACTCGCGCAGCGCGCGGGCAGAGCGGCTGAGCATCTCGGAACCTGCTGAGAGGTCGTCGGGCTCGGGTGTCACCTCTTCCACCTTGCCATCCTCTCGCTCAGGTTGCGACGGGCCCGGAACAGGTGGCCGCGCACCGCGTCCGGGGTCATGCCCTGCGCCTCGGCCACCTCGGCCTGGCTCATCCCCTCGATCTCGACGAGGATCCAGCAGGCGCGCTGACGATAGGGCAATTCGCGCAGTGCGTGGTCCAGGGCGTCGACGAGCTCCTGGTGGGTGGCCTCGGCGAAGGGGTCGCCACCGCCGGTGGGGATGGCCTCCATGAGCGCGTCGTCGATGGGCAGCGCGCGCGACCGCCGGTTCCGGTCGGCGACCTTGTGGGACACGATCGAGAAGAGCCAGGTCTTGAGCGAGGACCGGGCATCGAAGCGGTCCAGGGCCTTCCACGCTGCGACGAAGGCTTCCTGCACGACGTCCTGCGCGTCGCCTGCGTCGCCCGTCGTGCGCGCTGCATACCGGTAGAGCGCGGGGCCGTAGCGATGGACGATGACCTCGAAGGCCTCGCGGTCGCCGAGGGCGGCAGCCCGGGCCAGCGCTGCGTCGCCGGTGCGGTCGCTCGGCGCAACCGTCGCCCGCCCCCCGTCGCTCACGTCCCGATCCTCACACGCGCCCCGGGGATCGGCATCGTGGAGAACCGGGCGTGGAACGGCCTTGACGTGCGGGCGCAAGGGGATCAGCGCAAGTGTGATGCGGGTCACAGGACCGTAGGCGTGCGGTTTCGGCCGGTCGCCACGACTACATCTCTGACAGACACGAACGACCGAAAGGAAAGCCTCATGGCTGACAGCCAGACCACCCAGACCTCCTCCGCGGTGTCGAAGCCCGCCGAGTCCGCCCTCACCACCTCGCAGGGCAAGACGGTCATCGCCGACGTCGTCGTCTCCAAGATCGCCGGCATCGCCACCCGCGAGGTCGCGGGGGTCCACGACCTGGGCGGCGGCACCGCCCGCGCCGTCGGGGCGCTGCGCGAGCGCATCCCCGGCAGCCGCACCAACCAGTCGCAGGGTGTCGGAGTCGAGGTGGGCGAGAAGCAGGCCGCCATCGACATCGACCTCGTCGCGCAGTACGGCGTCGGCATCGCCGACCTGGCCGGAGCCATCCGCCGCAACGTCATCGCCGCCGTCGAGCGGATGACCGGGCTCGAGGTGACCGAGGTCAACATCACCGTCCACGACGTGCACCTCGAGGACGACGAGACGTCCGCGGACGAGACCGACTCCTCGCCGCGCGTGCAGTGACCACCCACGAGGACGGCCAGGACGACGACCGCGACCCGGTCGACGCCATCGCTGCTGCGGTGCTCGCCGTCCCCGGGGTGGCGGACCTGCACGCAGGGATGTTCGGGGAGGCGGCGACCTACCTTCCGGGTCGCCGCGTCGCCGGCATCCGCGTCCAGCCCGACATCACCGAGGTGCACCTGACCATCGCCTTCGGCTCGCCCGTGCGCGAGACCGCGGACGAGGTCCGCACCGCGGTGGCCGCACTGGTCACCACGCCGGTGCACGTCACGGTCGAGGACGTCGTCCCCTGATGACTCCCGACCGCACCAGGACCGGGGACCGCGAGCAGTGGCGGGCCGCACGCAGGCGTGCTGCCCGACTGCACCACCCGGACCTGGGCGGCAGCACCGAGGCGTTCCTGAACGCCCTCAGTGCCGTCGACGAGGAGTTTGGTCTGCTGCAGGGGGAGACCGAGCGACTCGGTGCCCCGGCGGGGACGGTGCAGGTGCGCCGGACCCGTCGGGGACGCCTCGCGGGGTGGCGCCGACGCGGTCACCGCTACCTCGCCGGTCGCCGACGGCGCCGCTCCACCCGCGTGCACTGACGCTCCTGCGCTCGTGCAGCACCCCGTGAACACCTCCACACACCACGTATGCCGCGTCGGCACCGCCGACCGCACCACCACCTAGGAGAGCACCATGACCACCTCCACCATCGGCCTTCTCGCCGGCCTGCTGCTCGGCGTCGCTGCCGCAGCCGGCGGCTTCACCGGCTTCCTCGTCGCCCTCGTGCTGGGCATCGTCGGCTTCCTCCTCGGTGGACAGCGCGACGGCGAGCTCGACCTGAGCGGCCTCTTCCGCGGTCGCGGCCGTGGCTGACCCGACCACGACGGCAGCAGCGACCTCCACCGCGGGTGCCGTTGCCGCTGACGGCGCACAGCGTGCCCCCGAGGAGCGGGGCACCCTGGAGCTCAAGGACGCTGTCGTCGTGCACGTCGCCGAGCAGGCGGCCCTGTCGGTCGACGGGGTCGTGCGCCACTCCAGCGGCCTGGACGTCGTGACCCACCGGGACCTGCCCCGCGTCGACGCCGACCGGGCGGGCGACAGGGTGCGGGCCGCCGTCGAGCTGGCCGTGGTCTGGCCGACGCCGCTGGCCCCTGCCGCGCAGGCGGTCCGCGAGTCGGTGCGGTCCGCCCTCGCCAACCTGCTGGGCCTGACCGTCGATGCCGTCGACGTGACCATCAACCAGATCCTCCCCGCCAGTGCGGGGACCCCCTCGAGGAGGGTCGTATGAGCCAGGAATGGCAGGGTGCCGCGTCGTCGGCGCCCGGAGACCCGCAGCACGTGGCACCCCGTGTCCCGTTGCGTCCCACGGGTGCCCCACCCGCAGCACGGGTCGCGATCCTCTTGGCGCTCCTGCTGCTCGTGCTCGCTGCGGTGCTGGTGCGCGACGTGCTCGTGATCACCGGAGCCGTCAGTGGAGACCCGTGGACGTCCTCGGCTCTGCGTTCCGTGGACGGACTGCAGCCGCAGTCGTGGATGGTGCCGGCCGGCGTGGTCGTCACCCTCGTGGGGCTCTGGGTCGTCCTGACCGCCCTGCGACCGCGGCCCCGTCCCGACATCGAGCTCGGCACCAGCGGTGCCATCTGGGTCGACCGGTCCGACACGGCGCGACTCGCGCAGACGGCCGCCACCACGGCCGACGGCGTCCTGGACGCCCGCGCCACCGCGACCCGTCGCGGGGTCCGCGTCACGGTCACCACGACCGCCGAGGACGTCAAGCCCGTTGCCGCCGACGTCCGCTCCCAGGTGGAGCGCGCGCTCGCCGAGCTGTCGCCCACCCCGTCCGTGTCCGTCAAGGCCTCGACCACCGGAGGTGTCTCATGACCCGCCTCGCCGTCACCGTCGACCGTCTGGTCGCCCTCCTCGTCGGACTCGTCCTCGTCGTCCTCGGAGTCTGCGCCGTGGTGTGGCAGCTCGACCTCGTGGCCCAGTTCCCGTCGACGGTCGACGCGCCGTGGGCGCAGGACCTGCCCGACCAGGCCTGGTGGCCGTGGGCGCTCGGGGCAGCCGCGATCCTGCTCGTGCTGGTGGCCCTGCGCTGGTTCGGTGCGCACGCACCGTCCCGCAAGTTCGCCACCCACCCCCTGCCCGGCTCCGGCCCCGAGGGCCGTCTGCGCATCGACCTCGACGCCCTCGCGTCAGCCGCCGCGGACCAGCTGGCCGAGGCGCCGTCCGTCCGCTCGGCCAAGGGATCTGCCCTCGGGGGCAAGGGCTCGGGGGCCCTCGAGGTCACGGCGACGGTCGACTCGCGGGCCGACCTCGGTCACGTGCGCTCGGCGATCGCAGACGTCGGGCAGCAGCTCGACCGCGCCACCGGCGGGGCGGTCCCCGCTCGGTACCGCGTGAAGGTCGCCCGACCGGAACGCGCTGCGCGCCGCCTCCGTTGAGCTGGGCAAGGCCCTGGCCAGCACGGCCGGACCACCCAGCACAGCCGTTCCACCCATCAGAGCCTCCTGGCCCGTTCCCGGGGCAGGACGATCGAAGCACCACCGTCGAAGAGAGAGGGACCCTCATGGGAATCGCAGATAAGGCCAAGAACGCCGCCCAGGACCTCACCGGCAAGGCCAAGGAGGCCATCGGTGACGCCACCAACAACGAGCGCCTCGAGTCCGAGGGTCGCGCCGACCAGGCCGAGGCCAAGGTCAAGAAGACCGGCGAGGACGTGAAGGACACGTTCAAGGGCTGACCTCCCTGCGGCCTGCCGACGTCACGGACGTGGGCAGGCCGTCGTCATGCCACCCCCACTCGAGAGGACACCGCCATGAGCCGCCCCAAGCGCAACCTGTTCACCATCCTCGGATGGTTCGTCTGGAAGCTGCTGGCCGTCGTCGGCCTGCCGCTGGCCAAGAAGAAGATCCGCGAGCGCCGCTCTGCGCCGCGGCGCTGACGTGGCGCCGGCTGCTTCGCCGTGCGTGCGCTGAGTGCTGTCGGCCGGGTCGGCCCTCAGACGATGCAGAACTCGTTGCCCTCGGGGTCGCGCAACGTCACGGCGAAGTAGTCGGCGCCCACCGGCGCATTGACGTGGGCGACCGCCGCCCCGAGGGCGACCAGCCGCTCGACCTCCGCCTCGAGGCTCGCGCGCCGCGCTGCATACGGCATCTGGTCACGACCGGGCGTGTGGCGCAGGTCGAGGTGCAGGCGGTTCTTCACCGTCTTGCCCTCGGGCACCTCCTGGAACCAGATCCGGGGGAGGACCCCCTCGGGGTCGACGATCGCGCCGCTGCCGTGCTCCGCGCCCACGAGGTCCTCGTCGGGGATGCCTGCAGAGCGCCAGTACTCCAGCCAGCTCGACCACCCGTCCGGGGCCGGCTCCGGGACGTAGCCCACTGCCTCGCACCAGAACTCCACGAGTCGCTCCGGACTCGCACAGTCCACCGTCAGCTGCCACGTCGTCGTCATGCCCCGAGTGTGGCACCGGCCGGTGTCAGCGGCCGGCTGCGGCGGCGCTGAACCGTTCGCCCCACCGTCCGAGCAGCTCGATGACCTCGGCCGGAGCCTCCTCGACGGTGAACGGGGCCTCCAGCACCCCGAGCCCGAACGCCGCCCAGCGGGCCTGCCGGCCGTCCATCTCGACCCGGCAGGTGCGGGTGTCGACCGCGGTGACGGTCGCCCAGCGCGAGATCTGCTCCTCGACCTCGTCCTTGGGCGCGTGGACCAGGACGCGCAGCGAGGTGCCGATCTCAGTGCGGGACAGGCCCTTTCGGACGTATGCCGCGGCGTCGCCACCGGGGACCTCGCGCGGTCGGAACCTGCTGCGCGTGCCCATCGGCTCGCTCAGGCGGTCGAGCCGGAACGAGCGCCAGTCCTGCCTGTCGAGGTCGTAGGCCAGCAGGTACCACCGGCGGCCGACGGTCACGAGGCGGTGCGGCTCGACGTGGCGCCGGACCTGCTCCCCGGCGCTGGCACCGCCCCGCGCGAGGTAGCTGAACCGGACGCGCTCGGCGTCGCGCGTGGCCTGGCCCATCGTCGCCAGGACGTCCGCGTGGACGGTCGGCGCCTCGGCGAACGGGGAGTCGTCGGTGACCGCCCGCAGAGCCTCCGCCCGGCGGCGCAGCTTCGGTGGCAGCACCTGGACGACCTTCGACAGGGCGCTGACCGAGGCCTCGGCCAGCGGTCCGGCCGTGAGCTGGGCGGCGCCGTTGAGGGCGACGACCATGGCGATGGCCTCGTCCTCCTCGACGGTGAGCGGCGGCATCGTCGCGCCGGCACCGAGCTGGTAGCCGCCCTCGGTCCCCCGCGAGGAGTCCACGGGGTACCCGAGCTCGCGCAGGCGCTCGACGTCGCGGCGCAGCGTGCGCTCGGAGACCTCGAGTCGGTTCGCGAGCTCGGGGCCCGACCAGAAGCGGTGCGTCTGGAGCAGCGAGAGCAGGCGCAGGGTGCGGGAGCTGGTGTTGGCCATGGATCCAGCATGCCCGACCAAGCGGACAGGAAGTGGCCGGAAGTCTCCCTAACGTGGTTTTCGAAGCACCGATCGTCACGGCGCCCATCGTCACCCGAACCCTTGAGGAGAGAACCCATGACCGCCACAGCCGCCGCTCCGCTGGAGAGCACGCTGGACGCCCCACCCGCCACCACCGGCGTACCCGCTGCACCCGTCGCCGAGGAGGCCGTCGCCCGCGGGCCGCTGCCCGTGGGCAGGGCCCGCACCATCGCGCTGCTCAGCCTGTTCCTCGCCTCGACGATGGAGCTGCTCGACACGACGATCGTCAACGTCGCGCTCCCGACGATCGAGAGCGGACTCTCAGCGAGTGCCGCCCAGCTGCAGTGGATGGTCGCGGCCTACCCCCTCGCCTTCGCGGTCGGGCTCATCACCGGGTCGCGCCTCGGGGACCTGTGGGGGCGCAAGCGCGTCTTCGTCGCCGGGCTCGTGGGGTTCACGCTGATGTCGGCGGCGTGCGGCTTCGCCCCGAACGCCGAGGCGCTCGTCGGGTTCCGTGCCCTGCAGGGACTCACCGCGGCAGCGATGATCCCGCAGGTGCTGTCCAGCCTGCAGGTGATGTACGCGCCGCACGAACGGGCGAAGGCGATGGGCATGTTCACCGGTCTCGCGGGTCTGTCCGCGGTGCTCGGACCGGTCATCGGTGCCGTGCTGACCGAGGCCGACCTCGGTGGTCTGGGATGGCGCTCCATCTTCCTCGTCAACGTCCCCTTCGGCGTGCTCGCCATCGTTGCCGCCCTTCGCTGGGTGCCGGAATCTGTTGCAGCGCAACGCCCGCGCATCGACGCCCGCGGTGTGACGGTGCTCGCGGTCGGCCTGCTCGCCGTCCTCTACCCGCTCACCATGGGACGCGAGCTGGGTTGGCCCGCCTGGGTGTATGCCGCCATGGCCGTCGGTGTGGTGGTGCTCGCGCTGTTCGCCCGCTCACAGGTGCGCGCCGAGCGCACGGGTCGTGAGCCGCTGGTCGCCCTCAGCCTCTACCGCGGTCGCGGGTTCGGTGCCGGGTCGGCGATGAACTCGTTGCTGTTCATGGCGATGAGCTCGTACTTCCTGTGCCAGACGATCTACCTGCAGGCAGGTCTCGGCTGGTCGGTGCTCCACGCCGGGCTGGCCGGTGTGCCGTTCGCGCTGACGACGACGGTGTTCGCCGGCGTCGGGGTCGCCGTGCTCGCTCCGCGGATCGGCCGACGGGTGCTGCAGATCGGTGCGCTCACGTGGGCCGTGGGTGCGGTGTTCATCGCCGCTGCCGTGCACGGCGCAGACGCCTCGACGTCGGTCTGGGCGTTCGTCCCCGGGTTCATCGTGTCGGGGGCCGGGTTCGGGCTGATGGTCTCCCCGATCGGGGTGTTCACCCTGGCCGAGGTGCCGGTGGCCAAGGCGGGTTCGGCGTCCGGACTGTTCAGCACGACAGGTCAGCTGTCGGGTGCCATCGGGGTCGCGGTGCTGGGCTCGGTGTTCTTCTCGGTCGTCGACGCCCACGCGTCGTCGGTCCCGGTCGAGATGTTCCGTCCCGCGATGGAGGTGGCGCTCGGGGCGCTGGTCGTGCTGATGCTCGTGGCGGCGGTGGTCGCCCGCCAGCTCCCGTCCCACCCGGTGGCGACGGGCCCCGCACTCCACTGAGCGCCATACCCGCCCCGCTCGGTTCGGGGGCCACGCGGTGAGCGTTGGATCACCGCGTGGCCCCCAACCCGTGGTGTCGTCAGAGTGCGGTGCCGAGGGCCCAGCCGAGCCAGACGGCGGGCAGGCCCAGGCCGAGGGACAGGGCGAGGTTGGCCGCGAACGGCCTCCACTCGCGTCGCTCGAGGAACACCCAGGTCTCGAACGCCAGCGTCGAGAACGTCGTCAGCGCACCGCAGAACCCGATGCCCGCGAGCGGCAGGACCCACGACGGGGCGCTCGACCAGCCGGCGGCGATCCCCAGGACGAACGAGCCGACGACGTTGACGACGAGCGTCCCGATGATGCTGCCGGCGTCGTAGCGGGCCCGGGCCCACCGGTCGACGAGGAAGCGCAGCGGCGCCCCGACGGCGGCGCCGGCAGCCACGAGCAGTGCTCCTCCGAGGCCGGTCACAGGGCAGGCCGAGGTCGGTCGCCGAACGCCCGCTGACCCAGCGCCAGCCCGATCGCGACGGCGACGAGACCGACCACGAACGACGCCAGCATGTAGCCGAGGGCCAGCCCGCTCCGGCCGGACCCGCTCAGCGCGTGGACGTCGAGGGCGAACGACGAGAAAGTCGTCCAGCCACCCAGCACGCCGACCCCGAGGAACGGCCTCAACCACGGGTGCGGATCGATCCGGGTCAGGACCCAGGCCATCAGCAGCCCCATGGCAAGGGACCCGGTCACGTTGACCAGGAACGTCCCCCACGGCCACTGACCCGAGGCGTGGGGGAGGGCCAGGCCGACGGCATACCGGCCGAGCGAACCCAGCACACCGCCGGCGGCGACGACACCGACGAGGCCCCGCGTCATGCCCTGCGCGTCTCCAGGAACTCGGCGATGCGGCCGATCGCCTCGGTGAGCACCTCGATGTCGGGCAGCGTCACGAGGCGGAAGTGGTCGGGCTCGAACCAGTTGAAGCCGGTGCCGTGGGTGACGAGGATCTTCTTCTCCCGCAACAGCTCGATGACGAACTGCTGGTCGTCCTCGATGGCGTAGACCTCGGGGTCGAGGCGCGGGAAGCAGTAGAGGGCCCCGTGCGGCTCGACGCAGGAGACGCCGGGGATCTCGTTGAGGAGCCGCCAGGCCAGCTTGCTCTGCTCGTAGAACCGGCCGCCGGGGTGTATGTACTCCTCGATCGACTGGTACCCGCCGAGCGCGGTCTGGATGGCGTGCTGGCCGGGGACGTTGGCGCACATGCGCATGTTGGCCAGCAGGGTCAGTCCCTCGAGGAAGTCCGTGGCCATCGACTTCGGCCCGGACACCATGACCCAACCGGCGCGGAACCCGCACACGCGGTAGGCCTTGGACAACCCGCTGAACGTCAGGCAGAGCACGTCGTCGCCGGCGAAGGTCGCCGTGTGGTGGTGCACCGGCTGGTGGTGCTCGTCGGCGAAGAGGATCTTCTCGTAGATCTCGTCGGACAGCAGGACGAGGTCGTGGCGGCGGGCGATGTCCACCAGGCCCTTGACGACGTCCTCGCTGTAGACGGCGCCGGTCGGGTTGTTGGGGTTGATGACGACCAGGGCGTGGGTGTTCGGCGTGATCTTCGACTCGATGTCCTCGAGGTCGGGGTTCCAGCCGTTCGACTCGTCGCAGCGGTAGTGCACGGGGGTGCCGCCGGCCAGGGTCACCGCGCCGGTCCAGAGCGGGTAGTCCGGCGCGGGGACGAGGACCTCGTTGCCCTCGTCGACGAACGCCGTCAGCACCATCGAGATGAGCTCGGAGACGCCGTTGCCGATGAAGACGTCGTCGACGTGCGTGTCGGTCAGCCCGCGCGACTGGTAGTAGTGCGCGACGGCCGTGCGTGCCGAGTAGATGCCGCGGGAGTCGCTGTACCCCTGGGCGTTCGGCAGGTGGTGGACCATGTCCTGCAGCACGGCCTCGGGCGCCTCGAAGCCGAACGGAGCCGGGTTGCCGATGTTGAGCTTGAGGATCTTGTGCCCCTCGGCCTCCAGGCGCTGGGCCTCGACGAGGATCGGACCGCGCACGTCGTAGCGGACCTGGTGCAGCTTGCGGGACTGGGTGATGCGGCGCACGCGAGCAGTGTGTCAAAGGTCGAGGGTGGCGGGGGGCGTCGCCACACCGCGGACTAGCCGGTGGTCTCCACGGTGGTGACCACCCTCGTGACCCCCGGCGCTCGCGGGGTCGAGGAGAAGCCGAACCGGCACGGCGGGTCCACGTCGGCCAGCGCGCCGAGCGGCCTCCCCTGCCAGGACCCGGTCAGGGATGTGACGTGGTGCAGGTCCAGGGCGCCGTACCACTCCCGTCGTCCCGACCGGGCCTGTCCGCGAGTGCTCACCCCGCGCAGGACCGTACGGGCCACCGGGTCGACGGCGGCGGCGAAGAGGGG
The DNA here is from genome assembly GCF_039532215.1 of Pedococcus aerophilus. Classification (NCBI taxonomy): domain Bacteria; kingdom Bacillati; phylum Actinomycetota; class Actinomycetes; order Micrococcales; family Intrasporangiaceae; genus Pedococcus; species Pedococcus aerophilus. Next base: position 1,993,522 of record NZ_BAAARN010000001.1, on the reverse strand, counting down.
GCTGGCCGCGAGCGGCGTGGGTATGGCGCGAAGCAGGTGTCCGAGAGCAGCGCGCCGACCCACGACGAACGCCAGCTCCAGCTCGCCGGCAGCGACCGACCAGTGCACCGTCCCGGAGGCTGCTCCGCGCGGCGTCGACACCTCGGCGGCGACCTCCGTGACGATGACCCCGTCGAACACGTAGGTGTCGGCGACGAACTCCGCCACCGTGGTGCTCGGCGCGAGCAGGACCCGGTGTCCGTCCGGCTGTTCGAGCATCACGTCGGCGAACGGTCCCCACGGGGAGGCGTCCCAGAGCCCCACGACGACGCGCACCCCGGAGGTGCTGCCCACCCCGGCGATCTGACCGGTGAACCGCTGTCGCCCCGGCACGCGTTCACCCTGCGTCCCGCCCCCTCGCACCCGCTCGCGTCGCACCCGGCCACCCTGACACGTCCCCCGGCCGACGGCGCGGTGACGGCTCCGGGCCCCGCAGGTCGGGACAGAGTTCGCAAAGGGTCAAGACGACTGCGTGGTCCCACCCGCGCCCCTAGGCTTCCGGCATGTCTCCCCGAACCCCCCTCGGTGAGCTGGAGGTCGAGCTCTCCCGGCTGCTGCGCCGGGCGCGCAGCTCCCAGCACCGCACCGCCTCCGAGGTGCACCCCGACCTCGACGCCTCCGGGTATGCCGTGCTCGTCACCGTGCGTGACCTGGCGGCCGCGGGTGGGGGCGCGCGGGGCGGCGACATCTCCGAGGTCCTCGGCCTGCACAAGTCGACGATGAGCCGCAACCTCGCGGTGCTCGAGGAGCTCGGTCTCATCGAGCGCATCCCGGACCCGCTGGACGCCCGGGCCCGCCAGGTGCGCCTGACGGCCGACGGCTCGGCGGCGTTGGAGCAGTCCTTCGAGGGGCGGCGCGAACGGCTGCGCCAGCAGCTCACGACGTGGGACCGCGCGGACATCGCCGAGCTGGCCCGCTTGCTGCGGCTGCTCAACGACACCGCCATCTGACCCGGTCCGTCACGGGGCCTGAGGACAGGGACGCGACCCGAGGACAGGGGCGGGGCCCGGCTCGAGCACGTCTCGAATGAAGTTGCATAGCGCAACCAACTAGGTTTACAGTTGTGTTCTGCAACCAAAGGAGTCGTCGTGGTCACCACCTTCGCGACCAAGCCGGCCGGGACACCAGCCTCCGACCACCCCCTCGAGGTCATCGCCGCCCTCTCCAGCCTGATCCGCGCCAGCCGCGCGGTCGCCCGCCAGCGGCACGACCAGCTCGGCGCCTCGGGCACGCCGCTCGCGGTGCTCAAGGCGCTGTCCCGGTCCGACGGTGGCCAGTCTCGCCCGGGGGACCTCGCGGTCGCCGCCGGCGTCGCCCCGTCCGTCGTCAGCCGGGTGCTGCCGCGCCTGGAGGAGGACGGTCTCGTCACGCGCCGCCGGGACGAGGTCGACGCACGGTCGTGCCACATCATCCTCACCCCGGAAGGCCGCGAGCAGCTCGCGGCCATCCAGCGGGAGTACGCCGAGCTGCTCGGCGGCGCCCTCGCCGACGTGCCGGCCGAGGAGGTCAGCCGGATGCCCGGGACCCTCGCCCTCCTCGAGCAGGCCTTGCTGAAGGCCGCCGACCAGGCGACCCCGCGTCATACCGGGCTCGCCCCGAGCCTGCGGCCCCCGCAGACGACGACCGGCGCAGAGCCCACCCACCGTCCCGAACCCGCCCCAGCGAACAGCCAGGAAAGCCACTGATGTCAGCCACCACAGTCTCGGCACCGCCCGAACCGACGACCGCCCACCCCGCCGCCGACGAGATGAGCCACAAGCAGATCCTCGAGGCCATGACCGGTCTGCTCGCCGGTCTGTTCACGGCGCTGCTCAGCAGCACCATCGTCTCGACGGCTCTCCCGACGATCATCGGTGACCTCAACGGCACCCAGCACCAGTACACCTGGGTGATCACCGCGTCGCTGCTCGCGACGACGGTCAGCACCCCGATCTGGGGCAAGTTCTCCGACCTGTTCAGCAAGAAGCTGCTCGTGCAGCTCTCGCTGGTGATCTTCGTGATCGGCTCGATCGGCGCCGGGCTGTCGCAGAGCGTCGGCTTCCTCATCGCCTGCCGCGTCGTCCAGGGCCTCGGCATGGGAGGGCTCACCGCCCTGACCCAGTCGATCATGGGCGCGATCATCGCCCCGAGGCAGCGCGGCCGGTACTCCGGCTACATGGGCGCCGTCATGGCCGTCTCCACCGTGAGCGGCCCGCTCCTCGGTGGCGTCATCGTCGACAGCTCGCTGGGCTGGCGCTGGACGTTCTTCGTCTGCATCCCGCTCGCCATCATCGCCCTGTTCATCCTCCAGGCGACCCTGCACGTGCCGACGATCAAGCGCAGCCCGAAGATCGACTACCTCGGTGCCGTCCTCATCTCCATCACCGCGTCGCTGCCGCTGCTCTGGATCACCTTCGCGGGCAACGACTTCCCGTGGTGGTCGCTCGAGACCGCCTACTTCCTCGGCGGCACCGCGATCGCCCTCGTGCTCACCCTCGTGGTCGAGAGCCGCGCCAAGGAGCCGATGGTCCCCCTCAAGGTCCTCAAGAACCGCACCGCCGGGCTCGTCGTCCTCGCCAGCGCCGCCGTCGGCATCGCGATGTTCGGTGGCACGACCTTCCTCACGCAGTACTTCCAGATCTCGCGCGGCTACAGCCCGACCAAGGCCGGCCTGCTCACCATCCCGCTGATGGCGGCGCTGCTCGTGTCCTCGACGGGCGCCGGCCAGATCATCAGCCGGACCGGTCGCTGGAAGAAGTTCATCGTCGGCGGCTCGTTCTTCCTCGTGGCCGGCCTCGCGTGGCTCGGGACGATCGACCACCTCACCCCGATGTGGCACATCGGCCTGGCCATGGCGCTCATGGGCTTCGGCCTCGGCGCGATGATGCAGAACCTCGTCCTCGCCGTCCAGAACACCGTCGACGTCCGCGATGTCGGCGCCGCCTCAGCCACGATCGCCTTCTTCCGCACCCTCGGTGGCGCGGTCGGCGTCTCGGCGCTCGGTGCGGTGCTGGCCACCCAGGTGACCGGCGACATCCGCGACGGACTCGCCAAGCTCGGCCCGCAGGCCGCCGCGGCCGGTGGCTCCAGCAGTGGCACGCTCAACATCAAGGACATGCCTGAGCCCGTGGCCCAGATCGTGCGGGCCGCGTATGGCGACGCGACCGGTCACATCTTCCTGATCGCCGCCATCGTGTCGGTCGTGGCGCTGCTCGCCGTCCTGTTCATCAAGGAGGTGCCGCTGCGCACCACCGTCTCCATGGGTGACGAGGCCGCGACGGCTGCCACCACCGGCACGGGTGCCCCGGCTCCGGTCGAGTCCACGCCGGGGTCGTCGGCTCCGGTCGAGCCGACCGCGCCGCGGCCCGGGACGACGCTGGTCGACCGCAACGGCGACGCCGTCCCGGTCGGGGCCGGCACCGAGGTCCGGGCGGAGCGGGCGCGCGCCAGCCAGTCGACGTCCGACTCGCACGAGCTGGGTGCCCTGGCCGCCCTCGACGTGCTGACCAGCGCCCAGGACGAGGTCCGGGGTCGGGTCGACGCCGGTGACGAGGCCATCGTGGCCGCGAAGGAGCTCCTGCAGGGGCTCGGCCGCGACGTCGACGCTGCGCTGGGCCAGTTCCACTCCGGGCTCGGGGCCGTCATCGAGTCCCTCGAGCACCCGGCCGCCGGACGCCACTCCCAGCAGCGCGCCGCCGACGTGCTGCACGACCTGGAGTTCACCCTCCTGCGCAGCACCCAGGCCACGGCCGACCGCGTCGTCGCCGCCGCGCACGCCGAGGCCGAGGCGATCATCGCCCGGGCCCGGCTGGAGGCCGAGCGGATGAGCGAGCTCACGGAGCGCAGCCAGCGCCCCTGAGGCCGGCACGGCGCGCCCCATACCCAGCCCTCAGTGAGCGCGAAGTGTCGGAACCCCGCCGGGGTTCCCCCCCTTCGCCCTCACTCAGGTCACCGGTATGGCGCGTGACGAGACCCACTCGCCGCGCGGGTTCCGTCGCTACCGGCGGGTAACTAGGGTCGTCTCCCATGACGAAGGCGTTGAGTGGGACCACGATCATCATGTCCGGCGGGAGCCGGGGCATCGGCCTCGCGATCGCGGTCCGCGCCGCCCGGGAGGGCGCCAACATCGCTCTCATCGCCAAGACCGACCAGCCCGACCCGCGTCTCGCCGGCACGATCCACACCGCCGCGGCCGCCATCGAGGACGCCGGGGGTCAGGCGCTGCCGATCGTCGGCGACATCCGTGACGACGAGACGATCGCGTCCGCCGTGGAGAAGACGGTGGCGCAGTTCGGCGGGATCGACGTCGTCGTCAACAACGCCAGCGTCCTCAACCTGAGCCCGTCCGCGGACCTCGACCCCAAGCGCTACGACCTCATGCAGGACGTCAACGTGCGCGGGACGTTCATGCTGACCAGGGCCGCGATCCCGCACCTGCTCGCCTCGCCGGACCCCAAGGTGCTGACCCTCAGCCCGCCGATCAACCTCGACCCGCGCTGGCTCGCCGGGCACCCGGCCTACACGATGGCGAAGTACGGGATGACCCTGGCCGCACTCGGTTTCGCGCACGAGCTCGGTCGCAAGGGCGTCTCCTCCACCTGCCTGTGGCCGGCGACCCTCGTCGCCACCGATGCGATCGGCAACCTGCCGGGCGGCGACCAGATGGTCAAGGTGTCGAGACGTCCCGAGATCGTGGCCGACGCGGCGTTCGAGGTCCTCACCACGGCCGGCCAGTCCCTCAATGGGCAGACCGTCATCGACGAGGACCTGCTGCGCTCGCGTGGTGTCACCGACTTCGCGCCGTACTCCATGACCGGCAAGGACGAGGGACTCGCCCCCGACCTCTTCATCGGCTGACCGGTCCCCTTCTGGCTCGTCCGGCCCACGGGAGTGCCGTCGGTCCGGTCCAATGGGGCCCATGACCGCGCCCAGCGCCGACGCCCGACCAGGCCCGAGTGACGTGGTGGGCTACGAACGCGCGTTCCCGGGGGTCGCTCCCGAAGGTGCCGGCCACACCGCCGCCGGTGTCCGTGCGCCCGACCGCCCAATCCGCGCTCAGGGCCACGGCCCTCGTCTCGGCTGGAGCGGTCGTGGCCGTGGTCACCGCGCTGCTCGGCTCCGCCCGGGACGGACGCCTCCCGTGGGGCGGCGTCGCGCTCGTCCTCGTGGTGGCTGCGGTCGGCGCAGCCACGGTCTCGGTCTGCGTGCGGCGCTGGGGTCGGGCGCAGGTGGCAGAGCTCCAGGCGGGCTACACGACGGCGACCCGCCGGGCCTGTACCCCTCGCCCGGTGGCCACGACCGGTTCGAGCTGTGGACGGGCTGCCAGTGGTCGGGCTGGGCACCCGGCCCCGACCACCGCTAGAGCTCGGTGACCCTTCCGGCCTCGACGTGCCAGCGCCGGGTCGCGTTGACGTCGGCCAGCATCCGCCGGTCGTGCGTCACGAGCAGCACGGTGCCGCCGAACGAGTCGAGCGCCTGCTCCAGCTGCTCGATGGCAGGCAGGTCCAGGTGGTTGGTGGGTTCGTCGAGGACGAGGAGGTTGACCTCGCGAGCCTGCAGGAGAGCGAGGGCGGCCCGGGTGCGTTCGCCGGGGGACAGCGACTCGGCCGGCCGGTGGACGTGCTCCGCGCCGAGGCCGAACTTCGCGAGCAGTGTCCGCACGTCGGCATCCGGCCACTCCGGCAGCGCCTCGCCGAACGCCCGCGCCAACGTCTGCGGCCCGAGGAACAGTCCGCGCGCCTGGTCGACCTCGCCGAGCCGGACCGACGAGCCGAGCCCGGCCGACCCCTCGTCGACGGGAATCGTCCCGAGGAGGACCCCGAGCAGGGTGGTCTTGCCCGAGCCGTTGGCGCCGGTGATGACGACGCGGTCGGCCCAGTCGACCTGGGCGTCGACGGGCCCGAGCGTGAAGTCGCCGCGACGCACGACCGCACCGGAGGCGCTGGCCACCACCGACCCCGAGCGCGGCGCCGCCGCGATGGTCATGCGCAGCTCCCACTCCTTGCGGGGCTCCTCGACGACCTCGAGCCGTTCAATCATCCGCTCGGTCTGACGCGCCTTGGCTGCCTGCTTCTCGGCGGAGTCCTGGCGGAACGCGGCACCGATCTTGTCGTTGTCGGGCTTCTTGCGCCGGGCGTTGCGGACACCGACGGTCATCCAGTTCCGCTGCATCCGCGCTCGGTCCTCGAGCCCGCTCACGGTCCCGGCGTACTCGTCGTAGGCCTCACGGGCGTGCCGACGGGCCACCTCGCGCTCGGCCAGGTAGCTGTCGTACCCGCCCTCGTAGACGGCGACCTGCTGCTGGGCGAGGTCCAGCTCGACGACCCGGGTCACGGTGCGCGCGAGGAACTCCCGGTCGTGGCTGATGATGACCGCCGGGCTGCGCAGGCCGCTGACGAACTGCTCCAGCCGCTCCAGCCCGTCGAGGTCGAGGTCGTTCGTGGGCTCGTCGAGCAGCAGCACGTCGTAGCGCGACAGCAGCAGCGCTGCGAGGCCCGCCCGGGCTGCCTGCCCACCCGAGAGCGCGGTCATCGGGGTGCTGAGGTCGACGCCGAGCCCCAGCGAGGCCGCTGTCGCAGCGGACCGTTCGTCGAGGTCCGCACCGCCGAGCGCGAGCCACGTCTCCAGCGCCGCGGCATACCGGTCGTCGGCGCCGGGCGCAGGGTCGGCGAGGGCCTCGGCGGCGGTGTTCATCGCGGTCTCGGCAGCGGTGACGCCGGTCCGCCGACCGATGAAGGCGGCGATGGTCTCGCCCTCGCGCCGCTCGGGTTCCTGCGGCAGGTGCCCGACGGTCGCGCTCGCCGGGGTGAGCGCGACGCTGCCGTCCTCGGGCTCGTCCTCCCCGGCGAGGAGCCGCAGCAGCGTGGACTTGCCTGCGCCGTTGGCACCGACGAGACCCACGACGTCACCCGGCGCGACGATGAGGTCGAGGTCCGAGAACAGGGCGCGGGCGCCGTGGCCGGCGGCGAGGCCAGAAGCCTTGAGAGTGGTGCTCATGTCGCCGGTGACGCTACCTGCTCACGACCGTTCGTCGACACCCGGTTTGCGTCGGACGATCGCTTGCGGCACGGGGTTGTGCGCCGGACGTCGAGAGGATGGGATGGCACCCATGACAACGCTGTCGCACGCCGTCGGCGAGACCGACGTCCCGCTGCTCGAGCAGACCATCCCCGACAACCTGGACGCGACGGTCGCGCGCTTCGGGGAGCGCGACGCCCTCGTCGACGTGGCGCAGGGGATCCGTTGGACGTATGCGGAGTTCGGCGCCGAGGTCGAGCGCCTCGCCCGGGCGCTGCTCGCCGCCGGGGTGGCCAAGGGCGACCGGGTCGGGATCTGGGCGCCGAACTGCGCGCAGTGGACGGTGGTGCAGTACGCCACGGCGAAGATCGGCTCGATCCTGGTCAACATCAACCCGAGCTACCGGACCCACGAGCTCGAGTTCGTCCTCAAGCAGGCTGGGATCTCCCACCTGTTCCTCGCCGAGTCGTTCAAGTCGAGCGACTACGTGGCGATGTTCGACGAGGTGCGCGCCAGCTGCCCCGACGTCGTGGGCGCCTACGTCCTGGGCAGGGAGAGCTGGGACGCCCTGCTGGCTCGTGCCGACGAGGTGACGCCGGAGCAGGTCGCCGAGGTCCAGGCCGGGCTCGACCGCAACGACCCCATCAACATCCAGTACACGTCGGGCACGACCGGCTTCCCCAAGGGCGCGACCCTGTCCCACCGCAACATCCTCAACAACGGCTTCTTCGTCGGCGAGCTCTGCCGCTACACCGAGGCCGACCGGGTCTGCATCCCGGTGCCGTTCTACCACTGCTTCGGCATGGTCATGGGCAACCTCGCGTGCACCACCCACGGCGCGGCCATGGTCATCCCCGCACCGGGGTTCGACCCCGCCGCGACGTTGCGGGCGACGGCTGACGAGAAGTGCACGTCGCTGTACGGCGTGCCCACGATGTTCATCGCGGAGTGGGCGCTCCCTGACTTCGCGTCATACGACCTCTCCTCGGTGAGGACCGGCATCATGGCCGGATCCCCTTGTCCTGCAACGATGATGACCAAGCTCATCGAGGCGGGGATCACCGAGGTGACCATCGCCTACGGCATGACCGAGACCTCGCCGGTCTCGACCCAGAACCGCACCGACGACACCTTCGAGCAGAAGGTCGGGACGGTCGGCCGGGTCGGTCCGCACCTGGAGATCAAGGTCGTCGACCCGGTCTCGGGAGAGACGCTGCCGCGAGGCGAGGCGGGGGAGTTCTGCACCAAGGGGTACTCGGTGATGCTCGGGTACTGGGAGCAGCAGGACAAGACCGACGAGGTGCTGGTCGACGGGTGGATGCACACCGGCGACGTCGCGGTGATGGACGAGTCGGGGTACGTGCAGATCACCGGTCGCATCAAGGACATGGTGATCCGCGGTGGGGAGAACATCTACCCGCGCGAGATCGAGGAGTTCCTCTACACGCACCCCGACATCCTCGACGCCCAGGTCATCGGGGTGCCGGACGAGAAGTACGGCGAGGAGCTCTGCGCCTGGATCCGGATGCGCGAGGGGGCCGAGCCGCTGGATGCCGAGGCCGTCCGCGCGTTCTCGACCGGCAAGCTCGCGCACTACAAGATCCCGCGCTACGTCACGGTCGTCGACGAGTTCCCGATGACCGTGACGGGCAAGGTGCGCAAGGTCGAGATGCGCGAGAAGTCAGTCGCGGACCTGGGCCTCAGCAGCTGAACCCACCGCCCCCTCCCCCCGGTCGAGTTCAACGCGCCGGCAGATCGCGGCGCGTTGACCTCGAATCGGTGAAGGGATCTCAGCGGTCGGCGGGGTGGCTGGGCCACCAGAACTTCTCGCCGAGCAGGCTGACCACGGCCGGCACGAGGACCGAGCGGACCAGCAGCGTGTCGAGCAGCACGCCGAACCCGACGATGACGCCGATCTGGGCCAGCTGCACCAGCGGCAGCACGCCGAGGACGGCGAACACCGCAGCCAGCAGGATGCCGGCGCTGGTGATGACGCCACCGGTGACGGCCAGGGCGGTGACGATGGACTCGCGGGCGTGCGAGCCACCGGCGGCCTCCTCGCGGGCCCGGGTCGTGAGGAAGATGTTGTAGTCGACGCCGAGGGCCACGAGGAACAAGAACGCCAGCAGGGGCGTGGTGACGGCCAGCGGGGGGTAGTCGAGCAGGTTCTGGAACGCGAACCAGCTCGCGCCCATGCTCGCGACGTAGGTCGCGACCACGGTGGCCACGAGGACCAGAGCCGCCACGACCGAGCGGAGCAGGAGCAGCAGCACCACGACGACGATCCCGAGGATGAGCGGGAACAGCAGCAGCCGGTCGCGGTCGGCCGTGGTGCGCGAGTCCAGGGCCTCGGCGTCGGGACCGCCGACGAGGGCCTGCGCGTCCGGCACGTCGTGGACGGCCGTCCGGAGGGCGCGGACCTGGTCGAAGGCCTGGGTCGTCCCCGGGGAGGCGTCGAGGACCACGCTCAGCTCGACGAGGTCGTCGTCACCCCCGGACGCCCGAACCTGCTGCACACCCTCGACACCCTTGGCGGCGGTGGTGACGGCGTCGGTGGCCGAGGCCTTGGCGATGACGATGGTGGGCTGGCTCGTGCCGGCTGGGAAGGCCGAGGCGAGCTGCTCCTGGCCGACGACGGCCTCGGGCTTGTCGAGGAACTGCTCGTTCGGCGACTGCCCGACCGACAGGTTCAGGCCGCCGAGGGCGAGGATCGCCAGGGTGACGACCGAGGCGAGGCCGACCACGACGGGACGGCGGGTGACCGCGTCGCCCAGGCGGCGCCATACGCCGGCGTGGCTAGGGTCGTCGGTCCCCACGCGGGGGACGAACGGCCAGAACAGCCGCCGGCCGAAGAGCACCATCGCGGCGGGCAGGACGAGCAGGGCGTAGGCGAGGGCGATCGCGATGCCCATGGCGCCGGCGTATCCCAGGGACTGGGCGAACGGGTCCTTGGCGAACCCGAGGCTGAGCAGCGCGAGGATCACGGTGCCGCCACTGGCGAGGACGGCCGGCGCTGCCGAACCAAGGGCGGCACGCATCGCCTCGTGGCGGTCCTCGGTGCGGCGCAGCTCCTCGCGGTAGCGGGCGATGATGAGCAGCGCGTAGTTGGTGCCGGCACCGAAGACGAGCACCGAGGTGATCCCGGTGACGGCGCCGTCGGCGCGGACCTCGCTGACCCGCGAGAGGGCGGACAGGGCCTTGCTCGCGACCTGGTCGCCGGTGCCGACGACGGTGAGGGGGACGAGCCACAGCCACGGGCTGCGGTAGGTGATGAGCAGCAGGATCGCGACGACGCCCGCGGTGGCGCCGAGGAGCTTGATGTCGGCGCCGTCGAAGACCGCACCGATGTCGGCGCCGAAGGCCGGCCCGCCGGTGACCGTGGCGGTCAGGCCCTCGGGCAGGCCCTCGCGGACAGCGGTGCGGAGCGCATCGACCGCCTCCGAGTTGGCCTCGTCGGGAAGGTCCGCCTCGAGCGGGATGATGACCAGTGCGGTGGTCTTGTCCTGGGACACCTGCGGCGGGATGGCCGAGGCGCCGGCGGCCGAGTCGCCGCCCGCACCGGTCGGTGCACCGCTCGCGGTGGCACTCGCCGTGGGCGCCCACTCCTTGACCGCGGCGATGCCGCGGTCGCGGGAGGCCTCCACCGCGGAGGTGTCGACGGTGCCCGAGGCCGACTTGTAGACGACGATCGCCGGGGTCACCCCGCTCGACGGCAGCTGGGCGCGCAGGGCGCTGACCTGCGCCGCCTCTGCGCTGTCGGGGAGCGAGGCGGCGGTGGTGGAGACCGCCTTGGGCTCCCCGGCGAACGCGAAAGCCGCCGCCGAGACGAGCACTGCCACCACGACGACGAGCCACTTGACCCGAGGCCCCACCAAAGCACCGAGGGCTCGACCCGCCCCCGAGAAGCCATGTCCGCCAGCCACGTCATTCCTCCATCGCGTCTGTTGCACTTCTACCAACAAATAGTTCTACGATGGAAACAGTACCGTGCGGCACAATGTCCCGCGAACCGAGGAGGTCCGATGTCGACGTCGCAGCCCCAGCGCCCCCGGGGCGCCGAGGGCCCCGCACAGGGCCCCACGAAAGGCCCCGCCCTGGCGCTGGAGATCATCGACGCCCTGCGCGCCTTCACCACCGAGATGGACCGCTACATCGACACCCGGGGCGGCGCCGTCGGGCTGCACCGCACCGACCTCAACGCCCTCGCCCACGTCCTCGACGCGCGCCGCTCGGGCGGCGAGATGTCGCCGGGGGAGCTGGCGCACGCCCTGGGCCTGAGCCCACCGGCCACCTCGGCGATGCTGCGCCGCCTCGAGTCGGTCGGTCACGTCCGTCGCACCCACAGCGAGGTCGACCGTCGCCGCGTCTCGGTCGAGATGACCGATGACGCGATGGGGGTGGCGCTGGAGATCTTCGGGCCGATCGCCACCACGATGCGCGAGACCATCGGGTCGTACTCGATGGCCGAGCGTGAGACCGTCCTGCGGTTCCTCACCGATGCCACGGACGCCGCCTCGAGGGCTCGCAGCGACGACGCCGGTCCGGGAACACCTTGACGTCCTCGGTGGTTGAGGTGGATAGTTGAATATTGAACGATCTTGAGGAGAGTCCGATGCCTGCTGTCACCGTCGCCGACCTGACCGTCCTGCCGCGCGTCCCCGCGCCCGCTCCGACGGCCGTCCAGCGCCCGGTCCGTGCCGTGTCCACCGCCCCGTCCGGTATGGAGGGTGAGGGCTTCCCGGTCAAGCGCGCCTTCGCGGGCGTCGACCTGCGCGACCTCGACCCGTTCATCCACATGGACGAGATGGGGGCCGTCGAGTACGCGCCCGGTGAGCCCAAGGGCACGCCGTGGCACCCGCACCGCGGCTTCGAGACCGTCACCTACATCATCGACGGCATCTTCGACCACCAGGACTCCTTCGGCGGCGGCGGCACCATCACCAACGGCGACACCCAGTGGATGACCGCCGGCTCGGGCATCCTGCACATCGAGGCACCGCCGGAGCAGCTCGTCGTCAGCGGGGGCCTCTTCCACGGCTTCCAGCTCTGGGTCAACCTGCCCAAGGTCGACAAGCTCAAGGCCCCGCACTACCAGGACCTGCGTTCCTCCGAGGTCGGCCTGTTGACCTCCAGCGACGGCGGCTCGCTCGTGCGTGTCATCGCCGGCGAGGTCGGTGGCGTGACCGGCCCCGGCTCGACCCACACCCCGATGGCGATGGTCCACGCGACCGTGGCGCCCGGCGGCGAGCTGGTCCTTCCCTGGCGCAAGGACTTCAACGCGCTCGTCTACGTCATGAGCGGTGACGGGTTCGTCGGTCCCGACCAGACGCCCATCGGCCCCGGCCAGCTCGCGGTGCTCGGCAAGGGCGACGCGCTGCGCGTGTCCTCGGCCCGCACCCAGCAGGAGCGGTATGCCGCAGGCCTCGACCTGCTCGTCCTCGGTGGCCAGCCGATCCGCGAGCCCGTCGCGTGGGCTGGTCCGTTCGTCATGAACAACCGCGCCGAGCTCGTGCAGGCGTTCGAGGACTACCAAGCCGGGCGCCTCGGCCAGCCCGTCCCGCACGGTGACGTCTCCGGCACCGCCTGACCCACGCGCCATACCCCCTCTGCTCTGGCGGTCTTCGAGCGATCCGGCGCGTCATGACGCGTCGGATCGCTCAAAGACTCTCGATCAGGGGGCTGCGGCGACGTCCCTGGGCTCTGGCGCGGTGGCATACCTCGTGCTGAGCTCCCGGTAGTAGCGGCTGCCCAGCGCGGCCACGGTCAGCACCAGGCCGAGCACCGCGCTGAGGACGAACACCAGCGCGATCCCCCGCGAGGGGCCGGTGCCGAACCAGCCGCCGATCCAGTCCGCCCCGCGCCCATCGGTCATGAACGGGATGAACGCGAACTGCGCCAACGGGCTGATGAGGAACGCCGTCAGGGGCGAGGCGGCCTGCTCCACGCTCTGGGCGAACCCGAACACTCGCCCCTGCCGCTCGTACGGGACGACCTTCTGCAGGACCGTCTGCTCGGCGGCCTCGACGTAGGGCATCAGCGCCATGTAGACGACCATTCCCGCGGTCAGCCAGATGATCGAGTCGCGCAGCGGGAAGACGACCGTGGTGGTCCACAGCGCCAGGTTGATGAGCAGGATCAGGCGGACCGGGTTGGACGAGAGCCCGGTTCGGGTGATGAGCAGGCCGCCGAGGATCATCACGCTGCTGAGTGCTCCCCAGATCAGGCCCCACGCCTGCACCGAGACCATCGACAGGCCGTAGGCGTCCATGAGGGCGATGAAGACGCCGCCGAGGAAGTTGTTGATGGCCGAGAAGACGATCAGGGCGAACATCCCGGGGATGCCGCGGACGACGGCGACCGTGCCGCGCAGGTCGACCTTGTGGTCGGAGGTGTCGGCGGCGCGCTCGACCGCCTCGGGGACGCGGACGAACGGCAGGTGGACCACGGCCGCGCCGAGCACGACGAGAGCCAGCACGAGCACGCCGAACATGCCGTTGGCGCCGACGAGCAGGCCGCTGATGACCGAGGTGACCAGGAAGGCGATGCCGGAGGTCGTCCCGACGAGCCCGTTGGCGCGGTCGCGCTTGGCCTCGGGCACCAGGGCGGTGACGACGGTCGGCAGGGCGATGGTCCGCAGGTTTCCCGCGATGACGCCCGCCATGAGCAGCACGACGAACACCCACAGCCGCCCGCTCGTCGGGTCGGTGAACTCCTCCCGCGGCGTCACCTGGTAGATCGCGAAGCACAGGGCGTAGAAGCCGAGCGAGACGAAGGCCGACGCCTGCATCACCAGCTTCTTCGGGTGGTGGTCGACGAGGCTGCCGAACCAGATCCCGGTCGCCACGATCGACACGAGGAAGATGCCGGCGATCATGCCGGTCGCGAACACCGACTTCGTCTCGAGGTAGACGAAGAACGTGATGGCGAACCACACCGTGAAGTTGATGACCGACACGAGCAGGACGTTGACGAGCAGCTGGAGGAAGGTCGGCAGGAACGGGTCGCTCCAGCGCAGCCGGTCGGTGGCCATGGGGTCATCCTCGTCGTCACGGGTCGTGCGGTCAGTGGTGCAGACCGGACGGCAGAGGATTTCTCATCGGGGTGGCCGGACACTGAAAGATACGATACGGTGCGTATCGTAACGAAAGGAGAGGAGTGGCATGACCACCAACACCACCCGCACTCGCGCCCGTCGCGGCCACCCCGACACCTACCCCCACGACTACCTGCACAGCGACCGCCCCTACGAGGAGTCGCAGCGCGACATCGGGGGGAGCCTGTTCCTCGGCGCCATCACCCTCATCGCCCTGATGACCCTCATCGTCACCGGTCTGCTCTTCTGAGCCTGACGCCTCACAGCTTCACCCAATCGGCCCGGCTTTGCCCCTAGGTTGGCGTCCACGCGGACCCCAACGACGGGAGCAGCAGTGCTGATCGGTGTGCCAGCAGAGTCCAAGCCGGGGGAGACCCGGGTCGCCGCGACGCCCAGGACCGTGGGGCAGCTGATCGGCCTCGGGTACGACGTCGTGATCGAACGCGGCGCCGGTGGAAGGGCCTCCTTCTCCGACGAGGCGTATGCCGCCGCGGGCGCCACCGTCGTGGACGGCGCCGACGCGTGGGCGGGCGACCTCGTCCTCAAGGTGAACGCCCCCGACGACGCCGAGATCGGACTGCTGCGCCCCGGCTCCCTGCTCGCCTCCCTGGTCTCCCCGGCCCTCAACCCCGCCCTCGTCGAGAAGCTCACCGCCGCCGGGGTCACCGCGCTGGCGATGGACGCGGTGCCGCGCATCTCGCGCGCCCAGTCCCTGGACGTCCTCTCGTCGATGGCCAACATCGGCGGCTACCGAGCCGTCATCGAGGCCGCCCACGAGTTCGGCAGCCTGTTCACCGGCCAGGTCACCGCCGCCGGAAAGGTCCCCCCGGCCAAGGTCCTCGTGGTCGGTGCCGGGGTCGCCGGGCTGGCTGCCATCGGCACCGCGAGCAGCCTCGGCGCCATCGTGCGAGCCTTCGACGCCCGCTCCGAGGTGGGTGAGCAGGTCGAGTCGATGGGCGCGGAGTTCCTGCGCATCGACGTCGAGGACGAGGGGCCGTCCGCCTCCGGCTACGCCAAGGAGATGGGCGAGGACTTCAACGCCAAGGCCGCAGCGCTCTACGCCGAGCAGGCCAAGGACGTCGACATCGTCATCACCACCGCGCTCATCCCCGGACGTCCGGCGCCGCGGCTGCTCACCGAGGAGATGGTCGCCACGATGAAGCCGGGCTCGGTGGTCGTCGACATGGCGGCGGCCAATGGCGGCAACGTCGCCGGCTCTGTCGCCGACCAGCTCGTCACCACGGCCAACGGCGTCCGCATCATCGGCTACACCGACCTGCCCGGTCGGCTGCCCACCCAGGCCAGCCAGCTGTTCGGCACCAACCTCGTCAACCTCCTCAAGCTGCTCACCCCCGGCAAGGACGGCCGCGTGGTCCTCGACCTCGACGACGTGGTCCAGCGGGGGATGACGGTCTGCCGCGACGGCGAGACCCTGTGGCCCCCGCCGCCGGTGCAGGTGAGTGCGGCGCCCACTTCGACCACCCCCGCGGGGCCGCGACCCGAGCCCGCGGCCCCGAAACCGCCACCGGACCCGAGGCGCCGTTACGTCGGGATGGCCCTGGCCGCAGTGCTTTTCGGCCTCGTCGCAGCGAACTCGCCCGCCGACTTCCTCGGCCACTTCACCGTCTTCGCGCTCGCGGTCATCGTCGGCTTCTACGTCATCTCCAACGTCGCCCACGCCCTGCACACGCCACTCATGGCCGAGACCAACGCGATCAGCGGCATCATCCTCGTCGGCGGCCTCCTGCAGGTGGACAGCGACGACTACGTCGTCAAGGTGCTTGCCCTGCTGGCCATCACCGTCGCCAGCATCAACATCTTCGGCGGGTTCGCCGTCACCGGTCGCATGCTCCAGATGTTCCGGAAGGACTGAGCCGCGATGACCCAGAACCTCGTCCAGGCGGCATACATCGTCGCGGCAGTCTTGTTCGTCCTCTCCCTCGCCGGGCTCTCGAAGCACGAGTCCGCCAAGCAGGGCAACGCCTTCGGAGTCACCGGTATGGCGCTCGCGCTCGCCGCGACCGTGTGGGGCGTCCTCGACCGGTCGGCGCACCCGCTCACCACGTTCCTGCTGATCGCCGTCGCCATGGCGGTCGGTGGGGCCATCGGCCTGTGGCGGGCCCGTGTCGTCGAGATGACGCAGATGCCCGAGCTCGTGGCGATGCTGCACTCGTTCGTCGGCCTGGCGGCGGTGCTCGTCGGCATCAACTCGTTCCTCACCGAGGGCGACAGCGCCGACACCGTGCACGGCGTCGAGGTGTTCCTCGGGGTCTTCATCGGTGCGGTGACGTTCACCGGCTCGATCGTGGCGTTCCTCAAGCTGTCGGCCCGGATCAAGTCCTCGCCGCTGATGCTGCCCGCCCGGCACTGGCTCAACCTCGCCGCGCTGGTCGTGTCAGCGCTGCTGCTCGTGTGGTTCGTGCAGTCGCACTCGATCATCCCGCTGCTGCTCATGACCGTCATCGCGCTCGCGTTCGGCTGGCACCTCGTCGCCTCCATCGGCGGCGGCGACATGCCGGTCGTCGTCTCGATGCTGAACAGCTACTCCGGCTGGGCCGCCGCGGCCGCCGGCTTCATGCTCGGCAACGACCTGCTCATCGTCACCGGCGCCCTCGTCGGGTCCTCCGGCGCGATCCTGTCCTACATCATGTGCAAGGCCATGAACCGGTCGTTCGTCTCGGTGATCGCCGGTGGCTTCGGCCAGGAGGTGTCTCTCGGGGAGGACAAGGACTACGGCGAGCACCGCGAGACCATCGCGGCCGACGTCGCCGAGCTGCTGCGCGACGCGTCGAGCGTCGTCATCACGCCCGGCTACGGCATGGCGGTCGCCCAGGCGCAGTACCCCGTCGCCGAGCTGACGTCACAGCTGCGCAAGAAGGGTGTGAACGTCCGCTTCGGCATCCACCCCGTGGCCGGCCGCCTGCCCGGCCACATGAACGTGCTGCTCGCCGAGGCCAAGGTGCCCTACGACATCGTCCTCGAGATGGACGAGATCAACGGCGACCTCTCCGACACCGATGTCGTCCTCGTCATCGGGGCCAACGACACCGTCAACCCGTCCGCCGCCGAGGACCCCGGCAGCCCGATCGCCGGCATGCCCGTGCTCGAGGTCTGGAAGGCGCGCAACGTCGTCGTGTTCAAGCGCTCGATGGCCACGGGCTATGCCGGGGTGCAGAACCCGTTGTTCTTCAAGGAGAACAGCCAGATGCTCTTCGGCGACGCGAAGGAACGCGTCGAGGACATCATCAAGGCGCTCTAGCCAAGGTGTTCGGCGCCGCTACGTTACTGAACGCGGAGTGCGTTCAGTAACGTAGTGGTGCAGCACCCCTCGTTCGCCCCCTCGGTCGGGGCATCGGTCAACCCGTCGGCCCCGGCGTCACGGGGAGCGGGTGGCCGGCATCGGCGACGACGTCGAGCTCGTTGCCCTCCGGGTCGGCCATCGTCTGCCACCAGATACCCAGCACGTCGAGGAGCTCGGTGACGGGCGGGCCGAGGCGTCGTCCGCCCAGTGACTCGAGCGTGGCGACGAGCGCAGGCACCCCGAGGTCGAGCGGCGGGTGGACGTCGAGGTGCATGCGGTTCTTGCCCACCTTGGGCTCGCTGACCTGTTGGAGCAGGAACATCGGGTCCTGGGGCTCCGTGCCGGCAGCCAGCACTTCGAACCCAGGAACGGAGGCGACGTGCTCGTAGCCGAGCGCGGCGACCCAGAACGGCACGAGAGCAGGGGCATCGGTGCAGTCGAGGACGACGGCGAGCTTCATGGAAGGAGTGTGCCAGCCGTAGCCAGCACCTCCCCGGGTCCGCGAAGGTGGGGGGTGCCACCGACGACCGTCCGAGGAGGACCCATGCCCACCAGCACCGCTCCGGCCACCCTGGCCATGACGACCATCGACTGCACCGACCCGGCTGCGGAGGCGAGGTTCTGGGCCGCGGCCCTGGGTGGCGAGGTCGCCCACGCCCAGGACGAGTACGCCATGGTCACGTTGGGGGAGCAGCGGATCGGCTTCGGCAAGGTCGAGGGCTGGACCCCTCCGCCCTGGCCGAACGAGTCGGGGACCAAGCAGTTCCACTTCGACCTGGCCGTCGAGGACCTGTCCCGGGCCGAGGCAGACCTCACCGAGCTGGGGGCCACCAAACCAGCGGACCAGCCGTCGACCGACTGGATCGTGCTCCTCGACCCGGCCGGCCACCCGTTCTGCCTCACCCTCGCGGCGAACTGGGGCTGACACGCAGGAGGGGTATGCCGCGTGGTGACCACGCGGCATACCCCTCGTCCGAGGCGGTGGGGCCTCAGGTGCGGGACGACTCCTGTGCCGGCTCCTGGCTGCCGCGACGGGCCAGGCGGCTGTTGCGGATGCCGTAGGTGAAGTAGATGACGAAGCCGAGCGCCATCCAGATGAGGAAGCGCAGCCAGGTCTCCACCGACAGGTTGAGCATGAGGTAGACGCTGATCAGCGCGGCGAGGACTGGGAGCACCGGCGAGAACGGCACGGTGAACGCGCGCTTCAGGTCGGGGCGACGCTTGCGCAGCACCGGGACCGCCAGCGACACGAGCGCGAACGCCGACAGGGTGCCGATGTTGACCATCTCCTCGAGCTTGCCGATCGGGGTGAGCGACGCGATGAGCGCGACCAGGGTGCCGATGATGAGCGTCAGGCGCACGGGGGTGCCGGTCTTCGGGTTGACCCTGCCCAGCTGGCGCGGGAGCAGCCAGTCGCGCGACATGGCGAACGTGACGCGGGTGGCGCCGATGATCAGGGTCATCACGACCGTCATCAGGCCGGCCACGGCACCGGCCGCGATCAGGGTGGCGTAGCCGGGCTTGCCGACCGACTCGAAGGCCGACGCCAGCGCCGCCTCGGGGTCGATCTTGTCGTACTTGACCATGCCGGTGATGACGAGCGTGGTGGCGACGTACAGCACCGTGCAGATGATGAGCGATGCGATGATGCCGATCGGGAGGTCGCGCTGGGGGTTCCTGGCCTCCTCCGCGGTCGTGGCCACGACGTCGAAGCCGATGTAGGCGAAGAAGACGATCGAGGCACCCGAGACGATGCCGAGGATGCCGAACGTCGTCGGCTCAAGCCCGAACAGCACCTGGATGAGCGGCGCGGCCAGGCCCTCGGTGGCCTCGCCTGCTGCTGCCGGCGGGATGAACGGGCGGTAGTTGTCGGTGTTGATGAACGACAGGCCCGCGATGATGACGAACAGCACGATGAACAGCTTCACGCCGACGAGCACGAGGTTGACGCGCAGCGACTCCTTGATGCCGATGGCGATCAGGGCGGTGAGGGCGGCGACGAGGACGAACGCCGGGAGGTCGAAGGCCGACCCGGGCGCCACGGACTCGGGGATCGTGAAGCCGATCTTCTCGAGGAAGAGCGTCGCGTACTGCGACCAGCCCTGGGCCACCACGCTGGCGCCGAGCATCAGCTCCAGCAGCAGGTCCCAGCCGATGATCCAGGCGACGAGCTCACCGAGCGAGGCGTAGGAGAACGTGTACGCGGACCCGGACACCGGCACGGTGGACGCGAACTCGGCGTAGCAGAGCGCTGCCAGGCCGCAGCAGATCGCGGCGAGCACGAAGGACAGGGCGATCGACGGTCCGGCGTACTGCGCCGCGGCGCGGCCGGTGAGCGTGAAGATGCCCGCACCGATGATGACGCCGATGCCGAAGACGGTCAGGTCGAGGGCGGACAGCTTCTTCTTGAGCTGGAACTCCGGGTCGTCTGTCTCTTTGATCGATTGCTCGATCGACTTGGTCCTCATCACGGACATGTGGATCACCTTCCGGCCGACTGCGCGGCCGCCTGGGCGGCCCGGACGACAGATCACGCTAGCGGTGACGGCAGGATGACGCCCACCCGTGCAGAGCCGGGTCCTGCTGGTGCGACTCAGTCGTCGTCGTGGCGCGGGTCGGGCCGGGGCGCCGGTCGGGGTTGCCGACGGGGCTGGATCGGGATGGGACCCGTGTCGGCGCTGCGGTCACGGGCTCGCAGGTCGGGGCTGCGGTAGAGCGAGTTGGGGTCGGTGGTGCCGTGACGCGGATCGTCCCACCCCGTATAGGGATCCGGCAGCGGGCGAGATGGTGGGACGCCGCCGTCCCAGCGTTCGTCGATGACCTCGCTGTCGTGGTCGGTGACCCCGAAGATCTCCGCGCAGATGGCGCGGTAGTGGTGGTCGGGCTGGGGCACCCAGTTGACCTCGCGCAGGGCCTGGTCCTGCCCGGCGGACTCCATGACGAACCGCCCGTAGCCGAGGAGCCGTCCCGGGATCGAGCGCTCGTACGACATGTCGGTGACCTTGGCGAGCGGCATCATCGAGACCTTGCGGGTGATGAACCCGTAGAACAGCAGGAGCCTCTTGTCGGTGGCGACGAACCAGTCGTGGCGCCACTCCGCGACGAGGTAGGCCATCCGCAGCACGAGCGCGAACCACGCCCACCACACGACGGTGCTGACGACGCCGAGCGAGGGCGTGATCTTGATGTCGACCCACAGGGCCACTGCCAGGCCGGCGATCGCGCTGCCCACGGGCTCTGCGACCTTGCCCCAGTGCTGGTGGACCGCAGTGACGAGCCGCTCGCCGTCCAGCAGGTAGCGGTCGAGCTCGGCGTGGCGGCGCTCGCTGGCGGCCCGGGCGGCCATCAGCGGGTTACTCGCGACCGAGCAGGGCGTCGAAGAAGTTGCCGATGTTGCGGACACCGTCGACGAGGATCGACCACGAGGTCTTGACGATCTCGGCGGCCTGGTCGGGCGAGGTGATGATCGCGTAGATGGCAAACGCGACGAGGACCCACAGGAGGATCTTCTTCACGCGGTTCATCGTCGTCTCCTTGGTGTGGCGGGCGAGGACACGCCGGACGGGCACACCTCAGCGACCATCGTGTCCGATGAGCCTGCCGGAGCCGGACAGGCGCGCCGAGGACCGTCCGCCGACTACGGGGCGGTGGACTGGAGTGGTGGCTCGGGGCGGGGTGGGTCGGTGAGTCAGACCACGCCGTAGAGGCGGTCGCCCGCGTCGCCGAGGCCGGGCACGATGTAGCCCTTCTCGTTGAGGCGCTCGTCGAGGGCGCCGGTGACGAGGTTGATCGGGATGTCGAGGTCGGCGAGCGCCTCCTCGACGGCCTTGATGCCCTCGGGGGCGGCCAGCAGGGTGACGGCGGTGATGTCGTCCGCGCCGCGGTCGGCGAGGTAGCGGATGGCGTCGGCCAGCGTGCCGCCCGTTGCGAGCATCGGGTCGACGACGTAGCACTGGCGGCCGCTGAGATCGTCGGGCAGGCGGTTCGCGTAGGTGATCGCCTCGAGCGTCTCCTCGTTGCGCTGCATACCGAGGAACCCCACCTCCGCGCTGGGGAGGAGGCGGACCATGCCCTCGAGCATGCCCAGGCCGGCGCGCAGGATCGGCACGATCAGCGGCTTGGGGTTGGACAGCTTGATGCCCGTGGTCGGCGCGACCGGCGTCTCGATGTCGAAGGGTTCCACGCGCACGTCGCGGGTCGCCTCGTACGCCAGCAGCGTCACCAGCTCCTCGGTCAGCCGCCGGAAGGTGGGGCTGTCCGTGCGCTTGTCGCGCAGGTAGGTCAGCTTGTGGGTGATGAGCGGGTGGTCGGCAACGTGGACGCGCATAGGCGAAACTTAGCGCGTGACCCCCACCCGCGGACCAGCCGCTGACGAGCGGTACGCCGCGTGGATGGGTCAGGCGCTCGCGCTGGCGGTCGGGGCCGGCGAGGACGGGGACGTCCCGGTCGGCGCGGTGGTCGTGTCGGCGGGCGGCGAGGTCGTCGGGGTCGGCCGCAACCTGCGCGAGGTGGAGCACGATCCCACCGCCCACGCCGAGGTCGTCGCCCTGCGGGACGCCGCTCGCCGTCTCGGGTCCTGGCGTCTGGATGGCTGCACCCTGGTCGTGACGCTGGAGCCGTGCCCGATGTGTGCAGGCGCCCTCATGCTGGCCCGGGTCTCGCGGCTGGTGCTCGGCGCGTGGGACCCCAAGCTCGGGGCGACCGGCTCGGTCTGGGACATCGTCCGCGACCGACGGGCAACGCACCGGGTCGAGGTGGTCGGCGGCATCCGGGAATCAGAGTGCTCACAGGTCCTGTTGTCATTCTTCGAGGGACGACGGGGGCAGCAGGCCCCCCTTGGACGGACGCAGCAGGGAGCAGGACCATGAGCGGTCTGGTCAACAGCCTGGTGAACACGGTGCTCGGCGCACCCCCGTGGCTGGTCTACCTCCTCGTCGCGGTGGTGGTGTTCGCCGAGGACGCGTTGTTCGTGGGGTTCGTGCTGCCGGGCGAGACCCTGGCCATCATCGGCGGCGTCACCGCCAGCCTCGGCCACACCTCGCTGTGGGTGGTGCTCGCCATCGTCGTGGTCGCCGCGATCGTCGGCGACTCCGTGGGCTACGAGATCGGCAAGCTGTTCGGGCCGCGGGTGATGGGGTCGAAGATCTTCGACCGGCGCCGAGCGAAGCTCGAGAAGGCGCAGGAGTTCCTCCAGCGTCGGGGTGGCTCGGCCGTCTTCCTCGGCCGGTGGACCGCGTTCTTCCGGGCCGTGATGCCGGCGCTGGCCGGGCTCAGCGGGATGAAGTACCGCGTGTTCCTGCCGTGGAACGCCGTCGGCGGGATCGCGTGGGGCGCGACCGCAGTGACGGCGGGCTACCTCGCCGGCGAGTCGTACCACCAGGTCGAGGCGTGGCTCGGCAAGGGCGCCGCGATCATCGTCGGCGTCATCGTGCTGGTCGCCGTGGTCGTCTGGGCGGTCCGCCGCCACCGCTCCGAGGGCCGTCCCGAGACCGCCTGACCTTTCCCCGGCCGGCAGCGGGATCGTTCACTCGCCGGCCACCCTGCCGGGGGTCCGGTGTTCACCGGCATCGGCAAGAACTCTCCTGTCCCCTCTGACAGGAGCTCCCCAGTGCCATCCACCTCTCGCCGACCGCTCGTCTTTGCCGCCTGCCTAGCCCTGCTGGCCGGCAGCCTCGTCGCCGCTTCTCCCGCGACCGCCCGGGCCGAGGCGCCCGGTCAGGCCAAGCCCGGCCACGAGACCTTCGCCGTGATCGGCGACGTCCCCTACGGCGCCGACCAGGTCGCGAGGTTCCCCGGCTGGATCGACCAGATCAACGCCGACCCGCAGGTCGGTTTCGTCTTCCACGTAGGCGACATCAAGAACGGCTCCACCCGCTGCGACGACGCCTACTACCGGATGATTCGCACGCAGTTCGAACGGTTCGCCGACCCCCTGGTCTACACGCCCGGTGACAACGAGTGGACCGACTGCCACCGGGCGAACAACGGTGGCTACGACCCGCTCGAGCGCCTCGCCTTCGACCGGTCGGTGTTCTTCGACCGCCCCGGGACCACGCTGGGAGCCCCCGCGCGGGTCTCCGTCCCGGATGCGGCATACCCGGAGAACGTGCAGCTGCGACGCGCGGGGGTCTCTTTCGCGACGCTGCACGTCGTGGGCAGCAACAACGACCTCGCGCCGTGGACCGGTCTCGGGCAGACGGCTGCCACTCCGGCGCAGGTGGCCGAGGAGCGGGGGCGGATGGCGGCCTCGATCGCGCTGCTGCGCCAGACGTTCGCGCAGGCCACGCAGCGCCACGACCGGGCGGTGGTCGTGCTGCAGCAGGCCGACATGTTCGACCCGACCTACACGCCGGCGCCGACCGACATATCGGCCTTCCGTCCGCTCGTGCAGGCGCTCGCCGAGGAGACCAACCGGTTCCGTGGCGACGTCTACCTCGTCAACGGCGACTCGCACATCTACAACTCCGACCGTCCGCTCGCACCGGGCTCGGTCTGGTTGGAGCGGTACGGGGTCACGTCGCCGGCCCCTGCCCTGGAGCGGATCACGGTCGACGGGTCGGACAACAACAAGGACTGGCTGAAGGTCACGGTGAACCGTCCCGGTGCCGCGTCGACGCTCGGCTGGACTCGCGTGCCGTACTCCGGCTGAGGCGATTTCGCCGGTCGCCATCTGCTCTAGTAACGTGCTCCGCGGTGGCGTGTCCGAGCGGCCTAAGGAGCACGCCTCGAAAGCGTGTGTGGGTGAAAGCCCACCGTGGGTTCAAATCCCACCGCCACCGCCAACAGGGACCCCCGGGAGCATGCGACCGGGGGTCTTCCTGTCGGCGGGTGGCGAGGGGATGCAGGGCGCCGGAGCGCACGGACGACGAAGGAGCCGGACACGAGGGCGGTTCCCACCGTCACAACCCCCCCACGACCCGCCGCCCGTCCCCCACGATCGACCAGCGGACGACCAACCACCATGGCTCGGAGGTATGGCGCGTGCTCAGCAGCGGCGCGAGTGCGCCGAGGTGATCGTCGGCTGGTCGCCGACTGGCCGGGTGCAACCGCCAGACCGAGTCCTGCTGTGGGTGCAGGTCCAGATCGGCTGGGCCCTTCGTGCGCCGTAAGGCTCAGGCTGCGGGTGCGGGCCTGACGGCGGCGAGCGTGCGCCGGTTGAGGCACCAGACCACCAGCGCCAGCGCCAGGACGCCGCCGCCGCCGGCCATCACGGAGCGCCAGCCACCGTGGTGCCACAGCACCCCGGCCATGGCCGAGCCGATCGCGCCACCGATGAAGTTGGCGGTCACGAAGGCGGTGTTCATCCGGCTGCGTGCCTCGGGGTCGATGGACAGCAGTCGGGTCTGGTTGAGGATCATCGCGGCCTGCGTGGTCACGTCGAACAGCACGACGGCCACGAGGAGGACCACGATCGACTGCTGGCCGAGCGCCGCGAGGGCCAGCGAGGCGAGTGCGAGGGCGAGCGCGGCGCCGGTCACGGGGACGGACAGGCCCCGGTCGTGCAGCCGCCCCGCGCCCCGGGCCGCGAGGGCGCCGGCCAGACCCGCGAACCCGACCAGCCCGATCGTGGTCAGCGAGTAGGAGAACGGAGGCGCGGTGAGCAGGAAGGTCATCGCGGTCCACAGCAAGGTGAACACGGCGAAGCCGGACGAGCCCAGCACCAGGGTGACGGGGACGGCCCGGTCGGAACGGATGGCGGTGAAGACCGAGGCGAGCAGCCGACCGTACGGCAGGTGGTCGCGCGACGGCAGGGTCGGCAGCACCCGCAGGAGCACCGCGGCGAATGCCCAGGCCAGGACACCGGCGAGCACGTAGATGGCTCGCCAGCCGAACAGGTCCGCGACGACGCCACTGATCGTCCGGGAGAGCAGGATCCCGACCAGCACGCCGGACACGATCGTGCCGACGACCCGGCCACGTTCCTGCGGGTCGGCGAGATCCCCCGCCAGGGGGATGAGGAGCTGGGCACCCACGGAGGTGAGACCGACCGCGGTCAGCGCGAGAAGGGCCGTCGTCCAGGTCGGTGCCGCGGCTGCCGCGAACAGTGCGACACCGGAGGCGACGAGCACACCCGGGACCAGCCGGCGACGGTTGAGCACGTCGCCGAGAGGCACCACGAGGAAGATCCCGACGGCATACCCGATCTGCGTCACGGTGACGAGCAGGCCGGCCACCGCCTGCGAGACCCGCAGGGCCGCAGCCATCTCCTCGAGCAGGGGCTGGGCCCAGTAGAGGTTGCCCACGGCGGCACCGCCGGCGACGGCGAACAGCAGCGTCCGCGCCCGGCTCATCCCGGGAGCAGGGGCGGCGGGGACGTTGCTCTGTTCGGCCACCCGCCCACGCTACGGGTCGGGCAGCGCCGGCCGACCGTCGCCCTGGGGTCAGAAGACGGGCTTGCCGCCCGTGACGCCGAGGACGGTCCCGGACACGTAGCTCGCCTCGTCGGAGGCGAGGAAGACGTACGCGCTGGCGACCTCGACGGGGTGGCCCGCGCGGCCGAGCGGGGTGTCGGCGCCGAACCCCTCCACCTTGTCGGGGGACATCGTGGCCGGGATGAGCGGCGTCCAGATCGGGCCGGGAGCCACGGCGTTCACCCGGATCCCGCGCGGGCCGAGCTCCTGCGCGAGGTTGACGACCATGTTGGTCAGGGCCGCCTTGGTCGAGGCGTAGTCGAGGAGGTGCTCGCTGGGGGCGTAGGCCTGCACCGACGTGGTCATGATGATGCAGCCACCGTCGGACAGCTCCTCGGCCAGGGAGTGGGCCAGCCAGAAGGGCGAGAAGACGTTGGTCTCGAACGTCTGCTGCACCTGCTCGCGCGGGAACGCCTCGAGGTCGTCATGGGTCATCTGGAAGGCGGCGTTGCAGACGAGCACGTCGAGCCCGCCCAGCGCTCTGGTCGCCTCCCGAGCCAGCTCGGCGTTGGCGGCCTCGGTGCGCAGGTCCCTGGCGAACGCGAAGCCGCGTCGGCCGGCCGCCTCGACGAGCCGGATCGTCTCCTGTGCGTCACCCTCCTCCTGGGGCAGGTGTGCGATGGCGACGTCAGCACCCTCTTGGGCGCAGACCACGGCGACGGCGCGGCCGATCCCGGAGTCGCCGCCGGTGACCAGCACCCGCTTGCCCGTCAGCCGGCCCCGCGCGGTCCACGAGTGCTCGCCGTGGTCGGCCGGCGGGTCGAGGTCGCGAGTCGTGCCCGGCCATTCCTGGGACTGGGCGGGGATGGCGGACAGGTCTGCGCGGTCTGTGGTGGGCATGCAGTGGGGGTACCCGGCCGGGGCCCGTCCCAATCAGCCGGCACCTGTGCCCCCGGTCTGGCGACCGGAGCATCCCGGCAGCCGGAGTCCCGGGTGACGATCGTCGGTGGTGTCAGGAAGCGGTGTTCACGAGGTACTGCTCGACCTGGTCGGCCGACAGGACGTGCTGGATCACCATGGTGGCCGCGCCGATGACACCGGCGTGGTCGCCGGTGCGTGCCGCGACGATCTGGAGGTTCCCCGTCGCCAGGGGCAGGGACCGCCCGTAGACGATCTCCCGCACACCGGCGAGCAGGCTCTCGGCGGACTGCGCGAGGATCCCCCCGACGACGATGACCGACGGGTTGAGCATGCTCACGCAGGTCGCGAGGACCTCGCCGATCTCCCGTCCGGCCTGACGGATGGCCGACGAGGCAGCCATGTCGCCGGCCTTGGCCAAGGCGATGAGACCGCGGCTGTCGGTGGCCTCGATCCCTTGCGCGCGAAGGGCTTTCACGATCGCCGGGCCGCTGGCGACAGCCTCGAGGCAGCCGAGGTTGCCGCAGGTGCAGAGGACGTCGCCACCGTGCGGTGCTGCGACGTGGCCGAGGTCGCCGGCGGAGCCCTGGGCGCCGCGGTGCAGGCGTCCACCGCTGACGATGCCCGCGCCGATGCCGGTCGCCACCTTGACGAAGACGAGGTGCTCGACGTCGGGGTAGATCGAGGCGTGCTCGCCGAGGGCCATGATGTTGACGTCGTTGTCGACGAGCACCGGACCGCCGAGCCCGGCGGACACGTGGGCGGGGACGTCGTAGCCGT
Source organism: Pedococcus aerophilus (assembly GCF_039532215.1). Classification (NCBI taxonomy): domain Bacteria; kingdom Bacillati; phylum Actinomycetota; class Actinomycetes; order Micrococcales; family Intrasporangiaceae; genus Pedococcus; species Pedococcus aerophilus. The sequence continues at coordinate 1,966,044 of NZ_BAAARN010000001.1, read as the reverse complement.
CCCAGCCCGGCATGATCGGCGGCGACGCGGGGCGGCCGGTCGAGTGCTCGACGGGTCCGGGCAGGCCGATGCCGACGCCCACGAGCTCGCTGCGCCGACGTCCCGCCGAGCGCATCAGGGCGCGGCCGGTGCGGACCAGCCAGTCCAGCACCACGACCGGTCCCTGGGTGATGTCGATGGCCTCGGCCTTCTCCGCGATGACCCGACCGCTGAGGTCGGTGAGGGCGACGAGGGCATGGGTGGCGCCGAGGTCCGCACCGATGACGACGCGGGCCTCGGGGTTGAACGCGAACCTGGCCGCCGGGCGGCCACCGGTGCTCGCAGCCTCGCCGGAGGGGGTCAGCAGGCCCACGCCCAGCAGGGCGTCGACACGGGCGCCCACCGTCGACCGGGCAAGCCCGGTGAGGGCGATGAGCTCGGCGCGGGTGCGCGGGGTGCCGTCGCGCATGAGCTGGAGGAGGTCGCCGGCGCCGGACGGCCCGGTCACCGTCACGAGGGGGCCTGCGCTGTTCACGGATGTAGTGAAGCACAGCGGACTTCCACAAGCACACCAACCAGAACTTCTACGATTGCCCCATACTTTTGCTTGACGCGCATGCAAAAGTGCGGTTAGCGTCCCGAACATGAACCGAGGCAACGGCGCCTCACCCCTGCTGGTGATGGCCGACATCGTGAAGCGTTTCCCGGGCGTGCTCGCCCTGGGCGGCGTCGACCTCGACGTGCGACCCGGTGAGGTGCATTGCCTCCTAGGGCAGAACGGCGCGGGCAAGTCGACCCTCATCAAGGTCCTGGCCGGGGTGCACCAGCCCGACGAGGGCACCATCACCTGGAACGGCGAGGAGATCCGGCTCGGCCACCCCCAGGCCGCCATGGACCTCGGTATCGCGACGATCTACCAGGAGCTCGACCTCGTCGAGGGGCTCACCGTCGCCGAGAACATCTTCCTCGGCCACGAGCGGACGCGGTTCGGTTTCTCCCAGCGCCGCCAGACCGCTCGCGAGGCCGCTGCCCTGCTGCGCCGGCTGGGCCACCCGGAGATCTCGCCGTCCACCGAGGTCGGGACCCTCTCGGCCGCCGGCCAGCAGATCGTCAGCATGGCCCGCGCGCTCTCCCACGAGGCCCGGCTCATCATCATGGACGAGCCGTCCGCGGTCCTGGACGGCGGCGAGGTGCAGCGGTTGTTCCACGTCATCCGCGACCTCACCGCCGAGGGTGTGGCCGTCGTCTACATCTCCCACCGGCTCGAGGAGATCCGCACCATCGGCGACCGCGTCACCGTCCTCAAGGACGGCCGCACCGTGGCCACCGGGCTGCCCGCCAAGGAGACGCCCACCTCCGAGGTCATCCGCCTGATGACCGGCCGCTCCATCGAGTACGTCTTCCCACCCCGTCCCGGGGTGCCGGACGCCGAGCCGCTCCTGCGGGTGCAGGGCCTGGGTCGCACCGGAGAGTTCGCCGACGTGAGCTTCGAGGTCAGCCCCGGCGAGGTGCTCGGGCTCGCCGGCCTCGTCGGCGCCGGCCGCTCCGAGATCATCGAGACCGTCTTCGGTGCCCGCAAGGCGCAGGCCGGGACGGTCGAGGTGGACGGGACGCGTCTGCGCAACGGCTCGGTCGGCGCAGCCGTGCAGGCCGGTATCGGGCTGTGCCCCGAGGAGCGCAAGAGCCAGGCACTCCTGCTCGGCGACAGCGTCGCGAGGAACATCAGCATGGCGAGCCTGTCGCGCTTCGCCCGGGGCGGCTTCCTCGACCACGACGCCGAGAACCGCGCCGCCGAGGAGCAGGTCCGCAGCCTCGACGTGCGTCCGGCCGGCATCCACCGCGAGATGCGCACGTTGTCCGGCGGCAACCAGCAGAAGATCGTGCTGGCGCGCTGGCTGCTCCGGGGATGCCGCGTGCTGCTGCTCGACGAACCCACGCGAGGCGTCGACGTCGGGGCCCGCTCCGAGATCTACGCCCTGGTCCGACGCCTGGCCGACTCGGGGGTGGCCGTCGTCGTGGTCTCCAGCGAGATCGAGGAGGTCCTCGGCCTCTCCGACCGCGTCCTGGTCATCGGCGAGGGCAGCGTCCTGCACGAGGGGCCGGCCGACGACATCGACGAACACGCAGTGCTCGACATCATCATGAGAGGAGACGCGGCGTGAGCCTCGACTCGACGACCACCACCCCCGACCCGGCCAGCCAGGGGGCAGCCCGTCAGGAGACTGCCGCCCCGGCGGCGGAGGTCGGGTCCACCGGCCGCCCCGGACCGCTGGGCACCGTGCTCGCCGGCGCTGCCGGCCGCAACCTCGGACTCGTCATCGCCCTGGTGCTCCTGTGCGTCGTCGGCGTCGCGACAGCCGGCGACCGCTTCGCCAGCATCGACAACGCGCTCACGATCCTGCGCCTCGCATCGGTCATCGGCGTGGTCAGCATCGGCATGACGTTCGTCATCAGCGGCGGCGGCATCGACCTGTCCGTGGGCGCCATCGCGGCGCTCGCCTCGGTCTGGGCGACCACGCTCGCCACCCAGTCCATGGCCGCGGACACCCACTGGATCGTCATGGTGTTCACCGCGATCGTCGTGGGCGCGGCCTGTGGACTGGTCAATGGGGCCCTCATCGCCTACGCCCGGATCGCACCGTTCATCGTCACCCTCGCCATGCTCGCCGCCGCGCGAGGTCTGGCCGAGATCATCGCCCAGCGACGAACCCAGATCGTCAGCGACCGCGGCTTCATCGACTTCTTCAACGCCCGCGTTCTCGGTCTCCCGGTCCTGGTGATCATCTTCGCCCTCGTCGCGGTGGCCGGGTGGCTGCTGCTGAACCGCACGACGTTCGGCCGTCGCACCCTGGCGGTCGGCGGCAACCCCGAGGCCGCTCGGCTCGCAGGCATCAAGGTGCAGCGCCAGACGATGTACCTCTACATCCTCCTCGGCGTCGCCTGCGGAATCGCCGCGGTGATGATCATGGCCCGGACGACCACTGGCACCTCGACGCACGGCTCGCTCTGGGAGCTCGATGCCATCGCCGCCGTCGTCATCGGCGGCACGCTCCTCAGCGGTGGGCGGGGCACCATCGTCGGCACCGTCTTCGGCGTCCTGATCTTCAACACGCTGACCAACGTCTTCACGCTCAACAACCTCGACACGTCGACCCAGAACGTGGCCAAGGGACTGATCATCGTCGCCGCGGTGCTGCTGCAGCAACGCGTCGCAGCCCGCCACCGAGCTCCCTGACCGCACCCACCGAGCTCCCTGACCGCGGACAGCGGACCCCCTCGGCACACCACCGGACCCACGCACGCGCCATACGCACCAACGCATCTCGAGCACCACGCCACCCGGCAGCACCACCTCGCCCTGCAAGGAGAACAACGATGTTCCGCACGCGCACCCGTACCGCCTCCCGTCCCCTGAAGACCGTCGCCGCACTCGGCATCGTCGGCCTGTTCGCCGTCGGCTGCACGAGCAACGAGCCCGACACCGAGAACGCCGCGGCCAGCGGACCCGCCAAGGCCGCCAGCGACAACGACGCCCCCGGCGACAAGGTGGTCATCGGGTTCTCCGGACCGGCCGCCGACCACGGCTGGCTCGGTGCCATCAACTCCGCGGCCCAGGCCGAGGCGAAGAAGTACAGCGACGTCGAGTTCAAGGTCGCCGAGGGCACCAACGACGCCAGCCTCCAGATCTCCCAGATCGAGACGTTCATCAACGACAAGGTCGACGCGATCGTCCTGCTGCCGACCGACGGCGCGGCGCTGACCGAGGTCGCCACCAAGGCGATGAACGCCGGCATCCAGGTCGTCAACGTCGACCGCGAGTTCTCCAGCCCGTTCGCCGCCCGCACCACGGTGCTCGGCGACAACTACGGCATGGGCGTCAGCGCCGGCACCTACGCCTGCAAGCTGGTCAAGGACAAGAGCCTGACCAACCCGGTCATCGCCGAGATCGCCGGCATCGACGCGCTGCCGCTCACGCAGGACCGCAGCAAGGGCTTCGCCGACGCGCTCAAGGCGTGCGGCCAGAACGTCGACAACCGCGTGTCCGCCCAGTTCACCCCCGAGTCCGGCGAGAAGGAGGCCTCCAACCTCCTGCAGGCAGCCAAGAAGATCGACATCATCTGGAACCACGACGACGACCAGGGCATCGGCGTCATGCAGGCCTTCGAGAACGCCAACCGCAACGAGTTCGCCTTCATCGGTGGAGCCGGTTCGTCCAACGCCATGCAGTGGATCAAGGAGGGGAAGATGGAGGCCACGGTCATCTACCCGCCGACCCAGGCCGCCGACGGCGTCCGCCTCGCCCGCCTGCTCGTGCAGCAGAAGGGCCTGTCCGACCTGGTCCAGGTCGAGGTCCCGCGCCGCATCGTCCTCAACGCCCCCGTCGTCAACAAGGACAACGTCGAGAAGTACCTGCCGCTGGGCTTCAAGTCCTGACCCAGCACGCACCAGGGACGTGGTGCCCGCCCCCTGCCCCACAGCCGGCGGGCACCACTCCCCACCTCCTCGACACGACCGCGACCCGGCGGAAGGTGCTCCATGTCCTCTGAACCCAGCACGACCGACCGCGCCCCCGAGCGGCGCAGCCTCGGCATCGGCCTGATCGGCTACTCCTTCATGGGCCAGGCCCACTCGCAGGGGTGGCGCAACGCCCGCAGCTTCTTCGACCCGCAGCTCACGCCTCGGCTCGTCGCCCTCGGCGGGCGTGACGCCGGTGCCGCGAATGACATGGCCCGGCGCTTCGACTGGGCCCACGTGGAGACCGACTGGCGTGCGCTCATCACCCGGGACGACGTCGACCTCGTCGACATCTGCACCCCCGGCGACACCCACGCGGAGATCGCCATCGCGGCCCTCGAGGCCGGCAAGCACGTGCTCTGCGAGAAGCCGCTGGCCAACTCCGTCGAGGAGGCCGTGGCCATGGCGCGAGCCGCGGAGTGCGCCCGGGCCAAGGGAGTCCGCTCCATGGTGGGCTTCACCTACCGCCGCGTCCCGGCTGTCGCGTACGCCCGGCAGCTCGTCGAGGAGGGCCTGGTCGGCGAGGTCCGCCACGTCCGGGCGCAGTACCTCCAGGACTGGCTCGTCGACCCCGAGTCGCCGCTTACGTGGCGGCTGCAGAAGGAGCGCGCCGGCTCCGGAGCGCTCGGGGACGTGGGTGCCCACGTCGTCGACCTGACGCAGTTCATCACCGGCGAGCGGCTCACCGGCGTGAGTGCGCTGACCGAGACCTTCGTCAAGGAGCGCCCGCTCCCCGGTGCGGTCCACGGGCTCTCGGCCGAGGTCGGGGAGGGCCGCGGCCAGGTCACCGTCGACGACGCCGCCATCTTCATCGGCCGGTTCAGCGGGGGAGCGCTCGCGACGTTCGAGGCGACCCGCTTCGCGACCGGTCGCAAGAACAGCATCCGCGTGGAGATCAACGGCTCCCACGGCAGCCTGAGCTTCGACTTCGAGGACATGAACGTCCTGCACGTCCACGACGCGACCGCCCCCGGCCCGCGGTCCGGCTTCACCCGCGTCCTGGTCACCGAGGAGACCCACCCGTATGTCGCGGCGTGGTGGCCGCCCGGACACGGACTCGGCTACGAGCACGGCTTCACCCACCAGGCGGCCGACCTGCTCGCCGCCATCGCCGAGGGACGTGACCCCTCACCGTCGTTCGCCGACGGCCTGGGCATCCAGCGGGTGCTCGCCGCCGTCGAGACCAGCGCGGCCAGTGGCGCCGCGTGGACCCCCATCGACCCACCCGAGATCAGCTACTGAGGAAGGAGCTCTCCCGCTCGGCCCGTTCCACCCCCGTGTATCCCCTGTCATTGCAGTGACGAAGGAGCAACATGAACACCGACAACGACGTCAACCCGATCGGCCTCATCAAGGGACTCGGCCTCAACCGCCGACAGTTCCTCGCCGCCACGACGGGCATGGCCGCCGCCGCGGCGACCGCCTCGACGGTCTCCCTCGCCGGCCCCGCCGGGGCAGCGGGCTCGCCCAACGGGCTGCTCATCCCGGCCCCGCGGCGAGGGATCATCCTCTACACGGTGCGCGACGCCATCTCGCGCGACCCGTCGACCTCGCCCTACGCGTCCGGCTTCAAGGCCGTGCTCGAGGAGCTGTCGCGGATCGGCTACCGGCAGATCGAGTTCGCGGGGTTCAACCAGAACGTCAACGCCCCCGGTGGCAACGTGAACTCGGTGGCGGGCGCGCAGCTCCTGCGGACCTGGCTGGACGACAACGGACTCGAGGCCGAGGGCAACCACGGCAGCGTCCCGTCGGTGGTCACGGACACCACGCTGGCTGCGTTCGACGCAGCCTGCGAGGTCGCGAACATCCTCGGCATGGGCCACATCGGCACCGGCAGCGACCCGACGAACAGTGCGTACGTCGCGGACTGGGCGGCCGCCGCGGAGCGCTGGGACCTCCTCGGGGCCCGGGCCGCCACGCACGGTCTGAAGCTCTATACCCACAACCACGACATCGCCTACAGCTTCCTGCTCGACAGCGGACCGCTCGATGCCCAGGGCCGTCCCACGCGGTCCTCCGGCATCCGTCGCCTCGAGTACTTCCTGGCCAACACCGACCCCAAGAACGTCTTCCTCGAGATGGACATCTACTGGGCGCACGTCGCGAAGTACAAGCACACGGCATACACGGCTGCGGACGGGTCGACGGTCACGTCGATCTTCGACCCAGCAGCGGTCGTCGCGGCACAGACCAAGCGCTTCCCGCTGTTCCACGCCAAGGACGGCAAGAGCAACCCGGGCACGGCGAACGGCTACGACATGGTGCCGTTCGGGACCGGCGACATCGACTACGCGACGTTCCTGCGTCGGGTCGGCTCGAAGGGCTCGCACAACCCGATGTGGGAGCAGGACACCGCTCCCGGCGGCACGGCCAACCCCGGTCAGTCGCTCGCGCTCGCGAAGATCAGCTACGACAACATGGCCGCCCTGCGCGGCTGACGACCGACCGGCTCCCGGCCGGGGTGGTGCCGTTGCAGCGGCGCCCCGGCCGGGAACCGGCTTCCGCCCAACTCTCTGCAAGAAGGACGTGGCACGGGATTCTACGGACGTGGACCCACGCCCGACACCGTTTCCACCACCGCTGCGCACCCTGGAGGACCGAATGGCACGACCGATCACCCTCTTCACCGGACAGTGGGCCGACCTGCCCTTCGAGGAGGTCTGCCGCCTCGCTGCGTCGTGGGGGTACGACGGGCTCGAGATCGCCTGCTGGGGTGACCACTTCGAGGTCGATAGGGCCCTGGCGGAGGACGACTACGTCGCTGGGCGCCGCGAGATCCTCGAGCGGCACGGGCTCGGCGTCTGGGCCATCTCCAACCACCTCGTCGGGCAGGCCGTCTGCGACGACCCGATCGACCAGCGGCACCACGACATCCTCCCGGCGTCGGTCTGGGGCGACGGCCACCCCGAGGGGGTCCGCCGGCGCGCAGCCACCCGGATGGCCGACACCGCCCGGGCCGCGGCGAAGCTCGGGGTCGACACCGTCATCGGGTTCACCGGGTCGGCGATCTGGAAGTACGTCGCGATGTTCCCGCCGGTGTCCGCCGAGACGATCGAGGCCGGCTACCAGGACTTCGCCGACCGCTGGAACCCGATCCTCGATGTGTACGACGAGGTCGGCGTGCGGTTCGCCCACGAGGTGCACCCGAGCGAGATCGCCTACGACCACTGGACGACCGTCCGCACCCTCGAGGCGATCGGACACCGTCCGGCGTTCGGGCTCAACTGGGACCCGTCGCACATGGTGTGGCAGGACCTCGACCCGGCCGCGTTCATCTGGGACTTCCAGGACCGGATCTACCACGTCGACTGCAAGGACGTCCGGAAGCGGGTCGGCAACGGCCGCAACGGAAGGTTGTCGTCGCACCTGCCGTGGAACGACCCACGTCGCGGCTGGGACTTCGTGTCCACCGGACACGGCGACGTGCCGTGGGAGGACTGCTTCCGCACGCTCGCGGCGATCGGCTACTCCGGCCCGATCTCGGTCGAGTGGGAGGACGCCGGGATGGACCGGCTCGTCGGGGCGGCCGAGGCGGTGGAGTTCGTGCGGCGGTACGCGTTCGAGCCGCCGGCAGCGGCGTTCGACGCAGCCTTCAGCTCCGGCAAGGAGACTGCCCCGGCCACCGACGGCGGTGCCGGGGACGACGCGACGAAGGGGAGTGACGCATGAGTGACCACGCGGCATACCAACCGGTCCGGGAGGACAAGTTCTCCTTCGGCCTCTGGACGGTCGGCTGGGAGGGTGTCGACGTCTTCGGCGGTGCGGTCCGCCCGCCGCTCGACCCGGCCGAGGCGGTGCACCGGCTGAGCGATCTCGGCGCGTACGGCATCACCTTCCACGACGACGACGTGGTCCCGTTCGGCAGCTCGGCGAGCGAACGGCTGGCCCGCCTCGAGCCGTTCCGCAAGGCGCTCGCCGACACCGGCCTGGCCGTGCCGATGGTGACCACCAACCTGTTCTCCCACCCCGTCTTCCGCGACGGCGGGTTCACCAACAACGACCGCGACGTGCGCCGGTTCGCGATCCGCAAGGTCGCCGACAACATCGACCTCGCCGTCGAGCTGGGCGCGGAGACCTTCGTCGCCTGGGGTGGGCGTGAGGGCGCGGAGTCCGGTGCGGCCAAGGACGTCCGGGCCGCGCTCGACCGCTACAAGGAGGCCTTCGACGTCCTCGGCGAGTACGTCGTGCGCCAGGGCTACGACCTGCGGTTCGCGTTGGAGCCCAAGCCGAACGAGCCGCGCGGCGACATCCTCCTGCCGACCATCGGGCACGCGCTGGCCTTCATCGAGGAGCTCGAGTACTCCGACCTCGTCGGCCTCAACCCCGAGGTCGGTCACGAGGAGATGGCCGGGCTCAACTACGCACACGGGATCGCCCAGGCGCTCTGGCACGGCAAGCTCTTCCACCTCGACCTCAACGGCCAGCACGGCCCGCGGTTCGACCAGGACCTGCGGTTCGGTGCCGGCAACGCCCGGGGTGCGTTCTGGACCGTCGACACGGTCGAGACCGGTGGCTACGACGGGCCGCGGCACTTCGACTTCAAGCCGCCGCGCACCGAGGACATGGACGGCGTGTGGGCCTCTGCGGCCGGCTGCATGCGCAACTACCTCATCCTGCGGGACAAGTCGCGGGCCTTCCGCGCGGACCCCGAGGTGCAGGCGGCGCTGCACGCGGCGCGCGTGGACGAGCTGTCCGTGGCGACCCTGGCCGCGGGGGAGCACGTGGAGTCCCTGCGCGACGACACCTTCGACCCCGAGGAGGCCGGGCGGCGCGGCATGGCGTTCGAGCACCTCGACCAGCTGGCCCTGGAGCACCTCTACGGCGTGCGCTAGGGCCGCACCCGCCTGCTCGCCCCTGCGCGCGGGGGTGAGCAGGCGGCGTACCCGCCCGGGTTGGTGGCCGGCCGCGACCAGTGGGCGACACACCGCGACCCTCCGCGGTACCTCGCGTGCTCGACGTCCGGAGACGCGGCGCCGGTGTGTCGCCGACTGGTCGGGCAAGCGGGGCAAGGAGGTATGGCGCGGGGTGAGCAGGCGGCATACCCGTGTCGCGACGGGGTCAGGAAGCGGGTCGGTCCTTGCCCTCAACGTCCTTGCCGTCGATGCCCGTGGCCTCCGGCCACGACCAGTGGGCGACACACCGTGGCCCTCCGCGGTACCTCGCGTGCTCGACGTCCGGAGACGCGGCGCCGGTGTGTCGCCAACTGGTCGGGCAAGCGGGGGCTGGGAGGTATGGCGCGAGGGTGAGCAGGCGGCCTGCCAGCCCGGGTTGGTGGCCGGCCGCGACCGGCGGACGATCAGCTCGCAGTCTGTGCGTCACGTGGCGTGCTCAGCCGGCGCCTTTGCACGCCGAACTGATCGTCGGCCGGTTGGGCAAGCGGGGGAGGGAGGTATGGCGCGGGGGTGAGCAGGCGGCGTACCTGCCCGGGTTGGTGGCCGGCCGCGACCAGTGGGCGACACACCGCGACCCTCCGCGGCGCCTCGCGTGCTCGACGTCCGGAGCCACTGCGCCGGTGGGTCGCCGACTGGTCGGGCAAGCGGGGCAGGGAGGTATGGCGCGGGGTGAGCAGGCGGCATACCCGTCTCGCGACGGGTCAGGAAGCGGGTCGGTCCTTGCCCTGAACGTCCTTGCCGTCGACGTCCGTGGCCTCCGGCTCGGGTGCGGCGGACTCGTCAGCGGGCTCGTCGGTAGCGGGCTTCGCAGAGGTGCCGCGGATCGCGGCAGCCAGGTCGGCGGCGGCCGACGGCGAGGCGGACGCGGCCTCGAGGTTGGCCTTCTGCACCTCGAGGTAGACCTCCTGCCGGTGCACCTTGACGTGGGAGGGGGCGTCGATGCCGATGCGGACCTTGTCGCCGCTGACCTCCAGCACCGTGATGACGATGTCGTGACCGATGCGGAAGCTCTCCTGCGGGCGGCGACTGAGCACGAGCACGTCCCGGCTCCTTCCCTGGCCCTTCCTGGGCCATGGTCGACGGCTGTGTGCGGCGGGTCAGCGACCCGCGGCGGCAGCCACGAGAGGAGCCCGCAGCGGGAAGTCCTGCCCGCTGAGGACGACCTGCTCGGCCGCGCCGGTACGTGTGTTCACCACGACCGGAGCGAAGAGGTTGCCGTACGCCGCACTGATGTCAGCCCCCACAGTAACGATGACCAGCACCAGGGCGTCATCTGGATCGCTGAGGTCCAACCGCTGGGCGGTCACGTCGTCGAGGACGGGGTGGTAGTCGGGGAAGAAGAAGCCGGCCACCGCGGTGACGAAGGTGGGCCCGTCGCCATCGAGGGGCGCGAGCTCGAAGACCCCGCCGTCGCCGCCGATCACGCTGTAGTGCTCGGTGCCGGGGAACCCGACCAGACCCTCGTCGAGCCGGATCGTGGCCAGCTCGGTCGCCTGGGGTCGGGGTGCGGTGGTCATCGTCGTCATCATGCCCTCAGGAGCTCTGGTCGAACAGGCGGCGGGTGGGGTCGTGCTCGGGGGTGCCCGACGCGCTGTACGTCGAGGAGGTGTGCGGTCCGGAGAACTGGGCGAGCACGTCCTCGACGGCGCGGGCGCCGCTCGCGAGGAGGTCGCGGTTGGCCAGCGCGGCCTGGGTCAGGTCGCTGGTGGCCTCGAGCAGGGCGTGGCGGTGCTCGCCGATGACGTGGTCCCAGGGCGCCGGAGCAGCGGCCGCGATCTCGCCGAGCGAGGCGTCGTCAGGAAGCATGAGGGCCTGGGCGGCCGGCGCGGTCTCGATGGCGCGCATCAGCTCGGCGGTGCGGATCTCCGCGAGGAGCTGGTCGACCTCACGGGTCGAGCGGGCGATCCAGGTGGCGCGACCGGTCTCGACGAGGGCACGCTGCACCTCGACGCGGTACGCAAGCAGCTCGAGGAGGTCCCGGACCCGCCACAGGGACTCCGAGAGCTCGGCGCAGGCCATCGCGGCCATGTCGTTGTCGACCTTCATCACGGCCCTCCCATCGACCGGCCCGCCGTGGATGTGAGCATTTCGGCGAACTTTCACCCGCGTCACACCTGCCGCCCCACCTGCCGCCCCACCTGCGGCCTGGCTGCGGCCTGGCTGCCGCCGCGCCTGCCGCCGCGGGTGTCGACGAGGCCCTCTGGGGCGTCGGAATTCCGTCACGTGGAACTTCTTGACCAACGCCTTACCTGACGTGTCATCCATTCGGATGAGTTCGGTCATCCGAAAAGTTGCGTAGGCCGCTCACGGCTAGAACCGCCCGTGTCGCACCAGCATTGTCTTCCCCGTGACTGTTACTGGATTGCGTCAGCCGAGCTCGCCGCAGGTGGATGCCGACAGCCTGTGCCGTGCGCACTTGGCCATCGTTCACTACGAGGTGCGTTCGTTGAGCGTGCGACTTCCCTCGCACGTCACCCTCGACGACCTGACCTCGGCCGGCATGGGCGCCCTGGCCGCCGCCGCGCAGTCCTTCGACCCCGAGCGCGGGGTCCCCTTCGGTCGCTACGCCGCCCGCCGCATCAAGGGCGCCCTCCTGGACGAGCTCCGTTCGCTCGACTGGGCCTCGCGCAGCCTGCGGGCCAAGGCCCGCGAGCGGGAGGCCGCCCGCGACGCGCTCACCACAGCCCTGCGCCGCGAGCCCGACGAGCGCGAGCTGGCCACCCACCTGGGCGTCAGCCTCGACGAGGTCCGTGAGGTGGGCCGCGACCTGCACCAGTCGGTCGTCCTTCGCCTCGACGCCCTCGTCGACGCCGGCGCCGACGCGATGCTCCCGCGCCACAGCCAGACCCCCGAGGCCGTCGTCGTCGAGCGGGAGCGCGAGAGCTACCTCGCGGCCGCCGTCGAGTCCCTGCCCGAGCGCCTGAAGGTCGTCATCCGCGCCACGTTCTTCGAGGACCGCCCGCTCAAGGAGGTCGCCGACGAGCTCGGTGTCACCGAGTCGCGCATCTCCCAGATCCGCACCGAGGCGCTCAAGATGCTCAAGGACGGCATGAACGCCAACCTCGACCCCGACCAGCTGCCCTCCATGGAGGACGGGCTCGTCGCCCGGCGCCGCGCGGCGTACTACGCCGAGATCGCCGGCCGCGCCAGCCACCGCCAGCGCCAGACCATGCAGGCCGCCCACCAGGGCGGGCGCATCGACGGCCGCATCGACCGGTTCGCCGCCGGTCACTAGCAGCACCCCGCACCACCCCAGAACCTGCCGGGAAAAATTCTCGGCAAAACCTCAGGGACACCAGCCACCAGCCGATGAGGCTGGTGTCGGTCCACTGAGGAGCGACAAACGGGCTCGTCACGGATGACGGCCCGCGACCCCATTCAAGGAAGAGGAAACCATCATGGGTCTTCAGATCAACACCAACGTTTCGGCCATGAACGCCTACCGGAACCTCAGCTCCACCCAGAACGCGATGTCCACCAGCCTCGAGCGCCTGTCCTCCGGCCTGCGCATCAACAAGGCTGCGGACGACGCCGCCGGCCTGGCGATCAGCGAGAAGCTGCGCGCCCAGTCCAACGGTCTCAACCAGGCTGTGTCCAACGCGCAGGACGGCATCAGCCTCATCCAGACCGCTGAAGGTGCCCTCAACGAGACGCACTCCATCCTGCAGCGCATGCGCACCCTCGCTGTCCAGTCCGCCAACGACACGAACAGCGTCTCGGACCGCGAGGCCATCCAGAAGGAGGTCACGCAGCTCAGCGCGGAGCTCAACAAGATCTCCGAGCGCACGCAGTTCAACGGCCAGAACCTGCTCGACGGATCGTTCACCGGCAAGAGCCTCCAGCTCGGAGCCAACTCCGGTCAGAACCTGTCAGTCACCATCTCCGGGACCAGCACGGCCTCGCTGAGCCTGTCCGGTGCTGACAAGGCGAGCTCGGTCACGGGCGCGGTGGGCACCATCTCCGGTGGCACCGCCGTCAAGGGTCAGTTCACCGTCGACAGCTCCAACAAGGTGCTGGACACCGCAGGCAACGCCGTCGGTGTGTACGACAACACCGCCAAGACCGCGACGTTCTCGGCTGCCAACGGCGGTGCGGTCGTCACGTTCGACAAGACGGTGCTCAGTGGAAGCACGGGATCGTTCTCCGTCACCTCCGCGATCGACGTCACGACCCAGTCTGGTGCGAACACGGCGCTGAGCACGATCGACGCCGCGATCACCACGGTCTCCGGCCAGCGCGCCGACCTCGGTGCGATCCAGAACCGTCTGCAGCACACGATCAACAGCCTCAGCGTCGCCGCTGAGAACGCTTCGGCTGCCGAGTCCCGCATCCGCGACACCGACATGGCCAAGGAGATGACGTCCTTCACCCGGTCGCAGATCCTGCAGCAGGCCGGCGTCTCGATGCTCGCCCAGGCGAACTCCGCTCCGCAGTCCGTCCTCAAGCTGCTCGGCTGAGTCCGTGACGTGGCCCGGAGCCGGGGGAGACCTCGGCTCCGGGCCCACGTACCAGCGCTACTGGCGATAGGAAGGAGGCGCAGCCGTGGCCTCGATCGACGGACTCGTCTCCGGACTGAACACGACCCAGATCATCACCCAGCTGATGGCGGTGGAGCGCCTCTCGGGCAACCCGCTGCTCAAGGGCAAGAGCGAGAGCCAGACCATGGCGGCCGTGCTCCAGGGACTGAATGCCACCCTGACCGGCCTCCAGGCCGCGGTAAAGGTGTTCATCCCCGACACCATCACCAAGGCGTCGGCGTGGACCTCGGCCACCGCGACCTCCTCGCTCCCGGGCCTGGCCACCACCTCGGTCGGCCCGAACGCGCTGCCCGGCACCGCCACCTTCACGGTGCGCAGCGTCGCCACCGCCGGCGCGTCCGTCACCAGCGGCTCGGTCGGTTCGCTGACCACCGCAGTGACCGACGGCCCCCTCCTGCTCGGCAAGGGCACCGCGGCCCTCGGTATGGCGTCGATCGCCTCCGGTCCCCAGCTCGCCAAGGGCGCGCACACCCTGGCGGTCACGCAGTCCTCGGCCGGTGCGTCCCTCACGGGGGCACCGCTCGGCAACAGCATCACGGTCGACGCCGGGTCGGCCACCCTCTCGGTCGAGGTGGACGGCACCCCCACGTCCATCACGCTGACACAGGGCACCTACACGCGTGACCAGCTCGCGGCCGAGGTCGGCCGCGCCTCGGGCGGGACCCTGACCGCCTCCGCCGGTCCCGACGGTGCCCTGCGCCTGGCGACGACCCGGGAGGGTTCGGCCGCCACCCTGCGCCTCACGGCGGCCAACACCGCGCTCGGTCTCTCCGACACCGGCACGACGGCCGCGGGCACCGACGCGGTCGTGAGCCTCGACGGGGTGGCCACCACGGTCGCGAGCCTGACGCGCGGCAACCAGGTCACCCTCCCCGGTGCGAACGGCGACAGCCTGGTCTTCACCCTCTCCGGCGGTCTGCGGGCGGGGGCGGCCACCGCCACCGTGGTGGAGGTGGGCGCCGGGTCGTCGCTGGCCCAGGTCGTCTCCTCGATCAACGGGGCGGGCGCGGGCGTGCGGGCGACAGCGGTGCAGGTCTCGGCCAACGCCTACCGCCTCCAGCTCACCTCCATGTCGACGGGGTCCAGCTCCGACGTGTCGCTCGGCCAGGGGGCCTTTCCCCCCGGACTCTCGGGCCTCGGCGGCACCGTCGAGCTCCAGGCCGGTGCCGACACGCTCCTGCGTGTCGGCACCGGACCTGGCGCCTTCGACGTCACGTCGTCCACGACCGCCGTCTCGGGGCTTCTCCCGGGAGTGACGATCACGGCGGCCAAGGCAGATCCGACCACACCGGTCACGGTGACCGTCACCTCGGATGCCGAGGGCATCGCCACCAAGATGGACGCCTTGGTGACCGCGGCGAACGCCGCGCTGGGTTACATCGCCGACAAGTCCGCCTACAACGCCGACACCAAGACTGCCGGAGTCCTCCTGGGGGACTCCATGCCGCGAGACCTCGTGCGGCGCCTCGCCGACTCCGTCATCGGCACGTCGACGGATCTGCCGGCGAAGGCCGGGGTCCAGGTCGGTCGTGACGGCAAGATCTCGTTCGACAAGGCCGTCTTCCTGGCGGCCTATATGAAGGACCCCGCAGCGGTGGAGAAGACCATGACCGGGATGGCCACTCGTCTGGGCGACACGGCCAAGGCGGCCGCCGACCCCACCGACGGCTACGTCACCGGCCAGATCAAGCTCGAGCAGGACAAGGTCAAGGACTACACCGACCGCATCGCCAGCTTCGAGAACCGCATGACCCTTCGGCAACAGACCCTGCAGCGCCAGTACTCCGCGCTCGAGACCATGCTCGGCAGCCTCAAGGCGCAGGGCGAGTGGCTCTCCGGCCAGCTGGCGGCGCTGCCGACCATCAACAGTGGAAAGAACTAGGAGATCCCTACCGTGACCACTTCCGCGATGCTGCGGCGGCGCTACAACGGCGACGCAGTCACCACCGCTTCCCCCAACCGGCTCGTCGTCATGCTCTACGACCGCCTGCTCAAGGACCTCAACACCGCGTTCGGTGCCGTGAGCCAGGGTGACGTCGAGGTGGCGCACCGCAACCTGCTGCACGCCCAGGACATCGTGACCGAGCTGTCCAGCTCGCTCGACCTGAGCATGTGGCCCGAGGGCGCCCAGCTCAAGGCCCTCTACGACTACCTCACCGAGCGCCTCGTGCAGGCCAACGTCAGCAAGGACGCGTCCCTGGTGGCCGAGGCCCTCGAGATCGTCGAGCCGCTGCGCGACGCGTTCGCCGAGGCAGCCCTGGCGCCGGACCTGTCATGAGTGCCGACTCCTGGGCCGTGCGGTGGGTGGTGGTCCTCGCCCAGCTCGAGACCGCCGTCACCGAGGGCGAGCGCCTCGTCGAGCAGGGTCGCGTCGAGGAGTTCCGGGCGATCCCGGTGCCCGTCGTCGGCGGTGCCCTGCCGCCCGAGCTCGCCGACCGGGCCAGGAACCTGCAGGACCGCATGGCGGCCCTGACCACCCGCGTCGTCGAGGCGCTGGCCACGACCCGCCGCGACCTCGAGCTCGCCGCCTCCGAGCTCGCCGAGCGAACCGACCGCCCCGAGCGTGCCGAGCGTCCTGTCCGACGCCAGTGGCAGCCGGCCTACGTGGATGCGAGGGCCTGATGTCCGGCTTCTCCAGTCTGGGCCTCGGAGCCCGTGCCCTCCAGGCCGCCCAGCGCGGTCTCGAGCTCTCCGGCCAGAACATCAGCAACATCAACACCCCCGGCTACTCCCGCCAGCGGCTCGACCAGGTCGCTGCGGGAGGTTCTGCCGTCCCCGCGATGTGGTCGCAGTCCCAGGCCTACGGCGACGGCGTGCTGGTGCGCGGCACCGAGCGCATCCGCGACGAGTTCCTCGAGGCTCGTGCGCAGCAGGTACGGGGCAGCGCCTCGACGCTGACCTCCGCCGCGGCGACCCTGCGCTCGGTCGAGGGCATCTTCGGCGAGCCCAGCGACACCGGCCTCCAGGCGCAGATGGCGTCGTTCTGGAGCTCGTGGTCCGACGTGGCGAACGACCCGACGAGCACCGCACCACGAACCCAGCTCCTCGAGGAGTCCGCCCAGCTCGCGGCCTCGTTCCAGCGCACCAGCCAGCAGCTCGGCCAGCAGTGGTCCGGCACGCGTGAGGCGCTCGTCGCCACCGTGTCCGAGGTGAACCGCACGGCGACCGACGTGGCCCGCCTCAACGACGCGATCCGCAGCGCCAAGGTCTCCGGTGCCTCCACCAGCGAGCTGTCCGACCAGCGCGACCAGCTCGTCCTGCAGCTCGGCGAGAGCGTCGGCGCCGTCGGTCGGTTGAACGACGACGGCACCGTGACGGTCACCGTGGGCGGCACCCAGCTCGTGAGCGGCTCGCGCACCAGCGAGCTGCGCGTCGGCGGCCCGACCGTCCCCGGGGGCAGCGCACCGGTCACCGTGACCTGGGCGAGCAGCGGCACGCCGGCCTCGGTCAGCGGTGGCGAGGTCCACGGCATGACCACGGCGCTCAACACGACGATCCCGGGCTACACGGCCTCGCTCGACGCGATCGCCGCCAAGCTCGCGAGCACGGTGAACGCCCAGCAGGCAGCGGGCTACGACCGCACCGGTGCTGCCGGGAAACCGTTCTTCAGCGGCACCACCGCTGCCACCCTCGCGGTCTCGCTCACGGGCACCAACGGCATCGCCGCCTCGAAGTCGCCGCCCCCGGCCTACGACGGTGACAACGCGTCCGCCATGGCGGCGCACCTCACCGACAAGGCAGGCCCGGACGCGAGCTACCGCAACCTCATCGTCGAGCTCGGCGTGCAGTCGCAGAGCGCGAGCCGCCAGGCCGACGTCCAAGGAGTCATGCTCCGCCAGGTCGACTCGGCCCGCCTCGGTGTCTCCAGCGTCAGCCTCGACGAGGAGATGACCAACCTCATGTCCTACCAGCACGCCTACGAGGCGGCCGCCCGCTTCGTCAGCGTCATCGACAGCACGATGGATTCCCTCATGAACATGGCCCGCTGACCGATAGGGCTATTGACAGCACCGCACCTTCGCCGCTCGCACCTCGCGACCGGCACCTGACCACCCGTCCGACCACGGCCGCCGCCGACGACCACGAGCACCGGAGCCCGAGATGACCCGCGTCACCCCCGCCACGTTGAACAGTGGTGTGATGGCCGGGCTGCAGAGCAGCCTGAGCCGGCTGCAGCAGACCCAGGAGCAGCTCTCCTCCGGTCGCCGCCTCAGCCGGCCCTCGGACTCGCCCGTGGACACCGTGGCCGCGATGCAGCTCCGCGCGGAGCGCAAGCAGGCCGACCAGCTCTCGCGGAACATCGACGACGGCATGGCCTGGCTCAACACCAGCGACCAGGCCCTGAGCCAGACGAGCACGGTCCTCAACCGGGTCCGCACCCTGGTGCTCGCCGGCGCCAACAGCACCAACGGACCAGAGGAGAGGCGCGCCATGGCCGCAGAGGTCGACCAGCTCCGCGAGGCCGTCCTCGGGATCGCGAACACGCAGTACCTCGGTCGCCCGGTCTTCGCCGGCACCCAGGACACCGCCGTGGCCTTCGACCCGACGACCGGCGCCTACGCGGGCAACACCCAGACGGTGAAGCGCACGGTCTCCCCGGACGCCGCCTCGGGCACGCTCGCCGTCAGCGTCACGGGCGACCAGGCCTTCACGACGCTCCTGGCCGACCCGGCCGCCCCCTCGGGCCAGGGACTGCTCGCCCGGATCAGCAGCGCCCTGCGCAGCGGTGACCTCAGCGCCCTCGGCACCTCGCTCACCCAGCTCGACCGCGCCTCCGAGGCCGTGCGCTCGACCCAGACGACGGTCGGTGCGCGGACCAACCGCCTCCTGGCCACGCAGGCCGGTGGCGAGGTGCGTGCCGACGCCGTCGCCGCCAAGCTCGCCTCCGTCGAGGGCATCGACCTCGCCAAGACGATCACCGACCTCACCCTCCAGCAGACCGCGTACCAGGCAGCGCTCGGTGCCGCGGCCAAGGTCGTGCAGCCGTCGCTGATGGACTTCCTGCGCTGACCGTATGGCGCGGGGCTGCTGCCCCGTCCACGGCACCCTTGGGCACCCGCACCTCGCGGCTCGCGGCTGCGCCGTGCGGTCCGGCGGTCGCGACTGGACGGTGCATGGCGCCATACCGTGCGGTGCCCTCCTGATGGCACCGTTTGCGCCGACTTCCCCCGGCTGGCTCGTCGGGGATGGCCCGAACGGTTGATCTTCGGCCCCCACGGCGTTTCGCGCTCAGGTCGGTGAGGGCGATGCCGATGTGGGGACTGGCCATGGATGGCCATCGCCGCCAAGGACGTGTGGCACCACCACGACGTGTCCTTGTCACGCGCCCCCACGCGCGCTGACCTGCCATCCAGGAGAGCCATGATCGACCCGATCGGCGACACCACGATGCGTGCCCTCGGGCAGGCGCTCAATGGTCTGTCCCTGCGGCAGCGCACCATCGCTGACAACATCGCCAACGTCGACACCCCCCGCTTCCTCGCCGGCAAGGTCGACTTCGAGAGCAGCCTCATCGCCGCCCTCGGCAACGGGCAGGACCCCTCGGTGGCCACCCCGACCGCGCAGCGCTCCCTCGAGCCCACCCGCGAGAACGGCAACAACGTCAACCTCGACGAGGAGACCCTCGCCGGCGCTGAGACCGGGCTGACCTACCAGCTCGGCGTCCAGGCCATGACCGACCACTTCCAGCGGATGCGCATCGCGCTCGGCAGCGCCTGATGGGCATCTTCGGGGCGATGAACATCGCCGGCTCGGGTCTGGTCCTGCACCGCAAGTGGATGGACGCCGTCTCCGACAACATCGCCAACATCAACACGGTCCGCCCGTCCAACGAGAACGCCTTCCAGGCGCGGTACGTCGTGGCGGAGGCCGGCGAGTACGGCAAGCCCGAGGGTGTCCGGGTCGCCGGCGTGCAGTTCGGTGACGCCGAGGGCCGCATGGTCTTCCAGCCCGACCACCCCCTGGCCGACGCCGAGGGCTACATCCGTCTCCCCGACATCGACATGGGCGACCAGATGACCCAGCTGATGATGGCCCAGCGCGGCTACCAGGCGAACCTCGCCGTGGTCGAGCGGGCGCAGGCGGCGTACCAGCAGGCCATCGGGCTGGGCCGCTGACCATGGTCATCCCTCCCATCTCCGCGATCGGCAGCCTGCCGCCGGTCACCGCGACCGCGCCGACGGCTGCCGCGAACCCCGCCGGGTTCAGCAACGCCCTCGAGCAGGGCATCGAGAAGCTCAACTCCCTGCACCAGACGAGCGACAAGATGGCCGTCCAGGCGGTCACCGGTCAGCTCCAGGACGTGCACCAGTACACGATCGCCGCGAATGAAGCGGCCGTCGCCACCCAGCTGACCGTCGCCGTGCGCAACAAGGCCGTCGAGGCGTTCACCGAGATCATGAGGATGCCGATGTGAACGGCTTCGACCCGAAGGCCCTCCTGGGCCGCTTCAGCAAGCTGTTCGGCGGCTTCACGCCGGGGCAGCGCGTCGTCACCGCGGTGGCCGCGCTGGCCGTCGTCGTCGGCGGCGTCATGTTCGTGTCCTGGGTGGGCAAGCCCAGCTACGCGCCCGTCTTCACCGGCCTCAGCTCCACCGACGCCGCGGCCATCACCGCCAAGCTCACCGAGTCCGGCGAGCCGTACGAGCTCGCCGACGGCGGCCAGACGGTCATGGTCCCGCAGGCCGACGTCTACCAGACCCGCATCACCCTCTCCGGCGAGGGACTGCCGGCCGGCGACTCGAACTCGCAGGGCTACTCGCTGCTCGACAAGCAGAGCATGACGAGCAGCGACTTCCAGCAGAAGGTCACCTACCAGCGGGCCCTCGAGGGCGAGCTGTCCAAGACCATCGAGTCGATCGAGGGCGTCCAGGCCGCGGTGGTCCACCTCGCCGTGCCCCAGGACGACGTGTTCACCACGGACGCGGCCAAGCCCACCGGCTCGGTCCTCGTCAAGACCTCGGCCGGCACGACGCTGTCCTCCACGCTGGTCGACTCGATCGTCCACCTCGTCGCCGGCTCCGTGCCGAAGCTCGACCCCGAGCAGGTCACCGTCGCCGACGCCAGCGGCAAGGTCCTCAACGCCGCCGGTGAGGGTGGTGGCGGCGCCGCCGGTGCCGACGCCCGCCAGTCCCAGAAGCTCGCCGTCGCCAACGCGACCGCCGCCGCCGTCCAGTCGATGCTCGACAAGGTCGTCGGTCCCGGCAAGGCCGTGGTCCGCGTCGACGCCGACCTCAACTTCGACGAGCAGACCATCGACCGCCAGGAGTACGTCCCCACCAAGCCGGGCACGACGCTGACGGAGACCAAGAGCAAGGAGAGCTACACCGGCGGGGGCACCCCGGTCGGTGGCGTCCTCGGCCCCGACAACGTCGGGACGACGACCAACGGCACCGGCAAGAACGACTACGTCAAAGAGGACAGCACCCGGACGAACGCGGTCGGCACCCTCAAGGAGAAGACCACGACGGCACCGGGCAAGGTCCAGCGGCTGTCGGTCGCCGTCCTGCTCGACGCCAAGTCGGCCGGCTCCGTCGACACCACGCAGCTCAGCTCGCTCGTCTCGGCCGCTGCCGGCCTGGACCCCAAGCGCGGTGACGTCGTCGAGGTCAGCCAGATGGCCTTCGACACCACCGCCGCGGCGTCGGCCCAGAAGGAGCTCGAGGCGGCAGCTGCCGACAAGAAGCGCGCCGACATGATCAGCCTCGGCAAGACCGTCGGCCTCGGCGTCCTCATCCTGCTGGCCCTGATCATCGGCCTGATCCGCTCGCGCCGCCGCTCCGGCCCTGCTGCCCCGCAGGAGATCGAGGTCTACCGCGTCCCCACCGGACCGGCGCCGGTCGACACCCTCCTCGAGCAGGCCGAGCAGCGCAACGTCCTGCCCCACCGCGAGACGGCGGGGGAGCAGCGGGCGCAGTCCCGTGAGGCCATCGGCACCCTGGCGCGCGAGCGTCCCGACGACGTGGCCCGCCTCCTGCGCGGCTGGATCGCGGAAGGCAGCTGATGACCGTGATGACCACGGAGCTCACCGGGCTCCGCAAGGCCGCCGTGCTGCTGGTCCAGCTCGGCAGCGAGGACTCCGCGCACGTGCTGCGGTCCCTGCGTCCCAGCGAGGTCGAGGCCCTCACGGCCGAGATCGCCCGCCTGGACGGTGCGGACCTGCACACCCAGGACCTCGTGCTCGGGGAGTTCTCCTCGATGGTCAACGCCCAGGAGTACTACGTCCAGGGCGGCCTCGAGCTCGCCGAGGAGATGCTCGTCAAGACGCTCGGCCCCGAGCGTGCCAAGGACGTGCTCTCGCGGCTGTCGACGTCCCTGTCCCAGACGCCGTTCTCGTTCCTGCGCCGCGTCGACGCGCGCCTGCTGCTCACCTACCTCCAGGACGAGCACCCGCAGACCATCTCCCTCGTGCTCGCGCACATGTCGGCGGACCAGGCGGCCATCGTCCTGTCCGGCCTGCCCGAGGACATGCAGGCCGACGTGGCCCACCGCCTCGCGGTGATGGACCGCACCTCGCCCGAGATCGTCCGCCAGGTCGAGGGCCACCTCGAGCGCCGGCTGGCCAACCTCGTCCAGAGCTCGGACTACTCCTCCGTCGGTGGGCTCGGCCCGCTCGTCGGCATCATCAACAGCTCGGAGCGCTCCACCGAGCGCCTCATCCTCGAGGGACTCGAGCAGCGTGACCCCGAGCTCGCTGAAGAGGTCCGCGCCCACATGTTCATGTTCGAGGACATCGTCAACCTCGACGACCGCGCCGTGCAGGCCATCCTGCGCCAGGCCGACACCAAGGCCCTCGCGCTCGCGCTCAAGGGGGTCTCGCCCGAGGTGCGCGACAAGATCACGCGCAACATGTCCGAGCGTGCCGGCGCCAGCCTCGTCGAGGAGATCGAGGTCATGGGCCCGGTCCGCCTCAAGCAGGTCGAGGAGGCCCAGGCGGCCATCATCCGCCTCATCCGCACGCTCGAGGAGTCCGGCGACATCATCGTCTCCCGGGGAGGTGGCGGCGATGACCTCGTCCTCTGACCTGCGCCCCTCGACCGTGCTGCTGCGCAGTGCCGCCACAACCGCTGTCCGGCCGGCCCTGTTCACCTCCCGTCAGTTCACCCGCTCCAGCGCCGTCCTCGGCTCCGGGGCCCTGTCCGAGACGGCCCGCCAGTTCGAGGAGGGCCGCGAGGCCGGCTACGAGGAGGGCGTGCGCCAGGCCGTCCGCGAGCAGGAGGCCTGGCTCCATGCGGCCCAGGAGCGCGAGGAGGCCGAGGCTGCCGAGCGCCGGCTGCAGTTCGCCGCGACCCTGGAGTCGCTGCGTGCCGCCGTCGCTGACGCCGCCGCGTCCGCGACGGTGCGCGACCTGTGTGCCGCCGCGGTGCCCATGGCCGTGGAGATCGCCGAGGCCCTCGTCGGCCACCACCTGCTCGTCGACGACTGCGCCGCCCGCGACGCGGTCGAGCGCGCACTCACCGACATCCCCCGCGGCTCGGACGTCACCGTCCACCTGAACCCGGGCGACACCCACCTCACCCCCGAGTCCATCGCCGACCTCGCCCCCGGCTGCGCCGTGCAGGTCGTCCCCGACCCCACCGTCGAGCGCGGCGGCTGCGTCGTCGACATCGGCGACCGCACGATCGACGCCCAGATCGGCGCCGCGCTCGTCCGCGTCCGCGAGGTGCTGTCGCGATGACCGCCGTGCTCCACGACATCCTGCGCGCGGCCCGCCCGCGCGTCACCGGCCGCGTCACCCGCGCCCTCGGTGTCGGCATCGAGGTCTCCGGCCTCGACGTCGCAGTCGGCGAGGCCGTCGAGGTCATGGGCGACCAGGGACCGATCCTCGCCGAGGTCGTCGCCCTCGACGGCGACGCCGCCCGCTGCCTGCCCGTCTCCGACCTGCGCGGTGTGCGCCGCGGTGCGGTCGTCGCCTCGACCGGTGGCCCCCTGCGGGTCCCTGTCGGCGCCGGGCTCATCGGTCGGGTCGTGGACGCGCTCGGTCGCCCGATCGACGGTGGCCCCGAGCTCACCGACGTGACGTGGGAGACCTCCGACGGCACGCCGCCGCCGGCGATGACCCGCGACCGGATCGACACCCAGCTCGGCCTCGGCATCCGCGCCATCGACACCCTCGTGCCCTGCGGGCGCGGGCAGCGCATGGGCATCTTCGCCGGCTCCGGCGTCGGCAAGTCGAGCCTGCTCTCGATGATGGTCCGCGGCACCGAGGCCCCGGTCTGCGTGCTGGCCCTGGTCGGCGAGCGGGGCCGTGAGGTCCGCGAGTTCGTCGAGCACGACCTCGGACCCGAGGGCCTGGCCCGCGCGGTCGTCGTCGTGGCGACCTCCGACGAGCCCGCGCTCGTGCGCCTCCACGCGGCCTTCACCGCCACCCGCATCGCCGAGTGGTTCCGCGACCAGGGCCAGGACGTCCTGCTCTGCATGGACAGCGTCACCCGTGTCGCCATGGCCCAGCGCGAGGTCGGCCTCGCGGCCGGCGAGCCGCCGGCCACCCGGGGCTACCCGCCGTCGGTGTTCGGGCTGCTGCCGCGCCTGCTCGAGCGTGCGGGCACCTCGCACACGGGCAGCATCACGGGCCTCTACACCGTCCTCGTCGAGGGCGACGACATGAACGACCCGGTCGCCGACTCGGTCCGCTCCATCCTCGACGGCCACATCGTCCTCGACCGCCGCCTCGCGACCTCGGGCCACTTCCCCTGCATCGACGTGCTCGAGTCCGTGTCGCGCACCACCCGCGCCCTCACCGACGGCCCGCAGCGCGCCGCGGTCTCCTCGCTGCGCCAGCTGCTCGCAGCCCGCCGCGACGCCAAGGACCTCGTCGAGATCGGTGCCTACGTCGCCGGGAGCAACCCGCTGGTCGACCGTGCCCTGCAGTTCTCGGCCCCGATCGACCTGTTCCTGCGCCAGGACCTCGACGACATCGCCGACCTCGGCCAGAGCTGGTCGGCCCTGCACCAGCTGGCAGGTGCGCTGTGAGTGCCCGCCGTGACCGCCTTGCCGTCGTGCTGAAGGTGCGAAAGATCCAGGAGGAGCGCCGTCAGGCGGACCTCGCCCGGGCGCTCGCCGACGCCGCCGTTGCCGAGGGCCACGCGGACGCCGCCCGCCAGCGGTACGCCGACGTCGACGCGTCCCCCCGGGTGGTCGGTGCAGCGGCGTTCGTCGCCGCCCGCGCCCTCGCCAGTGGTCGCGCCGAGCAGGTCGCCGTGACCAGCAGCCGACACGAGATGGCCGTGGGCGAGTCCGACCGTGCCCGTGCCCTGCTCACCGAGGCGATGACCCGCACGTCGGGCCTCGAGCGCCTCGTCGAGCGCGAGGACTTCATCGCCCTGCGCGAGCTGCTCGCCTCCGACCAGCGAGCTGCCGAGGAGAGCGCCGGCGCGCTGAAGCGGGTGCTGGCATGAGCATCGACACCGTCGGCCCCGCGGGCGCCCTCGCCCGCATCGCCGCCATCCAGAGCCGGTTCACCGTCGTGGCCCCCACCTCCACCTCGAGCGCGGCGAGCACCAGCGCCGCAGCCGGGACCAGCTCGGCGACCACCACGTCGGGCTCGGCCCCGGCGTCCTTCGACCAGGTGCTGGGCACCGTCCTGGACCAGGCGAAAGCCCTTCAGTCGCAGGGGGTCCAGAGCTTCCCGACCACGAGCACCAGCGGTGACGTCGGCGCGCGCGCCGTCGAGGCCGGCAAGAAGTACCTCGGCGTCCCCTACGTCTGGGGCGGCACCGACCCGGCCAAGGGCCTGGACTGCTCCGGCCTCGTGCAGCGGGCCTTCGCCGACGTGGGTGTGCGCCTGCCGCGGGTCGCCGCCGACCAGGCGCGGATGGGCACCGCGGTCCCCAGCCTCGACCAGGCCCAGCCGGGCGACCTCCTCGCCTTCGGCAGCCCGGTGGACCACATCGGCATCTACGTGGGCGACCACAAGATGCTCGTCGCCCCCCGGGCCGGCCAGGACGTCAAGATCCAGGACGTCTACAAGACCCCCACGGCCATCCGTCGCATCGCCGCCCCCGCCGAGCAGTCGTTCACGACCTCGGCGGCTGCCTCCGCCGCGTCTTCCGCGACCGGCGTCTCGACGCGTGGTGTGGCCTCCGACGTGCCCGCACAGTTCCGCAGCCTGTTCGCCAGTGCCGCGCAGCGGTATGACGTCCCGGTCGCCCTGCTCACCTCGGTCGCCAAGGCGGAGAGCGGCTTCAACCCCTCCGCGGTCAGCCACGCCGGGGCCATCGGGCTCATGCAGATCATGCCGGCCACCGCCCGCGGCCTCGGCGTGGACCCGCGCAACCCGGCGCAGGCGATCGACGGTGCGGCCCGCCTGCTCGCCAGCCACCTCGACAGGTTCGGTTCGACGTCCCTGGCGCTCGCCGCCTACAACGCCGGCCCGGGTGCGGTGCAGCGCTACGGCGGTGTCCCGCCCTACCGGGAGACCCAGCAGTACGTCCAGAAGGTCATCGGCTACATGGGAGGAGCGGCATGAGTCGCGTCGACGTGACCATCCCGGCACCTGCCGCGGTGGCCCCCGCGAAGCCCGGCGGGCGCAGTGCCGCCTCGGACGACGGGGCGAGCTTCGAGGTCGCCATCCGCTCCCAGCTCGACTCCGGCCGCCCGGGCCAGACCCGCTCGACGCACCCCCGCCCCGTGCACGAGCGCCCCGTGCACGAGCGCCCCGTGCACGAGCGCCAGGTGCACGAGCGCAGCGACCCCGCGGACCCCCGCGATCGCTCCGCGGTGAGCGAGCGGAGCCAACGCCCGGTCGTGGACACCGTGTTCGAGCGTCCCGACCGTCCGTCCGGGAAGGACTCGACCGAGGTCGCTCCCGCGTCGCAGCCGTCCTCGGGCAGCGAGCCCCAGCCGGTGCAGCAGCCCGCCGCCCAGGTCGCGTCCTCGGCCGCGTCGGCGGCCACCGTTCCGGCTGCGAGCGGCGCGGTGCCCGCCGGTCCCACGACCTCGCCCGCAGGTGGCTCCGGTGCCGCTGCCCCCGGTGTCGACGGCGTCTCGTCGAGCGCCGGCTCGGTCACCGCCGCGTCGGCGGCCCCCGCCACCGTGGTGGCGCCGGCCACCCAGGCCGAGGGCTCGGCAGCGACCGATGTCGGCCACGCGGCCGCTACGCCCACCGACTCCGTCGGCACTACCGCTGTGTCGACCCCTGCCGGCACGTCCGGCGCCCCCGGCTCGGCCGTCGGCACGCAGGCCGTCGGCCAGGCGGCCGGGCAGGCTGCCGCGAGCTCGACGTCCACCTCCCAGCCGACCACCGAGGGCACCACCACGGGCCCGTCCACCACCCCTACCGCCACGGCGGGCTCGGGACAGGCAGGCGCCGACGGGACCGGAGCCGGGCAGACGGGCAGCGGCCAGGGCGACGGTGCGCTCGTGCCCACGCTCGTCCATGGCCGTCCGCCCGCCCTCGGCGGCGCGGGAGCGCGGGCCGGACTCGGCACCGACGCCGCAGGCGCCACCGCCCCGGCCGGCACCGACGGCCTCACCGCGGTCACGACGTCCGTGGACGCGACCACCGTCGGCAGCATCCCTGTGACGGCGGTCGCGACGAGCCCCGTCCTCGCCCCGGCGAGCGCCGTGCCCACCGGTGTCGACCTCGCCGCTGCTGCCACGGTGCCGACAGCCCCCACCACGGGAACGGCGTCGGCGGTCCCCGTCACGACGGCCCCCCTCGCGAACCCCGTGGTGCCGCTGCCCCCGCAGACCCAGGTCCTCAACGCGATGTCCCCGATGTTCACCGCGCCCGACGGCACCCACCAGGTCACCGTGCACCTCGAGCCCGAGAACCTCGGCAAGGTCCGGGTCCAGCTCACCCTGAGCGGGGGAGAGGTCGCCCTTCACCTCGTCGCCGCGGACGCCGCCACCCGCGAGACCCTGCGCCAGGGCCTGCCCGAGCTCCGGGCCCAGCTGGAGCAGACCGGTCTGCGCACGGCGGGCATGGACGTCCAGTCCGGTTCGCCCGACCTGTTCGGCCAAGCAGGTGCCGGTTCCGGTACCGGCGCCGGGAGCGGAGCTGCACCGCGAGCCGGGCACGGCGCCATACCGGGGCACCGCGGTGCCGACACCGGTCCGGCCACCCCGAACCCCACCTCCCGATCCCTGCCCAGCGACGTCGCCCTCGACGTCAGAATGTGAGTCCGTCCATGACGATCCCGATCGGTTCGAACCCCGCGGCGACCGCCGCGGCGTTCAACGCCCAGGCGGCGGCCAACACGGCTGGTGCGACGCAGGGGACCTCCACGAGCTCGGCGAGCAACGAGATGACCGGGGACGCGTTCCTCAAGCTCCTCGTCGCGCAGCTGAAGTACCAGGACCCGAGCAAGCCGGTCGACAGCGCTGCCTTCATGGCGCAGACCGCGCAGATGCAGATGGTCGAGACCCTCCACGAGCTGGTGGAGCAGAACGCCGCGGTGATCGCGGGACAGAACAGCCTCAACGCCCTGACCCTCGTGGGCCAGCGCGTCACCTACTCCGTGGGCAGCTCCACCGCCAGCGGCACCGTCGACTCGGTCAAGCTCACCGCTGCCGGGCCGAAGCTCATCGTGAACGACACCGAGGTGCCGCTCAGCACCGTCTCCGAGGTCGGCACCGCCACCTCCCCCTCCGCGTCCTAACCCCTCACACCCCGCAAAGGACTGAACATGCTTCGCTCGCTCTTCTCCGCCGTCTCCGGTCTGCGCAGCCACCAGACGATGATGGACGTCATCGGCAACAACATCGCCAACGTCAACACCACGGGCTACAAGTCCAGCCAGACCGTCTTCGAGGACACCCTCAGCCAGGCCATCCGCAACTCCGGTGGCGCGGCCCAGGGCGGCGGTGGCACCAACGCCGCGCAGGTCGGCCTCGGCGTCAAGGTCGCCGGCATCACGACGAACTTCACCCAGGGCAGCACCCAGGTGACCGGCCGCCAGGGCGACATGGCCATCCAGGGTGACGGCTTCTTCGTGGTCCAGCGCGACGGCCAGACGATGTACACCCGCGCCGGCGCGTTCTCCTTCGACGCCCTCGGCAACCTGACCACGCCCGAGGGCGCGACCGTCCAGGGGTGGCCCGCCGCCAACGGCCGGATCGACACCAACACCTCCACGACGGGCCTGCGCCTGCCGTTCGGCCAGGTGCTCCCCCCGAAGGAGACCGCGAACATCGACCTCGGCGGCAACCTGCCGGCCGACGCCGCGGTCGGCGCCACCGTCACCCACGGCATCGACATCGTCGACGGCCAGGGTCGGACCGTCCCGGCCACGACCACCTACACCAAGACCGCCGCCAACGCCTGGACCGCGACGACCACCGTCCCCGGCAGCAACGGCTCGCCGGTGACCGTCGGCACGACCAACCTCACGTGGAACCCGGCGACGGAGAAGTTCAACACCGACACGATGACGCTGAGCAGCGCCGCGATGGGGACGGCCGGGTACTCCTTCGGCGCCAACGTCACCATGACCATCGGTGGCGACCAGACCCCGCTGACGCAGTACGCCGGCCAGAGCTCGGCCGCCGCCCGCACCCAGGACGGCACGACCATGGGGCAGCTGCAGAGCTTCACCATGGACACCAACGGCGTCCTCATCGGTGTCTTCTCCAACGGCCTGACGGAGAAGCTCGGCCAGGTGGCCGTCGCCAACTTCGCCAACCCCGGTGGCCTCGAGAAGGCCGGCGACTCGATGTACCGCAACAGCGCCAACTCCGGTCAGCCCCAGGTGGGCATCGCCGGCAGCGGCGGCCGCGGCCTGCTCAACAGCGGTGTCCTCGAGATGAGCAACGTCGACCTCGCGCAGGAGTTCACCAACCTCGTCGTCGCCCAGCGCGGCTTCCAGGCCAACTCCCGCGTGATCTCGGCCTCCGACGAGATCCTCCAGGACCTGGTCAACCTCAAGCGCTGAGCCGGTCGGCTCAGGAGGTCCCACGGGTGGTGGGGTGCGGGAGAGCCGCGCCCCACCACCCATCGCCGTGCCCATCGCCGTGCCCGGCGCCATACCCGCCGCGGAACTGGCACAAAGCGGGGAGGGAACAGACCTCAGGTATGCCGCGGGGTTGCCGATGAGAGAAGTGCGCACCACGGATGGTTGCGCGTGTTTGGACCCAAGGATGGACGCACCATGATCGCTGTCACGCGCCGTAACGGCACCTGTTTCGCACTCAACCCCGACCTCATCGAACGTGTCGAGGCCACGCCCGACACCGTCATCACCCTCGTGGGTGGGACGCGGTACGTGGTGACCGAGTCGGTCGAGCAGGTCGTGGCCGAGGTGCGCGACTTCCGCGCCGCGGTCATCTCTGCCGCCGACTTCGTCCAGCACTCGCCCTCTCAGCGGGCCACCCTCCACGCCGTCCCCGACTCGGACGTGTGACATGGAGATCGCAACCCTGCTCGGCATCGTCGTCATCTTCGTGGCGGTGGTCGCCTCCCTCATCATGGAGGGCGCCTCGCCCACGTCCATCCTGCTGCTGCCGCCGATCATCCTGGTCTTCGTCGGGAGCATCGGCGCCGCGATGGCCGGTGGCTTCATCACCGACATGGCCATCATCGGCAAGCAGCTCATGCGCGCGTTCACCGTCAAGGAGCCCAAGAGCGACGCCGTCGTCGAGGAGCTCGTGGCCATGGCCGACGTCGCCCGCCGCGAAGGCCTGCTGGCGCTGGAGGAGAAGGCCCGCAGCATCGAGGACCCGTTCCTGCGCGACGGCATCGAGATGACCGTCGACGGCACCGACGCCGACGAGATCTACGACGTCCTGCACACCCAGATCTCCACGCGTCGCAAGCGTGACAAGCTCGGCATCAAGTTCTTCGCCGACATGGGCGGCTACGCCCCGACGATCGGCATCATCGGCACCGTCATCGGCCTCATCCACGTCCTGGGCAACCTCGGCGCGCCGGAGAAGCTCGGTGAGCTGATCGCGAGCGCGTTCGTCGCGACCCTGTGGGGCGTCATGAGCGCCAACGCGATGTGGCTGCCGATCTCCAGCAAGCTCAAGCGCATCAGCGAGGCGGAGATCGCCCACATGGAGCTGCTGCTCGAGGGCGTCCTGGCGATCCAGTCCGGCACCAGCCCCCGGGTCGTCGAGAAGCGCCTGCGCGCCGCCCTCGCCAGCGACGGCGGGGACCTGGCCAAGGAAGCGGCGTGAGCTCGCGGCCCGGCGGCGGTGGCCGCCGGCGCGCCGAGGACCACGAGGAGGCCGAGCACGAGAACGCCGAACGCTGGCTGCTCAGCTACGCCGACATGATCACCCTGCTCATGGCGTTGTTCATCGTGCTCTTCGCGATCAGCCAGGTCGACCAGGCCAAGCTCATCGCCCTGTCCAACGGCCTCGAGCAGTACTTCGGTGAGCCCACGGCCGTGTCCTCCTCCACCGGCATCCTCAACGGCGGCGTCCAGGGCCAGCCCGACAGCAAGGCCATCGGTCCGGTCCCCCCGCAGAACATCGTCCCCGTCCTCGTCCCCAAGACCTCACCCAGTGCCGGCACGGATGCCGGGCTGGGCGCGGGCAAGGGTGCCGGGGCCGGCACGGGCAAGTCCCAGAAGGACGACCTCACGGCCATCCGCGACAAGATCGCCAAGTCGCTGGCGGCCAAGGGGCTCTCCGGGTCGGTGCAGTTCCAGGTCCGCGACCACGGCCTGGTCGTCAACGTCGTCACCGACCGCGTCCTCTTCGACGCCGGCGAGGCCACCCTGCGGCCCGAGGGGCGCAAGGTCCTCGACGCCGTCGCCCCGATCCTGAGGACCCTGCCCAACGAGCTCACCGTCGAGGGGCACACCGACAACGTCCCGATCTCGGGTCACTTCCCCTCCAACTGGGAGCTGTCGACCGAGCGCGCCACCACCGTGCTGCGCTACGTCCTCTCCCGCGGCGTGGCCGGGGCCCGGGTCTCGGCCGCCGGGTACGCCGACCAGCGCCCGTTGTCCTCCAACGCCACCACCGAGGGACGCGCTCGCAACCGCCGGGTCGCGATCGTCGTCCACGCCATCCCCGAGTCGTCGCAGCAGACGACGACCAAGTCCGCCTCGTCCATCCCCGCCCTGCCAGGAGACTGACATGTCCGCCACCGCCACCGCGCCGGCCCCCGTGGCCGCCGCCCCCGAGCCCAAGGGCAAGGGCAAGAAGCCCTTGATCATGATCGTCGTGGCCGTCCTCGTCGTGGCCGGCGCCGGCTGGTTCTTCTTCCTGAAGCCGTCGGGGGAGGCCGAGGCCCACGAGCCGGTGCCCGGGTCCGTCGTCGACCTCGAGCCGCTCACGCTGAACCTCTCCGACGGCCGCTTCCTCAAGGTCGGGCTGTCCCTGCAGCTCACCGAGGAGGCGAGCGCCGGGGGGCACGGCGGCGAGGAGTTCAACGGCGCCAAGGCCCGTGACGCCGCGATCGGCATCTTCGGCCAGCGCACCTACGCCCAGCTCCTGGCCCCCAAGGGCCGCGAAGCCGCCCGCAAGGCGCTCGACACCGAGGTCAAGCACCGCTACGAGGGCGAGGTCCTCAAGGTGTACCTCACCGAGTTCGTCATGCAGTGACCCGCTGACGCCGGTCACCCACCGACCCGGGTGGGGACGCGCGAGGTCCATCCCCCCGCTCGCGCGCCCCCACCCGTACAGCTCCACCCGCACCGCCGCACCCGACGGCGGTGGTCACCCGGCCCGACCGCGGTAGCGGTCCCCGGCCGGGGCGGGACGCTCCACCGCACCCGCGTGGGGTCGTCCGTTCGGCTGGTATCCGGACAAAGCCTCAGGTGGGGTCCCGGCATGCCGATCTGTGGCTCGTGAGTGCCGAGCCGTTGTCCTACGACTTCCGCAGTCCGGGCCGGCTCAGTCGTGAGCGGGTACGGGCCCTGCAGGTCGCGAACGAGACCTTCGCCCGTCAGCTGTCGACGGTGCTCTCGACGACCCTGCGGACCGTCGTCTTCGCCCGCGTCGTCTCCGTGCGCCAGGTGACGTACGACGAGTACATCCGCACCGTGCCCAACCCAAGCCTGCTGGCCGTGCTCACCTTCGAGAGCCAGCCCGGCTCCGCGCTCTTCCAGCTGCCCATGGGCGTGGTCATGAGCGTCATCGACCGCCTGCTCGGCGGCGCCGGTGGCCGGGTCCAGCCGATCCGTGCGCTCAGCGACATCGAGACGACGCTCGTGCGTGACCTCGTGCAGCGGGTGGCCGGTGAGCTGACGTATGCGTTCGAGACGCTCGCGTCGGTCCGTGCGGACCTCGACTCCCTCGAGTCCAACACCCAGTTCCTCCAGATCGCCGCGCCCGCCGACCCCGTGGTCGCCACCGAGGTCGAGGTCCGCATCGGCGACCAGGCCGCGACGGCCACCCTGTGCATGTCGCTGGCCACGCTGAAGCCGATCCTCGCCTCTGTCGACCAGGCCTCCGCCGAGGCGGCCGCCGACAGCCGGGTCGCCGCAGCCGCCCGCACCGTCGAGCAGCGCCTCCAGCAGGTCGAGATCGACGTGACCGTCTCCTTCCGCGAGGTCACGCTGACGTCGGCGGAGGTCTTCTCCCTCGCCGTGGGCGACGTGGTCCCGCTGCGCCACCCCGTCACCGAGCCCCTCCTCGTCGCCGCCGACGGCGTCACCGTCGCCTCGGCCACCCCCGGCAGCCACGGCAAGCGGCTCGCCGCCCAGATCGTCACCCCGTGAACCACCCCGCCCCCACCGAAGGACATCCCATGACGTCGTACCCCGAGACCCCCGTCGAGGACGCCTCCTACGCGGCGGTCGCCGACACCCCGGTCGACGACGCCACGGCTCCGGCGGCGGCGTTCCAGCCGCTCGTGGGCGGTTCGCCCTTCGCCGACGTGGACCCGCGCCGCCTGCACCTGCTGCGGGACGTCGAGATGGGGATCAGCGTCGAGCTCGGCCGCACCCGGATGAAGGTCCAGGAGGTCCTCTCCCTCGCCCCCGGTGTCGTCCTCGAGCTCGACCGCGCCGCCGGCGGCCCGGTCGACGTCCTCGTCAACGGCACGCTGATGGCGCGCGGTGAGGTCGTCGTCGTGGACGAGGAGTTCGCCGTGCGCATCACCGAGGTCGTCACCGCCGAGGCGGACGGCCGGGCGCGCGCATGACCGATGGGTCGGTCGTGCTGGCGGTCATCCGCCTGCTCGTCTCACTCGCCGTCGTCCTGGTGCTGCTCGTCGCCCTCGCCCGCTGGGCCTCCAAGCGCGGCATCGGCTCGGGCCGCCCGGGTCGCTCCGCCGTGGACGTCGAGGTGCTCACCCGGCGCTCCCTGGGCAAGAACTCCACCCTCCAGGTCGTCAAGGTCGGCTCGCAGGTGATGGTCCTCGGGGTCACCGAGCGCGGGGTCTCCGTCCTCGGTGAGCTCGGCGAGGAGGACCTCGTCCGCCCCTCGACCCCGCTGTCCGTCGTGCCCTCCATCGCTCCGCAGCCCGGGGCAGCGGTGCCCGCGGACGTGCCCACCGGCGTGCCCACCGCCGTGCCTGCCGCCGTGCCCACCGCTGGGGTGCCGGCCTCTGCTGCCTTCGCCCCGTCGGCCACCGAGGCCACCGGGGCCACGGTGGCGTCCCCGTCCCTCACCGCCCTGCCCGCGGCGGTCTCAGCGTCCGTCGCCCCGCCCGCGGTCCGGTCCACCACGTGGGCCGAGGCCGAGGGTCGCGCCCTCATCGAGGCCGGTATGGCGACGCGCAGCTCCGCGCGGGCCGCCCGTGCCGCTGCGGCCACCCGTCAGGCCCGCCAGGGTCGTCAGAGCCGCCAGGGTCTCCCTTCTCTCCCTGGCCTCCAGTCCCGCCAGCCGCGCCAGTCCCGCACGATCGTCCCCCCGACCGACTCCCGCTCCGCCCGTCGCGCGGCCGCCGCCCCCACCGGGTGGCCCTGGAACGCCGCTGCCGTGGTCCTGTCCGCGACCGGCCGAAGCCGCCGTGGCTGAGGCCCTCACGGCTCCCGCGCTCCTCCGGTGGACGCGGCGCGTCCTCGCCGTCGTCCTGCTGACGCTGGCCGCCGTCGCGCTCGCGGGCTCCGGTGCGCAGGCCGCCACCCCGGTGACGTCCTCGGTGACGTCATCGGTGACGTCCTCGGTGACGTCCTCGGTCGCCGTCACGGGGGTCACGTCGACCTCGTTCGCCGTCCCCGCCGTCGTCACCCCGCAGCCGACCCCCACCGCCACCCCGACCACCGGGGCCGGCGGCGTCTCCGTCGAGGTCGACCCGAGCCTGGGCAAGCCCAGCCAGACGATCAGCATCATCCTGTTGCTCACGGTGCTGTCGGTCGCCCCCGCGCTCCTCGTGCTCTGCACGTCCTTCACCAAGATCATCGTCGTGCTGTCGCTGACGCGGAACGCGTTGGGCACCACCACGATCCCGCCGAATCAGGTCCTCGCGGGGCTGGCGCTGTTCCTCAGCCTGTTCATCATGTCGCCGGTCCTGTCGCAGATGAACGACTCCGGCGTCCAGCCCTACCTCAAGGGCGAGATCACCCAGACCCAGGCCTTCGACGCCGGCGTGAAGCCGCTGCGCGAGTTCATGATGAAGCAGACCCGCCCGGCCGAGCTGGCGACGATGGTCAAGCTCAGCGACCAGGCGGCCCCGGCCACCCCGGACGACGTCGAGCTCACGACACTCATCCCGGCCTTCGTCCTGTCCGAGCTCAAGTCGGCCTTCATCATCGGGTTCGTCGTCTTCATCCCCTTCCTCGTCATCGACGTGGTCGTGAGCTCGGTGCTCATGTCGATGGGCATGATGATGCTGCCGCCTGCCCTCATCTCGTTGCCGTTCAAGCTGCTGCTCTTCGTCATGGTCGACGGCTGGAGCCTCATCGCGACCGCCCTCGTGCAGAGCTACCACTGAGGGGGACGACGATGACCGACTCCGACGTGGTGCACATCGGCCTCCAGGCCATGATCCTGGCGGCGAAGCTCTCCATGCCCGTGCTGCTGGTGGCGCTCGGCATCGGCTTCGCCATCTCGCTGCTCCAGGCCGTCACCCAGGTCCAGGAGGTCACCCTCAGCTTCGTCCCCAAGCTCCTCGGCGTCGCCGTGGTCCTGCTCGTCTCGGGTCACTGGATGCTCCAGGAGACGGTGGCGTTCACCAAGGCGATGTTCACGATGCTGCCGCAGCTGCTGAGCTGATGCGCGCCTCGCTGTCGGCGGACACCCTGGTGGTGCTGCTCCTCGCCACGGTCCGCATGTCGGCCTTCTTCGCCATCGCCCCGCCGTTCAGCAGCCGGTCCGTCCCGGCGCGCATCAAGGCCGCCCTCGCGTTCGCGCTCGCCCTCTGCATCCTGCCCAACCTCGGCAGCCCGCCGAAGCTCGACCTGCCCTCGCTCCTCGGGGCCACCCTGTGGCAGGTCGCCGTCGGCGCCACGATGGGGTTCGTCGTGCAGATCGCCGTCGCGGTCGTCCAGGCCGCCGGCGAGCTCCTCGACCTCGCGAGCGGCTTCACCCTCGCGAGCCTCTACGACCCGCTCTCCAACGTGTCGAGCAGCATGTTCGGACGCATCCAGCAGCTGCTTGCGATCACGCTGCTGTTCGCGGCCAACGGCCACCTGATCCTCGTGCGCGGCCTGATGATGACGTTCGAGACGGTCCCGCTGCGGCCCCTCGCCATCGGCGACCTGGCCCGTCTGGTGACCGACGACCTCGGCCGTTTCCTCGCCGGCGCGCTGCAGATCGCGGCGCCGGTGCTCGTCGTGCTCTTCCTGTCCGAGCTGGCCCTGGGCCTGATCAGCCGGGCCGTGCCGACGCTCAACATCTTCGCCATGAGCTTCCCCGTGAAGATCCTGCTCGCCATCTCGCTGGCCGGGGTGACGTTCTCGCTGCTCCCGGGTGCCGTGAGCCGCCTCCTCGACCAGGCGACCCGCGACATGGTGTCGGTGGCCCAGATGATGGGGACGCGCTCATGAGCGGTGACAAGGCGTCGAAGACCGAGAAGCCGACTCCGCAGAAGCAGCAGGAGGCCAAGAAGGACGGCCAGATCCCGCGCACCGCCGAGCTCAGCGCGTGGGTCGCCGTCCTCATCGCCTCGGTCCTCGTGCCGCCGCTGGTCCGTGGCCTGGCCGACCTCTTCCGCGACCTGCTCGGCGACCTCCAGCGGGTCATCGTCGAGCCCGACCCCGACATCGCCATGCAGGTCATGCGCTCCGCCGGGATCCACAGCCTGCTCCTGCTCGGTCCGCTCATGGGGGCGATGGTCGTCGCGGCCATCGTGAGCAACGCCGCCCAGGGCGGGCTGCGTGTCTACGCCAAGAAGTTCAAGCCGAAGTTCGAGACCCTCAACCCCGGCAAGGGCCTGAAGAACCTCGTGGGTGTCCACGCGGCCTGGCAGCTGGTCAAGACGCTGCTCAAGTTCGTGGTGTTCGGCTGGATCGGCTACCACGCGGTCAAGACCATCACCGAGCAGATCGCGACCAGCGGCCAGTGGTCCCTCGGCGCCTCGGTCGGGGCGGCGGCCGACGCGGCCATCAGCATCCTGCGGGTGATCGCCGCCGTCGGCCTGGTGCTCGCCGCGGCCGACTACGTCATGGAGCGCCGGCGCATCGGCAACTCCCTCAAGATGAGCCTCGAGGACATCAAGCGGGAGAACAAGTCCTCCGAGGGCGACCCCCTCCAGAAGGGCCTGATCCGCGGCAAGCAGCGCGAGATGAGCCGCAACCGCATGATGTCCGACCTGTCGTCGGCCGACCTGGTGCTGGTCAACCCGACCCACGTCGCCGTCGCCCTGGCCTACAAGCCCGGGCTGGGTGCGCCCCGCGTCGTCGCCAAGGGTGCCGGGCTCGCCGCGGCCAAGATCCGCGAGGAGGCCTCGGCCCTGCGGCTGCCCTTGGTGGAGGACGTGCCGCTCGCGCGGATGCTCTACCGCAGCTGCACCATCGGGCAGGAGATCCCCGCCGACCTGTATGACGCCGTGGCCGGGGTCTTCGTGTTCGTCATGGGCCTGCGCCAGCGGGGTGCGGCGAGCGGCTTCCACCGCAACCCCGGTGCCGCCCGCCCGGCCCCCACGCCTGTGGTCGAAACCTCAGGTGCCCGCGAGATCGGCCGATAGGAGCCTGCCATGACAGCAGCTGTCGTCCTTCCCCCCGCGCACGCCGAGGTCCGATGAAGAACAACCGGATCGGCAAGATCGGCATCCCCGCGGGCATCGTCGCCATCGTCGTGATGATGGTCATCCCGCTCCCGAGCGTCGTCCTCGACATGCTGCTCGCGATCAACCTGACGTTCTCGGTGCTCATCCTGCTCGTGGCCCTCAACGTCAAGCGACCGCTGGACTTCGCGGTCTTCCCGTCGCTGCTGCTGATCGGCACGTTGTTCCGGCTGGCCCTCAACGTCAGCGCCACCCGCCTGGTCCTGCTCGACGGGTTCGCCGGCAAGGTCATCGACGCCTTCGGCCACTTCGTCGTCGGCGGCTCGATCGTCGTCGGCCTCGTCATCTTCATCATCCTCGTGGTGATCCAGTTCGTCGTCATCACCAACGGCGCCGGGCGCGTGGCCGAGGTCGGAGCCCGCTTCACCCTCGACGCCATGCCCGGCAAGCAGATGGCCATCGACGCCGACCTCAACTCGGGACTCATCGACGAGGACGAGGCCCGTCGCCGCCGCGCGGACGTCTCCGCGGAGGCGGACTTCTACGGTGCGATGGACGGTGCCTCAAAGTTCGTCAAGGGCGACGCGATCGCCGCCATCGTCATCACCCTCGTGAACCTCATCGGCGGCCTCATCATCGGTGTCGTCCAGAAGGGCCAGGAGATCGGCGACGCCGTCGCCACCTACAGCCTCCTGTCCGTCGGTGACGGCCTGGTCTCGCAGATCCCCGCTCTGCTCATGTCGATGTCGACCGGCCTCATCGTCACCCGCGCGACGACCGCGCAGGACATGGGCAGCGACCTCGTCGCGCAGTTCGGCGCCCAGCGCCAGCCGATCCAGCTCGCGGGTGTGGCAGTCGGCGCCCTGGCCCTCATCCCCGGCCTGCCCAAGCTGCCCTTCCTCCTCGTCGGTGGTGCCGCCCTGCTCATCGCGCGGCAGCTGCCGAAGGCCGGGGAGAAGGAGGCCGCCGACGAACGCGCAGCGGCCGCCGCCCTGCCACCCGGGCCGTCCGCCGACAGCCCGGAGGTGCTCGCCCACGACATCCGCGTCGAGCCGCTCGAGCTCGAGCTGGCCTACGACCTCATCGGCCTCGTCGACGCGAGCGCCGGCGGCGACCTCCTCGACCGGGTCAAGGCGTTGCGCCGCAAGCTCGCCCACGAGCTCGGCATCGTCATCCCGCTGGTCCGCACCCGCGACAACATCGACCTGCCCCAGCACACCTACGCCATCCGCCTGCACGGCGTCGAGATCGCGCGCGGCCAGGCCCCGGCCGGCATGGTGCTCGCCATCGGCGACAACCTGGCGGCGCTCGAGGGCACCCCGACGCGCGAGCCGGTGTTCGGCCTCGAGGCGAAGTGGGTGCCGGTGCACCAGCGTGGCCGGGCCGAGGCCGTGGAGGCCACCGTCGTCGACCGCTCGTCGGTCGTGACGACGCACCTCGCGGAGATGGTGCGCCAGCACGCCCACGAGCTGCTCGGTCGCGAGGACGTCAAGCTCCTCGTCGACGCGGTCCGGTCCACGCACCCTGCCGTCGTCGAAGAGATGACGCCCACGCCGCTCACCCTCGGCGAGGTCCAGCGCGCGCTCCAGGGACTGCTCGCCGAGAGCGTCGGCATCCGTGACCTGGTCCGGATCTTCGAGGCGCTGTCCCTGCGGGCCCGGGTCAGCACCGACCCCGACGGACTCGTCGAGGCTGCCCGACTCGCGCTCGGCCCGGCCATCGCGTCGTCCCACGCCGTGGGCGGGGAGCTGCACGTCCTCACCTTCGAGCCCCGCCTCGAGCAGCGGCTGCTCGAGTCCCTGCGCGGCGGCGAGAACGGTGTCCAGCTCCTCGTCGACCCGTACTTCGCCGAGCGCCTGGCCACCGAGGCCGTGCGCGTCTCGCAGCAGGCGGAGCAGTCGGGTGTCCAGCCCGTCCTCGTCTGCGCCCAGCCGTTGCGACGAGCGGTCCGCCGCCTCGTCGAGCCCGGGGCACCGCAGCTCGCGGTGCTCGCCTACTCAGAGCTCGGCGGCCACCTGCGCCTGACCACGGCAGGGGTCGTCGACGTCGTGGAGAGCGTGGTGTCCTGACATGGCCAAGAAGTCCCGCCCCGCACCGGCCGCGTCGAACGGCTCCGGCCGGTTCAAGTCCAGCGTCCTGCTCGGCGCGATGCTGTTCGCCCCGGCGGCGTTCCTCGTGATGCGAGGCAACCTGTCCGTCAACGAGGCGCTCATCCGGTTCGGCTGCGCGCTGCTGTTCGCCATGGTCGGCACCGCTGTCGTGATCGGCACCATGCCTGCGGCCGGTGGCCCGAGCACCGGTGAGCCGGTGCACCGGTCTCCTGAGGAGCCCGAGGTCACCGAGACCACGACCTCCATCGGCACCCCGGCGGTCCAGCCCGCGGGCTGACCACGCGGCATACCCGGTCGCTGGGTGGCGGTCCTGACCTCGGTCAGACGATGCTGAGCAGCGCCTGCGCGTAGGCGCACTCGGGGTCGGCGTCGGTGAACGTCGCCGAACCGTCCGGCCCACCCACCTCGACCACCCACGTGTCGGAGTCGCGGCGCAGGCCGGCGAACCGGTCGCCGAGCAGCTCGCGCAGCTGGTCCTCGCGAGGCAGCCACAGGGCCGTGTCGAGGGTGACGGAGTCGAGCGCCCACTCGGTCGTGCCATTGAACCCGAGCAGTGGCTGGCCCTTGAAGGTGTGCACGTCGATCGTGAGGTGGCTGATCCAGAACACCTCGCCGACGACGTTCGGCTGGTCGATGGTGAACCGGTCGCCGGGCGAGGGCTCCCAGAGCACCCCACCCTCGCCGAGGCTGCGCGCCAGCTCCACCGTGATCATGCGTCGAGCCTACGACGCACCCGGGTACGGCGCCGGGTCGCGAAACGCGGTCGACCCGGGGCCCGTCGTGCGGCACGGTGGGGGGATGCCCCAACCTCTGCTGCGGACCGAGCGGCTGGACCTCGTCCCCCTCGCCGAGGAGCACCTCGAGCTGGAGGTGGAGCTCGACTCCGACGCCGAGGTGCTGCGCTACCTGTGGGCGCGCGCCAGGACGCGCGAGGAGGTCGAGCGCAACCACCACCAGCGGCTGCTGCGGGGCAGGGTCGTCGACGGGCTGGGCATGTGGGTCGGGTTCCTGCGCGGGGTCGAGGGCTCCGAGCGGGACCGGTTCGTGGGGCTCTGGATGCTCACGCCCCCGCACGGCCCGAGCCAGGAGCGGGTCCCCGGGGAGGCGGACCTGGGCTACCGGGTGATGCGTCGGCACTGGCGGCAGGGCTTCGCCAGCGAGGGGTCGCGCGAGCTGGTGCGCCACGGGTTCGAGGTGGTCGGGCTGAGCCGGGTCTTCGCGCAGACCATGGCGGTCAACGCCGGGTCGCGCGCCACGATGACGAGCATCGGCATGCAGTTCGCCCGGGCGTTCCACGAGCACCACGACGACCCGATCCCGGGGAGCGAGCAGGGCGAGGTCGAGTACGAGCTGCGCCGGGAGGACTGGGAGCTGCGCTGAGCTGGGCGACGCGGTGACACGCGGTGACACGGGGCGACGCGGGGTGACCCCGGGTGACCCCGGGTGACCCCGGGTGACTCGGTGCGGGTCAGCAGGTCCGGGAGGGTGTCGCCGTCGGCGTCGGGGTGGCCTTCGGGGCGGCGGCGAGCTTCGTGTACTTCTCACCCAGCACGAGGTCGACCGAGGAGTCGGTCCGGCTGTCCTTGACCGCCTTGGCTCCCTTGACCAGGCCGAGGACGAGCTTGCTCCCCGGCGCGCCACTGGGACCGAACCGCACCTCTGCCGCGGCAGCGACCTTGCGCTGCAACGGGTCATTGGCGACGGTCGACACCCGGAAACCGCGCTTGCGGACGTCGGTCGCGGTCTTGGCGGCGAGACCGGCGCGCTCGGTCGCGTTGTAGACGTTGACCGTGACGTCCTTGGGCACGAGCGGAGCAGCGGTCGCGGTGCACGTCGGGCGGGCAGCAGCGCGACGTTCGTCGGACGCCTGGTAGTACGAGTAGGCGTACCAGAACGCGAAGAAGAGCATGAGGGCCACGAGCCCCAAGGTGATGAGGGCACGGCGACGACGCGCGCGACGGGAGCTCGACGCCCCCGACTCCACGATGTAGCTCACACCCACCTCCGCCTGCCTCAGCGCCCCGTCGGGCAGCCAGCCGTCGCGGTCGCCCCGTCCTGGGACGGGGCGCGAGACCTGCTGCGAGGGCTAGTCAAGCACGAGGACGCGGGCGTGCAGGGTAGGTCGCTGCTGAAGTGCGGCACGCAGCGCCCGGTGCAACCCGTCCTCGAGGTAGAGGTTGCCCTCCCACTCGACGACGTGCGCGAACAGGTCGCCGTAGAACGTCGAGTCCTCGGCCAGCAGCTGACCGAGGTCGAGGGTGCGCTTGGTGGTGACGAGCTCCTCGAGGCGGACCATGCGCGGGGGCACCTCGGCCCAGTCCCGCGGCGAGTCCTTGCCGTGGTCCGGATACGGCTTTCCCTCGCCCACCTTCTTGAAGATCACCCAGCAACCATAGGGGTATGCCGCGCGCGGCCCCACCCGTGCGCGAGCGCCCTCGCGACCCTGCCCAGCGCGCGGACGCCGCACTAGAGTGCCGAAGGTGACCGAGAACGCGAGTGTCGACCCGTCCGCGCAGTCCACCCCCGAGTCGACCGAGCAGCTCGACGCGATCCGGGCGGGCTACTCGTTCGCCGGTGGGGCGCTGCTGTTCGGTGCCGCCGTCATCGACGGGCAGGCGCATCCCGACACCCCGGTGAAGGTGCCGCTCGCGACCCTGAACCGGCATGGTCTCGTCGCCGGCGCGACCGGCACCGGCAAGACGAAGACGTTGCAGCTCATGGCCGAACAGCTCTCGGGCCAAGGGGTGCCGGTCTTCCTGGCCGACATCAAGGGTGACCTCTCCGGGATGGCCACCGCGGGCGTCGCCAACGACCGGATCACCAGCCGCTCGACGGAGGTCGGGCAGCAGTGGGTCGGCACGGCATACCCGACCGAGTTCCTCTCCCTCGGCGGACTCGGCAAAGGCATCCCGATCCGGGCCACGATCACGTCGTTCGGCCCCACGCTGCTTGCGAAGGTGTTGGGGCTCAACGACACCCAGGAGTCCAGCCTCGGCCTGGTCTTCCACTACGCCGACAAGAACGGGCTCGCGCTGCTCGACATCAAGGACCTGCGCGAGGTCGTCTCGTACCTCACCTCCGACGAGGGCAAGGCCGATCTCAAGGGTCTTGGCGGACTGTCCTCGGCGACGGCCGGCGTCATCCTGCGCGAGCTGATCGCGTTCTCCGACCAGGGGGCCGACGCGTTCTTCGGCGAACCGGAGTTCGACACCGCCGACCTGCTGCGCACCGAAGCCGACGGCAAGGGCCTGGTCACCTGCCTCGAGCTCCCTGCGGTGCAGGATCGGCCGGCGCTGTTCTCGACGTTCTTGATGTGGCTGCTCGCCGACCTGTTCCACGACCTGCCCGAGATCGGGGACGCCGACAAGCCCAAGCTCGTCTTCTTCTTCGACGAGGCGCACCTGCTGTTCAAGGATGCGAGCAAGGCGTTCCTGTCGGCGATCGAGCAGACCGTGCGGCTCATCCGGTCCAAGGGGGTCGGCGTCTTCTTCGTCACCCAGAGCCCCAAGGACGTGCCGAGCGGCGTGCTCGCCCAGCTCGGCAACCGCGTCCAGCACGCCCTGCGCGCGTACACCCCCGAGGACGCCAAGGCGCTCAAGGCCGCGGTGTCGACGTACCCCCGCAGCGGCTACGACCTCGAGGAGCTGCTGACCTCCCTCGGCACCGGTGAGGCCGTCGTCACCGTGCTGTCGGAGAAGGGCGCCCCGACTCCCGTCGCGTGGACCCTGATGATCGCGCCGCAGTCGCTGATGGCACCGTCCGAGGCCAGTGTGGTGGACGGCCTGATCGCCGCGTCGCCGCTGTCGACCAAGTACGCCGCGGTCGTCGACCGGGAGTCGGCCTACGAGAAGCTGCAGGCCCGGCTGGAGAAGGCTCCGGCCGACCCCGCCCCCACGGTGCCTGCGCCGGGTGCGCCTGCACCGGCGCCCGCACCGGCCCCGGCCGCGCCCAAGCCCGCCCGGCCGGCGAAGGAGGAGCCGGGCCTGGTCGAGCAGGTCGTGAAGTCGAGCGCGTTCCGCTCCGCGCTGCGCTCGGCCGGCACCGTCCTCGGCCGCGAGATCACCCGCTCCATCTTCGGCACCGCCAAGCGCTCCCGCCGCTGACCCCTCGGCGCCGTCCAGTCGCCATACCGGTTGCGTATGGCGACCAGTCGGCGACACACCACCGCGTCCGTGGCAGTCGCCCACGCCTCACCCGCGTGCGCGCACCGTATGGCGTGTCGCCGACTGGTCGCCCGGCTCACCCCTGTCGTAGGGCCACGGCTCGGGCGACCACCGCCCGGACCCAGTCCGGGCGCGTCATCACCTGGGTCCAGCTGAACCGCAGGACCAGCCACCCGTCGGCGGCCAACCGGCTGTACCGCGCACAGTCGCGGTCGAACACCTCCCGCTCGGAGTGGAACTCGACGCTCTCTCCCTCCACGACGATGCGCAGCGCACGGTCGGCGAGGTCCACCCGACCCACCCAGCCGTCTGCGTCGTCGATGCGCACCTGGCACCGCACCTTGAGTCCCGGGACGTCGAGGCAGATCGCGCGCAGGGCCGACTCGAACGGGTTCGCCGCTGCGCCATCGGCGCACTCGAGGACCCGGCGGACCCGGGAGCGCAGCTGCCGGTCGAGGCCGTCCACCCGGTCGAGCAGGTCGCTGCGGTCGACTCCTGTCCG
The DNA here is from genome assembly GCF_039532215.1 of Pedococcus aerophilus. Taxonomy (NCBI): domain Bacteria; kingdom Bacillati; phylum Actinomycetota; class Actinomycetes; order Micrococcales; family Intrasporangiaceae; genus Pedococcus; species Pedococcus aerophilus. The sequence goes on along the minus strand of NZ_BAAARN010000001.1, from coordinate 1,921,344 downwards.
CAACGCAGAGTCGGCGATGGCCAGTGCCTCGGAGAAGGGGAGGAGGACCGCGCAGTCCAGCACCGTCCGTTCACGTCCCGTCACCCAGCCGTCACTGATGTCCTCGTTGGGGATCGCCCGCCAGCGCACGTCATACGGCTCACGCTGCTCGGCTGTCAGGCGGCGTCCTCGCCGAACAGCCACCTGGGCCTGACGCGGCTCCCACTGACGGGCCCACCCCCAGTGGGCGGCGGCACTCAGCAGGATCGCGACGCCACCCAGGGCCTGTGCCGCCCGCCGGGCCTCGATGTCGGTCGGTAGCGCGTACTGACCCCACGCGACCCGGTGCACCTGACCACTGCGAACCGCCCGGTCGAGTTCGTTCCTCGTCACGTGCCTGAGCAGCACGGAACGGGCCGCCACCCCGCCCACCCGGGCGAGCGCCGCAGCCGCGGTCGCGTCCCGGCCGGTCATGGCGTCGAGTGTGCCCGCGCACCGACGCACGACCCCGCGGTTGTCCCCAGGGCGTGCCAGTCGGCGACACACCTACCCGTGCCGAAGCCGGGCCGAGCACGACCTTGCGCGCTTGGGCACGAGGTGTGTCGCCGACTGGTTCCTCACACGGAGGCACGCCGGGGTGCTTGTGCGGCGAGGTCAGCCGAGGACGGCGGCGGCGAGGAGGATCACCGGCACGGCGCCGACCGTGGTGATGAGGATGGTGTCGCGCGCCAGGGTCGTGCCGCGGTCGTAGCGGGTGGCGTGGACGAAGATGTTCTGCGCCGTCGGCAGGGCCGAGGTGACGACGATCGCGAGCAGTGCCGCGCCGTCCACCCCGAGGACCACCGCACCGACGAACCACGCCACCGCCGGCTGCACGAGCAGCTTGATCGTCGAGGTCGTCGCGAGCTCGCCCACCGACCCGGCCCGCCCGAGCCCGGGACCCAAGCGCAGCGCGATGCCGTACGCGATGAGCATGCAGGGCACCGCCATGTTGCCGATCAGGGTCAGCGGGTCGCGGACGATCGGCGGCAGCGTCCACCCGGTCAGCGACAGCCCGAGACCGGCGAGCGACCCCAGCGTCAGCGGGTTCTTGAACGGCCGCCCGACGACCTGCCAGACCGATGTCGGCCGGCCGCGCGCGTCGGCGTCGAGGAACGCCAGCGCCAGCGGCTGGAGGACGAGCAGCTGCAGCAGCAGGGTGGGCGCGACGAGGGCCGCGTCGCCGAGCACATAGCTCGCCACCGGGATCCCGAGGTTCCCCGCATTGACGTATGACGCGCAGAGGGCGCCGATGGTCCCCTCGCCGAGGCCGCGGTGCCAGACCCAGCGGGCCAGGGCGGCATACAGGGCGACGCACACGACCACGGCGGCACCGGAGGCGACGAGGTTGGCCGACAGGACGTCGTGCACGTCGGCCCGACCGAGGGTGATGACCATGAGCGCCGGGCTCGCCACGAAGAAGGCGATGCGCGACAGCACCTGCTGGGCGCCGAGGTCGACGATGCGCAGGTGGGCGAGCAGCGCACCGACGCCGATGACGACGGCGATGGTGACGAACCCGGTGAAAACTCCCTGCACCCGCTGGAGGCTAGGTGGTCGGGCGCAGCACCGGTGTCAGCGTCTCAAGGACGGTCGCGTCCTCGATGGTCCCGGGCACGACCGGCGTGCGACCGTCGGCGATCTCGCGCATCGTCTTGCGCAGGATCTTGCCCGAGCGCGTCTTCGGCAGGGCACTGACGATGTCGACCTGGCGCAGCGAGGCCACCGCGCCGACCTCGTCTCGCACCCGCTGCACGAGCTCGGCCCGGATGCGCCCGCCGTCGACGGCGGCGTCCACACCCGACCGCAGGACGACCAGCCCTCGCGGCACCTGGCCCTTGAAGTCGTCGGCCACCCCGATCACGGCGCACTCGGCGACGGCGTCGTGCCCGGCGAGGGCCGCCTCGATCGAACCCGTGGAGAGCCGGTGGCCCGCGACGTTGAGGACGTCATCGGTGCGGCCCATGACGTAGAGGTAGCCGTCCTCGTCGACCAGTCCGCCGTCGCCGGTGAGGTAGTAGCCCTCGAAGGCCGACAGGTACCCCGCGACGTAGCGCTCGTCGTCACCCCAGAGGGTCGGCAGGGTGCCCGGCGGCATCGGCAGCTTGAGGCAGATCGCCCCCTCGGTGCCCGCGGGCACCCGGTGACCCTGCTCGTCGAGGACGTGCACGGCATACCCGGGGGCGGGCACGGTCGGCGAACCCGCCTTGATGGGCATGGGTTCCAGGCCGCGCAGGTTCGACGCGATGGGCCAGCCGGTCTCGGTCTGCCACCAGTTGTCGACGACCGGCACGCCGAGGTGCTCGGTCGCCCACTCCCAGGTGTCGGGGTCGAGCCGCTCGCCGGCGAGGAAGACCGTCTCCAACGACGAGAGGTCGTGCTCGGCGATGAGCCGGCCCTCGGGGTCCTCGCGACGGATCGCGCGGTAGGCGGTGGGGGCGGTGAACATCGCCTTCACGCCGTGGTCCTCGATGATCCGCCAGAAGGCGCTGGCGTCCGGCGTCCCGACCGGTTTCCCTTCGTACAGAACAGAGGTCGCGCCGGTGAGCAGGGGCGCGTAGACGATGTACGAGTGGCCGACGACCCAGCCGACGTCGCTGGCCGTGAACCACGTGTCGCCGGGACCGATGCCGTAGACGTTCTCCATCGACCAGCGCAGGGCGACCGCGTGGCCGCCGTTGTCGCGGACGATGCCCTTGGGGCGACCGGTGGTGCCCGACGTGTAGAGGACGTAGAGCGGGTCGGTCGCGGCGACCTCGACGCAGTCGGCCGGTACGGCGTCGGCGACGAGCTCGTCCCAGTCGAGCTCCTCCCAGTCGGTGTCGCGCTCTCCGACCGCGGCCCGGGCCTGCTCGCGCTGGAGCACGATGACCGACTCCGGCTTGTGGCTGCTGCGGTCCAGGGCCGCATCGAGCATCGGCTTGTACTCGACGACCCGGGTCGGCTCGATGCCACAGCTCGCCGAGACGATGACGGTGGGCTTGGCGTCCTCGATGCGCGCGGCGAGCTCGGCCGGGGCGAACCCGCCGAACACCACCGAGTGCACCGCCCCGAGGCGGGCGCAGGCGAGCATCGCGACGACCGCCTCCGGCACCATCGGCATGTAGACGATCACGCGGTCGCCCTTCTCCACGCCGAGCGAGGCCAGCGCACCGGCGAACGTCGCGACGCGGTCGAGCAGCGCGGCATACGTGTAGGTCTCGTGGGTGCCGGTCACCGGGCTGTCGTAGTGCAGCGCCGCCTGTTCCCCGCGGCCGGCGGCGACGTGGCGGTCGAGGGCGTTGAAGCAGGTGTTGAGGGTGCCGCCGGTGAACCAGCGGTAGAACGGCGGACGGTCGTCGTCGAGGACCCGCGGCGGCGGGGTGATCCAGTCGATCGCCTCCGCGGCGCGCCCCCAGAACGCGTCCGGGTCGGCCAGGCTCTCGTCGTATGCCGCGCGGTAGGCCCCGTTGCTCGTCCCGTCTGTCATGGCCCCATGGTGCTGGGCCGGGGGAGTTCGCGCCATGGGTGACGCAGGACGGTGCGGCGGAAGCGGACCTCCTCGCGACGAGCGGTCGGTGACCGTCAGGGGGTGGGCAGGTCCAGCTGGGCGAGGACCGCGGTCGACCCCGAGCCGAGCGGGACGGTCTTCCAGCGCTCGCCCTCCTGGCGTCCGCAGAGCTGATCGCCAGCGGCGAGACCGGGGCACACGAGGTTGCGGACGAGGGCCCCGCGCACCTCGACGACGACCGGCAGGCGGCGCAGGTCGTCACCCGTCGTGATCGGGGGGAGCAGCACGAGCGCCCGTCCCGGCGTCGACGGCCGACTGACCATGACGACACCGACCAGTCGGTACCGCAGCTCGACGGCCCGAGGGGCCTTGGGCAGGAGCAGTCGTCCTCCTCGGGCCAGCGAGGCAGAGCCGGTGTCGACGGCGACACCGTCACCGGTGACGCGCAGGTCGGTGATCCGGACCGCGTCCGGGCGGGCTGCCTCCGAGACCCCCGTGACGGCCGGCAGGGTCAGCTCGAGGGCAGTGGCACCGCCGGTGAACACGACGTTCTCCACGACGTCCACGTCGCCGCTCGCCGCCGGTGTGGCTTCCACGTGGATGCCCGGCGCCGTCAGGCCGGGCACCCCGGTGCCCGGTGGTCCGACGTCCGGTCCGCTGGTGGCAGCACCCGGGGAGGACGACGCCGTCGTCGGGCCGGCGTCACGACCCCCGGACGACCGGTCGCCGAGCAGCTGCGTGCCCACGACGCCGGCGCCGGCCAGGGCCACGAGCACGACCGTCACCAGTGCACCCCGCCGCACCCCTCGGCGTGCCTCCTGCCGTCGGTCCACCGGCTCTGCCGCAGGAGGGGAGTCGTCCCAGTGGCCGAAGAAGTCCTCGGTCTCGGTGCTGGGGGCGGCGAGGACGACGGTCCGGGTGCTGCTCCGCGGGTGCAGGTCCGCGGGCTCCGCCGCCGCCGTCGGCGCGGCGGCTGCTGCGGCTCGGGCGGCGGGCGGTCGAGCCACGTGCGGAGGTGCGGGTGGCGGAGCCGGAGGAGGTGCGACCGGCTCGGCCCGGCGCGGTGACGGTCGCCCGGCCCGAGGCGCGGGCCCTGGGCTGGGGACGGACGCCTTCTCCGCAGGAGGTGCGGGTCGTGGCGGCTGCTCTGCGCGGGGCGTGGACCCGGCGGCGGGCGCAGACCAGCCCGCGACCTTCTTCCGCTTCCCTCGCGCCCGCGCCATGTCTCCAGCCGCCCTCCTCGTCGGCTTTCGAGTATCTGTCGCTGGTTGCTCACCGAACACCCCAAGAGCCGGATTTACGCCAATTGAATGAGCAGCAGCGCCCTGACCAGCGGGATCATCGCCGGTCTGGGGTGGAGGTCCTGCGCCGTCGCCCCAGCAGCAATGAGCCTGGAGGCCATCATGCGCAGAGATCGACGCCCCTTTGCCCGCCTCGTCGTCGGTGTGCTGCTCGCGCTCGGCAGCGGCGCTGCCGCCTCAGCCGCGGTGGCTGCCCCCGCTGCCGACCCGCTGGCCGCACCGGCCGCCGCCGCCACGGCGGCGGTCTACCTGATCCAGGGCGTCGACGCGACGACCATGTCGCTGTCCGTCGACGGCAAGGCTGTCGGACCGGACGCGGCGGCAGCCAAGACCGTCGTCGGCCCGTTGCGCCTGACCCCCGGTCGGCACGTGGTGTCGGCCGTCCCGGACGCAGGCGGCGACACGGTGGAGGCGGCGATCGAGGTCGCCGCGGGATCGAGCACCGACCTGGTGCTGCACCGGCAGGCGGACGCGACGAAGCCGCCGGTGTTCACCACCTACCCGAACGACCTCAGCGCGGTCACCGCCGGCAGTGGTCGTCTGACGGTGGCCCACACCGCGGCTGTCGGCCCGGCCGACATCAGGGTCAAGGGCAAGGTCTTGTTCGCCAACGTCGCCAACGGTGAGGAGCTCACCCTCACCGTGCCGGCCGGCGCCTACCCCGTCGACATCGTCCCGGCTGCCGCGAACGGCCCGGTCGTCTTCGGCCCGGCGGACGTCCCGGTGGCGAAGGCCTCCCTCACGCGCGTCTTCGCGATCGGGGTCGCCGAGACCGACTCGATGGACGCCGTGGTCCAGGTCCTGCCCGTCGCCACCCGCGGTTCGGGCGCGGACCCCGACCGCGTCGACGCCGGCACGGGCGGCCAGGCCCAGTCGCTCATCGCCGCCAGCCGGGCGGGCGCCACGCCGGTCAACGCGCCGGGTATGGCGCCGGGTCCGGACCTCGCCGCCCTCGCCGGCGTGCTCGTCCTCGGTGCTGCCGCCGCCGGGGTCGGTGCGGCGCGACGGGGACGGACCCGCGCCGCGCCGCGGTGAGGCGTGCGCGGTGCCGGCCCGGCGCCGTACTCGCGCTCGCCCTGGCCATGACCGCCGGGTGCAGCGAGGCCGGGGGAGTCCGCGGGCCGGCGGCGGGTCCGGCCGCACCGGCGACCGCGACGTCCCCGGTGACGACCACGAGCACCCCCGCGACAGCGACGCCGACGACCGCCAACCATGACGCGGTCCCGGACGCCGGCCGGGGCACGGCCGCCGCGAGCCAGCGTCGGACCTTCGTGCCCACCCGCATCCGGCTGCTCTCGCAGGGTGGTGCGGCGGTGGTGCAGCAGGTCGACACCGGGGCCGATGGTGACCTCGAGCTGCCCGAGGACCCCGGGGTGACGGGGTGGTGGGTCAGCGGCGCGCTGCCGGGGGAGGTCTACGGCAGCGTGGTCCTCGCCGGCCACATCGACTCCCGCGACCGGGGCATCGGGTTCTTCGCCACGCTGCTCGACGCCGCGCCCGGCGACCGGGTCGAGCTGAGTGGTGGGGGGCTGCGGCAGGTGTACGTCGTGCGCTCCAACCGCGAGGTCGCCAAGGGGGCGCTCTCGACGGGCACGGACATCTTCGACCGGTCGGTGCCGGGTCGCCTGGTGCTCCTGACCTGCACCGGCACCTTCGATCCCGTCACCCGGCACTACGACCACAATCTCGTGGTCACCGCGGCACCCGTCGGCGCCCCCACCGCGGGCTGAGCCGCGTCTCCGCCTCTGGTGGGGGTGCGTCTGGACGTCTGGCGTACAGCGTCTGCAGGTGGAGTCAGCCGTTCGGTCGAGGCACGATCGTCGTTCGGGGGAGGCGCACGAGCCCCCACGGACCCGGAGCGGAGGCCAGCATGGACAGCACCCGACGTCCCCTCGCCGTCGTGGCGGCAGGGGTCACCCTGACCGTCGTGAGCGGCATGGCCACCCTGTCGGCCGGCCTCGACGCCTCCGCACGGGCAGGCTCCGGACCCTTCGCCGTCGCCGACCACGACGGTATGGCGCCCGGTGGAGTGCCGGCCCTCGTCCTTCTCCTGGGCCTGCTCCTCATCGGGGTCGGTGCCGCCATGCACGACGGCCGACGTCTCCGCACGGCGGAGCGCCCCACGGTGAGCACGGCCCGCGCACCGCACGGGTCATCGGCGCCTGTGCCTGCACCGGCGGCACCACAGGTCGTCCACGTCATCACATCGTTGCCGCCCCGTGCGGCAGCCCCGCGCGCCACAGCCCCGCCCGCGACGCATGCGCGCCGTACGAGCTCCGGCGCGCGGATCGAGCTGGTCGAGCTGGTCGGGACGTCCCGCCGGAGCTGACCCTCACTCCTCGGGGGCGGTGGTGAACCTGATCCAGGCGGAGGAGTCCTTCTGCCACAGCAGGACCAGGGCCCACACGCCGAGCAGGAGCAGCACCACGGGCACGACCCGGGAGAACAGCCCGGCGGTCGGCAGCAGGCCGCCGAAGAAGACGCCGAGCGCCACGGGCAGCAGGGCGCAGGCGACCCAGCGTCCCCACTTCGACCCCTGCCGGGTGGTCCGGGCCATGGTGAACCACGTCGCGGCGGAGATGATCGCGTAGACGACCGTGATGGTCAGGCTGAGCGTGACGATGCGGTCGAGGTCGGCCGCGCCCACCTCGGCCCCCTGGGCACGGGACTCACCGACGAACGCGGCGCGCAGGTCGCCCCTGGTGAGGAACGCCCGGACGATCTCCACGAGGCTGAGCGCACCGGCGAACTGCATGACCCGCACCGCCTCGATGATCGAGCGCGGCGGCTCGAGGGGGGTGCCCGGTCGCCAGACCACCTTCTCCGGCGCGCGGCCGTCGCCCGCGCCGTCCGGGCTGAGCACGCCTCGCCAGTTGATCTGTCTCGCCATGGCTGCATCATCCCCTGCGTGCCAAGACTCGGCAAAGAACCCTTGCCCGCTTCGTCCGGGCGTGGGTAAGTTGCAGAAAGCGATCTGATTGTGTGAATCGTTTACACCTTTGGCCTTGGAGGCACCATGCCCAGCTCCCCCCTCTCCCGTCGAGCCTTCGTGGCCGGCACCGCCTGCGCAGCCCTCCTCGGCTCCGTCGTCGGACCGGCTGTCGGCGGCGCGTCCGCGGCGACCCCGCTGGGTGCGCCCCAGGCGGTCCCGGCCGGTCCCCACGGCTGGGTGACCTCCACGCTCGCCCGGATGACGTTGGAGGAGAAGGTCGGCCAGCTCTTCATCCAGAACGTCTACGGCAAGGACGCGACGACGCCCGACGCCCGCAACATCCCCCTGTACGGCGTCGCCACCCCGGCGGAGGTCGTGCAGAAGTACCACCTCGGCGGTGTCATCTACTTCGCGTGGACCGACAGCGTCCAGAACCCGCCCCAGATCACGGCCCTGTCCAACGGCGTCCAGAAGGCGGCGCTCACCCAGCAGGGCTCCAAGGTCCGCATCCCCCTCCAGGTGGCGACCGACCAGGAGCAGGGGGTCGTCACCCGCGTCGGCCCGCCGGCGACGCAGTTCCCCGGGTCGATGGCCCTCGGCGCCAGCCGCAGCGCCGACGATGCCCGCACCGCCGCCCGCATCACGGGTGAGGAGCTCAAGGCGATGGGCATCAACACGAACTTCGCCCCCGACGCCGACGTCAACGTCAACCCGCTGAACCCCGTCATCGGCACCCGCTCGTTCTCGTCCGACCCGAAGCTCGCCGCCGACATGGTGGGTGCGCAGGTCCGCGGCTACCAGCAGGACGCGGGGGTCGCGGCCTCGGCCAAGCACTTCCCGGGGCACGGCGACACCGCCACCGACAGCCACGTCGCGTTCCCGATCATCACGCACACGCGCCAGCAGTGGGAGCAGCTCGACGCCCCGCCGTTCAAGCAGGCCATCGCCGACGGCATCGACATGATCATGACCGCGCACCTGAACTTCCCGGCCCTGGACGACTCGGGCGACCCGGCCACGCTGAGCAAGCCGATCATGACGGGCCTGCTGCGCGAGGAGCTCGGGTACAAGGGCGTCATCGTCACCGACTCGCTCGCCATGCAGGGCGTCCGGGACCTCTACGGCGACCCGGAGGTCGCCGTGCGTGCCCTGTCCGCGGGCGTCGACCAGCTCCTCATGACCCCGGCCATGGACGAGGCGTATGCCGCCGTCATCGGAGCCGTCAAGAGCGGCCGGATCAGCCGGGCCGACCTGGATGCCAAGGTGCGCCGTGTGCTCGAGCTCAAGGTCGAGCGCGGCATCGTCGCCCACCCGTACGCCGACGCCTCCGCCCTCGACGACGTCGTCGGGACGGCAGAGCACCTCGCCGCCGCCGACGCCATCACCGACCGCACGACGACCCTGGTGAAGAACGACGCGAAGACGCTCCCCCTCGCCACCGCGGGGAAGAAGGTCCTCGTGACGGGCTACGGCGTCACCACCACCAAGACCCTGGCCGCCGGACTCGCCGAGCACGGCGCCACGACCACGGCCAAGGACACCGGCACCTCGCCGACCGATGCGCAGATCGCCGACGCGGTCGCTGCCGCAGCCTCGCAGGACGCTGTCGTCGTCACCACGATGAAGGCCTGGGACAAGGCCGTGACCGACCCGAAGGGTGGCCAGCAGAAGCTCGTCAAGCAGCTGCTCGCCACCGGCAAGCCCGTCATCGTCGTCGCCACCCGCGACCCGTACGACATCGCGTACCTGACCGAGGCGCCCACCTACCTCGCGACCTACTCCTACAGCCCGGTCGCCATCGAGGCGGTGGCCCGGGTCATCGCCGGCGAGGTCGCCCCGACCGGCAAGCTCCCCGTCGACATCCCGGCGGCCGGAAGCCCCTCGACCGTCCTGTACCCCTTCGGCCACGGCCTGACCTACTGATCGGACGACCGATGACCCAGCAGAGCAACCTCAGCCGCCGTCAGCTCCTCACCGCCGCCGGTGCGGGCCTCATCATCGTGCCCGCCTCCGTCGCCGGGGCCTCCTCCGCGGGGGCGTCCACCCGCGCCGCGGCACCGGCCGCTGCGCCATACCCGAGCCGCACCGTCCTGACCGGGGCCCAGCGGGCCGCCGCGGACGGCTGGTCGGCGCTGGCCGGCCAGAAGGTCGGGATCATCACCAACCCCACCGGGATCCTCACCAACCTGCGCACCATCGTCGACGAGATGCACGAGGCCGGCACCGTCGACATCGTCGGGGTCTTCGGTCCCGAGCACGGCTTCAGAGGGACTGCACAGGCCGGCGACTCCGAGGGGACGCACACCGACCCGCGGACCGGCCTGACGGTCTACGACGCCTACGGCGCGGGCGCCGCGAAGATGGAGCAGCTGTTCCGGACCGCTGGCGTGGAGACGGTCGTCTTCGACATCCAGGACGCCGGTGCGCGTTTCTACACCTACATCTGGACGATGTACACGGCAATGCGTGCCGCGGCGGCGACCGGTGCGCGCTTCGTGGTGCTCGACCGGCCGAACCCGTTGGGCGGCAAGGCTTTCGGCCCGATGATGACGACGAAGTACACCTCCGGCGTGGGCGCCAAGGAGATCGTCCAGGCTCACGGCATGACGGTCGGTGAGCTGGCGCGCTTCTTCGACGGGGAGTTCCTCACCGCCGACGCCGGCCGCCGCCTCACCGAGCTGTCCGTCATCGAGGTCTCCGGCTGGCGACGCGACATGCCGTATGCCGCGACCGGGCTTCCGTGGGTCATGCCCAGTCCCAACATGCCCACTCCCGACACGGCGCTGGTCTACCCCGGCACCGGGATGTTCGAGGGGACGAACCTCTCGGAGGGGCGCGGGACCACGCGCCCGTTCGAGCTGATCGGCGCTCCGTACGTCGACTACCGGTGGGCCGAACGCCTTGCGGCGCTCGACCTTCCCGGCGTGGGATTCCGCGAGGCCTACTTCACGCCGACGTTCAACAAGCACCTCAACACCGTCTGCGGCGGGGTGCAGGTGCACATCACGGACACCAGGACGTTCGACGCGATCCGCGTCGGGGTCGAGATGCTTGTGGCGGCCAGGGCGCTCTACAAGGACTTCGTCTGGCGCTACGACAGCTACGACCCGGCGCGTCCCTACTGGATCGACAAGCTGACGGGTTCGACCCGCCTGCGTGACCAGATCACCGCCGGCGCCGGCGCCGACGAGGTCATCGGCGCGTGGCAGGCCGAGCTGCGGGAGTTCGACGCCCGACGCAAGCAGTACCTCATCTACCGCGGACCCGCGGCCTGAACCGGACGGTGGACCCCCATGCGCCTTCGCCCCGCCCTGTCCTCGACCGTCGCCGTGTGCGCCCTGGTGGTCGGTGGTGCGCTGGTCTCCTCGCCTGCCGAGGCCGAGGACTTCAGCAAGCCCTACCGGGGGTTCGCCCCGCCCAACACCGTGCTGGCTGACGCCACCCCGGCGTCGGTGGGGCTCGACCCGGCGCCGATCGCCACCGCGGTGTCGCAGATCCGCGGTCACGAGACCGCCCCCGAGGGTGGCAGACCCATGTACGCCGGGGCGGTCGCCCTGATGGGTCACGAGGGCAAGGTCGTCGAGCGCGACGCCAGCGGCTACGCCCTCAAGTACGCCGACGCCACGACCGAGCTGCCCCGGGACCAGTGGGTGCCGATGCGCGACGACACGGTGTTCGACCTGGCCTCGGTCTCCAAGCTGTTCACCTCGCTCGCCGTGGTGCAGCTCGTCGAGGAGGGAGCGGTCTCGCTCGAGGCCCCTGTCGCGACCTACCTCCCGGAGTTCGCCGCCGGCGGCAAGGAGGCGGTCACCATCCGCCAGCTGCTGACCCACACGTCGGGGTTCACGTCGTGGCTCCCGCTGTGGAGCAAGTACCCCGACAAGGCCTCGCGGATCAAGGCCGTCATGGACCAGCCGCCGACGAACCCGCCGGGCTCGACCTACCTCTACAGCGACCTCAACCTCATCACCCTCGGAGTCGTCGTCGAGAAGCTGCGGGGCAAGCCGCTCGACCAGGTCGTCGCGGAGCGCATCACCGGACCGCTCGGCATGGGCGACACCGGCTACAACCCGACCGACCGGACGCGCACCGCCGCCACGGAGTACCAGACGGCCCCGGCGCGCGGCATGGTCTGGGGCGAGGTCCACGACGAGAACGCCTGGTCCCTCGGAGGGGTCGCGGGACACGCCGGCGTGTTCTCGACCGCCGACGACCTCGCGGTGCTCAGCCAGGCGCTGCTCAACGGCGGCACCTACCGCGGTCACCGCATCCTGTCGAAGAAGAGCGTCACCTCCCTCATCACCAACTTCAACGACGACTTCCCCGGGGACGACCACGGCCTTGGTTTCGAGCTCAACCAGCGCTGGTACATGGATGCGTTGTCGGGTCCCCGAGCCGCGGGGCACACCGGCTACACGGGCACCTCGATCGTCATCGACTTCGCCTCGAGGTCGTTCGCGATCCTCCTGACGAACCGGGTGCACCCGTCGCGCAGCTGGGGCAGCATCAACCTGGCTCGCCGTGAGTGGGCCGGAGGCCTTGCGCAGGCCATGAAGGTGCGACCGAAGCACGGCGACACCGCGTGGTTCAGCGGCGCGAAGGACGCGACGACGACCACCCTCGCCACGCGGGAGCTCACCGTCCCCGACCGTGGCGCGAGGCTCGGGTTCGACCTGTTCCTCGACACCGAGGAGACCGACCTGCTCACGCTGGAGCGGTCCACCGACGCCGGGGCGTCGTGGACGAAGGTCCCCTTCACCGTGCGCGACCGGGGCGAGACCACCGCCGTCGACGGGGTCGTCTCGGGTGCCGGCGACCGCAGGTGGGTGCAGGCCCGCGCCGACCTGCCCGGCGGTGAGCAGGTCCTGCGATGGCGCTACACGACGGACGGGGCGTACCTCGGCCGCGGCGTCTACGTCGACGACGTCAGGGTCGCCACGGGTGGTCGGGTCCTGCTCGACGGGGAGAAGACCCCGGGGGACTTCGTCACGCAGGGCTGGACCCTGGCGTCACGGTGACGCAGGGGGCGAGGCCGTACGGTAAGGCCATGCCACCCCGCGTTGCCGACGCCTCCGTGCCGACCGTGCCGACAGTGCCGCTGCTCGTGCGGCTGCGCGGGATCCGCCCCTCGCTCTCGCCGGCCGAGGACCGGGTCGCCGAGCAGGTGCTCGCCGACCCCCGGGCCGCCGCGGCGCTGACCATCAGTGAGCTCGCGGTCGCGGCGACGACGTCGGAGACGACGGTCCTGCGGTTCTGCCGTCGGCTCGGTCTGCCCGGCTACCCGCAGCTGCGCCTCGGCCTCGCCGAGGAGAGCGCCCAGCCGCGCGCCGGTGGGGCGACCGACACCGACATCAGCGCCAAGGACACCATCGACGACATCATCGCCAAGGTGGCGTTCGTCGACGCGAGCGCCGTCGAGGAGACCGCCCAGCAGCTCGACCGCCCGAGCCTGGCCGCGGCCGCCGAGGCGGTCGCCGCAGCCAAGCGGGTCGACATCTACGGCATCGGTGCCAGTGCGATCGTCGGCACCGACCTCCAGCAGAAGCTGCACCGCATCGGCGTCGTCGCCTTCGCGTGGAACGACCCCCACATCGCCCTGACGAGCGCGACCCTGCTGGGCAAGGGCGACGTCGCCATCGGCATCTCGCACTCCGGCACGACGTCGGAGACGATCGAGGCGCTCGACGCGGCCCGCAGCCGTGGAGCGACGACGATGGCGATCACGAACTTCCCGGTGTCCCTGCTGGCGGCCCGGGCCGACCTCGTCCTCACGACGGCGGCTCGCGAGACCAGCCTGCGGTCCGGCGCGACGGCGAGCCGCATCGCCGCCCTGACCGTCGTCGACTGCCTCTACATCGCCGTCGCGCAGCGCAACCTGCCGCGGGCCCGCAAGGCGGTCAAGGAGACCCGGCAGGCCGTGGCCAGCCACCACCTGCCCCAGTGACGGCAGTGGCGGCGGCAGTTATTCATTTACATCGTTGACGCGCGGAGCGTAAGAAACTAACCTCACGGTGTGACCAGCGACGTGAGCGTGAGCGCGCCCACCGAGGAGCGCCACCCCGGCACCACCGGCATCGACACCCAGCCCACCCTCGAGATCCTGCGGCTGCTCAACGATGACGACGCCAAGGTGGCTCCTGCGGTGGCCGAGGTGCTGCCCGAGCTGGCCCTGCTGGTCGACCGTGCGGTCGCCTCGGTGCGGGCCGGTGGCACCGTCCACTACTTCGGTGCGGGCACCTCGGGACGGCTGGCCGTCCTCGACGCCGCCGAGCTCCTCCCGACCTTCAACGCCCCCGACGGCCTGTTCGTCGCCCACCACGCCGGTGGCCTCGGTGCGCTGCTGCGCGCGGTGGAGAACGTCGAGGACGACGAGGAGGCCGGCGAGGCCGAGGCCTCCGTGCTGCGCGAGGGGGACATCGCGATCGGCCTCACCGCCTCGGGCCGCACCCCGTTCGTCGGGGGCGCGCTGCGCCGCGCCCGCGAGCTCGGGGCCGTCACCGCCCTGGTGACGTCGAACCCGGACGCCGGCCTCGCGCCATACGCCGACCACCTCCTCGTGGCCCGCACGGGCCCGGAGGTGCTCACCGGCTCGACCCGGCTCAAGGCGGGGACGGCCCAGAAGCTCATCCTCAACTCGTTCTCGACCGCGGTGATGATCCGCCTCGGGCGCACCTGGTCCAACCTCATGGTCGACGTGGTCGCCACCAACGCCAAGCTCCGTGGCCGGGTCCTGCGCATCCTGCAGGAGGCCAGCGGCGCCGACGAGACCGACGCCCGCCTCGCCCTCGAGGCCGCGGACGGCGAGCTGAAGACCGCGCTGCTGTCGATGCTCGCCGGCACCGACGCCGCCACGGCGCGACTGGCCATCGCCGACCACCAGGGGTCGGTGGCCAAGGCCCTTGCCGACCTCGCCCCACCTGCTTCTGCCGAACCCACCCCTTCCCCGCGAGACGGTGCCGCCGCATCCCCGGCACCGCAGTCCCTGACAGGAGACCGTTCATGACACGCCGCACCCACAGGTCCATCGCCTCCGTGGTCGCCCTCGGCGCAGCCCTCGCCCTCACGGCGTGCGCGCCCTCCAGCGGTGGGGACGACTCCGCCGGCGGTGACGGCGACACCACGCTCACCGTGTGGTCGTGGCGCGTCGAGGACAAGGCCGCGTACGACAAGATCTTCGCCGCCTACGAGAAGGCGCACCCCGGGGTGAACGTCGACTTCAAGGCGTTCAAGGCCACCGAGTACAACAAGATCCTCGCGACCGGCCTCGCCGGGTCCGCCGGGCCGGACGTCCCGCAGGTCCGCTCCTACGGCCAGCTCCAGACCACCGTCGCCTCCGACTCGCTCGTGCCGCTCGACGGCAAGGTCGACCTCGCCGGCTGGGACGAGAACGTCGTCGCCAGCGCCAAGGGCAAGGAGGACGGCAAGATCTACTCGGTGCCCCTGGCCCGCCAGACGACCGTGATGTTCTACAACCAGGACGCGTTCGACAAGGCCGGGCTCAAGGCGCCGACCACGTGGGACGAGTTCATGGCTGCCAACGAGAAGTTCGCCGCGGACGGCATGACGCCGATCGCCGTGGGCGCCAAGGACGACTGGACCCTGCCGATCGTGCACGAGGTCCTCGCCGCGCCCCGCTTCGGGGGCAAGGCGTTCCAGGAGGCCGTGAACTCCGGCGACAAGGACTTCACCGACCCCGACTGGGTGGCCTCGGTGAAGGTCGTCAAGGACCTCGAGAAGTTCATGCCCAAGAACGTCACCGGTGTCGCGATCACCGACGCCCAGACGCTCTTCTCCGCGGGCAAGGCCGCGATGCTGCCGGGTGGCTCCTACGACCTCGCGGTGCTGCAGAAGGCCGCGCCCGACATGAAGATCGGCGTCTTCCAGGTGCCGCCGCCGCCCGGGTCGCCCAGTGGTTCCGCCGCGACGACGGCCGGCTGGGCCGACGGCAACTTCGCCGTCTCCAAGAAGTCGAAGAACCAGGAGGCCGCCACCGAGCTCGTCACCTGGATGTCGACCAAGGAGTTCGGCCAGATGGTCGCCGACGAGGTCAAGCAGATCTCTGCCGTCCCCGGTGTCGAGTACAAGGACCCGCTGCTCAAGCAGATGAGCGACAACTACGTGAACGCCGGCTCGCCGTACCTGCTCCTCACCGACTTCCGTTACGGCGCACCGTCCGGCACCGACCTGCTGGGCAAGGGCATCCAGCAGCTCCTGCTCGGTGGCAAGGACGCGACGGCGGTGAGCAAGGAGCTCGACACCGGCGTCAAGACCTGGTTCAAGCCGGCCGCGTGACGACGACCTCCACCTCGCGACCGGGGCCGTCCCCTGACGGGTCCTTGGAAAGGCCTCGGTCGTGAGGCGCCGCACCGGGCTGTTGTTCGTCCTCCCGGCCCTGCTGCTGTTCGGCGTGTTCGTGCTCTACCCGATGGGGACGGCGTTCTCCTACGCGTTCTTCGAGTGGCGTGGCACGAACCGTGGTGCGTTCGCGGGCCTGGAGAACTTCCGCACGCTCTTCACCCGCGCACCCTTCACGACGGACCTGCCCCGGGCGCTGCTGCACAACGTGCTGTTCTTCGCCGGGACGATGGTCTTCCAGAACACCATCGGCCTCGGCGTCGCGTTCCTGCTGCACCGCAGGGCGCGCACGCGCCGGCTGCTGCAGACCCTCTACGCCATGCCGTACCTCGTCAGCCCCATCGTCATCGGCTACCTGTGGACGCTGCTGCTCTCGCCGACGTTCGGCCCGGTCAACCAGCTGCTCACCAAGGTCGGCCTCGAGTCCTGGGCCCTGCCGTGGCTGGGTGACCCCAAGACCGCGTTGTGGGTCGTCGTGCTCGTGAGCGTGTGGCAGTGGATCGGTTTCCCCGTCCTCCTGTACGGCGCTGCGCTGGGCGGGGTGCCGGAGGAGCTGACCGAGGCTGCCCGCGTCGACGGTGCCAGCCACCGCCAGGCGTTCTTCAAGGTCACCCTGCCGTTGCTCGTCCCGGCCATCGGCACGGTGTCGGTGCTGACATTCATCTTCGCGATGGAGGCGTTCGCCCTGCCGTACGCGTTCGGTGGTTCCACCGGAAACCCTGCGGGGTCAACCGACTTCGTGTCGCTGCTGTTCTACCGCACGGCCTTCGACTCGGGCTCGATCGACGCGATCGGCAGCTCGTCGGCCCTGGCCACCCTGCTCTTCCTCGTCATCTTCGGCGGTGCGATCGGTGCCACCTCGGTGCTGCGTCGCCACGAGCGGAGGATCACCGCATGAGTGTCGTCGTCCCCCCAGCGACCTCCACCCGTTCCGAGGAGCCGGTGCTGGCCCAACCCCGCGGTCCCCGCCGCGGGTCGGGTGCCGGCTCCGGCACGAAGCCGGTCGGTGGCGCCGGTGCCAGCATCCTGCTGTGGCTGTATGCCGCCGTGGCGCTGGTCCCGTTGCTGCTCATGGTCCTCAGCTCGTTCCGCACCAACGCGGAGCTCATCAGCGACCCGCTCGGTGTGCCGTGGCCGCTGTCGACCACGAGCTACCAAGAGGCATGGACCACCGGGAACTTCGCCACCTACTTCGGCAACTCGCTGCTCGTCACCGTCGGTGCGGTGGTCCTGTCGACCACGGTCTCGACGATGGCGGCCTACGCCTTGGCCCGGGTCAGCTCGCGGGCGTTCCGGTGGCTGGAGTCGCTGTTCCTGTCCGGCCTGATGCTGCCGATCCACCTGGCGATCCTGCCGATCTTCTACCTGTTCGACGGCCTCGGCCTGATCGACTCGCGGCTGGGTCTGGCGCTGATGTACGGCGCCTCCGGCGTGCCGTTCTCGATCTTCGTCCTCACGACGTTCTTCAGGCAGCTGCCCGAGGAGCTCGAGGAGGCCGCAGCCCTGGACGGGGCGACGCCGTGGCAGACGTTCTGGCGCGTGATGGTGCCGCTGGTGCGCCCGGCCCTGGCCACGGTGGCGGTCTTCCGCTTCGTGCCGATCTGGAACGACTTCCTCTTTCCCTTGGTGCTGCTGCGCAACCAGGACAAGTACACGCTACCCGTCGGCCTGACGACGTTCTTCGGCGAGAACGCCACGAACTACTCGGCCGTGTTCGCCGGGCTCGTCATCACGACGATCCCGCTGATCGTGCTCTTCCTGCTGGCCACCAAGCAGATCGTCGCCGGATTGACCGCCGGCATGTCCAAGTGATCCCATCGCGTCCGTGAGCGCAGCGTCCCCTCCGGTCGTCGCGGCCGTGGACATCGGGGGTTCCGGCCTGCGCGTCCAGGTCACGTACGGCGCCCAGCCAGGGCCGGTTCGCACCGCACCCGGGGTGCGGATCCAGCCGGGCGGGATCGACGTCGAGGCGCTCGCGCGGGCAGCGCGGTCGTTGCTCGACGAGCTGGACTGCGCCGAACCCGAGGTCGTCGTCTGGTCGATGCGGGGACTGCTCTTCCTCGCCGACCGGGCCGAGGTGATGCGGATCGTCCGGACCTCGCTGGGGGCGCGGCGCACCGTCGTGGTCAGCGACGCGGTCGCGAACCTCGTCGGCGCGCTCGGTGGCCTGCGCCCCGGAGCCGTGGTGGCAGCCGGGACCGGGGCAGTCGCGTTCGGCACCGACTTCGTCGACACCTGGCGCCGGGTCGACGGCTGGGGGCACGTGCTCGGTGACGTGGGTTCGGGGGCGTGGCTCGGGCTCGAGGGGCTGCGAGCGGCCCTGCGGGCACACGACGGGCTGCCCCACGGCTCGAAGTCCCTGCTCGACGCTGGCCGCGCCGTGTTCGGAGAGCCGGCGACGTGGCCGCGCCAGGTGATGAACGCCCCCGACGCGCCTGAGCGCATCGCCGGCTTCGCCCCGGCTGTCACTGGCGCCGCTGCTCTCGACCCCCTGGCAGCCGCACTCTGCGCCGCCGCGGGGGAGGGGTTGGCCGAGGCGTTGCTCGCGGCTGCCGCAGGCCTGCCCGACCCGGTCCTTGCCGCCACCGGGGGAGTCCTCGGGGCGGCACCGGTGCGCACCGCGTTGGAGCAGCGGCTCGCCCGGGACGGGCACCGGCTCGCTGCGCCCGCGGGAGGCGCGCTCGACGGAGCCCGGCTCCTCGGCACGCACCTGCTGGAGACGGGCACCCTGCCCGCCCACGCGGCATACCTGCTCGTCGACTGACCGCACCCCCAGCGCGGACCCCGCAGCCGCACCCTCCCCGCGGTTCGATGTAAAAACGCCGGGACATCCCGGCGCGTCCACATCGAACCAAGGGACACGGGACATGAGAAAGGCCCCTGCGTCTGGACGCTGGGGCCATCTCTGTGGCGGAGGATAGGGGAGCCGCCTTGGCGGCCGGCTCGTTCCTCGCCGCCCGCTCAGGCTCCCGTCATCACCTACCCACCACCAAAGAGAAAGGCCCCCGCGCAAGCTTGGGGGCCATCTCTGTGGCGGAGGATAGGGGATTCGAACCCCTGAGAGCTTTCACTCAACACGCTTTCCAAGCGTGCGCACTAGGCCACTATGCGAATCCTCCGCGGGCGAGGCTACACGGGCAGGGGCCTTGTCCTGAAATCGTCAGGTGGAGGAGCTCGCAGGGGGCCCGACGAGCAGCGCCACGGTGGTCAGCGCAGCCACCGCGAGCAGCGCCACGGCCACCGCCGCGACCGGTCGCGCGAGCATCCAGGCCTGCACCTTCTCGGGCAGCGAACGCGGGGTCTCGCCACCAGAGGTGAGCCGCCAGCCACCGTCGAGGAGGCGGCGCTTCTCGGCCCAGCGGTCGAACCACACCGTCATGAACGGCGGGATCGCACTGACGAGGCCGAGCAGGGTGACTCCCGCGGACCAGCGCTGGTTGACCGCGACGAAGACGGTGGTGAGGCAGTAGGCGATGAAGACGACCCCGTGAACCATGCCGAAGACCTGGACGCCGAGCTCGGTGGTCTTCGTGACGTACTTGAGGACCATGCCGATCAGCAGCAGGGCCCAGGTGGTGGCCTCGGCGACGGCGAGACGGCGGAACAGTACGAGCGGAGTCATGCCCTCAGTGTCGCAAGAGGGGATTGGCTGCCACGGCACGGCCCCGTCTACACTTCTCGCAGGCACCCCGCGTGGTGGTACCTCTCCGAACTCCCCCAGGGCAGGAATGCAGCAAGGGTAGGAGAGCTCTTCCAGGTACGCGGGGTGTCCCTTTTCTGCCTGCACACGCAAGTGCCCGCCCGGCGGTGCGGCGGCCTGCCACCATGCAGGCATGACGGTGGTGGGGGTCGAGGACCGGACCGGGTGGGGACCGCGGATCCGGGTATGGGGCGTGGCTGCCCGACCGTTCGTCGGCGTGCTCGTCGTCCTGCTGTGGATCGTCTGGGGGGTCCTCGCTTGGGCGCTCGAGCCGCGTTCGGTCACCGCCGACCAGGTCCGAGCCGACATCGCCTCGGGTCAGATCCTGACGTACCGGGTCACTGGGTTGTCGCACCACGACGACGCCTGGCTCCCCTCGGCCGCCGGCGACGGCTGGGACACGCTCGGTCTCGACGAGACGACCGGTCTGCCCGACGAGCAGCGGTACCAGCAGCCGGCCACGGGGATCCTCTACTGGGTCGACGCCCCGTTCGCCCAGACCCGTCACTTCGACGCCAACGACCTCCAGAGCCCGGGTCTGCGCGCAGACCCCTCGGTGTCGTACCGGGGCCTCGTCCAGGAGATGCGCGCTGGTGGGGTCCCGCTGACCACTGTGGGGCCGGACCAGGTGCCCAACCTCGACCTGCCGTTCTGGCCGGGCTGGGCGGCCCTGCTGCTCGGGGTCGGCAGCATCCTGCTGGGCTACCGCCCCACCCGTGCGACCCGTTGGGGTTGGTTCTGGCTGGTCTATATGGTGCCCGCCGGCCTGGGGCTGGTGGCCCTCGCCGTGTCCGACCTCATCAGGCCCCGGTCTGCCCCGGTGACCGTCGGGCCCGCTGACGACAAGATGCTCGACGAGGGGATGCTCCAGGAGAAGCCTGTCGAGGACCGCCTGCGAGGAGGCCGGGCCTTCTTGCTGGGCGTGGTCCTGGCGCTGCTCATCGGCGTGACGGCAGGAGAGATCTCCCGCGGTACCAGCTCCCTCTGGATCCCCTGACGCACCGGTGCGGCACGCGGGGGCGGAAACGGTCAGGCGCGGTGGGCCTCGTCGAGGAGACGGACCCTGCGACGACCGAACATCACCGCGGCGTAGGACGCGAGCGCCAGCACCAGCAGGGCGTTGCTCGTGCTGGACCGCGTGAGCAGGGCGGTCGCGGCGACCCCGCCGATGAGGGCGAGCAGCAGCGGACGGGAGTACCAGAAGCCGACCGAGATGACGGCAGAGCCGGGGGAGAACAACGAGACGGGCGGCAGCCCGCGAAAGGCTGCCATCAGGTGCGTCCCGGCCACCAGGGCCGTCATCGCGACCGGCCAGAAGACCGCGGCCACCCCGGCGCCGGACGTCGTCGCCACGACCGCTCCGGAGACGACGGCGACGACGGCGAACAGCGCCGACGGCGCGATGAGGTGGGCCAGCGACTCCTCCGCGAACGGCAGCCCGATCAGCGCAGGCGTCCCGGCGTTGTCGCCCTGCAGGCGCAGGCCCTCGGACCACGCGCCATACCCGAGGTAGGCGGCGACCACGCCCACGAAGGCGACGATGTTGGGGACCCCGGGCGTCGTGGAGTGGGCCAGCGCCCAGCAGCCGGCGGCCGACAGGACCAGGCCCACGGCGAACGCGCCGGGCGTGCGGCGCAGGCCGAGCAGGTCGCGTTCGGCGACGACGGCGATCCGCCCGCGGGCGCGCAGCCGGGTGCGGCGCAGGCGGGTGCCGGGTGCGGCGACGTCGAGCCGAGCGGCACGCAGGTCGCCCGCGAGGACCGCACCGCCCATGGTCACGGCCCGGGCGGACTGGGTCCGCAGGCCCACGTGGTGCAGCGCTCGCAGCGAACGCCGTCCGCGCAGCACCGTGCCCGGACCACGGTCGCCGGTGGGCCACGAGCGGACCTGGCCCCACAACCACGCACCGCCCAGGGCCAACCCGACCAGGAGCCCACCGAGCGTCGTGGGGAGCAGGACGACCAGGGAGGCGACCCCGGCAGCGACCATGCCGGTGCCCACGACGGCGCCCGTCAGCAGGCCGGCGACGAGGCAGCCCACGAGGCTGATCCGCCACCACCGGCGCAGGACGACGGCCCGGTCGAGGGCGCTGGTCGCGACGTGGTCGAGGTAAGGGAGGTCGGGGACGACGGGCCCACGGACCGAGCCGAGCCGGAACCCCAGCAGCAGCACTCCCGCGACGGCCGCGCCGATGACGAGGACCCCCTGCAGCCCGGTGAGGTGCCGCGAGATCCACTCCGGGTCGACGAACGTGAAGAACGCCCGGGACGCGGGGACGCCGTAGACGAGCGAGGCGATGACGGCGACGTACGCGGCGTAGATGGCGTTGCCGTTGCCCTGCTCGGGCAGGCCGCCGCGGATGACCCTGCGCGCCTGCGCCAGGCGGTCGCGGTCGCGGGTCGGCCCGGTGGGGGTGTCCGTGGCCGGTCCGTCCGTTGCGCTTCCGTCCGTTGCGGGTTCGTGCGGGGCGGGTTCGTGCGGGGTGCTCATGCGCCCGCGACGTCGACGACGCGGTCGGCGATGGCCTCGGTCATGACGGGGTCGTGGCAGGCGATGACGAGGGTGCTGCCGGCCGCCTTGCGCTCGACGAGCAGGCGGGTGAGCAGCCCACGCTTGTGGGTGTCGAGCCGCTGCTCGGGCTCGTCGAGCAGCAGGACCGTCGACGGCCGGAACAGCACCATCGCCAGGTGGAACAGCTGCTGCTGCCCCGACGACAGCTCGTGCGGGAACCGCTCCGACAGGTGGTCGATCTCCAAGGTCACGAGCAGGTCGTCGGCCCGCTCGTCGGCGGTGGAGATGTCACCGCCCCACGTGGAGTCGATGAGGACGAGGTGGTCGATCACCGTGAGGTCCCGGTATGCCGTGGGAGCACCCACGAGGGACGCCACCCCGGCGCGGGTGGCCGGGTCGCGCTCGTCGAGGGGCGCGCCGTTGAAGGTCGCCGACCCGACCGAGGGCTCGAGGGCTCCGGCGAGGATGCGCAGGAGGGTGGTCTTGCCGCTGCCGTTCTCCCCTCGGAGCACGATGCACTGCCCGGCCTTGGCCTTGAGGTCGATCGGCGCCAGCAGCACCGAGCCCTCGATGTCCTTGCCGGCACCCTTGACCTCGAGCACGAGCTGGCTCGCCCTGGTCTTCTCCGTGGTGCTGCCCTGCTTGCGTCGCCCGGCCATGGATCTCCTGTCGTCGCCGACAGTCTGGCACCGCGATCTGGGGGCGCAGCACCGCCTCGGCAGTGGCTGTGCCGTGTCAGGTGGGCCGACTAGGGTTCCGATCGTGAGCACCGCCCTGTACCGCCGCTACCGGCCCGAGTCCTTCGCCGACGTCATCGGCCAGGAGCACGTCACCGAGCCGCTCATGCAGGCGCTGCGCACGGGGCGCGTCAACCACGCCTACCTCTTCTCCGGCCCGCGCGGCTGCGGCAAGACGACCAGTGCCCGCATCCTGGCCCGCTGCCTCAACTGCGAGCAGGGCCCGACACCCGACCCGTGCGGGGTGTGCGACTCCTGCGTGGCGCTCGCCCGCGGTGGCAGCGGCTCGGTCGACGTCATCGAGATCGACGCAGCCAGCCACGGTGGTGTCGACGACGCCCGTGACCTGCGCGAGCGCGCGTCCTACGGCCCCGCCCAGAGCCGCTACAAGATCTACATCATCGACGAGGCCCACATGGTCACGCCGCAGGGCTTCAATGCCCTGCTCAAGATCGTCGAGGAGCCGCCGGAGCACGTGAAGTTCGTCTTCGCGACGACCGAGCCCGAGAAGGTCATCGGCACGATCCGCAGCCGGACGCACCACTACCCCTTCCGCCTCGTGCCGCCGGGCCAGCTGTCCGACTACATGCAGAAGCTCTGCGCGCAGGAGGACGTCGCCGTCGCCCCGGGCGTCCTGTCCTTCGTGACGCGGGCCGGCGGCGGCTCGGTGCGTGACTCCCTCTCCGTGCTCGACCAGCTGATCGCGGGGTCCGGCGACGACGGGCTCACCTACGAGAGCGCCGCGGCGCTGCTCGGGTTCACCGACGGCGAGCTGCTCGACGCGACCATCGACGCCTTCGCCGTCGGCGACGCAGCCGGGGTGTTCCACCAGGTCGACCGGGTCATCGAGACCGGGCTCGACCCGCGCCGCTTCGTCGAGGACCTGCTCGAGCGGTTGCGTGACCTCATCGTCGTCGCCGCGATCCCCGACGGCGCCTCCTCGGTCCTGCGCGGACTCCCGGAGGACCAGCTCGAACGCATGCGTGAGCAGTCCGCCGCCTTCGGTGGTGGAGCCCTGTCCCGCGCGGCCGACATCGTCAACGCCGGCCTCACCGAGATGACCGGTGCCACCGCGCCGCGCCTGCAGCTCGAGCTCATCTGCGCGCGCGTCCTGCTCCCGGGTGCCTCCGGCGAGAGCGGGTATGCAGCGAGGCTGGACCGCCTCGAGCGTCGCCTCGACGTCGAGGGCGTTCCCTCGCAGGCTGCGCGGGCACAGGCCCCGGTCCAGCCGGTCGCCTCGGCAGCTCCTGTGGCACCGATGGCTCCGGCGGCAACCGCGGCCGCCGAACCCCGTGCCGCGACCGACGCTGCCAGTGCCGCCACCACCGGTACGTCCGACGCCCCGACCCAGCGCCCGGAGACCCCGCTCTACGCGCCGCCGACCGGAGCGACGCCGGTCGTCGAGCGCCCGGCGCCGTCTCCCGCCCCCTCGTCCTCTCCTGTTCCGGACGCCGGACCCGAGCCGACCTCTGCGGCTCGGCCCGAGCCGGCGGCGCCCGAGCCCGAGCAGCAGCACCAGGAGGAGGCTCAGCAGCACCAGCAGGAGTCCCGGCCCGAGTCCCAGTCGGTGGCCACTGAGCGGTCGACTCCCGGAGGCATGGACACGGCGGCGATCCGACGAGCCTGGCCGGACATCCTGGGCTGGATCTTCAAGCACAAGCGCACGACGTGGACGCTGCTGTCCGAGCACGCCACCGTGCACGAGTTCGACGGGCGCAAGGTCGTGCTCGGCATCTCGACGGTCGGTATCGCCAACACCTTCCGCCACGGACCGCACGCCGACCTCGTCCGCCAGGCCCTCATCGACGTCCTCGGCGTGGACGCGCGGGTCGAGGGCATCCCGGTGCCCGACGCGCGCCTGGCAGCGCCGAGCGGCGAGTCGCACCCCGTGGTCACGGCGGCAGAGACCTCGCGCGGGTTCCACGACCAGGGGTCGAACGATCCCTCGGGCGGTGGCGCTGGAGCCGGCGCTGCCGGCGGCTCGACCAGCCAGGGCCCGGGTCAGGGCTCGGGACAGGGCTCCGCGCCGGGCGCAGGCGCCGGAACGCGCTCGGGCGGCGCCGATGCTGCGGGACGGGCAGCCACCGCCTACGCCGCGAGCGGCGCCGTCGCACCCTCACCTGCTCCTGAGTCCGGCGACGGCGGGTGGGCCAGCGCACCGGCTGCCCCCGGCAGTGGTCCGAGCTGGGCGACGGAGCCGGCGGGGGGTGCTGCACCGATCGCCGTCGCTCCCGCAGCCCCACCCGCTCCGGGATCGCTGCTCGCCCGGGCCAAGGCCGAGGTGGCGGCAGAGGAGCCCGAGCGCACCCCCGACACCTACATCGCCGACGACAGCGCCGCGAGCGACGACGACGAGGACATCGAGGCCGTCGGCGACGTGGGTCGCCCCGTCATCGAGCGACTCCTCGGCGGCAAGGTCATCGACGAAGGCTGACGGCCAGCCGTGCTGACCCGACCGACCGCTGCCGAGCTCCGGGCGACCCTGCCCGGTGACGAGCTAGTCGCTCCGGCGGACGTCGTCATGGACCGCGCCTTCAGCCTCCCCGCCCCGCCCGAGCAGGTCTGGCCGTGGCTGGTGCAGCTGGGCAAGCGCCGTGCGGGCTGGTACTTCCCCCGGTGGGTGGAGCGGTTCGTCCCCGGGTCTCGGCGCGGGCTGCGCCGGCTCGACGCACGACACCTCGACCTGGCCGTGGGGGACGTGATCCCCGACTGGGGCGGGCGGGACGCGACCTTCACCGTCGCCGAGCTCGCGCCGGGCCAGCACCTCCTGCACACCTCCACACGGGGTCGCACCCACCTCACGTGGTGTCTGCAGCTGACGCCGCAGGGCAGTGGCAGCCGGCTGCACCTGCGGCTGCGGATGGCGCCGGTCAAGCACCGCCTGCTGGCTGAGCGGCTCGGCGGGCTGTTCGACCAGCTGACCGTGATGGGGCTCGCGGCCGGCCTGCGTGAGCGCGTCCGGTCGGGTGGCTGACACCGGCAGGGCATAGGCTCACCGGTGTGTACGAAGGCGTGGTCCAGGACCTGATCGACGAGCTCGGCCGGCTTCCCGGCGTGGGCCCCAAGAGTGCTCAGCGAATCGCCTTCCACCTGCTCCAGTCCGACGCCGTCGACGTGACGCGACTGGTCGACTCGATCACCGAGGTCAAGGCCCGCGTCCGCTTCTGCACCACCTGCGGCAACGTCGCAGAGGGCGAGCAGTGCCGGATCTGCGCCGACCCGCGCCGCGACGGCACCGCGATCTGCGTCGTCGAGGAGCCCAAGGACGTCGTCGCCGTCGAGCGCACCCGCGAGTTCCGTGGTCGCTACCACGTGCTCGGCGGGGCGATCAGCCCGATCGAGGGCGTGGGTCCTGACGACCTGCGGATCAAGGAGCTCATGACCCGCCTCGCGTCCGGCGAGGTCACCGAGGTCATCATCGCCACCGACCCCAACCTCGAGGGCGAGGCGACCGCGAGCTACCTCGCCCGCTTCCTGCGGCCGATGGGCCTGAAGGTCACCCGTCTCGCCTCGGGCCTGCCCGTCGGTGGCGACCTGGAGTATGCCGACGAGGTCACCCTCGGTCGGGCGTTCGAAGGAAGGCGGTTGCTCGATGTCTGACGACCTGCGGATGCTGGCCGACGAGTCGGCCAACGACGCGCGGCACTACCTCGCGACGGTCACCGAGGTCGCCTCGGGCTCGGCGCCCGACTCGGCCATCCCGATGACGCTGCTCGCGCTCTCGCAGGCGCTGGTCATGGGCACGAGGCTCGCCGCGATCCAGGACATCGTCCCCGCAGAGCGCTTCGAGGCCGACACGACCGACCCCGAGCTCGACCCGCTGCGCACCGGCTTCGCCAACCTCTTCGAGGGCCTGGACGAGTACGCCGACCTCGTCGACCCGGTCACCTCGGCCGAGCTGACCACCGGATCGCTGTCCAACGACATTGCGGTCGTGGCCGGCGCCCTGGCCCACGGCCTGCGCCACCACGACGAGGGCCGGTTGTCCGAGGCCCTGTGGTGGTGGCAGTTCAGCTACCTGTCCGACTGGGGCGAGCGGGCCGCCTCCGCCCTGCGGGTGCTCCAGTCCCTGCTCGGCCACATCCGGCTCGATGCCGACGAGGAGACCATCTCCGAAGCAGAGTTCGACGCGCTGCACCCCTGAGGCCCCCGGCTTCGGAGCTGGTCCCCGAAGCCGAGTTCGACGCGCTGCACCCCTGAGTGACACTCAGGCGATACGGGTGCCGTTCGGCAGGCGGCGGATCGGCGTCCGGAGCCGCTGTCCGGCGACGACCGCTGCACCCGTCCCGGCGAGCAGCAGGAACACCAGCCCGTACGGCCAGACCGGCGCCGTCTTCAGCGCGGACTCCATCGGGTCGACGTAGCCGCCTGAGTCCATCTGCGTCTGCATCGCGCACTCGTCCACCACGTCCTCGGGGCCGTTGCGCGCCATACGGGCTCCTCCGCTGATCCACCGCATCGGGGTGAACCCGGAGGAGTACTCGTTGCCGCGCTCCCGCGGCACCGAGGGAGCGGCGTCGGCGACCACGACGAACGGGTTGAGCGGGAGCATCCACCAGATCCGCTCCGTGTGGGCGACCTGCGTCTCGCGGGTGAACGTCGTGCAGTCCGCCCGGGTGGGCTGGCTCGACTTCATCAGCTCGTCGAGCTGGTCCTGCGTCATGGTGGGGTCGGCGGGGTCGATGGCCGGGGGCTGG
Organism: Pedococcus aerophilus; assembly: GCF_039532215.1. Lineage (NCBI taxonomy): Bacteria > Bacillati > Actinomycetota > Actinomycetes > Micrococcales > Intrasporangiaceae > Pedococcus > Pedococcus aerophilus. Next base: position 1,893,603 of record NZ_BAAARN010000001.1, on the reverse strand, counting down.
TGCGTCTCCCACCAGTTGTCCGGGATGCCGAAGACCTTCTGCTGCTCGGTCTCGGTGACGAGGAAGGCGGACAGGGCGAAGCCGATCGTCGTCCCGAAGACCAGGGCGCCCAGGGCGAGGTAGGTGAGGACGGCGGAGGCGATCGGTCGGGCGGTGAGCGCCGAGAACATCAGTCCGAGCGTGCACACGACGGCGAGCACCAGCACGAGCACGAGCAGCGACAGCACGATCCGGCCGCCGGACACCCCACCCTCGAACCACGCCCACGCCATGAACGGCATCGCGCTGACGAGGAACGCCATGGAGATGAGCCAGGCCGCTGCGAGCTTGCCGAGGGCGATGTCCCAGTGCGAGAGCAGGGTCGTCTGGAGCGTGGCCAGCACCCCGTGCTCGCGGTCCCCGTTGACCGACGTCGCGGTGAGCGAGGGCACGATGAGCATGGCCAGGCCGAGGACGAAGAAGATGACGATGTCGTACATCGCCTCGCCGGCTCGCAGCTGCTCGTCGTTGGTGGCCCAGTAGGACAGGAACGCCACGAGGGCGATGAGGGCGACCCACACCCCGAGGACGATGGGCCACTTCGAGGTGCGAACCCGCTGCTGCAGCTCGAGGGTCGCGACCGTCCTGATCCCGTGCCAGCTCATCGCCGGTCCTCCGTCGCTGCGAGGTAGGCGGACTCGAGGGCGCCCTGGCTGGGGGCGTAGGCCGTGACCCGGATGCCGTCGCGGACGAGGTCGGCGAGCAGCCGCGCGGCGTTCTCCTCGCCGGACACCTCCACCTCGGTGAGGCCACCTCCGACCCGTCGTGCGGGGACGTGGTGCTCGGCGAGCCAGTCGGTGAGGCGGGTGAGGTCGAGGGAGTCGATCCGCCACGAGGCGGGGCCGGTCGAGACGAACTCGGCGTCGAGTCGCTGCGTCTCCAGGCTGCGGCCCCGGGCGATGATGACAGCCCGGTCGGCCACCTCTTGGAGCTCGGTGAGGATGTGGCTCGACACGACGACCGTCCTGCCCTGCGCGGCGAGCGACCTCAGGATGTCGCGCAGCTCGATGCGGCTGCGGGGGTCCAGGCCGGAGGCGGGTTCGTCGAGGAGCAGGACGCTCGGGTCGTTGATGAGGGCGCGAGCCAGGCCGAGGCGCTGCTTCTGCCCCCGCGACAGGACCCGGGCCCGCCGGTCACCGAGGTCCTCGAGGTGGACGGTGGCGAGGAGCTCGTCCGTGCGGGCGCGGGCCCGGTCCGGGGAGATCCGGTATGCCGCGGCGACGGTGTGCAGGACCTCCCTCACCGTGAGCGCGTCCCAGGTGCCGAACCCGTCGGGCATCCACCCGATCCGCGAGCGCACCTCGGTCGGCTGGGCGACCGGGTCGAGGCCGTCGATGCGGATCGCGCCCTGGTCGGGGACGAGCAGCGTCGCGAGCATGAGGAGCAGCGTGGTCTTGCCGGAGCCGTTGGGGCCGATCAGCGCGGTGACCTCACCCGGTGCAGCGGTGAGGCTGATGCTGTCGACCGCGAGGACGTCGCCGAACGCTCGGCGGACCCCCTGAACCTCGATGGTCATGGTTGACGGTATCCCTCCAGTGGAGCCGGTGACCGCGGTTTGACGGCGCCGCGCCCGCGCTCGTTCCCGTCCGCCATACGGTTGCCGCGTCCCACCATGAGGACCGTCGATAGACTGCACGCTACGCGCGCGTGGCCCCCACGCACGCGCCCTGCACCGTCGTCTGGTCCCCAGGAGTTCCACCGTGCCGATCGTCGTCCAGAAATACGGCGGCTCATCGCTGGCTGACGCCGCCAGCATCAAGCGGGTCGCCCGCCGGATCACCGAGGCCAAGAAGGCCGGCAACGACGTCTGTGTCGCGGTGTCGGCCATGGGTGACAGCACCGACGAGCTGCTCGACCTCGCCAACGAGGTCAGCCCGCAGCCGCCGCCGCGTGAGATGGACATGCTCCTCACCGCCGGTGAGCGCATCTCGATGTCGTTGGTGGCCATGGCGATCGCCGACCTCGGGTACACCGTGCGGTCCTTCACGGGCAGCCAGGCCGGCGTCATCACGGACTCGACGCACGGCAAGGCCCGCATCATCGACGTGACGCCGGGCCGGGTGACCGACGCCCTCGAGAAGGGCCACATCGTCATCGTCGCCGGGTTCCAGGGCGTCAGCCAGGACACCAAGGAGATCACCACACTCGGCCGGGGTGGCACGGACACCACCGCGGTCGCGCTCGCGGCGGCGCTGGGCGCCGACGTCTGCGAGATCTACACCGACGTCGACGGCGTCTTCACCGCCGACCCCCGCATCGTCCCTGCCGCCCGCAAGATCAACCGCATCTCCAACGAGGAGATGCTCGAGCTGGCCGCGTCCGGCTCCAAGGTCCTGCACCTGCGCAGCGTCGAGTACGCGCGCCGGTTCGCCATCCCGATCCACGTCCGCAGCTCCTTCTCAGCGAAGGAGGGCACCATCGTCACGGACGCCCCCGTCCCCACCACCACCGCAGGAGACACCGTGGAAGCCCCCATCATCGCCGGTGTCGCCCACGACCGGAGCGAAGCCAAGATCACCGTCGTCGGCGTCCCCGACCACCCCGGCAAGGCCGCCGAGATCTTCCAGACCTGTGCCGACGCCGAGATCAACATCGACATGATCGTCCAGAACGTGTCGGCCACCGACACGGGCCTGACCGACATCTCGTTCACCTGCCCCAAGACCGACGGTCAGACCGGGGTCCACGCGCTGAAGAAGGTCCAGGAGTCCGTGGGCTTCGGGTCGATCCAGTACGACGACCAGATCGGCAAGCTCTCCCTCGTCGGTGCCGGTATGCGTTCGCACCCCGGCGTCTCGGCGACGTTCTTCAAGGCGCTCGCCGACACCGGGGTGAACATCGAGATGATCTCCACCTCCGAGATCCGCATCTCCGTGGTGACCCGCGCCGACCTGCTCGACGACGCCGTCCGCGCCGTGCACACGGCCTTCGGACTGGACTCCGCCGACGGGGAAGCCGTCGTCTACGGAGGCTCCGGACGGTGACCTCCCTCGCCTCCCGCGCTCCTCGGCCGACCCTCGCCCTGGTCGGTGCCACGGGAGCCGTGGGGCGGGTCACGCAGCAGGTGCTCGCGATGCGGGCCGACATCTGGGGCGAGATCCGGGCTGCCGCAGCGTCCGAGGACGCCGGCACGGTGCTCACGGTGTGCGGTCGTGAGGTCGTCGTCCAGGAGCTCACCCCGGAGTTCTTCGACGGGGTCGACATCGCGCTGGTCGACCTCCCCTCTCCGGTCGCCGCCCACTGGGCCCCGATCGCGGCAGCACGCGGCACGGTCGTCATCGACAACAGCTCGGCACTGCGCGGCGACCCCGACATCCCGCTCGTCGTCCCCGAGGTCAACCCCCACCAGGTGCGCAACCGCCCCAAGGGGATCCTCGCCAACCCGGGCGCGACGACGCTGACGATCATCGATGCCCTCGGCGTGCTCCACGCCGGGTGGGAGCTCACCGAGCTCGTCGTCGCCACCTACCAGGCCGCCTCGGGTGCGGGACGAGCCGGTATGGCGCGCCTGCACGACGAGATCGAGGTGGTCGCCGGACACCGCGAGCTGGGTCACGCCCCCGGCGACGTGCGCCGGCTCATCGAGTTCGAGCTCGGCACCGACTCGCCGTTCCCGGCGCCGCTGGCCATGAACGTCCTCCCGTGGATCGGCACCGCGGCCGAGGACGGCTGGACGTCCGAGGAGCTCAAGATCCGCAACGAGACCCGCAAGGTGCTGGGACTGCCGGACCTGCGCGTCTCGGCGACCTGTGTACGGGTGCCGGTGATCTCGACCCACTCGGTGGCGGTGCACGCCACGTTCGCCCGGCCCATCGACGTCGACGAGGCGCGCCAGGCGCTCGTCGAGGCCCCGGCGGTGGTGGTCCTCGACGACCCCGAGACCTTCGAGTTCCCGACGCCCAACGACACGGTGGGGTCCGACCCGAGGTTCGCCGGGCGGCTGCGCCAGGCGCTGGACTTCCCCAACACCCTCGACTTCTTCATCTGCGGCGACAACCTGCGCAAGGGCGGGGCGCTCAACATGGTGCAGGTCGCCGAGCTGGTGGCCAAGGACCTGGCGGTCGCCGCCGTCTGAGGAGCCCCGGACGAGCGCGCGCACGAGCCCCCGGACGAGTGACCCGCACGAGCACCCGGGTCAGTCCTCGAGGGCGGCCTTCAGCTCGTCGCTGCTCATGGTCAGGGTCAGGGTGCCCGAGGCCGGAAGGTCGACGGCGACGCAGCCGCGGAGCACGTCGACCTGAGGGGTCTCGAGGAGCAGGCAGATGGTCCGGCGACCCGTCGTCGTCAGCGTAAACTTGCCCTCGTCGTCGATCGTCACCAGTGAGCCGCCGGCGCGCGCGACGTCGTCGCGCCGCACCCGGCCACCGAGGTAGGGAATCTCTGCCTCGGGGGGAGTGTCGATCCCTGCCGCGCCGAGGAAGTCGCGCAGGCCGTCGCCGTCGAGCACCGCCAGCCGACCCCCGCCCAGGGGTTGGTCGTCCTTGTCGTCGGTGCCCACGGTGACGACCGTTCCCTCGAGCTCGTCCGGCCCGCCGCACCCGGTGACGACGAGCAGCAGGACCGTACCGGCAGCGAGGCCGGCGCGGACCCGGCGGGCGGGGGCGCGGAGGAAGCGCGGCAAGGGGGTCATGGGCCGCCATCCTCGCACTGCCGCGGATCGTCACGTCTCGGTGACGAATGCCGTGGTGAGCGTGTCGCTTGACATGTGACTCGTGTGACTGATGTGACCATTGGGAAAGAGCCGGAGCAGGAGCCAGGGGGTAGTGATGAAGGACGAGGACCGCACGCCGACGCAGGTGTGGCGCACGCACCGCCTGCGCCAGATCATGCTGTTCGTGACCATCCCCGGGGTGCTCCTCGGCACGGCGAGCATGACCGCGGCCTACTCGAGCGGCTGGATGACCCCGGCCCCGCCCAAGGCGGCGTGCCAGCCCACCGTCGTCCCCGCCCCGGCCCGCGGTTCGTTCACCGTCAACGTCATGAACGCCACCGGCGTCGACGGCACGGCGGCCAAGGTGGCGACCGGTCTGGCCAAGCGCACGTTCAAGGTCGGCGGCATCAGCAACGCCCCCGAGTCCTGGTACGTCACGCAGTCCGCCGTGGTCCACCACGGTCCGGCCGGCCTGGACCAGGCGCTGCTCGTCGCCTCGCAGATCCCCGGCGCCAAGCTCTTCGCCGACGTCCGCAAGGGCACCTCGGTCGACGTCGTCGTCGGCATCGGCTACCAGGACCTGGTGGCGATGCCCGAGCGGCTCAAGCCGATCCCCTCCGAGGTCTCGGTCAACGTCTACAACACGACCTACAAGACCGGGCTCGCCAAGGTCGTCGCCGACGACGTCAAGGCCCGCGGCTTCAAGATCAAGGACGTGTCCAACGACCCGCTGCAGACCATGCAGCTCGGGACCGCGGTCATCCGGTACGGCGAGGACGGCGACCTCGCCGCGGCACTGCTCAAGCAGCACGTGCCCGGCGCCGAGCTGCTCAAGATCGACCGCAAGGGCACCCGCCTCGACCTCGTCATCGGCAACGCCTACACCGAGCTCGTGCCCGAGGCCGACGTCCCGCCGCTTCCCGAGCGACCCAAGGACGTCGTGCCCACCGTCTCGCGTCCCTGCAAGGACAGCTGACCCCACCACCGCGGACGCCTGGTTGTCCGGTTCGGACGAAACGGGCACAGTGGTGCCCCGATGAGCCCCCTCCACCGGTGTGCAGCCCCCGTCGTCGCGCTGACCGTGACCCTCGTCGCGGGGTGCGGGGGTGCTCCGGCGTCGTCCCCAGGTTCGCCTCCTGCGACCGGGGCGCCGGTGGCGACGACCCCGGGAAGCCCCTCGTCGACGACCCCGGGAAGCCCCTCGTCGACGACCACGTCGACATCGACGAGGACCACCGCTCGACCGTCGACGAGCGCGACCACGGTCACGGCAGGGCGCACGACGGCGACGACGGCGACGACGGCGAGGAAGCCGACCACGCGGCATACCCCGTCCTCGTCCTCGAGGGTGCCGGCGCCGAAGCCGGTGACGTCACTGTCGCCGGTGCCCCGCGCCGGCGCGGAGCCGACGGTGCGGTTCCCTCGCAACGAGGCTGCGGTCGGCACGGGGGCCAACGCGTCGGTCGGCGCGATCCCCGACTCGGCGTGGGCCTCGATGGTCGGCTACTCGTGGACGAAGGGGTGTCCGGTCGGGCGCTCGCAGCTGCGGTGGGTGCGCGTGAACTTCTGGGGTTTCGACGGGAAGCGATCGCGCGGATCGATCGTCGTCAACGCGTCGATCGCCGACGAGACGGCGGCAGCGTTCACGCGGCTCTACGAGCTCAAGTTCCGCATCCGGCAGATGAAGCCGATGGACTCGAGCTGGGGTCACAACCCCAAGGGGCCGGGGGCCGACGACTACGCCGCGATGGAGGCCGACAACACCTCGGCGTTCAACTGCCGGTACGTCGGCGGTGAGGAGGCGAGCAAGGTCTACAGCAAGCACGCCTACGGCACGGCGATCGACGTCAACGACTTCGAGAACCCGTACGTCGCCGACGACGGCAGGGTCTACCCGGACCGCTACTGGCTGAGCCGACGCGGTCCGGCGCCGGGAGTCTTCTCCTCCAGCGGGAGCGCGGCGGTGCGGGCGTTCACCAGCCAAGGCCTGCGCTGGGGCGGCCTGTGGAGCAACCCCGACTACCAGCACTTCGACCGATGAGCGCCACGCGGCGGACCCGGCGGGCGGCGCTCGCCTCGACCGCCGTGCTGGTCACCCTCGCCCTGGCGGCGTGCGGCGACGACGCGCAGCAGGCGGCGCCGCCGACGGTGAGCCCCTCGACCACTGCGCCGTCGTCCACGCGGGTGCCCGCGACGACGACCACCACGACCTCAACCGCGACGACCACCGCTTCGACCACTTCGGCCACGTCGACGAGGTCCCGGCCGGCCACGACGACGACCCGCAGGGCCACGCCCACCTCGGTCCGGCCGACCGCGCGACCGACCGCGCGACCTGCGCCGACGAAGACGCCGAAACCTCGGCGCACCCCCAGCTCGACCACCAGCAAGGCGCCTGCTGCGACGTGCAGGGTGCCGTCCGGCGTGACGGCGCCGCAGGTGGTGCTCGTCGACTCGTCGGGGTCGTCGGCCACCGTCCGCGCCTGTCGTCGTTCTGGTGGTCGCTACCTGCTCGACCTCGGTCCCTACTCCGGCCACGTCGGTCGCAACGGGGTGAGCTGGTCCAAGCGGGAGGGCGACCTGAGGACGCCCGCGGGGACGTACCCGTTGCGGGGTGGGTTCGGGGCGCGCGGCAACCCGGGCCTCGCGCAGGGGTGGTTCAGGGTCGACAGCAGCGACGTCTGGGTCGACGACAGCGGGTCGTCGCTCTACAACACCCACCAGCGCAAGCCTGTGAACGGCCGCTGGGACTCAGCAGAGGACCTGCTCAACACGCCTGCCTACACCTACGCCCAGGTGATCGGCTACAACGAGTCGCGCACGCCCGGCAAGGGTTCGGCGATCTTCTTCCACGTGGACACCGGTGGTGGCACGGCGGGCTGCGTCTCGCTGCCGACCTCGGCCCTGCTCGCCGTGCTGCGCTGGGAGCGGTCGGGCGCCGTGATGTCCATCCGCTGAGGCTGCTCTGGTCGCACCCGCGGCGACACGGCAGAGTGGGCGCATGCCTGTGAAGACCGTCGCCATGTTGACCGCCGGTGGCCTCGCGCCGTGCCTGTCCTCCGCCGTGGGCGGGTTGATCGAGCGGTACACCGAGGTGGCTCCCGACGTGCGGATCCTCGCGTACCGCAACGGGTATGCCGGTCTGCTCACGGGCGACTCGGTCGAGGTGACCGACGAGGTGCGGGCCAACGCCCACAAGCTGCACGCTTTTGGTGGCAGCCCCATCGGCAACAGCCGCGTCAAGCTCACCAACGTCGCGGACTGCGTCAAGCGCGGCCTGGTGCAGGAGGGTCAGGACCCGTTGCACGTTGCCGCCGAGCAGCTCAGCCGTGACGGTGTCGACGTCCTGCACACCATCGGTGGCGACGACACCAACGGCACCGCTGCTGACCTCGCCGCCTACCTGCACACCAACGACTACGAGCTCACCGTGGTCGGCCTCCCGAAGACGATCGACAACGACGTCGTCCCGATCCGTCAGTCCCTCGGCGCCTGGACCGCGGCGGAGCAGGGGGCGATCTACGCGCGCAACATCATCGCCGAGCACTCGTCCAACCCCCGCATGCTCGTCGTCCACGAGGTCATGGGGCGCAACTGTGGATGGCTCACGGCGGCAACAGCGCTCGAGCACCACCGTTGGGTGCAGGGTTCGTCGTTCGCCGGGTGGCTCGAGAACTCGCCCGAGCGCTGGGACGTGCACGCGGTGTTCGTGCCGGAGCGACCGTTCGACATCGCGGAGGAGGCCAAGCGGCTGCGTGCGGTGATGGACGAGTCCGACGGCGTGAACCTCTTCATCTCCGAGGGCGCCGGACTGGCCGAGATCGTGGCGTCGCTGGAGGAGTCCGGCGCCGAGGTGCCGCGAGACCCGTTCGGTCACGTGCAGATCGACAAGATCAACCCGGGCCAGTGGTTCGCGAAGCAGTTCGCCGAGCTGCTCGGTGCCGACAAGGTGCTGGTCCAGAAGAGCGGGTACTTCTCGCGCTCTGCGGCGGCGAACGATGCCGACCTCGCGCTGATCCGGCAGTGCACCGACTTCGCCGTAGACGCAGCCCTGCGCGGTGACTCCGGGGTCGTCGGCCAGGACGAGGAGCGTGGCGACGAGCTCCGGGCGATCGAGTTCGACCGCATCGCGGGGGGCAAGGCGTTCGACCCGTCGCAGCCCTGGTTCACCGAGCTGCTCGCGGACCTCGGCCAGGCGTAGATCCCTGCTGACCGCGGCTCCTCCCGGCGTTGTCCACAGGGGGATGCTGCGGCCTGACGTCGTCCACAGGTGGCCGGTCTGTGGTTGACATCTGCAGTCTTGGTATGGCGTGGGATGTGTTGCGGGGCAACGGGTTTCGTCGTGGTCCGGGTGGGGTGGGCTGTCGGTGGTCGCCGTTAGTGTCGGTGTATGGGTCAAGGTCAGACGTTGGTGCAGCGACGCGAGGCGATCGCGGCTGCCCGGGTGGCCCTGACCGGGATCGGTGACTGGTTGTGGCAGGCACCTGGCAACACCAGTGATGGCAGCTCCGCTGGTGGTGGCACTGCTGGTGGTGTGGGTGGGTTGGCGGAGCTGTTGGGTGAGGTCGATGCGTTGGGGTCGGTGTGTGACGCGGCCCGGGTCGCGGTGGTGGGTGAGGCCATCGACCGTGGTGAGCCCGGCTCGGGGGTGCGGGCGATGACTGCGGTGCAGTGGGTGCGGGAGCATGCGCCGTCGACGCGGGCGGGTGGGGCTCGGGCGGTGGTGGAGGTTGCGGCGGCGTTCGCGAAGCCGGTGAACGAGCCGGTGCGGGTGGCGGTGGAGTCGGGGCGGTTGCCGGTGCGGTCGGCGGCGGTGGTGGTGACGGAGGCGGACAGGTTGCGCCCGTTGCTGGCTGAGGGGGCGGAGCCGCACGTGCTGGCGGGTCTGGTCGACATGGCGGTCGAGCATGGTCCGCGGGGCTGTCGGATGGTTCGGCCGGCGTTGCTGGCCCGGTACGGCCGCGATGGGCAGCTGCAGGTCGAGCAGGACGTGGCACGCCGGTTCGTGGCCTTGTCCCAGCCGGCGGATGACGGGTCGGGCATCTCGGAGTACCGGCTGGTGCTGGATCCGGAGGGCAGGGCGGTGCTGGAGGCGGCGTTGGGTCCGTTGTCCGCGCCGCGCCCGGTGGAGGGGATGCGGGACCTGAGGTCGTGTGACCAGCGCCGCGGTGAAGCGTTGGTGGAGTTGGTGCGGCGGGCGGTGGTGTCGGGGCAGGGGGTGGGTCCGGTCGCGAAGACGCAGCTGGTGGTGTCGGTGGACTGGGCTGCTCTGGGCAGGGATGTCCGGGGCGTGGGTGGTCTGCGTGCCGGGAGCACTGTTGGTGGTGTTGACGCGGGGACCCTGCTCGCCCCTGAGACGGTGCGACGGTTGGCGTGTGACGCGTCGGTGCTGCCGGTGGTGCTGGGATCGGCAGGGGAGGTGCTGGACCAGGGGCGGGCGGTGCGGTTGTTCACGACGGCGCAGACGCGCAGGTTGTGGCTGCGGGACGGGGGTTGCACGTTCCCGGGGTGCTCGGTGCCGGCGCAGTGGGCTGACGCTCATCACCTGGTGCACTGGGCAGATTTCGGGGTCACGGATGTGGGCAACGCGGCGTTGTTGTGCGGGCGGCACCACACGGTCGTGCATTCCCGCCGCCTCGCCGGCCGGGTCGTGACCGACCCGGACCCCGGCACGGGGCAAGGCGGAGGTGAGCGGGTGCAGTGGGACCTCACCCTGGGCAGCTACGACCAGCTGCTCGCGCGGCGCGCTGCGCAGGAGCCCGCGTGACCCCGCCCCGCACCCCGCCACCCCGGCGGGGTCCCCCTCGTGCCCTTGCGATGTGTGCTCGTGCATAGCAGGGTCGAGGGATGACAACGACGTCGACCAACGCAGAGAACCCCGGCACCGCTGCCTACCGATCGGCACGTGACCAGCTCGTGGAGCTCTCCGGGCAGCACGACCGGGCCCTGGCGGAGTTCCGTTGGCCCGACGTGGGGGAGCGGTACAACTGGGCCACCGACTGGTTCGATGTCGTGGCTCGCGGGAACGACCAGCTGGCGCTCTGGGTCGTCGAGGAGGACGGATCCGAGCAGCGGATCACCTACGACGAGATGGCGACCCGTTCGGACCAGGTCGCCGTGTGGTTGTCCGGTCTCGGCGTCGGCAAGGGCGACCGGGTCCTGCTCATGCTGGGCAACCAGGTCGAGCTGTGGGAGACCATGCTCGCGATCGCCAAGCTCGGCGCCGTCATCATGCCCACCACGGCAGCGCTCGGGCCCGCGGACCTTCGCGACCGGGTCGACCGCGGTGGCGCCGGCGTCGTGGTGGCCAACCTCGCGGACACGGTCAAGTTCGAGGAGGTGCCGGGCGACTACCTGCGCATCGCCGTGGGTGGCGGAGACGGCTGGCACGACTACGCGGACTCGTATGCAGCGCAAGGACGCCCGTTCGAGGGCGTCACCGCCGCGACGGACCCGTTGCTCGTCTACTTCACGTCGGGGACGACCAGCAAGCCCAAGCTCGTCGAGCACACCCAGGTCTCCTATCCCGTGGGACACCTGTCGACCATGTACTGGATCGGGGGTCGACCGGGAGACGTGCACCTGGCGATCAGCTCGCCCGGCTGGGCCAAGCACGCCTGGTCCTGCTTCTTCGCGCCGTGGATCGCCGAGGCGACGATCTTCGTCTACAACTACGCGCGGTTCGATGCCGTCGCCCTGCTGGACCAGATCCGGCGGGCCGGGGTGACGACGTTCTGCGCGCCGCCGACGGTGTGGCGCATGCTGATCCAGGCCGACCTCACTGGCGGCAGCGGTGCGTTGCGTGAGCTGCTCGCGGCCGGTGAGCCGTTGAACCCCGAGGTCATCAGCCAGGTCGAGAAGGCCTGGGGCCTCACCATCCGTGACGGGTACGGGCAGACCGAGACCACCCTGCAGATCGGCAACATCGCCGGCGAACCGCTCAAGCCAGGCTCGATGGGGCGCCCGATGCCGGGGGTGCCCGTGGCGCTGGTCGACCCCCTGACCGGTGAGGTGGGGGAGGAGGGGGAGATCGTCCTCGACCTGTCGAAGCACCCCGTCAACCTCATGACCGGCTACCTCGGTGATGCCGAGCGGCAGGCCGAGGCGATGGCGGACGGGTGGTACCACACCGGCGACGTCGCCTCCCGCGATGCCGACGGCTACATCACCTACATCGGCCGGACCGACGACGTGTTCAAGGCCAGCGACTACAAGATCTCGCCGTTCGAGCTCGAGAGCGTCCTCATCGAGCACCCTGCGGTGGCCGAGGCAGCAGTCGTGCCCGCGCCGGACCCGACGCGGCTCGCCGTGCCGAAGGCGTATGTCGCCCTGGCAGCCGGGTGGGAGCCCGATGCTGAGACGGCCAAGGCGATCCTCGCCCATGCCCGTGAGCACCTCGCGCCGTACCTGCGGGTGCGGCGGGTGGAGTTCTTCGAGCTGCCCAAGACGATCTCGGGCAAGATCCGCCGGGTCGAGCTGCGCGACCGGGAGCAGCACGCCTTCGACGGTGGACAGTCCCTGTCCGAAGAGTTCCGCGACGACCAGTTCCCCGACCTGAAAGGTGGCACGTCATGACCGACGACATCGACATCCAGAAGCACATCAAGGGCCTCATCGATGAGGAACACGGACTCCGGGCGCGGCTCGGGACCGGCGAGATCAGCGTCGAGGACGAGAACCACCGCCTCAAGGCCATCGAGGTCGAGCTCGACCAGTGCTGGGACCTGTTGCGCCAGCGGCGGGCGAAGCGGGAGTTCGGCGAGGACCCCGCCGCTGCCGAGGTCCGCGACGCCAAGGTCGTGGAGGGCTACCGCGGCTGACGGCTGGTCGACACCGCTGGAGGACGCTGCACTCCCGCCCCGTCCGCCCCGTCCGCGCCGACCAGCGTGCGCGGCGTGGCGGTCGGAGGCCACGGCGGGACCGGGCGTAGCCTCGGAGAACAGGCACGAACCGAGCAGAGGGGGTGCGCCGATGCGCACGACACACCAGCAGCTCCACCTGCCCCACCACAACTCGCGGTGGTGGGTGACCCACACGGCCAGCGCCGTCGCCGCTGCCATGGTCGTCCTCTACGTCGCCGCAGTGCTGCTCGTCATGGCCGGGCTGTACGTCCTGTAGAACGACGATCCCGACGGGCCGCCGAAGCGACCCGCCGGGATCCGATGGCTCGGTTGACGCGGCTCAGTGGCCGCGGTCGACCCACTCCTGCAGGTGCGGCGCCTCGGCACCGATGACGGTCGAGTCACCGTGACCGGTGAGCACGACGGTCTCGTCGGGCAGCGTCAGGACCTTGTCGCGGATCGACTCGATGATCGTGCCGAAGTCGCTGTAGGAACGGCCGGTCGCGCCCGGTCCACCCTTGAACAACGTGTCGCCGGTGAAGAGGACGCCGAGGGCCGGGGCGTAGAGGCAGCACGAGCCCGGGGTGTGCCCGGGCGTGTGGATGACGTGGAGCTCGACGTCACCGACGGAGATGACCTGGCCGTCGGCCAGCTCATGGTCCGGGGTGACGGGGTAGAGCTCGTCCCAGAGCATCCGGTCCGCCGGGTGGAGGTATGCCGGCGCGCGCGTGCCGTCGCAGACCTCACCGACCGCGTTGATGTGGTCGTTGTGGGCGTGCGTGGAGATGACGCCGACGACCTTGCGCTCACGGTCGATCGACTTCACGATCGCGCGGCCGTCGTGGGCGGCGTCGATGACGACGCACTCCTTGTCGTCGCCGACGACCCAGACGTTGTTGTCGACGTCCCAGCTGCCGCCGTCGAGCTCGAACTGCCCCGACGTCACCAGCCGCTCGACCCGTACGCCCCCCGCAGACGGGGCGATCGACGGCATACCCGAGTCGCTCGACCCGCTCACAGGACCACGACCGAGCGGAGGACCTCGCCGCGCTCCATCTTGTGGAACGCTCCCTCGATGTCGCCCAGGCCGATGCGTTCGGACACGAAGGCGTCGAGGTCGAAGCGACCCTGGCGGTAGAGGTCGACGAGCATCGGGAAGTCGCGCGACGGGAGGCAGTCGCCGTACCAGCTCGACTTGAGGGCACCGCCGCGACCGAAGATCTCGATCATGGGCAGGGTGACCTGCTTGTCGGGGGTGGGCACCCCCACGAGGACGACGGTGCCGGCGAGGTCACGGGCGTAGAAGGCCTGCTCGTAGGTCTCGGGACGACCGACCGCCTCGACGACCACGTCGGCACCGAAGCCACCGGTGAGCTCGCGGATGCGCTGGACGACGTCCTCGTCCTTGCCGTTCACGGTGTGGGTGGCACCGAAGGCGCGAGCGCCCTCGAGCTTCCGGTCGTCGACGTCGACGGCGATGATCGTCGTCGCACCGGCCACCGCGGCGCCGGCGATGGCGGCGTTGCCGACCCCGCCGCAGCCGATGACGGCGATGGAGTCGCCCCGGCCCACGCCGCCGGTGTTGACGGCGGCACCGAAGCCGGCCATCACGCCGCAGCCCAGGAGGCCCACCGCGGCGGCGTCCGCCTCGGCGTCGACCTTGGTGCACTGGCCGGCGGCCACGAGGGTCTTCTCGATGAAGGCACCGATGCCGAGCGCCGGGGACAGCTCGGTGCCGTCCTCGAGCGTCATCTTCTGCTTCGCGTTGTGGGTGTTGAAGCAGTACCAGGGCTTGCCCTTGGCGCACGCGCGGCACTGGCCGCAGACGGCGCGCCAGTTGAGGATCACGAAGTCGCCGGGGGCGACGTCCGTGACGCCCTCGCCGACGGCCTCGACGACACCCGCGGCCTCGTGGCCGAGCAGGAACGGGAACTCGTCGTTGATCCCGCCCTCGCGGTAGTGCAGGTCGGTGTGGCACACCCCGCACGACTGAATCTGGACGACGGCCTCACCGGGGCCCGGGTCGGGCACGATGATGTCGACGAGCTCGACGTCGGCACCCTTGCTGCGGGCGATGACGCCCTTGACGGTCTGTGGCATGCACCGACCCTATGCGCGGTGACAGGCGGCTGCCACAGACGGGTCGGCACGGCAACCCGCGCTCCATACGCCTCATCCGATCGGCCGGGTCTGCGCCGCCGAGCAGCCAAACGGCCCTGGACCACCGCACCGCGTGCCTATCATCGGCAACCGAGTCCCCGGGTCCCGCAGAGATGGAAGGAGAGTGGTCCCGTGCTGCTGCACGCGGCGTTCTTCCCGCCTCGCGAGGCGGTCGAGGAGCTCGTCGACCTCGTCCGCTCCGTGCCGGGGCGGCCCGAGGAGTTCTCGCCGGTCTCCGTCGACGACATGCACGTGCACGTCACGAGCTTCGGCAACCTCGCCCGCGCCGACGCGGCGCGCCTCGTCGAGCACCTCAACGAGGCAGCGAAGGGATGGTCGCCCCCGCCGCGCCTGCAGATGGCCGGCTGCCTCGCGCTCGTCGCGCCCGGCGACCTGTCCGTCTCGACGCCGCTCGCCGGTGACGTGGACCGGCTCGTGTCCATCGCCCGGTCCATCCCGGAGATCGTCCAGGCCCTCGGTCTGCACGTCGACCGGCGACGGTTCAAGGCGCAGGTGCCCGTCGGCACGGTGACCCCGGAAACCTCGCTGCCGTACCTCGAACGCCTCGTCGCCGCCCTCGAGGGCTACACCGGACCGCGCTGGGTCATGCCCGACCTCGTCCTGCTGAAGCCGAGCTGGGCCCACTCGGGAGCCGACTCCGCCGCCGACATCCACGCCCTCATCCAGATCCCGGTGGGGACGCAGGCACCATGAGCGTGCTCGAGCTTCAGCAGAACGGGCGCCACCTGGCGAGGTCCGCCACCGGGGCCCGGCCGCGCAGGAACGAGGGGCTGGCCTTCGGCATCCTCGTGGTCGGCGCGTTGGCAGCCACGCTGCTGCCGTCCGCGCAGCTGAACACGGGGGCAATCTTCTCCCTGGCGCTGCTCGCGGGCGGGCTCGGCCTGGGCTGGCTGACCGTGCGGCGTCGCCGGCGGTCCTGGGTCGACCCCACCGCACCGCTGCTCGTCATGGTGTCCGTCATCTTCCTGCGCGACGCCCTCGGTGGGGCCATCTCCGGCGTCGGGCCGTTGATCGCCGTCCCGATCGTCTGGCTCGCGCTCTTCGGCACGCTCGGTGACCTCGCGATCGCCGCCGCGCTCTCCGTGCTCGCGTTCGTCGGACCGTCCCTGGCGACCAACCTCGTGGCCGGGCCCGGGCAGGACGTCCCCGTGGAGTGGCGCCCCGCTGTCCTCTGGGCCGCCGTGGCCCTGCTCGCCGCCCCCGTCATCCAGGGCGTGGTGCGCGGCCTCACGGCGCAGAACCGCGCCGAGCGCGAGGCCGCCGCCCAGCTGCGCGCCATCATGGGTGGCGCCAGCCTGACGAGCATCATCAGCACCGATGCCGACGGCGTCATCACCAACTTCAACGTCGGCGCCGAGGACATGCTCAAGTACGACGCTGCCGACGCCGTGGGCCGCAAGGCGCACGAGCTGATCCACGACGAGGGCGAGGTGGCGCTGGCCGCCTCCCAGCTCGGCGTCGAGCCCGGCATCGCCGTGTTCGCCACCCTCGCCGAGAACCACATGCCCAGCCGCGAGTGGACCTACGTCCGCAAGGACGGTCGGCGCATCACCGTCCGCCTGGCCGTGACCGAGCTGCGTTCGGAGGCCGGCGAGGTGACCGGGTACCTCGGGGTCGCCGTCGACACGACCGCCGCCGTCGAGATGCGCCGCGAGCTCAAGGAGGCGCAGGCCCTCTGGCGCCTGTCGATGGACCACCTCCCCGACACCGCTGTCCTCGTCCTCGACCGCACCCTCGAGGTGTCGCTTTCCACCGGCGGCGGTGCCCGTAGGCAGGGTCTGGCCACGGCAGCCGGCCGGGACGTCTCCGAGGCATTCACCCCGAGGAGCTTCGCCCTGCTCAAGCCGCTCATCGACGGTGCCCTCGAGGGCCGCGACGGCGTCGTCGAGCTGATCGCACCGCAGTCCGGGGCCGAGCACGAGGTCTGGGTCAGCCCCCTTCCGGGCACCACGACCACCTCGGGCGCCGCCCTGATCATGGCGCGCGACGTCAGCCGGGACCGCGAGCGCGAGCGCCTGCTCCGCGCCAGCCACGACCGCATCCAGCGGCTGTTCGTCGACGCACCGCACGGCATCGCCGTCCTCGGCCGCGACGGCATCGTCCGCCAGGTCAACCCCTCACTGTGCCTGCTCCTCGGTCGCACGGAGACCCAGCTCGTGGGGGCCCCGTTGGCGACCCTCGGCGCGGTCGACGACGACCGCATACCGACCCTGCTCGCGTGCACGACGCGCGAGGCGGGCGCTCGCACCGACTGGACCGTGACCACGCCGCTGGACGTCGAGGTCCACCTCAACCTCTCGAGCACGGTCCTCGCCGGTGGCGGCTCGCCCGAGGAGGACGAGCTCCTCGTCAACGTCGCCGACGTCTCGGAGCGGCACACCTACGAGCAGCAGCTCGCCCACCTCGCCGACCACGACCCGTTGACGGGGCTGGCCAACCGCCGCCGCTTCTCGGTCGAGCTCGACCGCCACCTCGACTTCTGCCGCCGGTATGGAGCCCGCGGGGCCCTGCTCCTCATCGACCTGGACCACTTCAAGGAGGTCAACGACACCCTCGGCCACGCCGCCGGTGACGTCCTCCTCGCGTCGTTGGCCGAGGTCCTGCGCCAGAGCGTGCGGAGCACCGACGTCGTGGCGCGACTGGGTGGCGACGAGTTCGCGGTCCTGCTGCTGGAGACCGACCGCGCCGGCACCGAGCTCGTCGCGGAGCACCTCGTCACCGCGGTCCGCGCGCACAGCACCGCCCTCGGGGCGGCAGCAGATGCCGTGACCGCGAGCGTGGGTGCCGTCGTCATCGGCGGGGAGGAAGCCGGGCTCGAGAGCGCCGAGGAGCTGCTCACCAGCGCCGACGCGCTGATGTACCAGGCGAAGCAGGGCGGCCGCGACGGCTGGGCCGTGCTGACGTCCGGCGAGTCCGCGGAAGCACCCACCTCCTCGACGCTGGGCTGGAGCCAGCGCATCGAGACCGCCATCGCCAACGACGAGTTCAGCCTGCACCTGCAGCCGATCTGGGACATCGCCCGCGGATGCGTCACCGGTGGTGAGGTGCTGCTGCGCCTCGGCCAGGGCCGGGACGCGCTGCCCCCGGGTGAGTACCTCCAGCAGGCCGAGAAGTCCGGCCTCGTGCTGGCCATCGACCGGTGGGTCCTCGAGCGGTCGATCCCGCTGCTCCAGCGGTTCCAGGCGGTGCACCCGGACTTCGAGCTCTCGGTGAACCTCTCCGGCCGGTCGGTCGGCGACCCCCAGATCGAGGAGGTCGTGCAGGCCGCCCTCCTGAGGTCCGGCGCCGACGGGCGCGGGCTGGTCCTGGAGATCACCGAGACGGCGATCGTGCCCGACCTCGTGGCTGCCCGCGTCTTCGCCGAGCGGCTCGCTGAGGAGGGATGCCGGTTCGCGCTGGACGACTTCGGCGCCGGGTTCGGCTCGTTCTCCTACCTCAAGCACCTGCCCTTCGACTACGTGAAGATCGACGGCGAGTTCGTCGCCCGGTGCGACGTCGACCCCACCGACCGCGCCATCGTGGCGTCCGTCGTCCGGGTCGCCCACGAGCTCGGCAAGCGGACCGTCGCGGAGTACGTGAGCAGCCCGGCCGTCCTCGATGTGCTGGCCCTCGAAGGCGTCGACCTGGCGCAGGGCCACCACCTCGGGCACCCGATCCCCGCGGAGGAGTTCCTGGAGCTCCTGGGGGCCGAAGGGTTCGTCGTGCCCGAGGGTGTCGAGGTCGCAGCCGCCTGACGGCGGGCTCAGAACCAGCCGAGGCCCTCGGCGATCAGGATCAGGCCGAACACGAGGAACGCCACCGCCGCGCCGATCTTGATGACGCGCTCGGGGAGCTTCTTGCCGAGGACCGCGCCGACACCGATCGCCAGGGCGTCGGCCGCGACCATGCCGACGGTGCTGCCGATCCAGGTGCCGAGCCAACCCTCCTGGGTGGCAAGGGTGATGGTGGCGAGCATGGTCTTGTCACCGAGCTCGGCGAGGAAGAAGGCGATGCCGACCGCGATGATCGCCTTGCCGGTGCTGCGTCGGGCCTTGTCGGCCTCGTCCTCGGTCAGCTCGTCGCCGCGCAGGGTCCAGGCCGCGAAGACGAGGAAGGCCACCCCCGCGACGATGGAGATGATCCACTGCTTGTCCGCGAACGAGTTGCCGACCCACGCCCCGATGCCCACCGAGGCGAGGTGGACGATCGCCGTGGCGATGGTGATGCCGATGAGGACCTGGCGCACGCGATAGCGCGTCGCGAAGGTCATGGCCATGAGCTGGCTCTTGTCGCCGAGCTCGGCCACGAAGATGACCGCAGTGCTCAAGAGGAAGGCGTCCATGGGTGATGCGTCTCCTAGCCGCCAGGCCGAGGAGAGCGTGTCTGGGACGTCCCTTCGACCAGGCACGTCCGAAAAATGGGTTCGTGTACTGGTCGAAAGTCTCGTCCGCCACCGATCAGATCTGGTGGCCCACCGCACCGGACCCGGGGGTCAGTGTGTCGACGCGGCGATTGGGGACTACTCCCTTTCGAGCCCTCACGGTACCCGGCCAGGGCGGCTCGGAGCGAATCCGTCCTAGGGTCGTCCCATGTCCCGGACCGCCGTCCAGCTCCCTTCCACCGCTCGCCTGCGGCGGCGCCCCCTTCTGGGGTCGTGGGGGCGCGACGGACGGCGTCTGCATGGCCATGGAGCTGGCGCCGCCTCTCTGAACAGCCCGCTCGACGTCTCGTGCAGCAACCCCTGCTAGCAGAAGGTGCTGCCGGAGGGGCAGGTTGCACCCTGTGGTCCGGGCAGCAACCTGTGCTGGGTCAGCCGGCTTGGTGGGGTCAGTCGACTCGGGCCAGGACCACTAACTGACCCTCGCGCTCGGGGCCCACGGCTGCGCGCTCCATACGCGCCACCTCGGTGAGCCCCGCGCTCGCGAGGTGGTTCGCGACCTCGTCGGCGGTGAAGAGGTGTCGGTGGAGGGTGACGTCGTGGCCGTGGCGCCGGTAGCCGACGACCTCGCGCACCCCCTCGCCACGCTGGAAGGCGACGAGCACGTGGCCGCCCGGCCGCAGGACGCGCGCGGCCTCGGCGAAGATCGTGGGCTGGCCGGCGGGAGGGATGTGAATCGTCGAGTACCACAGCAGCACCCCCGCGAACTCGGCGTCGGCGAACGGCAGGGCGTTCAGCGAGGCGACCGCGAACCCGAGGTCGGGCTGGGACCGTCGGGCCGCGGCGACCATGCCGGGAGACAGGTCGACGCCACGGACGGTGCAGCCCCGGTCGGCGAGGTAGCGGCTCATCCGGCCGGTGCCGCACCCCGCGTCGAGGACGCTCGCGTCGCCACCGTGGGTCACCGCGGCGACGAACGCATCGACCATGGCGAGGTCGAGCGGCGCCTCGGCCCGGGTGTCGGGGAGCATGGCGGCGTACGAGTCGGCGACCACGTCGTAGGCGGCCCGGATGCGCTCGGGTGCGAACAGGTCCGGGGTGGTCTCGGGCACGCCGCATGATGGCACGAGGGGCGCTGTCGGTGGGTGCTGACACCATGCCGACCCATGCCGGATGCCGATGCGACGCCAGCGGTTCGTCCGCGCGTGATCCTCACGACCACGGCCAGCGTGGACGGGCGGATCACGCTCTCGGCAGGCGAGCGCCTGCTGGAGCCCGACGTCGGCGCACGGTGGGGCGCAGCCTGGCCGGCGGACGTGCAGGATCTGGTCGACCAGCGGCGCACGTGGATCGAGGACCGCCACGCCCCGACTGTGGTCCTCGAGGGCAGTGGCACCTTCGTGGCCACAGAAGCGGAATCGCCATGGTCGCAAGACGATTCGGCACATGGTGGCTCGCTCCACCGCGACCACCTGCCGCGACGGGCGCCTCGCTGGTTCGTCGTCGTGGACGGGCGCGGAAGGGTCGACTGGACCTACACCGGCGACGACGAGACCGCCCTGCTCGTCCTGGTGTGCGAGGCCACCCCCGCGGGATACCTGCGCCGCCTGCGCGACCTCGGCGTCGGTCACCTCGTCGCGGGAGTCGAGCGGGTGGACCTCAGGCTCGCGCTGGAGCGCTTGTATGCCGTGCTCGGAGTTCGCGCGGTGGTTGCCGATGGCGGGGGTGGGGTCAACGGTGCGCTGATCGGGGACGGTCTGGTCGACGAGGTGCACGTCATCACGTTCCCCGTCCTCATCGGAGGACTGACGACGCCGACGTTCAACGACGGTGCGGGCCTCGACCCCGGCGGGTCGCCCGTGCGGCTGCTACCGCGAGGGTTGGTCCGGGGTGACCACGGCAGCACGTGGGCGAGGTACGACGTCGCGCGAGGGTAGGCCGCCCCGCACGCGACGGCCGTGGGGCGTCTGGTGGCGCGCGCCCGCGTGTGCGAACAATGGGCCTTGGGGAGCCGCGCAGCAATGACGGTGGCGAGCAGCGACCGGCGAAGAACCTGGTTGCGGCGCAGGGGGAGCTAGCCCGCGAGTCGTGGGAGTCGAGGTTCGCCGAGGCACCCGGGCCGGAGTCGCCGTTCCACACGCCGCCACCGCGGATCGGGACGCTGCGCTGGGCCGTGGTCATCCACGTCGTCGTGCTGCTCGTCGTCGCCGGCGCGCTGACTGCGGGGTTCGTGCAGAACAACGACGGTGTCCTGGCGCGGATCGGGCTGGCAGCTCTGGGTGCCGTCCTCGTCGCGTGGCGGCTGGTCCTGCTCCGGACAGCGGTGCTGGCGCTACGCCGTCGCAGTGGTCGCGCTGGGTCGAACAAGAGCGAGTAGGGGATTTCGGGGGCTCTGGGCCACGGGTGTCGGGCTCCAGCCCACCCCGACGGTTCGGCCCGTCTGCCGGCCACCCGATGCGTGTCGTTGTGCCTTCAGAGGCCCCGGTCGTCCGGCATCATCTGGCCATGGCGAGAATGAGGAAGTCGGGACCACCGGCCTGGTGGTTCCTTCTGGACCGCCAGGGGCCGTGGGCCAATGTCCGACCGCGCGTCTCGCGGCCATTGGCCGGTGCGCTCGTCGTCACCGGGGCGGGACTGCTGGCGGCCTGCGACGCGGACACCGGCCCACCGGATCGTCTCACGCCCGAGGCGTCGCGGTACGTGCTCGAGGCCGACTTCATCCCTGAAGGCGTGGAGCTCGTGGCGCACCGCTCCAGCGAGGGCCTGTGCCTCGAGGCCACCACAGCCCCCGAAGCCTCGGGGAGCGGCGCCTGCGGTTTCAGTGACCGTCCGTCCGGCGGCCGCTATGCCACGGGTGGGATGGACGACGGTTTCCTCTACGCCTACGGTCCGGTCCCCTTGAGCACGCGCACAGTCAGGATCACCCTCGACAACGGTGCGTCCATCGAGTCCGCCACCGGCGACCTGCCCGCCTCGGTCGCCCGGGGGCGCTTCTTCTACGCCGGCCTGGGCAAGGACGTCGTCATCGAGTCCGTGTCGCTGTTCGACGGCTCCGGAGCGCCGGTGCAGCCGCAGGACTTCTGACTGCCGGCGCAGCCGGAACAACGAAGAGGCCACCAACCGGGTGGTTGGTGGCCTCGACACTGCTGTCCTGCTGGTCGGGGTGACAGGATTTGAACCTGCGGCCTCTTCGTCCCGAACGAAGCGCGCTACCAAGCTGCGCCACACCCCGTGGCAGTCACTTCCGAGCAGATCTGACGTGGTCAGACACTGAATTCGGCAGCGACAAGGAAGGATAGCCCACGGCCTGCCGCGCCTCCCAATCGGGCCCGGCGCCTAGCGCGGGACGAGGGTCAGCAGGGTCGCCTCGGGGCGGCAGGCGAACCGCACCGGCGCGTAGGGCGACGTCCCCAGGCCGGCGGAGACGTGCAGCCAGGCGGCGTCGGCCGGTGCCAGGGACGAGGGTGCCGAGCCTGCGCCGGGCCACCACCGCGACAGCCCCTTGGCCCGGTCGGTCGGCAGGTCGCAGTTGGTGACGAGGGCGCCGTGGAACGGCACCGCGAGCTGCCCGCCGTGGGTGTGGCCCGCGAGGAGCAACCGCGCCCCGTCGTCGGTCATCGGGTCGAGGACCCGTTGGTACGGCGCGTGCGTGACTCCCACGGTCAGCGCAGCGGTGGGGGAAGCAGGGCCGGCGACGTCGGCATACCGGTCGTGGCGGATGTGGGCGTCGTCGGTGCCGACGAGCTCGATGGTCGAGCCTGCCACGGACAGGGATGTCCGGGCGTTGTCGAGGTCGGCCCACCCGCCGGCCTCCATCCCCGAACGCAGGTCCTCGACCGGCAGCAGGATGCGGCCGGGAGGCGCCTGCGCATGGCGCTTGGTGAGGTAGCGGGCGGGGTTCTTGGGAACCGGCGCGTAGTAGTCGTTCGACCCCAGCACGAACGCCCCGGGGAACGCGAACAACGGCTCCATCGCGCGCAGCGCCTCGGGAACGGCGTCGAGCGCCGCGAGGTTGTCGCCGGTGTTGACGACGAGGTCCGGCTCGAGGGCGGCGAGGCTGCGCACCCACTCGACCTTGTGCTGCTGGCGGGGCACGAGGTGCAGGTCAGAGATCTGCAGGACCCGCAGGGGCCGCGACCCGGGGGCGAGCACCGGCACGGTGAACCGCCGCAGGGCGAACCAGTTGCGTTCGACGAGGCTGGCCCAGCCGAGGCCGGCCACCCCGAGTGCCGCTGCGCCGCCGAGGGTCCGCACGAGAGTCTTCATCACGCCCATCCTCGCAAACAACACGGTTGGGGACCGCACCCGCCGCCTGCGACACTGGCCCCATGACCGTCTCGAGCCTCAAGGCCACCGTCCAGAGCGACCTCACCTCCGCCATGCGCGCGCGGGACCAGGTGCGCTCCGGCACGCTGCGCATGGCCCTCACCGCCATGACCAACGAGGAGGTCTCCGGCACCGAGGCCCGCGAGCTGTCCGACGACGAGGTGCTCAGGGTGCTGGCCAAGGAGGCCAAGAAGCGCAAGGAGGCCTCGGCCGCCTACACCGACGCCGGTCGGCCCGAGCTCGCCGCCAAGGAGGACGCCGAGCTCGCGATCCTCGAGGCCTACCTGCCCGCCCAGCTCTCCGACGACGAGCTCGCGACGATCGTCGCTGCCGCGATCGAGAGCACTGGTGCGACCGGTATGCAGCAGATGGGTCAGGTCATGAAGGCCGCCAACGGTGTGGTCGCTGGTCGTGCCGACGGCGGTCGCGTGGCCGCCGTGGTGAAGGCGTCCCTCGCCGCCCGCTGACCCGCGCATGCCCTGCGGTGGTGAGCAGTCGCCATACGGGGCAAGGCATCTGACGACGAAGGCCCCCCACCGTCCGGTGAGGGGCCTTCGTCATGACCGAGGTCAGCCGTTGGGCTTCGGCGGGTTCGTCTTCTTGGGCTTGGGCGTCGAGCTGGGCTTCGGCGCGGGCTTGCTCGACGAGCTCGAGCTCGGCTTCGGCGTGTTGTCCACCCGGGGGCGCGGTGCCTGCGGGACGTACCCGGTCGACAGGTAGAGGCCGATCGTGTCGCCGCGCAGCGCGGTGCCGTTGGGAGAGGTGTAGACCACCCGGCCGCGGCCGTAGCCGCTGTTGGCGTTGCCGGCGACCTGGACCTTGAAGCCTGCGTCCTTGAGGCGGGCCGTCGCCTCGTCGATGGTGAGCCCACCGACGAAGGGCACGGCGACCTTGTCACCGTTCTGGATCTTGTCGCTGGGCTCGTCGAAGTCACGGATGGGCATGCCCTTCGACGCGCCCTCCATGATCGCCTGCCACGTCGGCGCGGAGATGGTGCCGCCGAAGACCTCGCCGTAGTAGACGCCGGCCAGGCTGACGTTCTTCATGCGGAACTGCGTGTAGGGGGTGCCGACCCAGACGGCGGTCGACAGCTGCGGGGTGTAGCCGACGAACCACGACTGCTTGTGCTCGTCGGTGGTGCCGGTCTTGCCGGCCGCCGGACGGGAGCCGAGGCTGGCGCCGCGGCCCGTGCCGTTCTCGATGACGCCGGTGAGCAGCTCGGTGGTGCCCTTGGCGACGTCCGGGTCGATGACCTGCTTGCAGTCGCTGCCCTTGATCTTCAGGGCCTTCTTGTCGTTGGTCGTGATCGACAGGATCGGGTTGGGCTTGCAGTACTTGCCGTTGGCCGCGAGCGTCGCGTAGGACGAGGCGAGGGTGAGCGGCGTGGCCGTGCCGGCGCCCAGGGTGACTGCGGCCGGCGTGCACTCGACCGGGTCGCCGTAGCCGTTGTGCAGGCCCATCGTCGTCATCATGTTGCGGACGTTCTGGGTGCCGAGCTTGAGCACGAGGGACGCGAACGCGGTGTTGACCGACTTCGCGGTGGCGGTCTTCAGCGGGATCGGGCGACCACCGATGGTCTCGTCGTTCCGCACCGGCCACGCCTGCTGGGACCCGCAGCGACCCTGCTCCTGCGGCGAGTAGAGCGCCGGCTGCTTCGTCGTCGCGAACTTCGACGGGATGGTGCCGTTGACGGCCTGGCCGCGCTTGAGCGCCTCGACGATCGCGTACATCTTCGCGGTGGAGCCGAACTGGAAGCCGTTCTCCCCGCCGTACTCACGGTCGACGTTCCAGTTGAGGCCGGTCAGGCCCTTGGTCTGGCTGCCCTTGCCCGTCGTGTAGGTGGTGTTCTGGACCATCGCGACGACCTTGCCGGTGCCCGGCTGGACGATCGCGGCCGCAGCACCGATGCCCTCGTCGTTGCCGACGGGGACGCGCTTGGTGAGCTGCTTGCGGGCCATCTCCTGCGTCGTCGGGTTGAGCGTGGTCTGGATGGTCAGGCCGCCTTGGGTGATGTTCTTGATGCGCTCCGGGACGGTCTTGCCGAGCTCCGGCATGGTCTTGAGGTAGGCCATGACGTAGTTGCAGAAGTAGGGCTCACGCGAGGCGGCGCAGTTGCTCAGGGGGTTCTTCACCTTGAGCATCTTCTTGACCGGGATCGCCTTGGCGCTCTTCCAGTCCTTGTCGTTGATGATGCCCAGGTCGTGCATGCGGTCCAGCACGACGTCGCGCCGCGCCTGGGCGCGCTCGGGGTTGTTCACCGGGTCGGTGCGGCTGGGGTTCTGGACGAGCCCGGCCAGCAGTGCTGCCTGGGGCAGGTTGAGCTGCTTGGCGGAGATGCTGAAGTAGTGCTGCGACGCGGCCTCGACGCCGTAGGCCAGGTCGCCGTAGTAGGCGAGGTTCAGGTAGCCCTGGAGGATCTGGTCCTTGGTCATCTCCTTCTCGAGGGTGACCGCGTACTTGATCTCCTGGACCTTGCGGGCGGCGCTGACGCGGACGGCGGCCTTGGCGGCCTCCTCGTCGTTGTTGCGCAACGCGTTCTCCTGCAACGTCAGCTTGACGTACTGCTGCGTCAGCGTCGACGCGCCCTGGGTGTCGCCACCCTGCGCGTTGGAGACGGCCGCGCGGGCGATGCCGCGGGGGTCGACGCCACCGTGCTCGTAGAACCGGCTGTCCTCGATCGCGATCTGCGCCTTCTGCATGATCGGCGCGACGTTCTTGAGGTTGACGATGATGCGGTTCTCCTCCTGGGGGGTCGCGAGGACCTTGCCCTGGGAGTCGAGGATCTGCGACTGCTGCGACAGCGCCGAGGCGGTGAACTCGCCCGGCAGGTCGTCGAACGCCGTGACGCTGGCCGTCGCCGCACTGCCCGTGGCGCCCACTGCGGGGATCAGCAGACCCGCCGCCAGCAGTCCCATCACCATCGCCGTGGCGACGAAGGCTCCGAGCAAACTGACGACATTACCGAGGTTGGTGGCGCGACCATGCATGGCCACAGGGTAACTGCCTCGTCTGGATGGGCCCGTGTGGCGAGACGACGGACTTCGCAAACCTGCGTGAACACGCGATCCCAGGGCCTGTCGGTGACCCCCTCGAGCCCTCCAGAATGACCACCCCGTGACCACCGCTACGGGATGGTTCGGAATGACTAGTCCCTTTGGCCGTCAGAGAACTACACGAATGGGCCATGTCGTTGCAGTTCCCACCTACCTATCGTTTCTCAAACATTGGAACGCTCATATGGCGGCACCGCAGTCGCCGTGTACAGCACCATCTGGAGGCACTGAGATGACGATCGCACCAGCGCGACCCACCCGTTCGGGTGCGCCGGGTACTGGATGGGTCGAGGACTGGGCTCCCCTCGGATCCTGCTCCACCGCCGACCCCGACGCCCTCTTCGTCCAGGGTGCCGCCCAGCAGACCGCCAAGGTCGTCTGCCAGCGGTGCCCGGTCATCGCCGAGTGCCTCGCCGACGCCCTCGACAACCGCACCGAGTTCGGTGTCTGGGGTGGGATGACCGAGCGCGAGCGCCGGGCCCTGCTCAAGCGCCGCCCCAACATCACCTCCTGGGCCAACCTCTTCGCCGCCGCCCGCGGGCAGTCCCGCGACGAGGTCAGCGCCTGACCTCAGCGCCTCTGCAGCTGCACAGCACGAGCCAGACCGAGCCGGCACCTCATCACGAGGGCGCCGGCTCGTCGGTGTTTCGGGGCGGTTCAGGCGCCGGTGAGGGACGCCGCGACGGCCCGCAGCCCCGTGAGGTCGTGGATGTCCTGGGCCGCGGCCGGCACCTCCACGAGGGGTATGCCGGGGTGCCCGGCGGTGAACCGGCTCACCTGTCGCTCCTGCCGTTCGGCCGTCTCGGCCAGGGCGGCGTGCAGGCGCAGCAGCCCCTCGGTCTCGGCACTGGTCGGGCTCCGATCGACGCCGTCAGCGCCGTCAGCGCCGTCGGTGTCGGCGAGCTGGTCCGCGGCGGCCAGCGCCCGTGAGGCGCGCAGCGACGGGGCAGCCACCCGCTGGATGCGGTTGACGACGAGCCCGGCCAGCGGCATCTGCTCCTCGTCGAGCCGACCGGCGAAGTAGGACGCCTCCCGCAGCGCGTCCCGTTCGGGGGCCGCCACGACGACGAACGCCGTCTCGGGGTTCTTGAGCAGGGCGTACGTCTGGTCGGCGCGCTCGCGGAACCCGCCGAACATCGTGTCGAGCGCGGCGACGAACGTCTGCACGTCCTGCAGCAGCTGACCGCCGAGCAGCTTGGACATCGTGCTCGTCACCATCGTCACGCCGACGCTGAACACCTTGAACCCGGCCCGGCCGCCGGCCTTCGCGGGAGCGGTCATCAGGCGGATGAACCGGCCGTCGAGGAACGACCCGAGCCGCTTGGGAGCGTCGAGGAAGTCCAGCGCCGAGCGCGACGGCGGGGTGTCGACGACGACGAGGTCCCAGCGGCCGGTGCGGTCCGCCTCGGCGCGGAGCTGGCCGAGCTTCTCCATCGCCATGTACTCCTGCGTGCCCGCGAACGAGCTGGAGACGGCCTGGTAGAAGGGGTTGGCCAGGATCTGGGCGGCCTTCTCGGGGGTGGCGTGCTGCTCGACCACCTCGTCGAAGGTGCGCTTCATGTCGAGCATCATCGCGTCGAGCGACCCGCCGTCGGCCCCGGCACCCTCGACGGGGCGAGGGGTGTTGTCGAGCTCGGTGAGGCCGAGGGACTGGGCGAGGCGGCGGGCCGGGTCGATGGTGAGGACGACGACCTTGCGGCCGTGCTCGGCCGCCCACAGGCCCATGGCGGCGGCGGTGGTCGTCTTGCCGACCCCGCCGGCGCCGCAGCAGACCACGATGCGGGTGGCCGGGTCGGTGAGCAGCGTCGCGAGGTCGAGGGAGGGCCTCGTGGCCTTGGCGGAGGAGGAAGAGGCGGAGGAGCTGCGGGCGGCCATCAGATCATCCCCTGCTCGGCGACGGCATCGGCGAGCACGGAGATCCCGCCGCCCTCGGTGCCCTCGGGGAGCAGCGGCAGCCGGACGGTGAGGCGGCCCTGCTCGGCGAGGATCGCGTCCTGCTCGCGCTCGAGCGCCACCCGGTCCGCGTGCTGCCCTGCGTCGAGGAGCAGCCCGGCGACGATCCCGGGCCCGGCCTTGACGCCGACCGACGCGAGGTCCGCGGCGACGCCTTCGGCGAGCTTGGCGGTGCGACCGCTGCGGACCGACCTGAGCGCCTTGTCGCTGAGCAGTGGGTCGCGGAGCTGGTTGACGACGATCGCGCCGAGGGGCAGCTCGGCGGCACGCAGGTCGCGCAGCGCGTCGACGGTCTCCTGCACCGGCATCTCCTCGAGGAGGGTGACGACGTGCACGGCCGTCGTGTGGCTGCGGACCATCCGCGTGATCGAGTCGGCCTGGCTGTGGATCGGCCCGACCTTGGCGACGTCGGCCACCTCGGCGTTCACGTTGAGGAACCGCACCACCCGGCCCGTGGGTGGGGCGTCGAGGACGACCGCGTCGTACGCCAGGGCCCCGGAGCGACCGGCGCGGCGGCCGGCGGCCTCGTAGACCTTGCCGATGAGCAGGACGTCGCGCAGGCCCGGCGCGATCGTCGTCGCGAAGTCGACCGCACCGAACTTGTCGAGCAGCCCCATGGCCCGGCCGACCTTGTAGAACTTCTGGAGGTATTCGCCCAGGGACTGCTTCGCGTCGACGGAGATCGCCCAGATCTCGCCGCCGCTGCGGTCGTGGACGATGCGGGTCTCTCTGTGCCCGATGGGCGGCACGTCGAAGGTCTGCGAGATGCCCTGGCGCTCCTCGACCTCGACGAGCAGGACCCGCTTGCCCTGCCGGGACAGCCCCAGCGCGAGGGCCGCGGCGACCGTCGTCTTGCCGGTCCCGCCCTTGCCGGTGACCACGTGCAGGCGGACCTTGGACAGGTCGGGCAGCGGGTCCGGCTGGGGGGCTGGCATGCAGCCAGCCTAGGAGGCCAGCAGGTCCACCGCCGCGGCGACCTCGGCGAAGGCCGGGTGCTCCGGGTCGATCAGCCCGTAGTGCCCGCCACCGGGCACCGGGGTGAGGCGCACCGACGGACCGCGGTGGGCCGCGGCATACCGCTCGCTCAGCTCGAACGGCACCACGTCGTCGTCACGAGCATGCACGAGCACCACCGGAACGGACGGGGGGAGCACGGCGGGGTCGGCGGCGGCATACGCGTCCGGCACCTGCTCGGGGGAGCCACCGAGCAGCGCCGGTATGGCGTCGCCGCCCACCTGCGTCGCCGCGCCGTGGGCGAGGTCGACGACGCCGGCGAGGCTCACGGCGCCGCGCAGGCCGTGGGCCCAGGGCTGGGCGGCTGCCCAGGCGACGAGCTGGCCGCCGGCGGAGTGGCCCACGAGGACGGCTGGGTGCGCGAGGTCGGGGTCGCGGCGGATCGCGGCGACCGCCGCGGCGACATCGCGGGCGGTGCCGGGCCAACCGCCGCCGGGCATGCCGGGACGGCGGTACTCGACCACGGCCACGGGGTAGCCGGCGTCGGCGAAGGCCTGGGCCTGCCGGCCGGCGTGGGCGCGGTCGTACTCGGCGCGCCAGAACCCGCCGTGGACGACGACGACGGTCAGGGACCGGGTGACCCGCTCGGGGAGGCGCACGTCGTAGACCTGGGCGTCGTCGTCGCCATAGGGGGTCGTGCGCGTCGGTGGAGCCGCCCGCTCGTCGAGAACCTGGCTGGGGTCGCGCTCGCCGGAAGAGGCCATGCGCCCATCCTGCCAGCGGTGGCTAGGCTGCGGTCCATGCAGAAATGGGAGTACGCGACCGTGCCGCTGATCGTGCACGCGACCAAGCAGATCCTCGACCAGTGGGGTGAGGACGGCTGGGAGCTCGTCCAGGTCCTCACCGGCCCCGACGGCAACGGACTGGTCGCCTACCTGAAGCGGGAGAAAGCCTGACATGAGTGCAGTCGAAGACCGTCTGGCCGAGCTCGGCCTGACCGTGCCCGAGGTCGCCAAGCCGGTGGCCGCCTACGTCCCGGCGATCCAGGACGGACGCCGGATCTACACCTCCGGGCAGCTGCCCATGGTGTCCGGTGCGCTCGCCGAGACCGGCAAGGTCGGTGAGGGCGAGGGCCTGGTGTCCCCCGAGCGGGCCGCCGAGCTCGCGCAGATCTGCGCGCTCAACGCCGTCGCCGCCGTCAAGGGCCTCGTCGGCGACCTCGACAAGGTCACCCAGGTGGTCAAGCTCGTCGGGTTCGTCGCGTCCGACCCGGCGTTCACCGGCCAGCCCGGTGTCATCAACGGCGCCAGCGAGCTCATGGGCAAGGCCTTCGGCGACGCGGGCATCCACGCCCGGTCCGCCGTCGGCGTCGCCGTGCTGCCGCTCGACGCCCCCGTCGAGGTTGAGATCGTCGTCGCCCTCGCGGACGACTGACCGGTGTGGGCCTCTCCCTCCACCGATTCGATGTGAACACGCCGGTGATCCCCGGCGTGTTCACATCGAACGAGCGTGGGGAGTGAGTCAGCTGTGGTGATCCGCGAGTTCCCGATCGCCGACTCACCGTCGCTGCGGGCTCGGGCCGACGCCTGGCTGGCGTCGCCCGACCCCGCCGGGCCGGTGGAGCCGAAGCTCGCCGCGACGGTGATGTTCGTCCGCGACGGTGCTGCCGGGGTCGAGGTGTTCATGCTCCGCCGGGTCGCGACGATGGCGTTCGCCCCGCGGATGATGGTCTTCCCCGGCGGTGGCGTCGACAGCCGTGACGCCGAGGAGGCCCTGCCGTGGGCCGGCCCCTCGCCCGCCGACTGGGCGGCCCTGCTCCGCGTCGACGAGGCGCGCGCCCGCGAGCTCGTGGCCGCGGCGGTGCGCGAGGTGTTCGAGGAGTGCGGCGTCCTGCTCGCAGGTCCGTCGTCCGACACCATCGTCGAGGACGTCGCCAGCGAGCACTGGCGCGAGCAGCGCCGACGCCTGCTCGACCGTGAGGCCTCGCTGTCGCAGGTGCTCCAGGAGCACGGGCTGCTGCTGCGCTCTGACCTGCTCGGCTACCGCGCGCACTGGGTCACCCCGGTCTTCGAGTCACGGCGCTACGACACCCGGTTCTTCACCGCCGCCGTGCCCGCCGGCCACCGCGCCGACGACCAGACCACCGAGGCCGACCTCGCCGCCTGGGTGCGGCCGACCGAGCTGCTGAGGGCCTGGGAGAGCGGTGAGGCGCTGATGCTGCCCCCCACCGTCGTGGCGGTCGAGGAGGTCGCAGCCGCGTCCTCGGCAGCCGACTTCATCGCCGAGCAGCCGGTCATCGAGACCGTCCAGCCCGAGCTCGTCGACACCGGCTCAGGTCTGGTCATGCGGGCCGACCTCCCGCGATGAGCACCTCCGGCGACCAGGTGCCCGCAAGCGACCAGGTGCCCGCGAGCGACCCGGTGCCGGCCGTCGCCCCGACGCCGTCGGCGGCACCCGGCGACTGGCGCGGGGGGCAGGTGACCGACCGCGCGCTGTGCGTGCTGTGCCCCAACCCCAGCCCGATGACCCTCGACGGCACCAACACCTGGGTGCTGCTGGAGCCCGGCTCCACCGAGGCCGTGGTCATCGACCCTGGCCCGTTGCACGAGTCGCACCTGCGGGCCGTCGTCGCCGCCGTGACCGACCGCGGCGCCCGCGTGGCCCAGACGATCCTCACCCACGGCCACGCCGACCACGCCGAGGGAGCCTCGCGGTTCGCGGAGCTGACCGGCGCCCCGACCCGTGCCGTCGGCCGCGGCCACGACGACCTCGGCGACGGTGACGTCGTGTCGGTGGGTGGCCTCGAGCTGCGGGTGGTGGCGACCCCGGGCCACACCTCCGACTCGCTGTCCTTCGCCCTGCCCGCCGACCACGCGCTCCTCACCGGTGACACGGTCCTCGGCCGCGGCACCACGGTGGTGGCGCATCCCGACGGTGAGCTGGCGGCATACCTCGCGTCGTTGGAGCGGATCGCGGCACTCACGGGAGGCGGCACGGTGACCTCGATCCTGCCCGGGCACGGGCCGGTCGTGCCCGACGCCTCGGCGATGGTCGCGTTCTACCGGCGGCACCGCGCCGAGCGCCTCGAACAGGTGCGGCAGGCGCTCGCCGACGGGGCCGCGCAGGCCCCCGACCCGGTGCAGGCCGTGGTCGAGACGGTGTATGCCGACGTGCCCCGCGAGGTCTGGCCGGCGGCACGACAGAGCGTGGCCGCCCAGGTGGAGTACCTGCGCGCTCGGAGGTCCTAGCGGGCGCGGCGCTTGAGGCGTTCGACGTCCAGGATGAGCACGGCGCGGGCCTCGAGCCGCAGCCAGCCGCGGGTCGCGAAGTCGGCGAGCGCCTTGTTGACCGTCTCGCGGGAGGCGCCGACGAGCTGGGCGAGCTCCTCCTGGGTGAGGTCGTGGGCGACGAGGATGCCTTCCTCGACCGGGCGACCGAAACGGGCCGACAGGTCGAGCAAGGCCTTGGCCACGCGGCCGGGGACGTCGGTGAAGACGAGGTCGGCGAGGTTCTCGTTGGTGCGGCGCAGGCGCTGGGCGAGGGCGGCGAGCAGGACCTTGGCGACGGCGGGACGGCCGTGGAGCAGGCCGTTGAGGTCCTCGTTGCCGATGCCGAGCAGCTGCGTCTCGGCGACGGCGGTGGCCGTCATGGTGCGGGGGCCGGGGTCGAACAGGCTCAGCTCACCGAACATCTCGCCCGGGCCGAGGATGGCGACGAGGTTCTCGCGCCCGTCGCTGCTGCGGCGGCCGAGCTTCACCTTGCCCTCGCGGATGACGTAGAGGCGGTCGCCCTGGTCGCCCTCGGAGAAGAGCACGTCGCCGCGCTCGAGGCGCGTCTGCGTCATCGACTGCATCAGCGTCGAGGACGCCTCCTCGTCGAGGGCTGCGAACAGCGGGGCTCTTCTCACCACATCGTGATCCACGGGCGACAGTGTGCCACGTCGCCGTCAGCCCCGACCCGTAGGCTGAACCGGTGTCCGACACCGACCGCAAGCCTGTCCGCGAGGAGTCTCCGGTCGCGCTGACCCGGCGCGCTCGGAAGATGTACCGCGAGCTCCACGAGCACTACCCGTACGCCCACTGCGAGCTCGACTTCGAGAACCCGCTCCAGCTCCTCGTCGCCACCGTCCTGTCGGCGCAGACCACCGACGTCATGGTCAACAAGGTCACCCCGCAGCTGTTCGCGCGGTACCCCGATGCCGCCGCGCTCGCCGGTGCCGACCGCGAGGAGATGGAGGCGCTGCTCAAGCCCACCGGGTTCTTCCGGGCCAAGACCAACTCGGTGATGAAGCTCGGTGCCGAGCTCGTCGAGCGCTTCGACGGCGAGGTCCCGCCGCGCATGAAGGACCTCGTGACCCTGCCCGGCGTGGGCCGCAAGACCGCCAACGTCGTCCTCGGCAACGCGTTCGGCATCCCCGGCATCACCGTCGACACCCACTTCGGACGCCTGTCGCGCCGGTTCGGCTGGACCGACGAGGAGGACCCGGTCAAGGTCGAGGTGGCAGTGGGCGCGCTCATCCCGCGCAAGGAGTGGACGATGCTGTCCCACGTCCTGATCTTCCACGGGCGACGCACCTGCCACGCGAAGAAGCCCGCCTGCGGTGCCTGCCCCATCGCCCGCCTCTGCCCCTCCTACGGCAGCGGGGAGACCGACCCGGTCAAGGCCGCGAAGCTGCTCAAGTACGAGCTGGCCCCCGGTGCCGACAACCCGTATGCCGCGCCGGTCGCCGACGTGGTGGAAGCCGGCCGGGCGTGAGCGAGGGCTCTCCAGCCGCGGGTGCGAAGGCCTTCGCCCGTCCGCGGCCCGCGTGGATCGACCACGCCCACGAGCGCATCTCGAGCGCGGACAGCGGGTTCTTCGACCGGTTCGCCCCGCCGCCGGACGGCGGCCGGCGCTCGAGCGTGCTCATCCTCTTCGGCCCGAACGAGGCCGGGGGCGAGGACGTCGTGCTCACCGAGCGGGCGCACACCCTGCGCACCCAGCCCGGTGACATCTCCTTCCCCGGGGGCAAGCGCGAGCCGCACGACGCCTCCGACGCGGCGGCGGCCCTGCGCGAGACCCAGGAGGAGGTCGGCATCGACCCGGCCACCATCGAGGTGGTCGCCGAGCTGCCCGACATCTACCTCAGCCCCCGCAGGTTCGTCGTCACCCCGGTGCTGGCGTGGTGGCGCGAGCCGGGGCACGTCGACGACATCGACCCCGCCGAGGTCCACCGGGCGGTGCGGGCGCCGCTCGCCGACCTGCTCGACCCGGCGGCCCGGTTCACGGTGACCCACCCCAGCGGGTACGTCGGCCCGGGCTTCGAGTTCGACGGTCTGTTCGTCTGGGGCTTCACCGCGGGGCTGCTGTCCGCCGTGCTCGATTTCGGAGGTTTGACCGTCCCGTGGGACCGTAGTGTGGAGCGTCCACTCCCTGACCGCTACCAGCCAGGGGGGAGACGCGACGCCCTGACCCAGACCGCGACGGAAGGCCGAGCCTGATGTTCCTCGGATTCTCCGTGCTGGACCTGCTCCTCATCGTCCTGCTGCTCAGCTACGCCGTCACCGGCTACCGCCAGGGCCTGGTCGTCAGCGTGCTGTCCCTCGCGGGCTTCCTCACCGGCGGAGCCCTTGCCATGTGGCTGCTGCCGATCGCGATCGGCGGGTGGGACGACCTGCAGAGCTCACCGCTGCTGCGAGCCGTCGTGCTCATCGCGGGCGTGTTCATCCTCGCCTCGGCGGGTCAGGCGATCGCCGTGACCCTCGGTGGCAGCCTGCGGTCCAGGCTCAAGGTCAAGCCGGCCCAGCGCTTCGACTCCGCCCTCGGCGCGGTCGCCGTGGTCGTGTCGGCGTCGGTGCTCGTGTGGTTCATCGCCGGGGCCCTGCGCGGCGGTGCCCCTGCCCCGATCGCGAAGGCCATCGGTGGGTCCCGGGTCCTGCAGACCATCGACTCGGTCGTGCCCCCGGAGACGTCGCGGCTGTTCGCCGGCTTCCGCGAGGTGCTCGACCGCGAAGGCTTCCCGCGGGTGTTCGACGGCCTCGAGGCCGAGCGCATCGCGCCCGTCGACCCGCCTGACGACTCCGTGGCCCAGAGCCGGGGCGTCCGCGCGGCCGCGTCCTCGATCATCAAGATCACCGGGGTGGCCACCTCGTGCAACCGCGGCCAGGAGGGCAGTGGCTGGGTCGTCGCCCGTGAGCGCGTCGTCACCAACGCCCACGTCGTGGCCGGTATGGAGCGCGCCACGCTGCGCATCCACGGCACCGGCCGGTCGTACACCGGCCAGGTCGTGGTGTTCGACGCCCGGCGCGACCTCGCCGTCCTCGCCGTCCCCGGCCTGCCCGCCGACCCCCTCCCGCAGGGTCCCGACCTCACCCGTGGTGACAGCGGGGTCGTCGCCGGTTTCCCCCTCGACGGTCCGTACCAGCTCGACGCCGCCCGGGTCCGCGAGGTCGTCAACGCCCGCGGTTCCGACATCTACGGTCGCCCCGGCACCAGCCGCGAGGTCTACTCGCTGTACGCGCAGGTCCGTCCCGGCAACTCCGGTGGACCGCTGCTGTCGACCGACGGCCGTGTCGTCGGCGTCATCTTCGCCAAGTCCCTCGACGACGACAGCACCGGCTACGCGCTGACGATGGACGAGGCCCAGCCCGTCCTCGACGCGGCCTCCAGCGCGAGCACGCCGGTCGACACCGGCGCT
This sequence comes from Pedococcus aerophilus, assembly GCF_039532215.1. Classification (NCBI taxonomy): domain Bacteria; kingdom Bacillati; phylum Actinomycetota; class Actinomycetes; order Micrococcales; family Intrasporangiaceae; genus Pedococcus; species Pedococcus aerophilus. The sequence goes on along the minus strand of NZ_BAAARN010000001.1, from coordinate 1,857,572 downwards.
TGCGTCGCCGGCTGAGGCCAGCCCGCAGCCCTCGCGTCCGTCCGTCCCTCGCGCCTCCTGCGCCCCGCTCGGGACGGGGCTCAGGCGTCCAGCGCGTCGAGCCAGCGCACGAGCCGCTCGTTGACGAGCTCGGGGGCCTCCTCGGGCAGGAAGTGCCCGACCCCTGGCACGAGCGAACCCTCGTAGGGCCCGGTGCAGTACTCCCGGGAGCCACCGGCCGTCGACGGCAGGACGGCCCCGTCCCGCTCGCCGTGCAGCTGGAGCACCGGCACCGAGATCGGCTTCTTCATCGTCGCGGCGAAGCGCCACCCGTCGGGGCGGGCCTGGCTGCGCACGAGCCAGCGGTAGTACTCGGCGGCGGAGTGCGCCACGAACGGCAGGGCCATCGCCTCGGCGTAGACCGTGGCCTCCTCCGGCGACGGCCAGATGCCCTCGGGCGAGGCCCACTCGCGCAGCAACCGTTGGACGTAGCCGCCGTGCACCGTCATCTGGCGCTCGGGGACGAACGGCCGCTGCAGCCCGCCGAGGTAGGCGTTCGCCTTCGCCTGGCGGGGACTGCTGAACGACGCCTTGCGGAAGACGAGCGGGTGCGGCATCGACAGCGAGGCGATGGCGCGGGTCACCGTCGGCTGGAGCACCGGCATGCTCCACGCGATCCAGCCGCCCCAGCCGTGGCCGACGACCGCGGCCTGCGACGCCCCCAGGGAGCGCAGCACGCTGGCGACGTCGGTGGCCGAGGTCCGGGTGTCGTACCCGCGAGGGGGCTTGTCCGACGCGCCATACCCGCGCAGGTCCATCGCGCACGCGCGGTAGCCGGCGTCCGCGAGCGCCTGCATCTGGTGGCGCCAGGCCCACCAGAACTGAGGGAAGCCGTGCAGCAGGAGGACGACCGGGCCCTCACCCTGCTCGGCGACGTGGAAGCGGGCGCCGTTCGCGGCGACGAAGCGGTGCTCCCAGGGCCCGTCGATCAGGGCCATCGAGGCATCGTTGGTCATGCGGGGAGTATGCCGTGCGGCCGGGCCCGCCCACGACCGCGTCCGCGGGCCCTCGGTGGTGCAGGAAGGAGCGGTCAGTCGCCCTTGAGGGCCTGGACCGTCTCCTGGGCGTTCTTGATGGTGCGCTCGGGCTTGCCGTTGATGTTGGCGATGTTCTTCTTGCCGATCAGCGCCAGCACCCCGGCGACGGCGAAGAGCAGGCCCGTCGTGATGAGGTAGCCGGCCCACTCGGGCAGCCAGATGTCGAGCACCGCGACGAGCGTGTGGAACAGGAAGATCAGGCCCAGCAGGCCGACGAACGCGGCTGCCCCGAACATCGCGGCGCTCTTGCCCGCGGTCTTGGCCTCGGTCGTGATCTCCGCCTTCGCGAGGGCGATCTCGCTGCGGACGATCGTGGACATGTCGTGGGTGGCGTCGGCCACCAGCTGTCCGAGCGTGCGCTCGGGGCTTCCCTGGGTGGACTGGGTAGCCATGTGGCACTCACCTCTGATTTCCGTGGCTGCCGGGGTCCCGGCGGTCCCAACCCTAACCGCGTGGGGCGCGGCCCACATCCGCGCCCGTGTCACCGCCGGTGTCGTCGCCGCTGTCGTCGCGCGTGTCACCCCGTCGGTGACTGCCCACGTCAGCGCCCTGGAAGGCGTCGGGGATACCGTCGCCGTCGTCGTCGCGGGACTCGACCTCCTCCAGCCGCCGGTAGACCCGGTTGCGCGCCCGCAGCACGATCGTGGCGAGGATCGCGGCGAGCAGGGAGCCAGCAAGGACACCGAGCTTCACGTGCTCGTCGCGCGGGCTGCCGGCGCCGAACGCCAGCTCTCCCACGAGAAGGGACACGGTGAAGCCGATCCCCGCGAGCAGCGACAGCCCGACGACGTCCCACCAGGCGAGGTCGTCGTCGAGCTCGGCGCGGGTGAACCGCGCGAACGCCCACGTGCCGCCGAACACCCCGATGAGCTTGCCCAGCACCAGGGCGAGGACGACGGCCAGGGCCGCCTCGTCGGCCAGCGTCTCCCCGAACCCGCCGCCCACGACCCGCACCCCGGCGGCGAAGAAGGCGAACACCGGCACCGCGACACCGGCGGACAACGGCCGCAGCCGGTGCTCGAACCGCTGGGCCACGTCGACGTCCGGCTGCAAGGTGCTGAGCCGGGAGTCGGAGCGCCGCGGGCGGACCGGCACGACGAGGCCGAGCAGCACCCCGGCGACCGTGGCGTGGATGCCGGAGGCGTGCACCAGCGCCCAGGTCGCGAGCGCGAGCGGGATCAACAACCACCAGCGGGCGATGCGGCGCTGCGTCAGCCAGGCGAAGCCCGCCAGCGGCAGGAGGGCGAGACCGAGCAGGGCCAGGTCGAGGCTCTCGGTGTAGAAGATCGCGATGATCGTGATGGCGACGAGGTCATCCACCACGGCCAGCGTCAGCAGGAAGCTGCGCAGGGCTGACGGCAGGTGCGTGCCGATGACTGCGAGCACCGCCAGGGCGAACGCGATGTCGGTCGCGGTCGGGATCGCCCAGCCCCGCAGGGCATCGCCCTCAGCCCCCAGGGACGTGACGGTCACGGCATACAGGATCGCGGGGACGGCCACGCCGCACAGGGCGGCGGCGACCGGCAGTGCGGCCTTGGCCGGGGTGCGCAGCTCGCCGACGAGGAACTCGCGCTTGAGCTCGAGGCCGGCGACGAAGAAGAAGATCGCGAGCAGCCCGTCGGCGGCCCACTGGCCGAGCGTGAGGTCGAGGTGCAGCGCGTGGGGTCCGACGGTGAGGTCGCGCAGGGACGAGTAGGCCTCGAACCACGGCGAGTTCGCCCACACCAGCGCCGCGACGGCGGCGACGAGCAGGAGGGCGCCGCCGACGGTCTCGGTACGCAGTGCGGCAGCGACGTGCTGGGCCTCGTGCCACGTGGTGCGGGCGAACAGGCGTGGACGCAGGGGGTTCAGGCTCACGAGGGGCCTTTCGGGGTCGACAGCGACATCAGACGCTGCCGCAGGACCCGGGCAGCGACGCCGACCAGACTTCCCGGCTCACCACGGTCAAGGCTAGCGGCCGCGCGGGTATGGCGCCGGGTTGCCCGGCTCGCGGGACGTGCGGTCCCAGCTCGCGGACCTCCGTCGTCAGCCGGGTGTGCGGGCCGTGGTGACGAGCTCGCCGAGCATCGTGTCGAGGGCGGCCTGCGCCTCGTCGTCGGCGCGGACCTCACCCTCCTGCGTCAGAGTCTCCTCGAAGGAGAGACCGGGTCCGTCGACCACGGTCATCTTCACGCGCTCGAGCGTCTGCTGCAGCGCCGACTTCGCGTACGAAGCTCCGTGCCAGCCGTACCCGACGAGTCCGACCGGCAGGCCGTCCCACTCGGCGTAGAGGTAGTCGATCGCGTTCTTGAGCGCCGCGTTGTAGCCGCGGTTGTACTCCGGCATGACGAGGACGAGGGCGTCGGTGGCCGACATGGCTGCCGACCACTGGCGGGTGTGGTCGTGGACGTAGTGGCCGTCCGCGGGTTGGCCGGGTTCGTCGAGGAACGGCAGGGCGAGCTCACGCAGGTCGTGGACGGTGACCTCGACAGTGCGGCCCGCGGGGGCGGCCAGGTCACGCAGGCCGGCGAGGACCCAGTCGGCGACGTGGTGCCCGATGCGGGTCGGGCGGGTGCTGGCGATGACGACGGAGACACGCACGGGGGCCATGCGGCGAGCCTAGAGCGGCGGCTCGGGGTTCAGGAGCGGAGGCGTTCGACCCAGTCGGCCGGCCACGGGGCGCTCTGCGGTCGGCCGGGGCCGCTGCGGTCGAGGTGCACCGTGACGTACCGACCCTTGGCGGCCCGGACCCTCGGGGCGCCTTCGAACTCCTCACCCCAGACCTCGAACGTGAAGGTCATCGAGGAGGTGCCGAGCTCGGCGACCGACACCGTCGTCGTCACCTCCTGCCCGAAGAACAGGGGCGCCTCGAAGTCGGCCTCGAACCGCACTCGCGGGGCGACGGGGAAGTAACCCTCCAGGCCGCGCTCGCGGGTCAGTGCCGCCTCGGTCGACTCGACCAGCCGGGTGACGGTGCTGTTGTGGTAGATCCCGGCGGCGTCGGTGTCGATCCACTCGATCCGGGACCGCAGGGTGGCGCTGGCGAGGGTGTCGGTCACGCCGACACGGTCTCAGGCTCCGCCACTGACGTGTCGGGCACCCGGCTCGCGTCGCTGGCGCCGGGACGCCACCGCAGGTGGACCTCGCCGTCCTGGCCGTCGCGCAGCAGCGCCAGGCGCGGCGGGATCTTGTCGGTGCGCGACGTCGGGGGACGCCGCCGTCCGGCAGCCCACTGCACGGGCCACTGCGCGCCGGGGCCGGTGTGCTCCTGCTCGGCCGCGGCGTGCAGGGTCCACATGGGGTCGTAGAGGTGGGTGCGGCCGAGGGCGCAGAGGTCCGCGCGACCGGCGAGCAGGATCGAGTTGACGTCGTCGTGCGACGAGATCGCGCCGACGGCGATGACCGCCACACCGGCGGGGCGGGCCACCTCGTGACGGATCCGGTCGGCGAACGGCGTCTGGTAGGACCGGCCGAACGCCGGCTTCTCGTCCTTGCTCACCTGGCCCGAGGAGACGTCGATCGCAGCGGCGCCGTGCTCGATGAAGGCCCGGGCGATCTCGACGGCGTCGTGCTCGGTGTTGCCGTCGGGCATCCAGTCCGTCGCCGAGATGCGAACCGTGACCGGCACCGCCTCCGGGACGACCTCGCGCACCGCGTCGAAGACCTCGAGCGGGAAGCGCAGGCGGTTCTCCAGCGAGCCGCCGTACTCGTCGGTGCGGACGTTGGAGATCGGCGAGAGGAACGACGACAGCAGGTAGCCGTGCGCCGCGTGCACCTCGACGAGGTCGAAGCCTGCCGCGACACCGCGGCGGGCGGCCTCGCGGAAGTCGCCGACGACCTGGTCCATGTCCGCGCGGGTCATCTCCCGCGGGACGTGGCAGCCCTCGCCGTAGGGGAGGGCCGAGGGACCGACGACCTCCCAGTTGTCCTGCGTGAGCGGCTCGTCCATGCCCTCCCACATGAGCTTGGTCGAGCCCTTGCGCCCGGAGTGCCCCAGCTGTAGCCCGATCTTCCCGGTGCTGTGCCCGTGGACGAACGACGTCACGCGGGCCCAGGCGTCGCGCTGCTCGTCGGTCCACAGGCCGGGGCAGCCGGGGGTGATGCGACCCTCGGGCGAGACGCAGACCATCTCCGACATGACGAGACCGGCGCCGCCGAGGGCCTTGGAGCCGAGGTGCACGAGGTGGAACTCCCCGGGCACCCCGTCGACCGCGGAGTACATGTCCATGGGTGACAGCACGATCCGGTTCTTCAGCTCCAGCGCGCCGATCTGCGTCGGCTGGAACATCGCCGGGGCGGACTCGTCCACCTCGCAGGCGGCCCCGTCTGCGACGCCCGCGCCGGCGACCTGGCGGGCGAAGGCCCCCTGGATCCGGGCGGCGAACTCGGTGTCGCGGTCCTTGAGGTTCTCGAAGGTGATGCGGCGCGAGCGGGTGAGCAGGTTGAAGACGAACTCGTCGGGGTCCTGGTCGGCGTACATCCCGATGTTCTCGAACCACTCGAGGCTGGCCTGGGCGGCGCGCTGGGTCGACTCGACGACCGGCTTGCGCTCCTCCTGGTAGGCGGCCAGCGCCGCGTCGACCGAGGGGTGCTCGTGCAGGCAGGCGGCGAGGGCCAGGGCGTCCTCCATCGCGAGCTTGGTGCCCGAGCCGATGGAGAAGTGCGCGGTGTGGGCGGCGTCGCCGAGCAGGACGACGTTGCCGTCGTGCCAGCGCTCGTTGCGCACCGTGGTGAAGCTCAGCCACTTCGAGTTGTTCGTGAGGATGTGGTGACCGCCGAGGTCGTCGGCGAACAGCTCGGCGACGCGCTCGACGGCGTACTCGTCGGACACCCCGGGAGGGAACACCTCGTCCTCGGTCCGGTCGAGGCCGGCGCGGCGCCATACGTCCTCGTGCATCTCCACGATGAAGGTGGATCCCTTGTCGGAGTACGGGTAGCCGTGGATCTGCATCGTCCCGAACTCGGTGTTGCGGACGATGAACTGGAACGCCTCGAAGACGAGGTCCGTGCCGAACCAGATGTACTTGTTGTGTCGACGGTCGAGGCTGGGGCCGAACGCGTCGGCGTACCGCGTCCGCACCTGGGAGTTGAGGCCGTCGGAGGCGACGACGAGGTCGTACTCCGCGCGGAGCTCGTCGGTGTCGGGCGCGTCGGTCCGGTAGTGGACCTCGACGCCGAGCTCGGCGACGCGGGCCTGGAGGATGCGCAGCAGCTCCTTGCGGCTCATCGCCGCGAACCCCTGGCCACCGATGGTCGAGGACCGGCCGTCGATGGCGACGTCGATGTCGGTCCACCGCGCGAACTGGCGCTCCATCGCACCGTAGATGGCGGTGTCGGCGCTCTCGATCCCGCCGAGGGTCTCGTCGGAGAACACCACGCCGAACCCGAAGGTGTCGTCGGGGGCGTTGCGCTCCCACACCGTCACCTCGTGGCCGGCGTCGAGCTGCTTCATCAGGGCGGCGAGGTAGAGCCCGCCGGGCCCGCCTCCCACGATCGCGATCCTCATGACGGCTCCTCGGGGTTCCGGACGATCTGCTCGCGCAGCTTGAAGTGCTGGAGCTTTCCGCTGGTGTTGCGCGGCAGCTGGTCGACGAAGCGCACCCGTCGCGGGTACTTGTAGGGGGCCAGCGTCGCCTTGACGTGGTCCTGGATCTCCTTGGCCTTGGCGTCGTCGCCCGCGACTCCCTCGCGCAGCACGACGAACGCGCTCACGACCGAACCGCGCTCGGGGTCGGGCTCGCCCACGACGCCTGCCTCGACCACGTCGGGGTGGGTGTCGATCGCGGCCTCCACCTCGGGGGCGCCGATGTTGTAGCCGCTGCTGACGATCATGCTGTCGGTGCGGGCCCGGTAGAAGAAGTAGCCGTCCTCGTCCTGCACGAAGGTGTCGCCGGTGACGTTCCACCCGTCGACGACGTAGCCGAGCTGGCGGTCGTCGTCGAGGTAGCGGCACCCGACCGGTCCGATCACGGCGAGCCGGCCCTCGGTGCCCACCGGCACGGGCTGGTCGTCCGCACCGAGGATCGTTGCCCGGTAACCGGGTACGGGCTTGCCGGTGCTGCCCGGTCGGATGTCGTCGCCGGCCGCCGAGATGAAGATGTGGAGCATCTCGGTGGCGCCGATGCCGTCCACGATCGCGAGCCCGAGCTCGGAGCGGACCTGCTCCCAGACCTCCTGCGGGATGTGCTCGCCGGCGCTGACCGCCGTGCGCAGCCCGGCCAGCCGGGGCAGGTGGCCGGCCTTGATGATCTGCTTGTATGCCGTCGGCGCCGTGGCGAGCACGGTCACCCCGTGCTCCTGCACCAGCTCGGCGAGCTGGGCGGGCGTCGCCTGCTCGGTGACGAGCGCACAGGCACCGGCCCGCAGGGTGAAGACCACGAGCATGCCGAGCCCGAAGGTGAAGGCGAACGGCGCGGTGCAGGCGACGACGTCGTCCGCGGTGAGGCGCAGGACGTGCCGACCGAAGGTGTTGTCGATGGACAGGACGTCGCGGTGGAAGTGGGTCGTGATCTTCGGGGTGCCGGTGCTGCCCGACGTCGGCCCGAAGAGGGCGACGTCATCGGCGGCGGTGTCCACCGCGTCGAACTCTCCGGGTTTCGCCGTCACGCGACGGGACAGGTCGTCGTCGGCTTCGCCACCGTAGGGGACGACGACGAGGTCAGGGGCGACCGTGTCGCGGACGGTCTCGACGTCGTCGGTGAACCGGTGGTCGACCAGGGCGATGGAGGGCCAGGTCTTCTCGACGATCGGGCCGAGCTCACGCGCCCGGAGCGCCGCCATCGTGGTGACGACGACACCGCCCGCCTTGAGGATCCCCAGCCAGGCGGCCACGGTCCACGGGTTGTTGGGGGAGCGCAGCAGCACGCGGTTGCCGGGGACGAGTCCGAGGTCGTCGGTGAGGACGGCCGCGACCTGGTTCACGGTCCGCAGCAGCTCGCCGTACGACCAGACGGTGCCGTCGGGCGCGCGCAGGGCCGGGCGGTCGGGCCCGTGCTCGGCGACGGTGGCGTCCAGCAGCTCGACGGCAGCATTGAGCCGCTCGGGGTACTGCAGGTCCGGCGTGGTGAACTCCAGCGTCGGCCACTGGGCGGTCGGCGGGAGGTGGTCACGCGCGAACGTGTCGGTGTACCCGCTCGGCGACAGGGCGACGGCCGCGGTGGCGGCATCGGGGGCGTGCGACATCAGTGACCTCCCGTGGTGGCGCGGATCATGCCTTCCTGGACGACGGTCGCGAGGTGCTCGCCGTCAGGGGTGAAGAAGCGGCCGAGGCCGACGCCGCGACCGGAGTCCGCGGCCACCGCCTCCTGCGCGTAGAGCAGCCACCCGTCGAGGACACCGGGCTGCAGTGCCCGGTGGAACCACATCGCGTGGTCGAGGCTCGCCGTGACCAGCCCCGGCTGCGCCCACGGCAGGTCGAGCACCCGCAGCACCGGCTCGAGGATCGTGTAGTCGCAGACGTATGCCAGCGCGGCCAGGTCGCGTTGGGCGTCGGTCAGGCCCTCGACCGGGCGCAGCGCATCGAACGGCTTGACCCACAACGCCTGGTGCGGCGTGCGGCCCCCGTCCACCTCGAGGTAGACCGGCCCGGGCACGTGCCGCAGGTCGAAGCTGCGCCCGCCCGACCAGTACGCCTTGGACTCCTCCGTCATCGTCGAGGTCCAGACCCCGTCGGCCCCCGTGGCGCCCGGCTCGCGGTCCGCGAGGTATGCCGCGGAGCTGGGCAGGCTGTCCGGTGCGGGCAGGCCCGTGGCCGGCGACGCGGCATACCGGCCGCCCTGCTCGCCCGCGGCGAAGCTGGCGAGGCAGGTGTAGGCGGCCTTGCCGTTCTGGAAGGCGCGGACCTGGCGGGTGGCGTAGCCGCGGCCGTCGCGCAGAATCTCGACCTCGTAGGTGACGGGAGCGCCGATGTCGACGGGGCGCATGAAGTAGCTGTGCGTCGAGTGCATCGTCTTGCCGTCGGTGACGGTGAGCATCGCCGCAGCCGCGGCTTGCGCGACCATGTCGCCGCCGTACGCCTTGGGCCACGGGCAGGGCTGGGTCGTCGCGGTGAAGGCGACGTCGAAGTGTTGTGGCGCAACAGGACTCAGTGCCAGCGCCTGCGTCACGACCTCCGAGGTGGGAGTGCTCACGGGCGGTCCGTCCAGTGGCGGAGCTCCTCGTCGGCGACCTCGTCGAGGTTGACGACGATGTTCTCGGGCGTGCGGGTGGTCATCCAGGTGAGGGGGTTGTTGCGGTCGAGGTTGCACTCGACGTGCGGCATGAACGGCGGCACGAAGACCCAGTCGCCCTCGGTCATGTCGAGGTAGTCCTCGAAGCGCTCGCCGAAGTAGATGCGGGCGCGACCGGACAGGACGTAGCCACCGGTCTCCGCCTCGCCGTGGTGGTGGGGGACCGAGCGGTAGCCGGCCTCGTTGCTCACCTTGCCGAACCACAGCCGAGTGGCAGGCGTGTGCTGGATGCTCACGCCGGAGATGCGGCTCGCGCCCCCGGACTGGCCGGTGTCGCCGACCTCGGCGCCGCCCCGGGTGACGACGGGGACGACCAGGCCGGCCTCGTTGGCGTAGACCGAGTTGTCGCCCATGAGCTGGTACTTGCTGAAGTCGGGTTCCACGATGGCTCTCCTTGGTCGGGTCAGGCGGTGTGGTCGGTCAGGCGGTGTGGTCGGTCAGGCGGATGACGTTGCGCAACAGGCCGATTCCCTCAACCTCGGTCTCGAGGACGTCACCGTCGGCGAGGAACCGCTTGGGGTCGCGGGCCACACCGACGCCACCGGGCGTCCCGGTGAGGACGAGGTCGCCGGGGCGCAGGGTGGTGAACGTCGAGATATAGGCGAGCAGGTCGGCCGAGTCGAAGACCAGGGTGACGGTGCTGTCGCGCTGGACCTCCTCACCGTTGACGCGGCAGGTGATCGTGAGCCCGGCGCCGGGGTCGACCTGGTCAGGGGTGACGACGACCGGGCCGGTCGGGGTCGAGTCGTCCCACGCCTTGCCCTGGAACCACTGGAGGGTGCGGTACTGCCAGTCGCGCACCGAGACGTCGTTGGCCACGGTGTAGCCGGCGATGGCCGCAGCGGCCGTCTCGCGGTCGGCGCTGCGGATCGTCGCGCCGACGACCACGGCCAGCTCGGCCTCCCAGTCGACGTCGGTGCCGGAGGGCAGCGACACGTCGTCGGTCGGGCCGACGAGGCTGTCGGCGTACTTGACGAACAGGGTGGGGTGGCTGGGCAGGTCGCGGCCCGTCTCGCGGATGTGCTCGCCGTAGTTGAGGCCGCAGCAGATGACCTTGGCGGGCCGGGGGAGTGGTGCGCGGACGGTGGCCCCCTCGAGGACCTCGGCCAGCGGGGTGTCCGCCCCGAGGGTGCCTCCGGCCGCGAGGAAGGCGGACAGGTCCGCCGTGGGCGACGCAGCTGCATACGGCGCGTCGGCGTCGTGGCGTGCGGTCGGCGCCGCGAGGGCGCGCCAGCCGTCGCAGGTCAGGGCGGCGGCGCGAGTGGTCCCTGCATGGGCGACGGTGCCGAAGTGCATATAGCGAGATTTTCACGATCGTCGTCAAACGTCAACAGGTGGGCTACCCTCGGACCGACGCCCGTGTCACCGACGACCCGCTCGCGACCCTGGAGGTTCGATGTCCGCCCACCCGCTGTCCCCGGTCCCCGTCAACCCGGCCTCGCTGCCGACGCCGAGCGGCTACTCGCACGGCACGCTGTCCGGCAACACGCTGTACCTGGGCGGGCAGACGGCTCTCGACGCGGACATGAAGATCGTGCCCGGCGGCATCGTCGAGCAGTTCCGCCAGGCCTTCTCCAACGTGCTCACGACGCTGACCGAGGCGGGTGGCGTCCCGGAGGACCTCGTGAGCATCACGATCTACCTCACCGACATCCCCGACTACCAGGCGCACGGCCGCGAGATCGGTCGCGCCTGGCGCGAGCTGGCCGGCCCGGTCTACCCCGCGATGGCCGGCATCGGCACGACGGCGCTGTGGCAGCCCGAGGCGCTCATCGAGATCGTCGGCGTCGCGGTCATCCCGGACGAGCGGCTCCGGCCTGGGCGGTGACGAAGTCGTGGGCCGGGCCGGCGAGCGTGCCGTGGAGGGCGAAGAACGTCTGGGCCGCCGTCGTCCCCACCCACGAGTCGGGCAGCAGGTCGGTGGGCAGGCCCGGGTCGAGGTAGGGCAGCCGTCGCCAGGACGTGAGGGCGCGGACGTAGTCCGAGAAGGCCTCGGCGCCCGGCGGGACCTGCTCCTGCGCGGCCCAGTGCCGGCGAGCGGGTTCGTGGGCATCGCGGAAGTCGGCGTAGAGCTGCTCGAGTGCGGCGAGGTCCCACCACTCGGCGATCTTGGCGGCCGGGTCGCCGAAGGCGAGGTACTCGGCGCGGAAGAGGTCGACGTAGGGGTCCAGCCCGTCGGCGAGCAGCACGTCCCGGGCGTCGTCGGCCAGGCGTCCCGGGGCGATCCAGACCCCGGAGGACACGGTGCCGAACCCCAACCAGGACAACCGTGCGCGCAGCGCGTGCCGCTTCCGGCGTTCGGACTCCGGGACGGAGAAGACGACGACGGCCCAGTCGTGGGTGTGCTCCTCGCGCTCGGCGAAGATGCGGCGGTCGCCGACCTCGAGCACCTGCCGCGCGTACTCCGACAGGGCGTAGCCGGCCACGCCGCCACGGCGCTCGGCCTCGACGATGCCGCGTCGCTTGAGGCGGGAGAGCGACGAACGCACCGCCTGCTCGTCGACGCCGGCGGCAGCCATGAGCCGGATCAGGGCGCTGACGCTGATCCACCCGCCGAACTCCCGGACGTACAGGCCCAGCACGGTGACGATGAGGGCGCGCGGCGGGAGCGGGCCGCGCTCCACACCGCCGTCGAGCTCCGTGGTCGTCACGCAGGCACAGTATCCGGCGTGGTGGCCGAGCGTGGACGGTGCTTGTCGCGACCTTGGCGACGCTCTAATGTTCCGTAAAACAAAAAGAAGAATCCGCATCGTGGAAGATTGAGGTCGAAGGATGTCTGCACCGAGCCCGGGCTACTCCATCACCGTGCGCGCCGAGGCGCCCGCGGCCATCGACACGACCGGCACGCTGGCCGCGGCGGTCGCCGCAGCAGGCGGGGCGCTCACCGCCCTGGACGTCGTCGAGTCGCGGGCGCAGAGCCTGGTCGTCGACGTGACCTGCAACGCCTCCGACGCCGACCACGCCGACCGCATCACCGCCGAGATCGCGGCGGTCCCCGGTGTCACGGTGCGCAAGGTCAGCGACCGCACCTTCCTGCTGCACCTGGGCGGCAAGCTCGAGGTGAACCCCAAGGTGCCGCTCAAGCACCGCGACGACCTGTCCCGCGCCTACACGCCGGGCGTGGCCCGCGTCTGCCTGGCGATCGCCGCCAACCCCGAGGACGCCCGGCGGCTGACGATCAAGCGCAACACCGTCGCGGTGGTCACCGACGGGTCCGCGGTGCTGGGCCTGGGCAACATCGGCCCCGCTGCTGCACTCCCGGTGATGGAGGGCAAGGCGGCCCTGTTCAAGCAGTTCGCCGGGGTCGACGCGTGGCCGGTCTGCCTCGACACCCAGGACACCGAGCAGATCATCAGCATCGTCAAGGCGATCGCCCCCGTCTACGGCGGCGTGAACCTCGAGGACATCTCGGCCCCACGCTGCTTCGAGATCGAGCGACGCCTGCGCGACGAGCTGGACATCCCCGTCTTCCACGACGACCAGCACGGCACGGCGATTGTCGTGATGGCCGCGCTCACCAATGCCCTGCGGGTCGTGGGCAAGTCGCTGACCGACGTCCGCATCGTCGTGTCGGGGGTCGGTGCCGCCGGCCACGCGATCATCCGGCTCCTGCACGCCCAGGGCGCGAGCGACATCATCGGGTGCGACCGCCACGGCGCGCTGGAGATCGGCATCGAGCACCGCGACGAGTTCCGGGGCTGGATCGCCGACAACACGAACCCGTCCGGGGTGCAGGGGACGCTCAAGCAGGTGGTCGCCGACGCCGACGTCTTCATCGGCGTCTCGGCACCGGACCTCCTCGACGCCGACGACATCGCCACGATGAAGGACAAGGCCATCGTCTTCGCGCTGTCCAACCCCGACCCCGAGGTCGACCCGATCGCCGCCAGCCGGCACGCGGCCGTCGTCGCCACCGGCCGCTCGGACTACGCCAACCAGATCAACAACGTCCTCGCCTTCCCCGGCTTCTTCCGGGGCCTGCTCGACGCCGGGGTCAGCGACATCACCGACGCGATGATGATCGCGGCGGCCACCGCCATCGCAGACTGCGTCCACGCCGACGAGCTCAATGCCAGCTACATCGTCCCCAGCGTGTTCGACCCCGACGTGGCCCCGGCGGTCGCAGCGGCGGTGCGGCACGCCGCGGGGGCGCACGAGCGCCATACCGACCGCTCGGCCTCCACCGGCAGCACCGCCGACCGCACCACCTCCGACGAGACCAGCTCTCCCGACACGCACGAGGACCCCCGCCGATGACCTTCGACGTAGCCCACCTCACCTCCGAGCTCGACACCCACCTGCGCGACGCGGACGCCGCCCTCGCTGCTCGCTTTCCCGGCGAACGTGCCGCACGGCAGCCGGTGCACACGGTCTACGTGCCTGTCGACCGCTACGACGCCGACCTCGTGAACCGTTGGGGCGCAGAGGCGCTCGCAGCCCTCGACCAGCACGGCGGGAGCGGTGCGGAGTATGCCGCGGTGCTGGGTCTGCCGGCCGACCTCGCCTCCGAGGTCGTCGGCCGCGTGCGGGCCAAGCTGTCGAGCGAGCCGATCGAGGACCTGCGGATCGACTTCGAGGACGGGTACGGCAACCGGTCCGACGAGGAGGAGGACGCTGCGGTGGATGCCGCCGCTGCCGCGCTGTTGGCGTCGATCGGCTCGGGAGGCGCTGCACCGTTCCACGGGATCCGGTTCAAGAGCTTCGAGGCGCCGACCCGGGCCCGGGGGGTGCGGACGCTGGCGCGGTTCGTCGAGGCGGTGGCCGTCGACGGTCGGCTGCCCGACGGATTCGTCGTCACGCTGCCGAAGGTGACGTCGGTCGACCAGGTCGAGGCCATGGTCACGGCCTGCTCGCGTCTGGAGTCAGGTCTCGGGCTGCGTTCTGGGGCAGTCGGTTTCGAGATCCAGATCGAGACGCCGCAGTCGATCCTCGGTCCTGACGGCACTGCGCTGGTCGCCCGGATGGTGCACGCGTCCGCCGGTCGGTGCACCGGTCTGCACTACGGCACCTACGACTACAGCGCGTCCTGCGGGATCGCTGCGGCGTACCAGTCGATGGAGCACCCGGCCGCCGACCACGCCAAGGCCGTCATGCAGGTGGCTGCGGCCGGCACCGGTGTGCGCCTCTCCGACGGCTCCACCAACATCCTGCCTGTCGGGGACCGCGACCGGGTCCACGCCGCGTGGGCCCTGCACGCGCGGCTGGTGCGTCGGTCGCTCGAGCGGGGCTACTACCAAGGATGGGACCTCCACCCGGCTCAGCTCCCGAGCCGGTACGCCGCCACCTACACGTTCTACCGCGAGGGCCTGCCCGCCGCGGCAGAGCGGCTGCGCAACTACGTGGGCCAGGTGGACTCCGGCGTCATGGACGAGCCCGCGACCGCTCGTGCGCTGGCCGACTTCGTCGTGCGTGGTCTCGACTGTGGTGCGGTGGACGACGCCGAGGTGCTGGCCCTGACCGGGATCGACCGCGCCCGCATGGACGTCCTCGCCAAGCGGGCCACTGCCTGAGGCAAAGGAGCGCATCGAGGCGCGAATGTCGTTCTGCTGTGGGCGAACTCGTGAGGTTTAGCTGTGGACGACTCTTCACGCTGAGTTCGAACACCTGTACGATTGAGGTATGTCGAGCGCACCTCTCTCCTCTGTCCCGGACTCCGGTCCGGCGGCGAGCTGGGGTGTGCGGAACCGGGCCCTGTGGGACCGGACCGCCGCCGTTGCAGGACGGTTGAACCGGGCCCAGGCCGAGCTGGTCGACATCATCGACGAGGTCATGACCGGCGGTCACTGGGGTGAGGGCGGGTTCAAGTCCCCCGAGCACTACCTGGTCGTCCGGGCCGGGTTGGCCCCTGCCCACGCGGCCGACATCGTCGCCGTCGCACGGCGCCGGTCGGAGCTGACCGATGCCGGGACTGCACTGTCTGCCGGTGAGCTGTCCCTGGACCAGGTCGCCGTCCTGGCCCGCAACGTGCCCGCGAGTCACCAGAAGTCGCTGACCCGGTTCGCTCGCGAAGCGACGGTGCCCCAGCTTCGTCGTGCGGTCCGGATGCACGCCTTTCCCGCCGACCCAGTACCCGAACCGGGTGACGACGGACCAGACGCGACCATCACCGCTCCAGACGCCCGCACCCTGGTGAGGGAACAGCACGACGCCTCGAAGGCCTCGGTCGCGGAGCAGCGGGCCTGCGCACGACCCGAGCTGACCATGACGTACGACGCTGATGGCCGGTTCCAGCTGCGGTACTCCGCCCCAGCCACCATCGGCGCCTTGGTCGAACAGGCCGTTGAAGGAGGCCAAGGACGCCTTGTTCACCCGCCGCCGCGACACCGCAACCGACAAGACCGCGAGCGATGCCGCCAGCGATGGCCGTGCCGATGGCGCCGAGGCGGGCGCAGGGCTGGGCTACAGCCAGGACCCGCACGCCGGGCTGCCGACGTATGCCGACGCGCTCGAGGAGATGGCGAACCGGTCCCTGGCCTCGATCGCGTCTACGTCGAGGGCGGCGCACTACCGGGTGTACCTGCACCTGGACACCAACGGTGCGTGGGCCACCGGCGGGCACGCGATCCCGAAGCGGCTGCTCGGGCGGTTCGTCAGCGATGGTGTGGTCCAGCCCGTCTGGGAAACCCAAGGGCGACCGGTCTCGGTCGGGCGGTCGATGCGGATCCTGCCCGAACGCTCCCGACGCCTGGTCCTCGACCGCGACCGCGGCTGCCGGTTCCCCGGCTGCCCCACCACCAACACCGGCTTCGTCGAGATCCACCACCTGCACCCCTGGGCCGACGGCGGTGCCACTGACACCACCAACCAGATCTCGTTGTGCACCAATCACCACGACGGCATCGACCGCGGCGACTACCAGATCACCGGCGACCCCGACCGACCCGACGGCCTGACCGTGACCAACCGGTACGGGCTACCCATCCGCCCACCCCGACCCGACGAGACAGCACCACCACCCGGCGGCGACCCGACCGTCCCGGCCGGCACCTACCAACCACCCACCGGCGGCAACGCCCACTGGAACGACATCGAGCTCCCCTCCGACCTCGAGATCACCCACCCCGAACTCGCCCGCACCAGACCACCCGGACAACCCACCCGCACACCCCGCACTCCAGCCGGGCGAAGGACCACGTCCTCCGGAGCCGGACTCGTCATCATCTCCGAAGGCCTCATCCCCTGGGAGACCGAACCGCCAGGCTGACGGCAAAGGGGCTGGGCGAGGGCGTGAGCTGGCTGGTGGTGGCGGGCCAGTAGCGTGACGCCCATGCGCGTCCGGGTGGAGTTCACGACCGAGCCGTTCCACGGTGAGGACGACCGGCTGCCCGAGCACGTGTCGGCGCCGGCGGAGGCGTTGCGACAGGTCGGGCTGACGCCGGACCTCGGCCCGCTCGGCACGTCGGTCGAGGGCGAGGCCGACGTCGTCGTCGATGCCGTCGCGCAGGCGCTCAAGGAGGCGCTCTCGCACGGTGCGACCCGGGTGACCCTGACGCTGAGCGACCTCGCCGCGTCGACCGCAGCAGGCCCGTCGTCAGGTGGTGGCGGCCGGGGTGCGACCGACCTCAGCGACGGCCTGACCCGGCTGATCGCCGACGTCGAGCGTGAGCTGGGAGGGGCGCTGTCGAGCCTGCCGCGCGCCCAGAAGCAGCACGCCGTGCGGCTGCTCGAGGAGCGCGGGGCGTTCGAGATGCGGCGGTCGGCCGAGACGGTCGCCGAGGCGCTCGGCCTGACGCGCTTCACCGTCTACAACTACCTCAACCGGATCCGCGAAGCCGACGCCTCCCGCCCCTGACGGGGCTACGGGGGTCGGGCCGCTTGGGCCCATGCGGCGCAGGGATGCCAAGGCGGCCGCATACCTCGCTCTTGGCATCCCTCTGTCCGGCGAGGGACCTCTGCCGATGGGTGCGGACCCGGGACCGGTCGGTGGACAAGGGCTGGACCGCCGAGAAAATTCTCAACAAACTGTTGACGTCGGCAGCGCAGCCGCCCTACCGTTCCACTATTCGCAATATCGTTTCCGCATCATGGAAGTCCACGAACTCCTGACGCAGAAGCGCACTGGACGCCCACCCTGCGCCCGCGGCACGACCGGCCACCACCCGCCGGTCACCCGCTTGCACTCCCAGGCCCGCCGACACCGGCCCGCCTGGCCCGTCACCGGCACCGCAGCCCCGGCAAGGAGCACCATGAGCTTCGTCCTCGGACCCAACCAGTACGGCAAGGCGGAGAACCGCGTCGTGCGGATCTACCGCGACACCGCCCGCCACGAGATCCGGGACCTCAACGTCTCGACCGCCCTGCGCGGCGACTTCCGTGAGGCCCACGAGACCGGCGACCAGGCCAACGTCCTGCCGACCGACACCCAGAAGAACACCGCGTTCGCCTTCGCCAAGGAGCACGGGGTCACCTCTCCCGAGGACTACGCGCTCACCCTCGGTGACCGGTTCCTGGCCGTGACGCCCGCCGCCGACGCGAGCCGCGTCGAGGTCGAGGAGTACGCATGGGACCGCATCGACGTCGGGGGCGCCGGCCACGACCACGCCTTCGTCAAGCGCGGTGGAGAGGTGCGCACGACGGTCGTCACCCGCCAGCGCAGCGGTGAGAAGGACGAGCAGGGCAACGCGACCACGCGCGCCTGGGTCGTCTCCGGGGTCAAGGACCTCGTCGTCCTCAAGTCGACCGGCTCGGAGTTCAAGGGCTTCCTCAAGGACGAGTACACGACCCTGCAGGAGACCGACGACCGCATCCTCGCGACCTCGCTGGTGGCCCGTTGGCGCTACGAGGACGACGCGGTGACGTCGGGCACCGACTGGAACAAGTCGTTCGACGACATCCGCCAGGTGATGCTCGAGACCTTCGCGACCACCTACAGTCGCGCGCTGCAGGAGAGCCTCTACGCCATGGGGTCCGCGGTGCTCGCCGCCCACCCCGAGGTCGCGGAGATCAAGTTCTCCGCCCCGAACAAGCACCACTTCCTCGTCGACCTGTCGCCCTTCGGGCTCGACAACCCCGGTGAGGTCTTCATCGCCGCGGACCGCCCCTACGGCCTCATCGAGGCCACCGTGCAGCGCGAGGACGGCAGCGACCCAGGTGACGCCTGGCTCACCGTCCCGGGCTTCTGCTGACCGGTCGGAACAGGAGGCCTCCCGTGTCAACGACGACGCGACCCGAGGACGAGCGGCTCAAGCTCGGCCCGACCTACGCCTACGGCGTCCAGCACATCCTCACGATGTACGGCGGCGTCATCGCCCCGCCCCTGATCGTCGGGGGAGCGGCCGGCCTGTCCGGCACCGAGATCGCCCTGCTCGTCTCGGCCGCCCTCTTCGTCAGCGGGCTCGCGACGATCCTGCAGAGCGTGGGCATCCCGTTCTTCGGCTCGCAGCTGCCGCTCGTGCAGGGGATCTCGTTCGCGAGCGTCTCCACCATGACGGCGGTCGCGACCGGCGACGGAGGACTGCCGGCCGTCTTCGGCTCGATCATCGTGGCCGGCCTCGTCGGACTCGCCATCAGCCCGTTCTTCAGCCAGGTCGTGCGGTTCTTCCCGCCCGTGGTCAACGGCACGATCATCACCGTCATCGGCCTGTCGCTCTTTCCCGTCGCGGTCCGCTGGGCCATGGGCGGCAACGACAAGGCTGCCGACTGGGGCTCGATGGGCAACATCGGCCTGGCCGCCTTCACCCTCCTCGTCATCCTGCTGCTCTCGCGCCTCGTGCAGGGGCCGGTCAGCCGGTTGTCGATCCTGCTCGGGATCGTCGTCGGCACGGTCTTCGCCCTCGTCATCGGCAAGGCCGACTTCGACGGCGTCGGCACCGGGAGCTGGGCCGCCTTCCCGACACCGTTCCAGTTCGGTGCCCCGGTCTTCCAGGTCGGCGCGATCATCTCGATGACCATCGTGATCCTCGTGATCATGACCGAGACCACCGCGGACATCCTCGCGGTCGGCGAGATCGTCGGCACCGAGACCAGCCCGCGACGGGTTGGTGACGGCCTGCGGGCAGACATGCTCGCGACGGCGATCGCCCCGGTGTTCAACAGCTTCCCGGCGAGCGCGTTCGCCCAGAACGTCGGCGTCGTCGCCATCACCGGCATCAAGAGCCGTTGGGTCGTCTCCGCCGGAGGGTCGGTCCTGGTCGTCCTGGGCCTGCTGCCGGTCCTCGGTCGCGTCGTGGCCGCGGTCCCGCAGCCCGTGCTCGGCGGCGCCGGCATCATCTTGTTCGGCTCGGTCGCGGCGAGCGGCATCCGCACGCTCTCCAAGGTCGACTACGACGGCAACCTCAACATCGTCCTGGTCGCCACCGCCCTCGGCTTCGGCATCATCCCCATCGCGGTCCCGTCGTTCTACGACCAGTTCCCCGAGTGGTTCGCCACGATCTTCCACTCCGGCATCAGCGCGGCCAGCCTGGTCGCGGTCCTGCTCAACCTGTTCTTCAACGTCATGCGCGGCGGGGTGGGCCGCTCACCGTCCGTCGTGTCCGGCGCCCCACCCGTCATGGTCAGCAAGGACCAGGCCCGAGCGCTGCGCGAGCGGTGACCCCGACTCCCCACGCACGCACCCGGCCCGGACCCCCGCGCCATACCGACGGCACCGCCGTGCCGCCCGCCTCTCTCCGCACACCTCCCGCTCTGCTTCTCCCGCGAACAGAAAGGTGCCTGTCATGAGTGCAGCCACCGCCCCACCGCAGTCCAGCCAGCGTCCTTCCCGGCACCCCGTCGACGAGGTGCTGCCCGTCCCCAAGCTCGCGATCTACGGCTTCCAGCACGTCCTCGCGTTCTACGCGGGCGCCGTCATCGTGCCGATCCTGCTCGCCAACTCCATCGGGCTCAACCAGCAGGAGCTCATCCACCTCATCAACGCCGACCTGTTCACCTGCGGGATAGCGTCGATCATCCAGTCGGTCGGCTTCTGGAAGGTCGGCGTGCGGCTGCCGCTGCTCCAGGGCGTGACGTTCACGGCGGTCTCGCCGATGATCGCGATCGGCCTGGCGGCGGGCGGTGGCACCGACGGCCTGCTCGTCATCTACGGCGCCGTCATCGTGGCGGGGTTGTTCACCTTCCTCATCGCGCCGTACTTCAGTCGGCTCATCCGGTTCTTCCCACCGGTCGTCACCGGCTCGGTCATCACGATCATCGGCCTCGCCCTGCTTCCGGTCGCCGCGGCCGACGCCGCGGGTGGGGCGGGCCCCTCGCTCGACCCGACCAGCGGCCGCAACCTCGCGTACGCGCTCGGCACCCTGGCGCTGATCGTCGCGATCCAGCGGATCTTCAAGGGCTTCATGGCCACCGTGGCCGTCCTCATCGGACTGGTCGCCGGCACGCTCATCGCCTGGCTGCTCGGCGACGCGCACTTCGACAGCGTGGCCGGGTCCGGGTGGATCGGCTTCACCGCGCCCTTCCACTTCGGTTGGCCGAAGTTCTCCGTCGCCGCGATCATCTCGATGATCGTCGTCATGCTCATCACCGCGGTCGAGACGACTGGTGACGTCTTCGCCACCGGCGAGATCGTCGAGAAGCGGATCGGGCGCGAGGACATCGCCCGCGCCCTGCGCGCCGACGGCCTGGCCACGACCATCGGCGGCGTCTTCAACTCCTTCCCCTACACCTGCTTCGCCGAGAACGTCGGCCTCGTGCGGCTCACCCGCGTGAAGAGCCGGTACGTCGTGGCGACCGCCGGCCTGATCATGATCGTCATCGGCCTCATCCCGAAGGCGGGGGCGATCGTGGCGGGCATCCCGCACCCGGTCCTGGGAGGCGCCGCGCTGGCGATGTTCGCGACCGTCGCGGTCGTCGGCTTCCAGACCCTGTCGCGCGTCGACTTCCACGACCACCGCAACGTCGTCATCGTCGCGACGAGCGTCGGCCTGGCCATGTACGTCACCGCCCAGCCCGATGTCGCGAAGGCCGTCCCGAGCTGGGCCCAGATCATCCTCGGCTCCGGGATCACGCTCGGCTCGATCACCGCCATCGTGCTGAACTTCCTGTTCCACCACGTGGGTTCGAGCCGTGGCCCCGCCGTCGCCGGTGCGCCGGGTCGGCTGGTCCGCCTCTCCCAGGTCAACGAGATGAGCCGTGAGCAGTTCGTCGAGACCTTCGGCAGCCTGTTCCAGGGCCCTCGCTGGGCGGCCGAACGGGCCTACGAGTCACGGCCGTTCGCCGACACGAGCGACCTGCGCCGCGCGTTCCAGGAGGCGCTGTACACGGCCGGCGAGGACGAGCAGCGCCAGCTCATCGACTCCTACCCCGACCTCGGTGCCGAGAGCGTCGCCGACGGCCGGGAGGGTGAGGACTCGTTGCACGACCAGGCCTTCCTCGGACTCACCCGCCTCGACGAGAAGTCCTACGGCGAGCTGTCCGAGCTCACGTCGCAGTACCGCGACCGGTTCGGCTTCCCCCTGGTCACCTGCGTGCGCGACCGCGACTCGTTCGACCAGGTGGTGCGCTCGGGATGGCAGCGGCTGGAGAACTCGCCCGCCCAGGAGCACGCCGCTGCCCTGGTCGAGGCTGCGAAGATCGCGGGGTACCGGTTCGACGACCTCGTCGCCGACGCCAACCCCATCCACTCCGCCCGGACCCGATTCGTGGAGAGCCAGTGAGCCAGTCAGTGAGCCAGTCAGTGAGCATCGAGGACTTCAACTCCCTGCCCGCCGACGAGGTGGGGGAGCGGCTGGCCGCGTGCCTGCCGGTGCCCCGCTGGGTCGACACCGTCCGGGACGGCCGCCCGTATGCCGCGTGGCCGGCTCTGGAGGAGACCGCAACCACCGCGGCGGCGGACCTCGACGAGGCCGAGCTCGAGACGGCCCTGGCCGGGCACCCGCGGATCGGCGAGCGCGCGTCGAGCCCGCAGCACCACGCCGCGTTCAGTGCCAAGGAGCAGTCCGGGGTCGACCCGGCCGACGCGGAGGTGGCGCGCGAGCTCGCTGCCGGCAACGCGGCATACGAGGAGCGGTTCGACCGGGTCTTCCTCATCCGGGCGGCCGGGCGCTCCGCCCCCGAGATCCTCGCCGAGCTCCGCCGCCGACTCGAGAACGACGACGAGGCCGAACGCGCCGAGACCGTCACCCAGCTCCGCGAGATCGCGCTGCTCCGACTCCGACAGGTGGTCGCCTGATGGGCACCCTCTCCACGCACGTCCTCGACACCAGCCTGGGGCGGCCCGCCGCCGGGATCGGGGTCGTCCTCGAGGGCCTCGACGGCACCGCGATCGGAGACGGAGTGACCGACGGCGACGGTCGCGTCGGCACCATCGGCCCGGACCGGTTGGAGGCGGGCGACTACCGGCTGCGGTTCGCCTCCGGCGCCTACTTCGCGGCACGCGACACCGAGGCGTTCTACCCCGAGGTGGTCGTCGTCTTCACCATCTCCGACGCGGCGCAGCACTACCACGTGCCCGTGCTGCTCAACCCGTTCGGCTACTCCACCTACCGGGGCAGCTGAGCCGAACCCCGCTGGGGGCCAGCGGAACCCACGTGCCGCGGATATATCTGCGCCGCGTGCTGGGACAGGGCGTCGGGACCATTGACCCGCCGCCCGGCCTCCTCATAACCTCTCACCAGTCGGAAAACAAATTCCACGATACGAAAGTCAGAAGGACGCCATGACTGACCACGGACTGCGCTACCTCGTGAACTGCTCGATCCTCTTCGGCGAGCTGCCGCTGCTCGAGCGCCCCGCTGCCGCCAAGGCGGCAGGGTTCGACGCCGTCGAGTTCTGGTGGCCCTGGCCGGACCAGCCCGTCCCGTCCGACCGCGATGTCGACTCCTTCGTCTCGGCGGTCCAGGACGCGGGCGTGCAGCTCGTCGGCCTCAACTTCTTCGCGGGTGACCTCGCCGGGCCCGACTGCGGCGTCCTGTCGATCCCCGACCGGGTGAGGGAGTTCCGCGACAACGTGGACGTGGCCGTCGGCATCGGCGAGCGGCTGGGGGCCTCGGCGTTCAACGCCCTCTTCGGCAACCGGGTCGACGGCGCCTCGGCGCAGGAGCAGGACGAGCTGGGCCGTGAGTCGATCGCCGCCGCGGCCAAGGCAGCCTCCACCATCGGGGCGACGGTCCTCGTCGAGTCGGTCAGCGGCCCGAAGCCCTATCCGCTGCGGACGGCAGCCGATGCGGTGTCGGTCGTCGAGGACGTCCGAGCGGCCGGCGCCGACAACGTCGCCTTCCTGCTCGACCTGTTCCACCTCGCCTCCAACGGCGACGACCTCGACGCAGCCATCCGTGCCCACGTCGACGTCACCGGTCACGTCCAGATCGCCGACGCCCCCGGCCGGGGCGAGCCCGGCAGCGGCGACCTCGACCTCCAGCGCCACCTCGGGGACCTCGCGCAGCGCGGGTATGCCGGGTGGGTCGGCCTGGAGTACAAGCCCACCACCACGACGACTCCCGAGAGCTTCGCCTGGCTGCCGCGCGAACGACGCGCCGCCACCGCCTGACCACCTGACCCCAGCAAGGAGAACGACATGACCAGCATCGCCTTCATCGGACTCGGCATCATGGGCAGCCCCATGGCCGTCCACCTCCAGGAGGCCGGCCACGACGTCGTCGGCTACAACCTGCACCCCGACAAGACCCAGCCGCTGGTCGACGCCGGTGGCCGAGCGGCCGGCTCGATCGCCGAGGCCGTCAAGGACGTCGACGTGGTCGCCGTGATGGTGCCCGACAGCCCTGACGTCCAGGACGTGCTCGCCGGCGAGGGTGGGGTCTTCGAGAACGCCAGGTCCGGCGCCCTCGTCATCGACTTCTCGTCCATCCGCCCGGACGTCACGGCAGAGCTCGCGAAGACCGCCAAGGACAAGGGTTTCCGGCTGCTCGACGCCCCCGTCTCCGGTGGCGAGGCCGGGGCGAAGAACGCCGCCCTGTCGATCATGGTGGGAGGTGACGGCAAGGACTTCGAGGAGGCCAAGCCGCTGTTCGACGTCGTCGGCAAGACCATCGTGCACGTCGGCGGCAACGGAGCGGGGCAGACGGTCAAGGCCGCCAACCAGCTCATCGTCGCGGCCAACATCCAGGCCCTCGCCGAGGCCGTCACCTTCCTCGACGCCTACGACGTCGACCTCGAGGCCGCCCTCGACGTCCTCGGCGGCGGGCTCGCCGGGTCGAAGGTGCTCGAGCAGAAGCGGGCCAACATGGCCAAGCACGACTTCACCCCGGGCTTCCGGATCGACCTGCACCACAAGGACATGGGCATCGTGACCTCCGCCGCCCGTGAGGCCGGGGTCGTCGTACCGCTCGGCGCCCTCGTCGCCCAGCTGATGGCCTCCGCCCGCGCGAACGGCGACGGCGGACTCGACCACTCCGCGCTGCTGCGCGGCGTCGAGCGGCTGTCCGGCCGGCTCGCCAACTGACCCCAGACCTCGTCAAGACCAGGAGCACCACCATGGCACGCATGACTGCGGCCCAAGCGGCCGTCGAGATCCTCAAGCTGGAGGGGGTGACCAACGTCTTCGGCCTGCCCGGGGCGGCGATCAACCCGTTCTACAAGGCGATGGAGACCAACGGCGGCCTCCACCACACGCTCGCCCGGCACGTCGAGGGCGCCTCGCACATGGCCGAGGGCTACACCCGCGCCAAGGCCGGCAACATCGGCGTCTGCATCGGCACGAGCGGCCCGGCGGGCACCGACATGATCACCGGGCTCTACTCCGCCAGCGCGGACTCGATCCCGATCCTGTGCATCACCGGCCAGGCGCCGGTCTCCAAGCTGCACAAGGAGGACTTCCAGGCTGTCGACATCTCCTCGATCGCCAAGCCGCTGACCAAGATGGCGGTCACCGTCCTCGAGGCGGCGCAGGTGCCGGGCACGTTCCAGCAGGCGTTCCACCTCATGCGGTCCGGGCGTCCGGGGCCCGTCCTCATCGACCTGCCGATCGACGTCCAGCTGACCGAGATCGAGTTCGACGTCGAGACCTACGCGCCGCTGCCGGTCTACAAGCCGGCCGCGACGCGGGCGCAGGTGAGCAAGGCGCTCGACCTGCTCGAGGCGAGCACCAGGCCGCTCATCGTCTCCGGGGGCGGTGTCATCAACGCCGACGCCGCGGCCCTGCTCGTCGAGCTCGCCGAGCTGACCGGGGTGCCGGTCGTCCCGACCCTCATGGGCTGGGGCACCATCCCCGACGACCACGAGCTCAACGCCGGCATGGTCGGACTGCAGACCAGCCACCGCTACGGCAACGCGACGATGCTCGAAGCGGACTTCGTCCTCGGCATCGGCAACCGCTGGGCCAACCGGCACACCGGCGACCTCGAGACCTACACGAAGGGTCGCACCTTCGTCCACGTCGACATCGAGCCCACCCAGGTCGGCCGCGTCTTCGCCCCCGACTACAGCATCGTCAGCGACGCCAAGGCTGCCCTCGAGCTCTTCGTCGAGGTCGCCCGTGAACGTCGCGATGCCAACCTGCTGAGCGACCGCACCGAGTGGGCGCAGTCCTGCCAGCAGCGCAAGCGCACCCTGTGGCGCAAGACAAACTTCGACGTCACGCCGATCAAGCCGCAGCGCGTCTACCAGGAGATGAACCGCGCCTTCGGCCGCGACGTCCGGTACGTCTCGACGATCGGCCTGTCCCAGATCCAGGCGGCCCAGCTGCTGCACGTCTACAAGGACCGCCACTGGATCAACGCCGGCCAGGCCGGACCGCTCGGCTGGACCGTCCCCGCTGCCCTGGGCGTCGCGACGGCCGTCCCCGACGAGACCGTGGTCGCGCTGTCCGGTGACTACGACTTCCAGTTCATGATCGAGGAGCTGGCGGTCGGTGCGCAGTTCAACATCCCGTACATCCACGTCCTCGTGAACAACGCCTACCTCGGCCTGATCCGGCAGGCGCAGCGCGGGTTCGAGATGGACTACTGCGTCCAGCTGTCCTTCGACAACATCAACGCTCCCGAGCTGAACGGCTACGGCGTCGACCACGTCAAGGTCGTCGAGGGCCTGGGCTGCAAGGCGATCCGCGTCTTCGACCCGGAGGAGATCGCGCCGGCGCTGGAGAAGGCCAAGGCGATGGCGCAGGAGTACCGCGTCCCGGTCGTGGTCGAGGTCATCCTCGAGCGGGTCACCAACGTCTCGATGGGCCAGAGCATCGCGAACGTCACCGAGTTCGAGGAGCTCGCCAACGGGGGAGCCGATGCCCCGACCGCCGTCTTCGCCAACCTGGACTGAGGCCTGCCCGTGACCGTCCCCGCCCCGCCGACACGTCGTGTCGTGATCGCCCCCGACAAGTTCAAAGGCACCCTCACCGCTGCCGCGGTGGCCACCCACGTGGCCACCGGGCTGCGGTCGGTGCTCCCTGACCTCGAGGTGGTCACGGTGCCGGTCGCCGACGGCGGGGACGGCACGCTCGCCGCGGCCGAGGCCGCCGGGTTCGTCCGGGTCACCGTGCCCGCCCACGGTCCGACGGGCGAGGACCGCAAGGCTGCGTATGGCGCCCGCGGCACCGAGGCGGTCGTCGAGCTCGCCGAGGTGTGCGGGCTCGACCACCTGCCCGACGGGCGTCGGCAGCCGCTCACGGCGACCAGCCGGGGAGCTGGCGACCTCATCGCGGCTGCCCTCGACGACGGCGCCCGTCGGGTCGTCGTCGGCATCGGTGGCAGCGCCAGCACCGACGGTGGCGCAGGCCTGCTCCAGGCGCTGGGAGCGCGCATCACCACGGCTGACGGCCACGAGGTGGGTCCGGGCGGACTCGGTCTCGAGGACGCCGAGGCCCTCGACCTGTCCGGTCTGCACCCGGGCCTCGCCGGTGCAGAGGTCGTCGTCGCCTGCGACGTCGACAACCCGCTCACCGGTTCGCGTGGGGCCGCAGCCGTCTACGGGCCGCAGAAGGGTGCCTCTCCCGACGACGTGGAGCGCCTCGACGCCGCTCTCGCCCGCTGGGCCGACCTCGTCGCCTCCAGCATCGGTGCCGACCACCGGCACGACCCCGGGGCGGGTGCGGCAGGAGGTGTCGGCTTCGGGCTCGTGGCCGTCGCAGGCGCCACGACGCGACCCGGGGCCGAGCTCGTCTTCGAGCTGACGGGGCTCCACGACGCCCTTCCGGGCGCAGCCCTCGTCGTCACCGGCGAAGGTGCCCTGGACCGGCAGACGTTGCACGGCAAGGCTCCTGCCGCTGTCGCCGCTGCAGCCCGGGAGGTCGGGGTCCCGGTGGTCGCGGTGGCCGGAAGGGTCTCGCTCACCGAAGGTGACCTGAGGGCGGCCGGCATCGACGCCGCATACGCGCTCGTCGGGGAGGCCTCCGAGCAGGAGGCGATGGAGGCGCCCGGTCCGCTCCTCGAACGACTCGGGGCCAGGATCGCGCGCGAGCACCTCGGGGGTGCCCGATGAGGTTCGCGAGGGTCGGGGCTGTCGGCGCGGAGCGACCTGTCGTGGTGTCCGACGACGGTCGACTGCTCGAGCTGACCGGACTCGGCGATCTCGACGCGCTGCTCGGTGACCTCGCAGCGGTGCCCGCGGCCGTGGACGGGGAGACGCTCCGGCCGGTGGCGCAGGACGTCGGACTCCGTTTCGGGGCACCGATCCCGCGACCGGGCAAGGTCGTCGGCATCGGGCTCAACTACGCCGACCACGCCGCCGAGGCGGGAGCGCCGCTGCCCACCGAGCCGGTGGTGTTCCTCAAGGCGACCACCTCGGTCTGCGGGCCCACCGACGACATCCGGATGCTGCCCGGGTCGACGAGCACCGACTACGAGGTGGAGCTCGGCGTCGTCCTGGGAAGCACCCTGCGCGACGAGACCGACGCCGACCGGGCGCTCGAGGCGGTGGCGGGGTACGTCCTCGCACACGACGTCTCCGACCGCGCCATGCAGCTCGACCACGGCGGCACCTGGACCAAGGGCAAGTCCGCCGACACGTTCTGCCCGGTGGGGCCGTGGCTCGTCACCCCCGACGAGGTCGGCGACCCGGGGGCGCTGCGGCTGCGACTGTCCGTGAACGACGAACCGCGCCAGGACGGGACGACCGACGACATGGTGTTCGGGGTGGGGGAGGTCCTCGCGTACGTGAGCCGCCTGATGACCCTCGAGCCGGGTGACCTCGTCATCACCGGCACTCCCGCCGGCGTGGCGATGGGACAGCCCGAGCCGCGGCCGTACCTTCGGCACGGCGACGTCGTCGCCCTCGACGGTGGCGTGCTCGGCCGGCAGCGCAGCCGCATCGTGGACCCGGCGGCGGAGCCGACGCACCCCGAGGCCGGAGTGACAAGATGACGACGTCGGCGACGGACGAGAGGCGAGGTGTGGCAGTGGGTGCAGACGTGGTGCTGCGGGCGCGGCGGACGGTGGTCGGGGGCCGTGAGACCTCGGCCAGCGTGCACGTGAGGGGCGAGCGGATCGTCGCCGTGGAGGCGTATGACGCGCTGGTCCCCGAAGGTGCGCGCGTCGTCGACCTCGCCGACGACGAGGTGCTGCTGCCGGGCCTCGTGGACTCGCACGTCCACGTCAACGAGCCGGGCCGCACCGAGTGGGAGGGCTTCGCCAGCGCCACCCGCGCAGCCGCCGCCGGTGGCGTCACGACGATCATCGACATGCCGCTCAACAGCATCCCGCCGACGGTGAACGTCGCGGCCCTGGAGGAGAAGCGCGCCGTCGCCCGCGACCAGGCGTACGTCGACGTGGGCTTCTGGGGCGGCGCCATCCCGGGGAACGTGCCGGACCTCAAGCCGTTGTTCGACGAGGGTGTCTTCGGGTTCAAGTGCTTCCTGCTGCACTCGGGGGTCGACGAGTTCCCCCACCTCGAGCCGGACCAGCTCGAGGAGGCGATGCGCGAGACCGGGTCGCTCGACGCGCTGATGATCGTCCACGCCGAGGACTCGCATGCCATCGACCACGCGGCTGCGGCCGACGGCGAGGAGTACGACCGGTTCCTGCACTCACGACCCCGCGGCGCCGAGAACCTCGCCATCGCCCAGGTCATCGAGCTCGCCCGCTGGACCGGGGCCCGAGCGCACATCCTGCACCTGTCGAGCTCGGACGCCCTGCCGATGATCCGCTCCGCGCGGGCCGACGGGGTGCGGCTGACGGTCGAGACCTGCCCGCACTACCTGTCCTTCACGGCAGAGGAGATCCCGGACGGGGCGACCGAGTTCAAGTGCTGCCCGCCGATCCGTGAGGCCGAGAACCGCGAGCTCCTCTGGGGCGGACTGGTCGAGGGCGCGATCGACATCGTCGTCACCGACCACTCGCCCTGCACGGAGGACCTCAAGCGGTTCGACACCGGTGACTTCGGCCAGGCCTGGGGCGGTATCGCCGGTCTCCAGGTCGGCCTGGCCGCGGTGTGGACCGGCGCCCGCCAGCGCGGCCACGCCCTGACCGACGTCGTGCGGTGGATGGCGACCGGGCCTGCCGACCAGACGGGCCTCACCGACCGCGGGCGCATCGAGCCGGGAGCGATGGCGAACTTCGCCGTCTTCGCGCCCGACGAGGCCTTCACCGTCGAGATCAGCCACCTGCACCACAAGAACCCCGTGTCGGCCTATGCCGGCCGAACGCTCACCGGAGTCGTCCGCCAGACCTGGCTGCACGGCACACCGGTCGACCTCGATGCCGACCCGCGCGGTCGGCTCCTGACGAGAGGACAGTCATGACCACGCCCCCGAAGTACTACGCGCCCGCTGGCGGGCTGCCGCCGCAGACCCAGCTGACCACCGACCGGGCCGTGTTCACCGAGGCGTATGCCGTGCTGCCGCGGGGGACGATGACCGACATCGTCACGAGCAACCTGCCGTTCTGGGACGACACGCGACTCTGGGTCATCGCGAGGCCGCTGTCGGGGTTCGCGGAGACCTTCTCCCAGTACATCGTCGAGGTCTCGCCGGGTGGTGGCTCCGACAAGCCCGAGCTCGACCCGGGCGCGGAGGGTGTGGTGTTCGTCGTCGCGGGCGGGCTGCGGCTCACCATCGAGGGCGTCTCGCACGACCTCGGTCCAGGTGGCTACGCGTACCTCCCCGCCGGCTGCGCGTGGACCCTGCGCGCCGACTCGCAGGAGACCGCGAAGTTCCACTGGATCCGCAAGGCGTACGAGCGCGTCGAGGGCATCGACGTGCCGGAACCCTTCGTCACCAACGAGACCGACGTCGAGGGCGGCGAGATGCCCGGCACCGACGGCGTGTGGACGACCCAGCGCTTCGTCGACCCCCAGGACGTGCGCCACGACATGCACGTCAACATCGTCAACTTCGAGCCCGGCGGCGCGATCCCGTTCCCCGAGACCCACGTCATGGAGCACGGTCTCTACGTCCTCGAGGGCAAGGCCGTCTACCTGCTCAACAACGACTGGGTCGAGGTGCAGGAGGGCGACTTCATGTGGCTGCGCGCGTTCTGCCCGCAGGCCTGCTACGCCGGCGGTCCGGGTCGCTTCCGCTACCTGCTCTACAAGGACGTCAACCGGCACGCGAAGCTCAGCCGCCAGTTCGTGTAGCGCTGCGCCGCAGGACGGGCATGATGGGCAGCGTTGGCGTGGGGACCGCGGGCGGTCCTCCCGTATGGCGCGCGAGGGGCAGGTGGGCGGCGTGAACCAGCCACGACGGCAGTCGGGCATCGTCAGCCTGCTCGTGCGCGAGGGGGCCTACGCGACCGGTCCGCAGGTCCTGTCCGAGCTGCGCCGGGTCATCGCCTCCGGTGCCGTACCGCCGGGGAGCCCGATCC
This sequence comes from Pedococcus aerophilus, assembly GCF_039532215.1. Lineage (NCBI taxonomy): Bacteria > Bacillati > Actinomycetota > Actinomycetes > Micrococcales > Intrasporangiaceae > Pedococcus > Pedococcus aerophilus. Next base: position 1,826,669 of record NZ_BAAARN010000001.1, on the reverse strand, counting down.
CTCTCGACGACGTCGCCGCCTTCTTCGGGGTGTCGCTCATCCCGGTGCGCGAGGCGCTCAAGACGCTCCTGGGTGAAGGCCTGCTCGAGCACCAGCCGCGGCTCGGCTACACCGTCACCGACCTCTCGGCGGCCGAGCTCGACGAGCTCTACGTCGTCAGGGGTGCCCTCGAGGCGGCAGCCCTCGATGCCGCTGCGCTGCAGTCGACCCCGGTCGACCACGCCCGCGCGAGCGCCATCCACGCGCAGCTCGTGCGGGCCGTGGCCGACGGCGACGCCGCCGGCTTCCAGCGGGCCAGCCGTGAGTTCCACGAGGCCCTGCTGGCCCCGTGCCGGATGCCGCGGCTGCTGCACATGCTCGACATCGCCTGGAACCTCACCGAGCCGGTCCAGACGATGATGCGTGTCACCGAGGACGAGCGCGAGGAGATGCGCGTCGACCACCAGGCGATGCTCGACGCGTTCGTCGCCCGGGACGCCGCCGGGCTGCGGGAGGCCAGCAGCGCGCACCACGAGCGACTCACCGCCTGCATCTCGCGGCTCGGCGACCAGGGCTGAGCCCGGTGCCGGTGGAGGTGCCGCCGTTGCCGCGACGTCCGGCGCCCAGTGCAAGGGGGCTCGGGATATACGCAGATATACGGTTCAAGGCCTTCTGCCCCAACGGAACTCTCCCTAGCGTTCTCCGCAGGATCCGCGGCTGACGCGGTGGACAAAGGAGTCCGGATGAGCACCACTGAGAAGCCCTTCGAGACCGAGGCAGCAGCCGCTGCCGCCGGCTTCGCGACGCACCACGGCGAGCACGACGGCGGGGCGGGCGCAGGCCTGATCAAGCCGTCGTACGACGAGCGCCTGACCAACGAGGACCTCGCGCCGCTCAAGGAGCAGACCTGGTCCTGGTACAACATCTTCGCGTTCTGGATGTCCGACGTGCACAGCGTCGGCGGCTACATCACCGCCGGCAGCCTCTTCGCCCTCGGGCTGACGAGCTGGCAGGTGTTCGTCTGCCTCATCGTCGGCATCACCATCGTGCTGTTCTTCTGCAACCTCGTCGCCAAGCCGAGCCAGCGCACTGGCGTGCCGTACCCCGTCATCTGCCGCTCGGTCTTCGGGGTCCTCGGCGCCAACATCCCGGCCATCATCCGCGGCCTCATCGCCGTGGCCTGGTACGGCATCCAGACCTACCTCGCGTCGGCCTCGCTCGACATCCTGCTGGTCCGCATGTGGCCGGCGCTCCAGCCGTATGCCGACGTGGACCAGCACGGGTTCCTCGGCCTCTCCACCCTCGGCTACGCGACGTTCGCCCTCCTGTGGGTCGCGCAGGCAGCGGTCTTCTGGACCGGCATGAACACGATCCGCAAGTTCATCGACTTCGCCGGTCCGGCCGTCTACGTCGTCATGATCGCGCTGTGCGTCTACCTGCTGTCCAAGGCCGACTGGAACGTCAACCTCAACCTGTCGGGCGAGCAGCTCTCCGGCGGCAAGGTCTTCACGACGATGCTCGCCGCGACCGCGCTGGTGGTCTCCTACTTCTCCGGCCCGATGCTCAACTTCGGTGACTTCTCGCGCTACGGCAAGTCGTTCGAGGCCGTCAAGAAGGGCAACTTCTGGGGCCTGCCGGTCAACTTCGTCTTCTTCTCGCTGCTGACCGTCCTCACCGCCGCCGCGACCCTTCCCGTCTACGGCGAGCTCATCACCGACCCGGTGGCCACGGTGGGTCGTATCGACAACACCTTCGCCCTCGTCCTGGCCGCCCTGACGTTCACCACGGCCACGATCGGCATCAACATCGTCGCCAACTTCGTCTCCCCGGCGTTCGACTTCTCCAACGTCAGCCCGCAGAAGATCAGCTGGCGGATGGGCGGCATGATCGCCGCGGTCGGCTCGGTGCTCCTCACCCCGTGGAACCTCTACAACAGCCCCGAGACGATCCACTACACGCTGGACACCCTGGGCGCCTTCATCGGTCCACTCTTCGGGGTCCTCATCGCCCACTACTACGTCGTGCACAAGCAGCAGGTCTGCATCGACGACCTGTTCACCCTCGACGAGTCCGGCGCGTACCACTACACCAAGGGCTACAACCCCTCGGCGATCTGGGCCACGGGCATCGCCGCCCTGTGCGCGATCCTCGCGGTCTTCGTCCCGGGCATCAACCGCTTCGACGACTACAGCTGGTTCATCGGGTGCGGCATCGGCTTCGCTGCCTACTGCCTCATCGCCCCCCGCATGGGGATCGGCGCCGAGCAGCTCGCCGCCAAGTGCGACGGCAAGGTCGTGACCGAGTGAGGGCCGCGACCGGTGTCGAGGCGGGCGCCATACGCCTCACCGTCATCAACCCCAACACCACGGCCTCCATGACCGCCCTGATCGAGGCGGAGGCGAAGCGGGTCGCCGGGCCCACCACCGTGGTGACCGGGCGCACCCCGGCGATGGGCCCCGCGTCGATCGAGAGCCACTACGACGAGGCGCTCAGCGTCCCGGGAGTGCTCGAGATCATCCGCCAGGACTCGCAGGCCGACGCGTTCGTGCTCGCCTGCTTCGGGGACCCCGGCCTGGACGCGGCGCGGGAGGCCGCGTCCAGGCCGGTGATCGGCATCGCCGAGGCGGCGATGAAGACCGCCTCGCTGCTCGGTCGGTCGTTCAGCGTCGTCACGACGATGAGCCGCACGGTCGGCCGCGCGTGGGACCTCACCCGCACCTATGGGCTCGAGCGCCAGTGCGCCGGGGTCCATGCGTGCGACATCCCCGTCCTCGAGCTCGAGGAGGACCAGGACCACACGTATGCCGTCATCCTCGCCTTCGCGAAGACCGCTCTGGCCCAGGACGGCAGCGACGCCATCGTGCTCGGGTGTGCGGGCATGGCGGGGCTGCCCGAGCTGCTCACCGAGCAGCTGGGCGTCCCGGTCGTCGACGGGGTCGCGGCGGGGACGCTGCTCGCGGAGTCACTGGTGCGGCAGGGGCTTCGGCCCGCGACCCACGGTGAGCTCGCCCCGCCCCCGCCGAAGGCCTACACCGGAGCCCTCGCCGCCTTCGGTCGCTGACGCCTCGTGGACTCTCGTGGTCCAGCCCGTGAAACAGGTCGCCCGAAACCCTTGATTCAACAGTTTGTAGAGGAATACCGTCGTCGCAGTTCCACCGCGGCCGTTGTTCTGCATGGATAACCGGCGGACCCGCTCGTCACGCAACCATGCACCCGGTCGATTCCGCCCGGGTGGATGATGGACCCCAACTGCGGGGGACGGGAGTTGCGGTATGGCGTCACAGCACGAGGTCATGGTCAACGGGACGGCACGTCCCCTCACCGGGGTCGACCCGGCGACGAACGCGCTGGACTTCCTCCGGGCCCAGGGCCTGACGGGGGCCAAGGAGGGTTGCGCGGAGGGTGAGTGCGGCGCCTGCTCGGTCATGGTGGCCCGGCCCGACGGCGGCGACGCCTCCCGGTGGACCGCGGTCAACGCCTGCCTCATCCCCGCCGCCGCACTCGACGGCCAGGAGGTCGTCACGGCCGAGGGCCTCGGCACCCCCGAGGAGCTGCACCCCGTGCAGCGCGAGATGGCCGTGCGCGGCGGGTCGCAGTGCGGCTACTGCACGCCCGGCTTCATCTGCAGCATGGCCGCGGAGTTCTACCGCGGCGACCGGCAGCCGGTCGCCGCGGCGGCGACCTCCAACGGCTCCGGCCCGCACACGCACGAGGCCGACCACGAGCACGGGGAGAACGGCTTCGACCTGCACGCGCTGTCCGGCAACCTGTGTCGCTGCACCGGGTACCGCCCGATCCGGGACGCCGCCTACGCGCTGGAGCAGCCCGCCGAGGGTGACCCGTTCGCCGAGCGGTCGAGCCGCCCGGCCCCGGTCGCCGCCCACACCCGGCTCGAGGGCGCGAGCGGGATCTTCGAGCGCCCCGCCGACCTCCCGCAGGCCTTGGCGCTGCTCGCCGAGCACCCCGGTGCGGTCCTCGTCGCCGGCTCCACGGACTGGGGCGTCGAGGTCAACATCCGCGGCATCCGCGCGCCATACGCCATCGGCATCGACCGGCTGCCGGAGCTGCGCACCTTCCACGTCGGCGACGACTCCGTCGAGATCGGCGCCGCGCTCACGCTGAGCGAGGTCGAGCGGGGGCTCGAGGGGCGGATCCCGTTGCTGGACCAGCTGTTCCCGCAGTTCGCGTCGCGCCTGATCCGCAACGGCGCAACCTTCGGGGGCAACCTCGGCACCGGTTCGCCGATCGGCGACACCCCGCCGGCGCTGCTCGCCCTGGAGGCGGTCGTGGTGCTCGCCTCCGTCGACGGTGACCGCGAGGTGCCACTGGCGGACTACTTCACCGGCTACCGCCAGACCGTCAAGCGTGACGACGAGCTCATCCGCGCCGTGCGGATCCCGTTGCCCGTCAGCGGGATCGCTGCATTCCACAAGATCGCCAAGCGCAGGTTCGACGACATCTCCAGCGTCGCGATCGGCTTCGCCCTCGACGTGCAGGACGGTGTCGTCGCCAAGGCGCGCATCGGCCTGGGTGGAGTCGCAGCCACCCCGATCCGTGCCCTGGCCACCGAGGCCGCCCTCGAGGGGCAGCCGTGGACGACCGACGTCGTCCGCGCCGCGGCGGAGGTGATGGGACGCGAAGGAACCCCGCTCGACGACCACCGCGCCAGCGCGCCATACCGCTCGGCCATGCTCGGCACCGCCCTCCTCAAGCTGCATGCCCAGACCGCGACCCCGCAGGAGGTGGGAGCATGAGCGCACTCTCCGAACGCCCGGCGAACTCTGTTGTCGGACAGGACATCCCGCACGAGGCGGCGGCGCTGCACGTCACCGGTCTTGCGCTCTACACCGACGACCTGGTCCAGCGCACCCACGCCGTCCTGCACGCCCACCCGGTGCAGGCGCCGCACGCGCACGCCCTGGTGACCGGGCTGCGCACGGCTCCGGCGTACGACGTCCCCGGCGTGGTCCGGGTCCTCACCGCGGAGGACGTCCCCGGGGTCAACGACGCGGGCGTGAAGCACGACGAGCCGCTGTTCCCCTCCGAGGTCATGTTCCACGGCCACGCGGTCTGCTGGGTCCTCGGCGAGACGCTCGAGGCCGCGCGCCTCGGCTCGCTGGCCGTCGAGGTCGACTACGAGCCGCTGCCGTCGATCGTCAGCGTCCGCGAGGCGATCGAGGCCGACAGCTTCCAAGGGGCACGGCCGAAGGTCGAGCGGGGTGACGTCGACGCCGGCTTCGATGATGCGGCCCACGTGTTCAGCGGTGAGTTCGAGTTCGCCGGGCAGGAGCACTTCTACCTCGAGACGCACGCCTCGCTCGCCCTCGTGGACGAGAACGGCCAGGTCTTCATCCAGAGCAGCACCCAGCACCCCACCGAGACCCAGGACATCGTGGCCCACGTCCTCGGCGTGCCGAGCAACGAGGTCACGGTGCAGTGCCTGCGCATGGGTGGCGGTTTCGGGGGCAAGGAGATGCAACCCCACGGGTATGCCGCCATCGCCGCCCTCGGTGCGCGGCTCACTGGGCGCCCGGTGCGGCTGCGCCTCACGCGCACCCAGGACATGACGATGTCCGGCAAGCGGCACGGGTTCCACGCGCAGTGGCGGGTGGCGTTCGACGACTCAGGTCTGATCCAAGCGCTCGACGCGACGCTCACGTCCGACGGTGGCTGGAGCCTCGACCTGTCCGAGCCGGTCCTGGCCCGGGCGCTCTGCCACATCGACAACGCATACTGGATCCCCAACATCCGGGTGAACGGCCGGATCGCCAAGTCCCACAAGACGTCCCAGACGGCGTTCCGCGGGTTCGGCGGTCCCCAGGGGATGCTCGTCATCGAGGACATCCTCGGTCGGTGCGCGCCACTGCTGGGGATCGACCCGATCGACCTGCGCAGCCGGAACTTCTACGCGGATGGGCAGAGCACGCCGTACGGGCAGCCCGTCCGGCACCCCGAGAGGGTCGCGGTCTGCTGGGACCAGGTGCTGGCCACCGGTGACGTCCGTGCGCGTCAGGCGGAGATCGAGGAGTTCAACGCGACGCACGAGCACGCCAAGCGCGGCCTGGCCGTGACACCGGTGAAGTTCGGGATCTCGTTCAACTTCACCGCCTTCAACCAGGCCGGTGCGCTCGTGCACGTCTACAAGGACGGCTCGGTGCTCATCACCCACGGTGGCACCGAGATGGGCCAGGGCCTGCACACCAAGATGCTCCAGGTCGCGGCGACCACGCTCGGGGTGCCGCTGTCGACGGTACGGCTCGCGCCGACCCGCACCGACAAGGTGCCCAACACGTCGGCCACGGCGGCGAGCTCGGGCGCCGACCTCAACGGTGGCGCCGTGAAGAACGCCTGCGAGCAGGTGCTCGAACGGCTGCGCGAGGTCGCCGGGCGTCGGCTCGGCGTGCACCCCGCCGACGTGCGCTTCGTCGACGGCCAGGTGACCACGGTCGGTGGCGGCGAGTCCGTCGCGTGGGCCGACCTCGTGAACCAGGCGTACTTCCAGCGGGTGCAGCTCTGGGCCGCCGGCTTCTACCGGACCGAGGGACTGCACTGGGACTCCTCGATCATGCACGGCTCGCCGTTCAAGTACTTCTCGTACGGCGTCGCGGCGACCGAGGTCGAGGTCGACGGGTTCACGGGGGCCTACCGCACCCGGCGGGTCGACATCGTCCACGACGTCGGCGACAGCCTGTCGCCGCTGGTCGACATCGGCCAGGTCGAGGGTGCGTTCGTCCAGGGCGCCGGTTGGCTGACGCTCGAGGACCTGCGCTGGGACGAGAGCGACCGGCCCTCCCGTGGCCGACTCGCGACCCAGGCCGCCAGCACCTACAAGCTGCCCAGCTTCTCCGAGATGCCCGAGGTCTTCAACGTCGCGCTGCTCGAGCGGGCCCACGAGGACGGCGCGGTCTACGGCTCCAAGGCGGTCGGCGAGCCCCCGCTCATGCTGGCCTTCTCGGTGCGTGAGGCGCTTCGTCAGGCAGCGGCGGCCTTCGGTCCGACGGGCACGAGTGTCGACCTCGCCTCACCAGCGACCCCCGAAGCGGTCTGGTGGGCGCTGGAGCAGGCCCGTCGCAGCGGCGCCGGCCAGGACGAGCACGGCCACGTGGACGAGGGCGCTCCCGGCGTGGTCCCCGACCAGCCCGACGCCGACGACCGGCCGCTTCGCCCGCACTCCGAGCTCGCCGCGCAGTCCGCCCCCGGTGGAGCCTGACGTGCACTGGCTGGCAGCCGTCGAGCGCCTCCGCCGGGAGCGCCGGACCGGTGTCCTCGTCACGCTCGTCTCCGTCCGTGGCCACGCTCCGCGCGAGGCCGGGGCGAAGATGGTCGTCACGGCCGACGACGCCTGGGACAGCATCGGCGGGGGCAACCTCGAGGCCACCGCGGTGGCCCGGGCACGCACGATGCTCAGCGAAGAGACCGCCACACCTGAGCAGATCTCGTTGTCCCTCAACGACAAGGCCCGCGCCGAGCACGGCCAGCAGTGCTGCGGGGGAGAGGTCGTCATCCTCCTCGAACCCCTGGCTGTCGCTCCCTCGGTCGCCATCTTCGGCATGGGCCACGTCGGCCTCGAGCTCGCGCGGATCCTCGCCCGGCACGACGTCGAGCTGCACCTCGTCGACTCGCGCGCCGACCACGTCACGGAGCAGCGCCTCGCGGTCCTCGACGACGCCGTCGCCCGGGTGCACGTCCACCACGCGCCGGTGCCCGAGCTGGTCCTGGGCCAGGTGCCGCGCGGCACCCACGTCCTGGTCATGACCCACGACCACGCCGAGGACGCGGCGCTCTGCGACACGGCGCTGCGCTGTGGCCACCTGGCGTCGATCGGGCTCATTGGCTCGTCGGCGAAGTGGAGCAGGTTCCGGCAACGCCTTGCGGCAGAAGGCCATTCACCCGAGACCCTCGCCCGCATCACCACGCCGATCGGCCTGCCCGACCTCGTCGTCGGCGGCGGCAAGGACCCGGCCACCATCGCCGTCAGCGTGGCCGCCGACCTGCTGCGCGTGTTCGGCGCCGAGCGGGCTCGGGCCGCGACGACCGCCGAACCGAGCCGGTCCAGCGAGTCCACCGAGTCCGTGGGAGCCGAGCGATGACCCTCTACCGCGCCCGCATCGTCGACACCCCGTGCGACCCGTTCGCCGGCGGTGCCCTGCGCGCCGAGGAGGACGGCGGCATCGTCGTCGACGACACCGGGGTGATCACGGCCCGCGGCGCCTTCGCGGACGTCCGTGCCGACCATCCCGACGAGGTCGTCATCGAGCTCCCCGGCGGCATGCTGCTGCCCGGCCTGGTCGACACCCACGTCCACTACCCGCAGGTCCGTGTCATCGGTGGCCTCGGGATGCCGCTGCTCGACTGGCTGGACCAGTGCGCCCTGCCGGAGGAGGCCCGGCTCGCCGACGTCGCCTACGCCAAGGGCGTGGCCCGCGACTTCGTCACCGGCCTCGTCGATGCCGGCACGACGACGGCGCTGGTCTTCGGCTCCCACTTCGCCACCGCGGTCGACTCGATGTTCGCCGCCGCCGACGTGGCGGGCCTGCGCGTCACCACGGGCCTCGTGGTCTCCGACCGCAGCCTGCGGCCCGAGCTGCTCTCCACGCCTGACCGGGCCTACGACGAGGCACGCGGGCTCGCCGAGCGCTGGCACGGCCGGGGGCGCCTCCGGTATGCCGTGACACCCCGCTTCTCCTTCTCCGCCAGCGACGCGATGCTCGAGTCCTGCGCGGCGACGTTCAAGGAGGTGCAGGGCTCGTGGTTCACCTCCCACGTGAACGAGAACCTCTTCGAGGTGGCCGAGGTGCGGCGGCTCTTCGGCGGGACGAACTACGTCCACACCTACGCGAACCACGGCCTGGTCGACCGCAACTCGGTGCTCGCCCACAACGTGCACCCCGTGGACGAGGAGCTCGCCCTGCTCGCCAGCCAGGGCGCCTCGGTCTCGCACTGCCCGACGAGCAACTCTGCGCTGGGCAGCGGGCTGTTCCCCCTCCAGCGGCACCTCGACCACGGGGTCCGGGTCGCACTGGGTTCGGATGTCGGTGCGGGCACAGGCTTCTCGTTGCTCAAGGAGGGCCTGCAGGCCTACTTCATGCAGCAGCTGCTCGGTGCCGATGGCGTGGCCCTGACCTCGGCCCACCTGCTCTGGCTGGCGACGTCGGCAGGAGCCGATGCGCTGGGCCTTGCCGACGAGGTCGGTGACCTGTCCGTGGGCAAGCAGTTCGACGCGGTGTGGGTGCTGCCGCAGGCTGGCAACCCGCTCGACGTCGGGCTGGGCAACGCCAGCTCGACGCTGGACGCGCTGGCCAAGGTGTTCGCGCTCGGCACGACGACCGACATCGAGGGCGTCTGGGTCGGCGGCGACCAGATCGCCGCCGGACGGTTCCGCCGCCCCGCCACCCGCTGAACCCCACGAAACGGCGGTTGCTCGACCAAACGGGCTCCATGTGCGCCGTGTTGTCGAGCAACCACCGTTTCGTGGGGATGGAGCAAGCGAGCGGTGACCTGTCAGGCCTTCTCTAGCCTCAGCACCTCGGCGTAGGCCGGGAGCGTCAGGAAGTCCGGGAAGTCGGGGTCGAGCGCGCACTCGACGAACAGCCGCCGCGCGGCCTCCCACTCGCCGTCGGCGAAGGCGTCCTTGCCCACGGACTCCTCCAGCGCTGCATACTCCTCGTCGACCAGGCGGTCGACGAGCTCACGGGTGACCTTGTCGCCGGAGGTGAGGGTGACGTCGTTGTGGAGCCACTGCCAGATCTGCGAGCGCGAGATCTCGGCGGTGGCGGCGTCCTCCATGAGGTTGTGGATGCCGACCGCGCCGTTGCCGCGCAGCCACGACTGGAGGTAGGCGATACCGACGGTGATGTTGCCGCGCAGGCCCTCCTCGGTGCGGTCGCCGGGGGTCCTGCCGGCCGCGAGCAGGTCGTCGGCGGAGACGGCGACGTCGTCGCGCTGCTTGCCGAGCTGGTTGGGCTCGTCGCCGAGGGCGCCGGTGAAGACCTCCTTGCAGAGGTCGACCATGCCCGGGTGGGCCACCCACGAGCCGTCGAACCCGGCGCCGGCCTCACGCTCCTTGTCGGCCCGCACCTTCGCGAACGCCTGGTCGTTGACCTCGGGGTCCTTGCTCGGGATGAACGCCGCCATGCCGCCGATCGCGAACGCCCCGCGCCGGTGGCAGGTCTTCACGAGCAGCTCGCTGTAGGCCTTCATCATCGGCGCGGTCATCGTCACGGCGTTGCGGTCGGGGAGGGTGAAGTCCGGTCCGGCGTCGCGGAAGTACTTGATGATCGAGAACAGGTAGTCCCAGCGGCCGGCGTTGAGCCCGGCGGCGTGGTCGCGCAGCTCGTAGAGGATCTCGTCCATCTCGAACGCCGCCGGGATGGTCTCGATGAGGACCGTCGCGCGGATGGAGCCGTGCGGGACGCCGACGTGCTCCTGGGCGAAGGTGAAGACGTCGTTCCACAGCCGGGCCTCGCGGTGCGACTCCATCTTCGGCAGGTAGAAGTAGGGACCGCTGCCGCGCTCGAGCAGCTCCTTGGCGTTGTGGAAGAAGTAGAGGCCGAAGTCGACCAAGGCGCCGACGAGCGGCTTCCCGTCGAACTGGAGGTGCTCCTCGTCGAGGTGCCAACCGCGGGGCCGGGGCACGATGACGGGGGTGTTGGACGGGTCGGCCAACGAGTACTCCTTGCCCTGCGGTGAGGTGAACGCGATGGTGCCGCGCACGGCGTCCCGCAGGTTGACCTGGCCGCCGACGACGTTGGCCCAGTGCGGGGTGTTGGCGTCCTCGAGGTCGGCGAGCCAGACCTTGGCCCCGGAGTTCAGGGCGTTGATCGCCATCTTGCGCTCGGTCGGGCCGGTGATCTCGACGCGGCGGTCACGGAAGTCGGCGGGAGCCTCGGCCACGGTCCAGTCGCCGTCGCGGACCTCACGCGTCTCCTCGAGGAAGTCGAGCCGACCGGTCTTCGAGACCTCCTCGCGACGGGCCCTGCGCGCTGCGAGCAGCTCGTCGCGGGTGCCGCCGAAGCGGGTCTGCAGCTCGGCGAGGAAGTCGAGGGCCTCGGGGGTCAGGACCTCGTCGCTGCGCTCGACGGGGCCTCCGGTCACGGTGATGGCGGACATCGGTGGCTCATCCTCACTGTCGGTGGGTGCGGCCGTGCTCCGGACCGCGGGTCGGCGCTCCTCCGCGAGGAGGAGGCACTACGATACTTCCATGATACGAAATCTTCTTCTCATTCGCCTCGTGGGGAGAGATATATGAGCACCGACGAGACCACCCTCGCGCCGGTCCCGGCGACGCCCCGGACCGGCGGGGTGCAGTCCCTCGAACGCGCCTTCGCCATCCTCGAGACGATGGCCGACGCCGGAGGCGTCATCAGCCTGTCGCAGCTCGCGAACGACGCCGACCTGCCGCTGCCGACGATCCACCGCCTCGTCCGCACCCTCGTCGACCTGGGGTATGTGCGCCAGGAGGCCTCGCGCCAGTACTCGCTCGGGCCGCGACTGATCCGCCTCGGCGAGACCACCTCGCGCATGCTCGGTCGCTGGGCCCGCCCGCACATGGAGCGCCTCGCGCACGAGCTCGGCGAGTCGGTCAACCTGGCCATGCTCGACGGCGACCAGATCGTCTACGTCGGCCAGGTGATGGCCTCACGCAACTCGATGCGGATGTTCACCGAGGTCGGCCGCCGGGTCCTGCCGCACTCCACCGGCGTCGGCAAGGCGATCATGGCCGACCTCGACCCCGCCGACGTCCGTGCCCTGCTGGCGCGCACCGGGATGCCGGCACGGACCGAGCACACGCTCACGACCCCCGAGGACTTCCTCGCGGAGCTCGAGCGCACCCGTCAGCGCGGCTACGCCCTCGACGAGGGGGAGCAGGAGGTCGGTGTCCGCTGCGTCGCGGTGGCCGTTCCCGATGCCCCCCAGCTGCTGGCGCTGTCGGTGTCCGGTCCCGTGACGCGCGTGACCGACGAGTTCGTCGCGCGGGCCACCGGGCCGCTGCACCGCGCAGCGACCGCCATCTCCGGCGAGATGCGGGGTCCTCGCGGCTGACCCCGCCGGTGACGGCACGGCAGCATCGGGCGAACGGTTGTCCCTGATGGGGTGAACAGTGGTCCCAGCGGCTGTTTCCGGCGCGTGGGGCCCGTTTCCTTGGGCACGCTGGTTCCATGGCCTACGGCTCCGAGTTCGGACCCATCGCCCTCGCCCACCGCGGAGGCGCGGCCCTCGCGCCCGAGAACACCCTTGCCGCCTTCGGACGGGCCGCTGCCCTCGGCTTCCGGTACCTCGAGACCGACGTCAAGCTCACCGCCGACGGCCACCTCGTCTGCTTCCACGACAACACCCTCGACCGCGCGACCGACGGCCGTGGCCCGGTCGCGCGGCAGACCCTGGCCAGCCTGCGCGGCATACGCGTCCACGGCGGCGAGCCGATCCCGACCCTGACGGAGGCGCTCGAGGCCTTCCCCGACGCGCGGTTCACCGTCGACCTCAAGGACCGGGGCGCGATCGGTCCGCTGGTGAAGGTGCTGCAGCACAAGGACTTCCGCGAGCGGGTGTGCGTCGCCGGTGCGTGGGACAGCTGGCTCGCGACTGTTCGCGCCGAGGCGCCGGGCGTACGCAGCGCGCTCGGGTGGCGTTCGCTGGCCGCCCTGGTCACGTCGTCCCGGACCGGCGTGCGGCCGTCGCGGCGACTGGCGACGGCCGAGTTCGCCCACGTGCCGCTGCGGCTGGGGCGGGTGCCGGTCGTCGTCGAGCGCCTCGTCGAGGGCGCCCACCGGATCGGCGTGCGTGTCATCGTCTGGACCATCGACGACCCGGTAGCGATGCGTCGCGTCCTGGACGCCGGCGTCGACGGCATCATCAGCGACCGTCCCGACCTGCTGCGCGAGGTGCTCGTGGCGCGCGGCCAGTGGCTTCCCATGCCGGCCGCCCCGACCTCCCCGGAGACTTTGAGCGCCTGACCACGCCTGGACGTGGTCAGGCGCTCAAAGACTCGTGGTGCCGGGTTGGTGCAAGGGTCAGGCGGTCTGCTGGAGCGCCTTGACCTCGTCGCGCGCGGCCACGATGGCGGCGTGCTGCTGCTGGACGACGGTGCGGAACCCGTCGCTCAGGTCGTCCTCCTTGAGCGCCTTCTCGTACTCCGAGACGGCGTGGTCCTCGCCGGTCACGGCTGCACCGAGCACGCCCGAGGCGTCGTCACCGGTGAGTGCGTCCTTGAGCGAGAGCCAGCCGCGGTGCAGCGTGGCGGCGACCGAGCCGCTCTCGTCGACGTCGTCGCCGTACTCGTGACCCATCGCGACGATGTCGCGGGCGAAGCCGGCGCGCTGCTCGGCGAGGCGCTCAAGGGTGGACGCGGCCTCCGGGCTGTCGCTGTCGCGCAGCTTCTCGGCGGCGGAACGGAAGCCGTTGCGGCCGTCCTTGAGGGTCTCCACGAGGTCCTTGGCGACCTTCTCGTCAGCTGACATTGATCAATCTCCTCCTGCTCGGGTCGGCCCCGGTTCGTGCCGATCTGTCGTCGTTCGACCCTGACACAGCCCGCGTCCGGGCGCGCGCTGGGCAGCGGTCGCGCAGGAGCCCGACCTGTGCTCTGACGTGGAGCGATGCCCAGACCGAGGCGGGCCAGTGGGGTTCCGCAGGAGGTTCTGTGGTGGTCCCACCCCGGACACGGGTATGCCGCGGACGCACGGTGCGTCCGCGGCATACCCGTCGCTGGTGGTGGGGAGGAGGTCAGTCCTCGGAGGACCCCGACATGCCCTGCTTGATGAGGTTCATGACGGAGGAGTCCGCCAGGGTGGTGACATCGCCGACCTCGCGGTTCTCGGCGACGTCGCGCAGGAGGCGGCGCATGATCTTGCCCGAGCGGGTCTTGGGGAGCTCGGCGACCACCATGATCTGGCGGGGCTTGGCGATCGGGCCGATCTCCTTGGCCACGTGGTTGCGCAGCTCCTGCACGGTCTCGTCACCGTTGTCGGCGAACCCGCCGCGCAGGATGACGAACGCGCAGACCGCCTGGCCGGTGGTCTCGTCCGTCGCCCCGACGACCGCGGCCTCGGCCACCGACGGGTGCGACACGAGGGCCGACTCGATCTCGGCGGTGGACAGTCGGTGGCCGGAGACGTTCATGACGTCGTCCACCCGGCCGAGCAGCCAGATGTTGCCGTCGGCGTCGTACTTCGCACCGTCGCCGGCGAAGTAGTACTTCTCGCCGAACCGCGACCAGTACGTCTCCTTGTAGCGCTCCGGGTCGCCCCAGATGCCGCGGAGCATGCCGGGCCACGGCTTGGTGAGGACGAGGTAGCCGACCGCCTCGGCCTCGTGCAGCGGGTTGCCCTCGTCGTCGAGGATCTCAGCGCTGATGCCCGGGATCGGTCGCTGCGCGGAGCCGGGCTCGAGCGAGGTGACTCCGGGCAGCGGGCTGATCATGATGCCGCCGGTCTCGGTCTGCCACCACGTGTCGACGATCGGGGCCTTGTCGCCGCCGATGTTGCGGCGGTACCAGAGCCAGGCCTCGGGGTTGATCGGCTCGCCGACCGACCCGAGGACGCGCAGCGACGACAGGTCGAACTTGGCCGGGATGTCGTCACCCCACTTCATGAATGTGCGGATCGCGGTGGGCGCCGTGTAGAGGATCGAGACCTTGTACTTCTCGACGATCTCCCACCAGCGACCCTGGTGCGGCGTGTCCGGCGTGCCCTCGTAGATGACCTGGGTGGCACCGTTCGCCAGCGGCCCGTAGACGATGTAGGTGTGGCCGGTGACCCAGCCGATGTCGGCGGTGCACCAGTAGACGTCGGTCTCCGGGTGGACGTCGTGGACCACGGAGTTCGTGTATGCCGCCTGCGTGAGGTAGCCGCCCGTGGTGTGGAAGATGCCCTTGGGCTTCCCCGTGGTGCCGGACGTATAGAGGATGAACAGCGGGTGCTCGCTGTCGTGGGGGACGGCCTCGTGCTGGTCGCTCGCGCCGTCGACGACGTCGTGCCACCACACGTCGCGCTGGTCGTCCCACTCGACCTCGCCCTCGGTGCGCTTGACGACGAGGACCTTCTCGACGGTGCTCTCGCCGGTGATGGCGGCGTCGACCGCGGGCTTGAGGGGGGCCGGCTTACCGCGGCGGAACTGGCCGTCGGCGGTGATGACGACCTTCGCCTCGGCGTCGGCGATGCGGGTGCGCAGCGCGTCCGCGGAGAACCCGCCGAACACGACCGAGTGTGGGGCGCCGATCCGGGCGCAGGCCAGCATCGCGGCCACGGCCTCCGGGATCATCGGCAGGTAGATGGCGACGCGGTCACCCTTGGCGACGCCGAGCGACTCGAGGGCGTTGGCGGCCTTCGCGACGTCCTTCTGCAGCTCGGCATAGGTGATGGTGCGGGTGTCGCCGGCCTCGCCCTCGAAGTGGATGGCGACACGGTCGCCGTTGCCGGCTTCGACGTGCCGGTCGACGCAGTTGTACGCGACGTTGAGCTCGCCGCCGACGAACCACTTCGCGAACGGCGCACCGCTCCAGTCGAGGGTGGTGTCGAAGTCCTTGGCCCAGCTGAGGCGCTCGCGGGCCTGGGCCGCCCAGAACGCCTCGTGGTCGGCGTCAGCCTGCTCGAACAGCTCCTTCGTGCCGTTGGCCTGGGCCGCGAACTCGGAGGAGGGGGACAGGTCCCGCTCCGGTGACTGGCTCGTGCTGGTGCTGGACGTGGCGCTCGTGGTGCCGGTCTCGGACACGGTTCCTCCTGGGACAGCTGAAGACGTCGATGGCTTGCTACCCCCAGCCAACCCGCACGACCCCCGCCACTGCAAGGGGAGCGGTCGGCGTGCTCGTCGGACGGACCGCTGGGCTCGCCGAACGGCTAGCCTCGTCGCCGTGACCACCCCGACCGCGACGACGCAGCAGTCCTCACCCGACGGCCCGGCCGGCCGCACCGGACCGGCGCGATCCGGCGCCGGGCTCCTCCGACGGCTCTGGGCGCCCTTGTCGGTCCTCGTCGGAGCGCTCCTGTGGTGGCCGGTCGGCTTCCTCGGCCTGGAGTCATGGCTGCACCTGCCGCTCGACGTGTTCGAGGGCGACGTGCTCTTCCTCGGGGCGACCGCCGCTGCAGCTTCGGTCTCGCTCGTCGTGCGTTCGCCCTGGCCGCGGTTCGCGATCGTCGTGCTGTTCAGCGGGCTGGGCTGGTTGCTCGACGGTCCCGCCACGGACACCTACCCGCACGAGCGGGCCGTCCTGGCCGCCCTGCTCGGTGGGGGCGCCCTGCTCGGGATCGTGCTGGGCGCGCGAGGAGCCAAGGGGGCACTCGCCGCCGCGACGGTGCTTGCCGTGGTGGCGGGGTTCTCGCCGACGACCTGGCCCCGGGGCCTCGCGCTCGCTCTGGCCCTCGCCCTGCCGTTCGCGGTGGCGACGTGGCAGCGGGTCGCCCCGACCGTCCTCAGCCTGGTGCGGCTGGTCGTCACCTGGTTGGTCTTCGCGCTGCTGGCGCGGGCGCTGTCCTACGGATGGGACCTCGTCCGTCCCGGGTCCGGCGGTGTCCCCGTGAGCGACCAGGCACGGACCGTCGCCGAGGCGTCGTGGGACTTCGTGCGCACCCAGTGGTGGACCTACTCCGAGGCCCTGCTGACGTCCTCGACGCGGTGGTTCGCCGTCGCCGGCGTGCTCGCCGTCGTCATCGTCGTGCTGCGTGCTGGCCGCGGGGCCGCGCACCGCCGGTCGGCGCCCTCCACGCACTGACCAGCGGGCGCCATACCCGGCTCTGTGCGAGCAACGCTCGTCGGTGACGGCGTGGCGGGTCACGGTGACGAGCGTTGCTGGCACGAAGCGGTGCAGACGTGCGCCTACCAGCGGTGGGCGACGTCGATGACGAGGCGGCTCGTGGTCGCGTCGGTGATGGTGAACGCCCGGAACGGCAGCCGGGCCCTGACCCCGAGCCCCATCGAGGTGTAGCCCTCGAACGACCCGGCCCAGGCGACCTGCCGGAAGGTCGTGTAGCCGGTGACGTCGACGACCTCCTTGGGGTTCCTGGGCACGAACGACGCGTTGCCGTTCTGGTCGTAGGACGGGGCGTTCACGACGACGAGCAGCTTGGCCCCGCCGCGGAGCGGGACCAGGGCGCCCTCGCCCTCGGTGTAGACGTTGCTGACGTACTTGACGGTGTAACCGGGCGCCCTCCCCTTGAGGTCCACGACCAGTCGGTCGTAGCAGGTGTGGCGGCCGGAGCGGACCCCGGTGACCGGGCCGATGGCCATGGTGCTGCGGGTCTTGGCGAGCGAGCCCCACGTGATGCCGCAGTAGGGAGCGGCGGTCGTGGCGGTGGTGGACTGCGTGGTGGTCGCGGTCGCCGGGGAGGCGAGGGCGGCGGTGACGGGGATGGCCCCGATGGCGGCGGCGACGACGAGTGACCGGATGGCCGGTCGTGGGTTGCGGAACGTGTTCATGGTGTCCCCCTTTCGGACACCCCAACGACGCGGCCCGTCCCTGTCGGGTTGACCCCCGAACGGGCGCTGGGCGTGTCGTCCCGATACGTCCGCTCGATACGTCCGCCTGAGCCGTGGACCGCGTCGCGCCCGGTGTGGCGCCCGGTGTGGCGCCCCGATATGGCGCCCCGGACAGCACGGTGCCGCGCCCCCTGTGCGGGGACGCGGCACCGTGGTTCGCAGGGACCGGGTGGCGCAGGGCGCCCTCGGTCGGTGGCCGACCTAGTGGGAGGTCGCCTTCTCGGCGCCGTGGCCGGTGAGGGACCGGACCTCCATCTCGGCGTACTTGGCGGCGTTGAACTCCTTGCTCGTCACGGTGCCGAGCCAGCCCAGGACGAAGGCCAGCGGGATCGAGACGATGCCGGGGTTGTCGAGCGGGAACCAGTGGAAGTCGGTGCCCTGCAGCATCGACAGCGACTTGCCGGTCGCCGGGTCGACCGGCTTCCCGGAGACGACCGGGCTGAAGATGATCAGCGTCAGCGCCGTGATGAGACCGCCGTAGATCGACCACAGCGCGCCCCGGGTGTTGAACCGCTTCCAGAACAGCGAGTAGAGGATCGTCGGGAGGTTCGCGGACGCCGCGATGGCGAACGCGAGGGCGACGAGGAACGCGATGTTCTGGCCGTTGGCGAGGATGCCGCCGAAGATCGCGAAGATGCCGATGACGACCGCGGTGATGCGGGCGACCCTGACCTCCTGCTCCGGGGTGGCGGTGCCCTCCTTGATGACGGAGTTGTAGATGTCGTGCGAGAGGCTCGCGCTGGCGGTGATGGTCAGGCCGGCGACGACCGCGAGGATCGTCGCGAACGCGACCGCCGAGATGATGCCGAGCAGGAGCTCGCCACCGAGCTCGTAGGCGAGCAGCGGCGCGGCCGAGTTGGCCTTGCCGGGGGCGGCGGCGATGACCTTCGGGCCGACGAGGGCGGCGGCGCCGTACCCGAGCACGAGGGTGAACAGGTAGAAGATGCCGATGAGCCAGATGGCCCACTCGACCGACTTCCGGGCCTCCTTGGAGGAGGGCACGGTGTAGAAGCGCATCAGCACGTGCGGCAGGCCGGCGGTGCCGAGCACCAGGGCGAGCGAGAGCGAGATGAAGTCGATCTTGGTCAGGCCGCTCTTGCCGTACTGCAGACCGGGGTCGAGGACCTTCTTGCCGCCGGACTGCTCGACGGCGCTGCCCAGCAACGAGCTGAGGTTGAGGCCGAACCGGCTCAGCACCCAGACGAACATGATGCCGGCACCGAGGATGAGCAGGACGGCCTTGATGATCTGCACCCAGGTCGTGCCCTTCATGCCACCGATGAGGACGTAGGCGATCATCAGGACGCCGACGACGGCGATGACCAGCGACTGCCCGCCCTTGTCGTCGATGCCCAGCAGCAGGGCCACGAGGCCACCGGCGCCGGCCATCTGCGCCAGCAGGTAGAAGAAGCAGACCGCGAGGGTCGAGATCGCCGCGGCCATGCGGACGGGGCGCTGCTTGAGCCGGAACGACAGGACGTCGGCCATCGTGTACTTGCCGGCGTTGCGCAGCAGCTCGGCGACGAGCAGCAGGGCGACGAGCCAGGCGACGAGGAAGCCGATCGAGTAGAGGAAGCCGTCGTAGCCGTTGAGGGCGATGGCACCGGCGATGCCGAGGAACGAGGCCGCCGACAGGTAGTCACCGGCGATGGCGATGCCGTTCTGGCGACCGGTGAACGCGCGTCCGCCGGCGTAGAAGTCGGCAGCGCTGCTGTTGTTCTTCGACGCCCGGATGACGATGCCGAGGGTGATGAGGACGAAGATCCCGAAGATCGTGATGTTCAGCGCCGGGCTGCCGACGTTGGTGGCCATGGGGACGAGGCTGACGTTCATCGCTTGTCCTCCCCGATGGTCTTGGCGAGGGCGGCGGCGCGCGGGTCGAACTCACGGTCGGCCCAGCGCACGTAGATGATCGTGATGACGAAGGTCGACACGAACTGCCCGAGCCCGAGGATGAGGCCGATGTTGACGTTGCCGAACACCTTGGTGCTCATGAACGCCGGCGCGTACGTCGAGAGCAGGACGTAGAGGAAGTACCACGCGAGGAAGAGCGCGGTCATGGGGAAGACGAACTTGCGGAACCTGCTCCGCAGCTCGTCGAACTCCGGCGACCCTTGCAGGTCGACGTAGGGGTCGTGATCCGTGCGAGCGTCGTTGCTCACGGGGACACCTCCAGTGTCTGGCGTGGCGCGTCCGGCGGATGGGCCGGGCGCTGGGGCGCCGCAGAGTGCGGTTGGCGCCACTGTGACGTGGGCTACAGCCGGCCGGGAGGTATGGCGCGCGGTGGCGCGCCGTGCGGGTGGTGCGGTCGCCGGGTGGCGGCGGTGCGTGCGGTGAGCGGTCGGTGTGCTGCGACCAGTGGTCGTTCGTGACGTGGGTGAGGAAGGTCAGTCGCGGTCGAGGACGAGGTCCTCGGGGGTGTGCAGGCGCACCATCGTCCGGGCGGTGTGCCGCGGGATCCGCCCCGGCGTCGCCAGCGAGACGACGACCGCGGTGGCGAAGGCGAGCGGGATGCTCCAGGCCGCCGGCTGGCCCAGCAGTGCCCCCGGCCACCCGGGGATCGGCCCGGCGAGGACGGTCGCGGCGACGGCGCTGACGGCCAGGCCCCCGCCGACGACCAGACCGGCCGCGGCGCCGACGGTGCTCAGCCCGCGCCACCAGGACCCGAGCACCAGCAGCGGGCAGAACGTCGACGCCGCCACCGCGAAGGCGAGGCTGACCATGGTCGCGAGGCCGACGGGCTCGATCAGCCGCGACGCGGCATACGGGACGGCCACACCCAGGACGGTCGCGATCCGGAACCCCTGCACGACGGTGAAGTCGTCACCGGTCATCCGGCCGAGCCGTCGTCGAAGGAGGTCCTGGTCGATGACCCCCGCGACCGACATCGTCAGCCCCGAGGCGGTGGACAGGAACGCCGCGAACGCGCCTCCCGCGAGGACCGCGGACAGGACCTCGCCGAGGGTGCCGGGCAGCATCGCGCCCGGCAGCTGCAGGACGAGGGTGTCGGGGGCGACGCCGAGGGGGAGCTCGGGGAGGTAGACCCGGCCGAGCACGCCGTACAGGGGAGGGAAGAGGTAGAACGCGCCGAGGAGGGCCACGACGGTCAGGGTGGTGCGGCGGGCGGCCCTGCCGTCGGGGTTCGTGTAGAACCGCACGAGGACGTGGGGCAGGCCCATCGTCCCGAGCGCGAGGGCGAGCAGCAGGCTGTACGTCGCGTAGACCGGGTGTCCTTGTCCGGCAAGGCCGCCGAGTGGTTCGACCCATCCCGCGTCACGGGCGGCGATGGCGGGCGCCGGTGCGCCGTCACGGAACCACACGGCCAGCAGGACGAAGGCCGGGGCGGCGATGGCGGTGAGCTTGATCCAGTACTGCACGGCCTGCACCAGGGTGATCGACCGCATCCCTCCCGCGGCGACGTTGGCGACGACGACGACCGCGACGACGAGTCCGCCGACCCAGCTCGGGGCGCCGGTGACGCTCGTGAGGGCGAGGCCCGCGCCCTGGAGCTGGGGGAGCAGGTAGAGCCAGCCGATGCCGACGACGAGCACCGAGCAGAGCCGCCGGATCGTGGTGCTCTCCAGGCGTGCCTCGGCGAAGTCCGGCAGCGTGTAGGCACCGGAACGGCGAAGGGGAGCGGCGACGAGGACGAGCAGCACGACGTAGCCGACGGTGTAGCCGACCGGGAACCACAGCATGTCGAGCCCGTTGGTGTAGACGAGACCGGCGATGCCGAGAAAGCTTGCGGCAGAGAGGTACTCGCCGCCGATCGCGCTCGCGTTGCGGTAGGGGGTCACGGTGCGGCCCGCCACGTAGAAGTCGCTCGTCGTGCGCGACAGCTTGAGCCCGAAGGCCCCGATCGCCAGCGTCACCGTGCAGATGAGGGCGATCGCGACGAGCCCGTAGGCGGAGTTCACGGCTCCCTCCGAGCGATGACGGCGGAGAACTCGGCCTCGATGCGTTCGCTCTGCCGCACGTAGTAGCGGGCGACGACCAGGGCGACGGGGTAGACGACGACCGCGAGGATCAACCAGGGCAACGGGATCCGGCCGATGTCGAGGCTGCGCGTCGCCGGGACGAGCAGGAAGAGCAGGGGCAGACCTCCGAGCCCGACCGCCCCGAACGCCAGCACCATCGCCGCCAGGCGCAGCTGCGCCGCCATGAGGCCGGACACGAAGACCTCGCCGAGGTTGCTCTGCTCGTCGATCTCCCGGGTGAGGGGTCGTACGTCACCGCGGGTGGTGGCGTCGCGCCGGGTGCTCGTGACGCGCACCCGCTGCGGCAGCCCGGGCTGCGTGGGGTCGCTCACCAGGTCACCAGGTCACCCGGACGAACGAGCCGGGCGCAGCAGGCGGTCGCGGAGCTCACGGGTGTGGCGGCGGCTCACCTGGAGCTCGACGTCGTCGAGCAGGACGCTGCACCGACCGTGCTCCATCCGCACCTCCCTGACGTGGCTCAGGGACACCAGCGTGCTGCGGTGGATACGGACGAACCCCGCTGCGGCCCAACGCTCTTCGAGGGTGCTCAGGGGGATGCGCACGAGGTGCGAGCCGTCCGGCGTGTGCAGGCGGGCGTAGTCGCCCTGGGCCTGGGCGTAGCGGATCTGGCTGCGGGAGATGAAGCGGGTGACCCCGGCGAGCTCAACGGGGATCGTCTCGTCCTGGTCGGTCGCGACGTCCGGACCGCCGACTGCACCGGCACCGCTGGGGCCGGACGGGTCCGCCGAGGCGACCACGCGCCGTACCGCCTCGGCGAGCCGGTCCGCGCGCACCGGCTTCATGACGTAGTCGACGGCGTCGACGGCGAAGGCGTCGACCGCGTGCTGGTCGTGGGCGGTGACGAAGACGACCTGCGGACGCTGGGTGAAGCGGGCGATGACCCGTGCGAGGTCCATGCCGTCGAGGCCGGGCATCGAGATGTCGGAGAAGACGACGTCGATGTCGCCGGCCTCCAGGGCCCGCAACGCCTCCGCCCCGCTCCCGGCGGTCCGCACCTCGGCGATCCGGTCGTCCTGCCGCAGCAGCCAGCTGAGCTCCTCGAGCGCCGGCACCTCGTCGTCGACGACGAGGGCGCGCAGGGCGCGCACGTCCGTGCCCGCGGCGCCGGCACTGGCGTCCTGCGGGCTGAGCAGCTCCGGGTCGCCGGAGGGCGGGCCAGCCATGGGGGCGACTCTACGTGGTGGGGTGCACGCCGGGCGCGTACTTGGGCACGCGGAACGACACCTTGGTCCCGGCGCCGGGGGCGGTCTCGACGACGAGGCCGAAGTCGTCGCCGTAGACCTGCCGCAGCCGGGCGTCCACGTTGCCGAGCCCGACGTTGTCGCCGTCCGCGCGCCCGTCGAGGACCGCACGGATCACCTGGGGGTCGGAGCCGACGCCGTCGTCCTCGATGGTGATCCCCGCCTCGGCCCCCTCGTCGGTGGCGACGATGCGGATGTGCCCACCGCCTTCCTTGGTGGCCAGGCCGTGGCGGACAGCGTTCTCCACCAACGGCTGGATGGCGAGATACGGGACGGTCACCGGCAGCACCTCGGGGGCGATGAGCAGCGAGATGGTCAGCCGGTCACCGAACCGCGCCTGCTCCAGGACGAGGTAGCGCTCGACGTTGCGCAGCTCCTCGGCGAGCGTCGTGAACGCCCCGCCGCGGCGCAGGGCGTAGCGCGTGAAGTCGGCGAACTCCAGGAGCAGCTCACGGGCCCGGTCGGGGTCGGTGCGCACGAAGGACGCGATCGCGGCGAGCGAGTTGTAGATGAAGTGCGGGCTGATCTGGGCGCGCAGGGCGCGCAGCTCGGCCTCCATGGTGCGGGTCCGCTGGTGACCGAGGTCGGCCAGCTCGGCCTGCGTGGCCATCCACCCGGCCACCTCCTCCGTCGCCCGGGCGAGCCCCGCCGAGGCGGTCGGGCCGTATGCCGCGATGGCAGCCACGACGCGGTCCCCGGCCACGACCGGGGCGATCACGGCGCCACGGATCGGGCAGTCGGGGTCGGAGCAGCTCACCTGGCCCGCGCCGAGGACGATCGTGTGGCCCGAGCTCAGCACCTCCTCGGCATCGGCCAGGGCGTGCCGCGCGTGGTGGTCGGCCGAGCCGTCCCAGGCCAGCAGCGAGGACGCGTCGGTGACGGCGATGGCCGGCGCGCCGAGCAGCTGGCGCAGGTGCCTGGCCGCCCGGCCCACGCCGTCGGGCGTGAGGCCGTCCTGGAGGTGACGGGCCGCGAGCGAGGCGGTGTGCAGCGTCGCGTGCGTCGCGTGGTCGACGTCGGAGACGAACCCCCGCGAGCCGGACCGGCCGTGGCGGACCAGCCTGACGAGGGCGTAGACGAGCACCATCGCGCCGGCGACGACGATGGCGGTGGGGAGGTGGAAGCTGCCCGACACATGCGCACTCTAGGGCGATCGGTCGCCCCGGCAGGGGCGCCCTAGGCTGGCGGACGTGCCTGATGCCGTCGCCTCGCTCCGTGCCCTCGCCGAGCTCCCGGGGGTGCCAGACCGCATCGCCGCCGCCCGTGAGGCCTGCGAGCGCCTGCGCTGGCACGAGGCGCTGCGCCGCCGGATCCCCGAGGCCTCGGCCGAGTCCCGGGTCCGTGGCGCCCAGGCGAGCGCGGCCCTCGAGGGGGCGACCGTGCCGCTGGACCTGGTCCGCGACGTGATGCGCGGGGCTGCCCAATGGCCGCTGGAGCCCGATCCGGTCGAGCGGGTCGCCCGCGGCGTGGTCCAGGCGACCGCCGAGAGCGAGCACGTCCGCTCACTGGTCGCGACGGCGCCGCTGCAGGCCCTGGCCCGCCTGCACGTCGCAGCGGCGTCGGGACTGGTCGACGACAGCCGGCTCGGCCGTCCCCGGGTCGAAGGGGAGACCTGCGACGAGCTCGTGGACCTCGGTCCGGCTCCCTCGGCAGCCGCCCTCCGGGCCCGGCTGGACGGGCTCGTCGAGCTGCTGGCCGCGGGGTCGCGGGGCGCGCAGGTTCCCGCCCTGGTCGTGGCCGCCGTCGTGCACGCCGAGGTCGCGACCGCCCGACCCTTCGTCCGGGGGAACGCCGTCGTGGCCCGGGCCATGGAGCGGGCCGTGGTGCAGGCCCTCGGCCTCGACCCGACCGGTGTGGCGGTGATCGAGGCCGGGCACGCCGCCCAGGGTGGACCGGCCTACCTCGGTGCGCTCGCGGCATACGGGACCGGCACGCGCGAGGGCGTGGCGCTCTGGCTGGAGCACTGCGCCGCTGCCGTGGTCGCCGGCGCCGAGCAGGGCGAGCAGGTCTGCGACGCGGTGCGCGCCGGACGCCTCACCTGACGCCCCGCTTGACGCTCCTGTGACAGCTCAGCAGACGCGGAACCGTATGCCGTCGTAGCAGATTCGCGACACGAGGACCGGCGCGTCGGGCGGGCGGGTGTCGATTTCGTACGACACGCCGATGGCACCGGGGGATGTCCCTGCCGACGCAAAAGTCAAGGGTTCACTTCCCGGCGCGACGGGGGTACACATGGAGCAGACGTCGACGCACGAGAGTCCGACGACCACCGTGACCCCATCGGGCACCCACGCGCGGGCAGTCCACTGGTGGACCGATCGTGACGGGCTTGTCCCGGTGCGACAACTACAGGAAGCACGCCTGGTAACCCGAGGCGGATCACGGTCGATGGCACCCCGTTCGCGCGGGGTGCCATCCTCGTTGTGGCGGGTGCGCAGGCAGCGACGCGCGTGACGGATGGGATCGTTTGGGCGCGGTTGTCTGCGGTCGGCTCCGGGCGGTCCGCGCGGTGGTGACGGGCTTTCCCGGACGAGTTGCGGTTGAACGGTGAATGGTCCACGATGATCGTGTTCGCTCCCCCTCGGGGTAGAGCGGACCGGCGTACCTGCTCCTCCCCCCCGGAGCACGGTGCGTCGACGGCCCCGGTTGTCCCCCCGACCGGGGCCGTCCCCTTTCTCCGGCACTTCTTCCTTGCGGCGTCCAGCCCTCGGCTGGCCGGCTGTCCACAGCCGGGCGTGCCGCGTGGCACCGTCCACAGGCGCGCCCATGGTGGGGTGCGGGAGCAGGTGGGTGACGGCGACGGTGGACGCATGGAGCATCGGGTGCTGGGAGTCCTCGGGGCGTCGGGTGGGCTCGGCGCCTCGACCATGGCTGTGGCGTTGGCACTGCGAGCCTCGTCGGCGGTCGGGGCGACAGCGTGCGTCGACGCGGTGTTCGAGCGGGGTGGCCTCGACGTCACCGCCTGCCTCGAGCACGTGGACGGGCTCCGCTGGAGCGACCTCGCGCAGCTGAGCGGCGAGGTCGACGCCGCTGACCTGCTGCGCTCACTGCCGGCCGACGGGGTCCTGCGCGTGCTGGGCGCACGGGGTCAGGAGCCTCCTGCGGACGTGGTGGAGACCTGCGTCCGCGCCCTGTCCTCGCTCTGCGGGATGACCGTGCTCGACCTCGGGGGTTCGCTGCGATGGGCGGGACTGTGCACCGACGTCGTCCTCCTCAGCGGGGTGACCGCGCGCCACCTCGCCGACGCCTCGGCGATGGCGGAGGGACTGGGTGGTCTGCGCCGCACCGAGGGCGCGGGTCCGGGGGGTTCCGGGTCGTGGGGTGCCGGGTCGTGGGGTGGCGGGTCGTCGGGTGGCGGGTCGTCGGGTGCCGGGTCGTCGGGTGCAGGCCCGGCGGGCAGCCTCGTGCTGAGGGCCGGCAGGCGTGAGGCGGTGACGGCGGAGGAGGTCGCGGTGCACCTCGACCTCCCCTGGGCTGCGACGCTTCGCGACGACCCGCGGGTCGCCACGGATGCCGACCGGGCGCGGGTACCCGGCAC
This sequence comes from Pedococcus aerophilus, assembly GCF_039532215.1. NCBI lineage: Bacteria > Bacillati > Actinomycetota > Actinomycetes > Micrococcales > Intrasporangiaceae > Pedococcus > Pedococcus aerophilus. Next base: position 1,800,447 of record NZ_BAAARN010000001.1, on the reverse strand, counting down.
CCGCAGGACCGGCGCACTCGTCGAGGCCGTCGACCGGGTGCTGGCGCACCTCGACCTCGGCGCCGGGCGGTTGACGGCATGAACGGCGCCGACCACATCACGGCCCGCATCAGGCGGGGCGAGTCCCCGGACGAGCACCTCGTCGGCCACGTCGCGACGGTCGACGCCGTCCGGCTCGGGACGCGGGGGAGTGCCGCCGCACGGGAGGCGCTGGCCGCAGAGGTGCTCGGTCTCGGGCCGCTCGAGCACCTCGTCGCCGACCAGGCGGTGACCGACGTGCTGGTCAACGGCGACGGCTCGGTGTGGGTCGACCGGGGTGCCGGTGTCGAGAGCGCGGGTGCCGACCTGCTGGACTCCGCCGCGGCCCGGCGGCTCGGGGTGCGGCTGGCCGCCCTGGCCGGTCGGCGGCTCGACGAGAGCCAGCCGTGGGTGGACGGGCTGCTGCCGGGTGGGGTCCGGCTGCACGCGATCCTCCCGCCGCTGGTCGAGGGAGGGGTGCACGTCAGCCTGCGCATCCCCCGGGCGCGGGCAGACGGCTTGGCGTCGCTGCGGGACACCGGGATGTTCGACGAACAGACCGAGGAGCTGCTGCGTGCCCTGGTGCACCGCAGGCGGTCCTTCGTCGTCACGGGCGGGACCGGCTGCGGCAAGACGACCCTCCTGGCCGCGATGCTCGCCGAGGTGCCGGCCGACGAGCGGCTCGTCTTGGTCGAGGACGTGCGCGAGCTCGCCGTGGCCCACCCCCACGTGGTGCTGCTCCAGGGACGGGGCGCCAACGTCGAGGGGCACGGCCAAGTGGGGCTGGTGGAGCTCGTCCGCCAGGCCCTGCGGATGCGCCCCGACCGGTTGGTCGTGGGCGAGGTGCGGGACTCAGCGGCGGTGTCCACGCCGTTCGAACCGGACACTCCTACTGGCGGAGAGCCTCGCGTTCCCAGCCGGACACTCGTGCGGGCGGGTTCTGGTCGGGACACTGCGCCCTGGTTGGGCAGGTGAGGGCGGCTCTCACGGTGCGTGGCGTATTCGCCTGGCTCTTCGGAGCCCGACCCAAACGCACCTTGGAGGCTTCATGCCGAGTTTCATCCCCGACCGGGAGTCCATCCCGGTCTACACCCACATCCGGGCCAACGACCCGCGCTACACGCACCTGCCCTTGGTGAAGCCGCACCCGGACGGAACCCTCGAGGTCGTTCGCGGGGACGCGTCTGTCCGTGAGCGCCTGATGGCCCGACCTGAGACCCAGGACCTCTTCAGCAGGCACCGGGTTGGGAAGGTCTACTTCGTGGCCGAGAACCGGCGCGGTGGACTGTGGTTCGGTCCGACGGGCCGGAGCCGCATCGCCGTCGGCATGCTGGAGTACCACCTGTACACCGCACCCATCCCGCTGAAGCAGGACCTCTCCTGGGCTCGGAGCCTGTCCCACCTACGAGCGATGCTGCTCGAACAGGTCGCGAAGCTCGATGAGCTCGCGGCTGATGGGTGGGAGGTTGTCCCCTCGGGTGAGTCCTACCGCCTGCTCGACACCCAGCGCCCGGCCGACGACCTCGAGGTCGACGAGCTGCTCTGACTGGTCTCGAACCAACGCGTCCCCCTGTCCGCTGTGCGGGCGGGGGACGTTGTCGTCGAGCCGCTGACCGGCGCCCAACCGGTGCGATGTCACAGATACCCTCACAGAACATCCGTGTTTGCGGGGTTTCGGTCCCGACGGTGAGTGGCATGGGCGGCGCGAGAGGACTGGGTGTGGAACCGGTAGGGGGAGATGACCCGGAGGCGAAGGCGCGCGAGGAGATCGATGCGCAGCCGTCCGCCGCCGACGACGAGGGCGCCAGCGGTGTAGCCGAGACCGCGGCCGATGCGCCCGAGAGCGACGACGTCGTGTCACCCGCAACCAAGGTCACGATGACGCCCGAGGTCCGGGCGAAGTTCGCAGAGCTGGCTGGATTCCCGAGCGCGGAAGTACGCCGCACCTTGGCCGGGCTTACCGGGGTCAAGGGACTGACCTCACCGTGGCAAGGTCATCTGGCCGAGATTGTGAAGGTGGCTCGTCCGTCGGACCTGTTCAGGTGGGCTGACCTCTACGACGACACCCAGAAGGCCTCACGGCTGGGCGACATCTCAGTCCAGCTGGCGGGCCTGACCGGCTCCCAGAACCTGTCCCGCTACATCCTTGGGACCCAACCGGCCTTGGCTGCAAAGCTGCTCGACGGGGCAACGTTCAAGGGGGTCCAGCACGCGGCCCTCAGTGGCGTGCTCGAGGCCATCAAGGCGTCCGATGTGCTGGGGCCGAACCCGCTGAGCTCCTCCATCATGGGCGTGTCGTCCCAGCTCTCGAAGGTCGTTCTCTCTGACAGCGCCTTCACCCAGTGGCGCGCGGCCACCGGGCTGCACGCCACCATGGAAGCGCTGTCCAAGTCCGTTCTCCTCACCGAGCCCCGGCGTCACCAGTTCGAGGACTTGGCGCGGCTGTCGGTCATCACCGAGAGCATGGCCAAGGCCTCCTCGGACATCCTCGGCTCGCGGCCCACGCTGGCGGCCAGGCCCATGCTCGAGCTCGAGAGCTACGCGCGTCTGGCTCGTTCCGCGCCGATGTCCGAGGTGCCCGGGCTGTTGTGGCCGGCTGGGCACGGTGTCACCGGCCTTGCCGCCCATGACGCGTTCGTGGCCATCTCCGACCCGGACGAGTCCGCCGCCTTGGCCGTGACCGTGGAACACCAGGTGGTCGCGCCCTGGGAGGAGGCGGCCAACGGTTCGCGTCGCCACCTGTACGAACGCCTTGATGAGCTCGACCCAGACATCTCCGAGTTGCTGCGCGGTGCTTGGGAGAGCGTCGCCAGACCGGGTCCGGCAGACGTGGTGAAGGTGGGCGCCTGCACGGTGGAGGCGGTCATCCGCGCCCTGCGCGTGGGTGCCCCCGACGAGATGGTCACGAGCTGGCTCACTCAGACCGGTCGCCGTGTGGAGGACTTCGTCCAGCAGGGCAAGGTGATGCGCAAGGCCCGGGTGCGCTACCTGTTGCGCGACCGCAAGGGGGACATGAAGGTCGTCGAGGCGCAGGCGGATGCGCTCAGCGCCGCGGTCGAGGGCAATCAGAGCCGGCTCCAGGCAGCGAAGCACGCCTCCAGCGGGGACCTTGCCCAGGCTAGGGCTCACCTCGTGACGGCGGAGTCCATCCTGACCCAGCTGTTCGCCGTGGATTGAGCACTGCCGGGTTGTGCCACGCCGCTTCGGTCGGCGCCCCGCCCATGGCGCTCAGGCTGGGTCAGTGAGCCAGCTCGGGTAGTTGGCAGGCACGTGCGAGCCGTCCCACGCCTGGTGGTGCACTGCTCGGGCCCACGCTCGGGCGTCGTCACGCTCGGTGCGCGCGAGAGTCAGTGCCGCCTTCAACGTCTCGACGTCGCGATCGTCTCCGGTTGTCGCCATCGCGTCGCGCAGTCGGGTCAGGGCTGCCTCGGTGACGGCGGCGTCGTCCGGCCACTCAGGGCTGTCCTGACCCTGCCCGTCCCGGCCGGGCAGCCGCTGGTGTCCGACCGCGCGCAACGCGCCCACGAGCGGCCCGACGGTGAGGTCGGCGGCGAGCGCATCCTGGACGGCCTCGGCGAGGTCCAGGAGCGTCTTGGTGTCCAGGGCTTGACCGGTCACCGCGTTGGCGCCGGTGTCGATGGTGACGTTCCCGCTGGGGCCGAGCCCGAGCTCGACTCGCAGCGGGCCCCACTCGTGCGGTCCAGTACCCAGGGCGCGACCCTGCGGGTCGAGCTGGAACACGATGGTGTGCCGGGGCATCCGAAGTGTGAGCGGCTTCGGCACGGCGCCCCAGAGCTGCTCGCGCAGCGCCGCCTGCTCGGCCGGGGTGGTCGGTACGCGCAGCGCTTCCGCGTCCAGCGGTCGCAGGGAACCAGCGTCTGTCATGCGTGCACGGTGCCAGCGACCACTGACAGCCTCCCCGTCAGCGACCCCCGCGGCATGTAGACGACTACACGACCGGGCGCTCCGGAGGGTCAGTCGGCGTCGGTGGTGCGGCCGGGTGGGTCCTGCCGCGTTCGGTCAGGAGGTCGAGGGCAAGGCGACGGCAGTGACCCAGCAGACGCTCCGGGGTGACACCTTCCGCGTCGCTGCGCTCCTCCAGGAGCAGGACCCTCCAGCGAAGCGGGTCGGTGTGGCGGTGGCTCCAGGCGAGCAGGACGGGGCAGGGGGTGGCGTGCGACGTGGCCCGCGTGGCGCCCTTGCCGCAGGAGCAGAGGTGTTCGTGTGCGACCCAGCTGGTCGCGGGTTCGTGGGTGCTCACTCGCTCAGTGTGCGGGCCGGGGATGACGCCCAACAGGGGCGGCGCGTTGGGTTCGGCCGTTCTCGCCGGGGGGTGCCGTGGGTGCGATGCGGGTGATGCTGCGGATGCGTGAGCAGATGCGCCAGTGCTCGGTGGTGGGGTCCTGCGGGTCGTCGAAGAACACGAGGCTGCTGTGGTCGACGGCCGGCCAGCGCCCCACGTTCGTGATGGGCTGGTCGGTGTTGTCGTACAGCATCGGTGAGGACCCGGGGCCGGGTTGGCGGCGGTAGGTCATCGCGTCGAGGTCCCACACGTGGGTGGTGTTCTTGCGGGAGCGCACGAGCCAGACCCCGCCGGTGTCAGGCCCCAGCTCCAGCACCTGGTCCGGATGTGCGTCGACCGTGGGGCAGTGCGCCGTGGTGGTCGCCGGCTGCATGGTGTCGTCCATGGCGTCACGGTGCCAGAGCCCGGTGACACTCCCTGGGCGTCTAGCAAACAGCGGTCGTTCTAGCAAAATCTAGCAACGAGGGCTCGACCATGGGCGCTGTCACTGACCCGACCGCGCCGCACACAGCCGGGACGCGACCCAACTAGGGGTGCAGGCTTCGCTTCGGCAGCCCGAGCATGTCGCGGATTCGCGCGGCATCGGCGCTGGCAGCTGCCGCGGCCGCGTCACCCTGGGCGGCAACCTCGTTCCACTCGTCGACGCCGCGGCTCTGCGCCCGCATGTGGAAGTCGTCCGACGACAGGACGGACTGCTTGGCCAGGTCGGTGACGACGGGGGCCACCTCTCGGGGCCACCCCTTGTAGGCACGCAGCGCCTTCGCCTCCTGCGTGTACGCCTTGCTGATGATCTCGGCCTGCTTGCGCAAGGCCGCCTGCGACGCCCCGGCATCGATCATGCTGTTCAGCTTGATGACGGCGTTGTTCCCCGCGGCGACGATGGCCAGGTACTTGGCGCCGGCAGCCTTGTAGTCCTCGACGAGGAGGGTGGCCTCCTTGCCGGTGGCCTCACCCGCGGTGTCGGTCTGAGCGGCCATGCCGCGGATGTGCCAGGTTCCGCCGGCCAGCCCGGACAGCTTCGCGGTCGCGGCCCCGCCCTTGCCGGTGGTCGTGGGCACCGACGTCCACGTCGTGCCGTCGCTCGACTTCTCGAGGGTGACGGCGCCACCGGCCGGCGCGACGGTCGCGGTGACCGTGGCCGCGGCCGTCGTGCGGATGGCAGGCGCCGACAGCTTGAGCGTCAGTGTGGCCGGGGTCCGGACCGTGACCGCGGCCGCGGTCGACTGCGCCTCCTGGTCGCGGCCGAGCTCGATCGCGGTGGCCTGCACCCACGCCTTGCCGGCCTGGGCCGGGGTCCACGTCGTCTGGAACCGCCCGGTCGCGTCCGTGGTGGCCGTCCCGGCCGGGGTGTACGCGCCGCCGGCAGTCGTGGCCACGGCGAGCTCGACGACACGGTGCGCGACGGCAGGGCTGACGGTCCCGGTCACCGTGACGGGCTTGCCGGGTACAGCGGTGGAGGTGTCTGCGACCAGCGTGACGGTCGAGTCGTGCGGTGACATGAACGCGAACCAGCCGCCGGCGCCGAGCGCCACGACGGCTGCAGCTGACGCCGCCAGGACCGCCGGCTTCCTCGAGCGGGCCGTGGCCGGCTGCGCCTGCTCCCCGGTGGCGGGTGCGAGCTCGTTCAAGGTCATGGTGTCCCCCGTGTGGTGCGGCAGTGTGCTCGCCGGACCGTAGACCGGACCGCCGTCGGACGTGGTCCTTTTGCCGGATTTCGAACCGTTCGATGGGACCGCGCGCCTAGGCTCGTCGTCATGCCCAGCACCGGACCTGCCAGCTCGTCATGACCCCCGCACCTGACCAGCCCCCAGCTCATCCGGCCCGGCTCGCCGTCGTCGCGTCTCCGGCCGGGACGGTGCCCCACCTGGTCGACCTGTCCGGGGGCGACCAGGCGACGGCGCTGTGCGGGACGGCGACTGCGTTCGGCCGGGCGTGCGCCTGGTTCGCCCTCGCCGGGTGCAAGCGCTGCGTGAAGGCCGCCACCCGTCGGGGCTTCACCCACGTCGAGGACATCGACGGTGACACCGTCGAACTCGCCGAGTAGGCGACCAGGCATCCCGCTCCGACGGCGCCACCGGGCCGTGCCTGGGGACGGTCAGCGCCGCGGTGCCCGCGGCACGAGCCAGGCCAGGACCGCGACGGCCAGGCCGAGGCCAGCAGCAGCCTGCGACCAGAAGATGGACAGTGCGACGCAGACGACAGCGACGGCGGCGATGGCCGCGCCCTTCTTCATCTGCTCTCGTCGGCGTGGCGTCGGTACAGTGCTCATCACGGAGCTCCTTCGGCATGTTGCGGGTTTCCGAGACGGTGCCCTCCGTTCCAGCGGAGGGCGCCGTTGTTCAAGACCAAAGCAACCACGCTCCGGGGCCCTTTGTCGTGCTACCGTCGTCGCAGCGATAGGGCGTTTCAACACGTCCCATCGACATCTACTTCGCTCATCGCTGAAAGCGATCACAGACGTGTTGAAATGTCCTTGCTGACAATGGCTACAAAGTCGAGAGCTTCACGGCTGGCGCGACGCCGCGCCGCCCTGGCCGACCTGGAGAAGGGCCGCGACCAGGGGTATGCGAAGACCCTGACGGCGTTGGGCGTCCTGTCGGGAAAGAGCACGACGCAGGAGATTCGACTGCGGGCGGAGTTCATCTCGGTCACCCAGCCGTCGAGCGTGGTTCCGCCGGCCGCCCTGCTGGTCAACTCCCGCGGGCACGCACTGCGGGTGGCGTTGCTGGCGTTGTTCATCGCCCAGACCCAAGGAGGGTCGGCTCCGCACGTCGTGCACCTGCCCCTGTCCGCGGTGGACGTGAACACCATTGCGTGGGAGGACCTGCTCTTGACGCAGGCGGCGCCCGGCGCGGGTTCGACGTCGCGTCTGGTGCACGAGAAGCGTGCGGGCTCCGCACGGGCGGCGCTGAAGCGCCTGACCATGCCGGACGTCTCACTTCTGGAGCTGCCGCTGTCCGGCAAGCCCAAGGGTGGGTATGACCAGGTGCGCCTGTTCATGGACACCGGCCCCCGCGCCGTGGGTGCGCCGGTGTCCTACACGGTCCCGGACGGGTCGCAGGATGTGGTGACGATCCCGATGGACTTCTTCCTCAAGGGGTGGGTCTACGTGCTGGAGGACAGCGAGATCATCACCTACCTGATGTACCGGTACCTGTGCGCGAAGAACAGCCCGGCTCACATCACTGCCGAGGCCCGCAATGACCGGTTCGGCATCAAGCCCTCGTCGTGGGAGCAGTACTGGGTCCTGGCGAGCAGCGGCCTGCTTGACGTGGAGGTGGATGAGGGGCGCCGCTCGAACGGCACGTACGTCGGGATGGGCTCGGGCGCAACCCCACAGCCCCACAGGTTCACCCTGGCCGACGCCGGCCTGGGCGTTGATGCCCTGCCCACAGTCCTGGCGGCGCTGGACAGGCGCATCGCCGCGGGATGAGCCGGCGCGGCGAGGCGGTTGGCGTGCAGTCCTCTACACGTTGTCGAGTCGTCTCGTGCCACCCTCCCGCCGCAAGTCCAAGCAGCGCCGAGCCGGGTACCGTCCCGGGACGCTGTCCCGGGAGCTCGCTGACGCCATCACCGCAGAGGCCGCCCGGCTGGACGAGCCGACCGAGCCGTTGGCGGTCATCGCCGGCGTCGGTGAGGTGTTCGCCTCCCTGGATGACGCGTTGGCGGAGCTGGCGCTGCCCCGGTTGAAGGCGATCGCGGACCTGCGCCGGCAGGGCTGGTCGTACGACCGCATCGCCGCCGAGACGAAGCTGTCGAAGGGTCGCGTGGCACAGCTGGCCAGGGAGGCGAAGACCAGACGCCTGTAGCCCGAGGTCTGGGCTTTATGGCGGGTGAGGCCCCGCGCATCCTGGGTGGGTGGACCCGTGTACGTTCTGCGTGCTCGACATGACACATGCGGGCAGCGCCCACCGCACGGGGCCCTGTCTGCCACTTGAGGGGAACAACAGCACAGGTGGCCACTGCCAAGGGCTCGAACAACTCCGGGTGGTTCGTTGGCGCCGTCGTCTGCGTTGCGCTTGCTGCCGCGCTGGTAGTCCTGCCGTTCGTGGGCGTGTTCTGGGGGTTGCGTGAGTTGGTGCGCTGGCGGCGCTCCTCGTCGCTGCCCGTTCGGGCCGGTCGTCCCATGGCCGGGGCAGCAGCGCTCTTGGCGGGGGTGCTCGTCTTGACCGCTGGAGCCGTCTCCTTGGCCACGGACAACCCGGCCGACGCCAGCGGCGCCACGGCATCGGCTGCCGTGGCCATCCCCCCTCCCGTGCCGAGCACCGTTTCGGCCACCTCGCCGACCTCGCTGGCATCACCGCCCGCTACGTCGGCAAGTCCGACGCGGACCGGCCCCCCGCCCAACGCGATGCCTTCCCTTGCCGGTGACCAACTCGACCTGGCGATGAGCGTGTTGAACGCACGGAACATCGGGTACGAGCACGAAGACCTGTCTCCTCGCGACCGCAGCGTGTGGCAGGAGGAGAACTGGACCGTGGTCGCCACCTGGCCGGAGGCCGGAGAGCCACTGCCGGCAGGCGTTGACGTGACGCTGTACCTGCTGAAGAACGGGGAGGCAGCCTGGTTCGCCAAGCACCAGACGATGCCGAAGCTCACGGTCGGGCAGAGCGCTGACAAGGCGGTTGACCGCTTCCTCGCGCCAGTGGCTGAGCTGCTCGAGTACCGCTACCCCAAGGGGGCTGAGCCCAAGTACGCGAGCCCGGCTTGGGAGCGAGCTGCAACGTCCGGGCGCGGCCTGGCCGATGAGCCGGAGTCTGAACGCAATGCCCGGGCAGGGCTGGCCGGGGCGTCGCAGTTCGGACTTGTTGCGAAGTCGCGGAGCATTCCCCGCCCGGGCAAGCACCTGCGACCGGGACAGCTGTTGGTTGTCCTCGTGAGGGACGTGCCGTCGCCCCCTTCATCGGGTGGGGACGTGCCGTACGTGCCGGTGCCTGACCACGATGACGACGACGTCAACGTTCCTGGCTGGCTCTGCCCGACCCGGTTCTGCTGACTCTCCTCAGGGCTGAATGTTGCCGACGGCTGAACGCCCATGGCGTTGCATGTGCGTGGTCAGACGCTCGACCCGGGCCGGGCAGTGGGGGCACTGAGCCATGGTCCGGGTCTGCTCCCAGGCGTCGACCGTGCCTGGCCACCACCACTTCGTCTGCCCGTCGACGCCGTCCGCCGGCGGGAACGTCCCCCGAGCCAGCTTCTGGAAGATGTTGTCGGGCGACCAGCCGAACCTGGCCGTGATGGCCCCAGACGTGAGCCGGGGCGGCAACTGCGCCCACAGCCGCGCACCCGCGTTGGGGCCGAGGTTGAACTTGGTGGCGATCGAGGCCCGGTCGGCCCCGTCCGCCCACTGCTTCTCGATGGCACGCTGGACCACGGCAGGCCGTTCACTACCGCTGGGCCACCCGGTGGTCACGAGGCGGTGACCAGCGCGTCCAGTCCGTAGCGGCGCCAGGTCGTGGGTGTACCGCAGCGCCAGCATGAGGGCGCGCCGGTCCAGCTCAGTTCCGCGCAGCCGACTTCGAGCTCGCGACCGGATCGTGGTCGCCGGGAACGAGGACAGGCGCATCGCCATGACACGAACGTCGCTGTTGGTGAGCAGATCGCTTCCGACCAGCATGCGACGCACCCACGCACCGACGCCCTGCGGGTCCCACCTGCCGTCATCACACGGCACCTCGGCGGCCTCAAGCTCCTCCTGCATGACGTGAGCCCATGTCGTCCCGAGACCGAGACGGTGCAGGACGTGCTCAGTCGTCGGCATGAGCTGAGTGACCCGTCGACCTTGTTGCCCGGCCAAAGGCCGCGTCACCGGACTGCGCGGCGGGCGCAGCGTCCGCGAAGCTGGCCGTCGGTGCCAGTTCCAGCCTCACCTCGTGCCATCCCTGTTCCGTCACTCAGACCCCCTGAACACGTCCCCGCTGCCCTGCGCACCGTACCCCCGCGGGCCCCATGACGAGCCGATTCGTCCCCGTGGCGGCGGGCGCCAGGTCCTGAGCAGTGGCCTGTCTTCGTGACCTGCCGCCAGTGGCGAACGGCCCATGCTCGAGCCGACGGCCGGACTTGCCACCCGGGGCCCGGGCCCCGATGTCGCGCGTCGCCGTTCGCGCGGCACTGCACGAACGGCGACGCGCGGCAGCCGCCATCGAGCGGTCATCGGCAGGGAGGGCTACGGCCGAAAACGGCGGAAGTCCCCGCAGACGCGGGCATTGTCGTCCAAGATGGCCGAGTTGGAGATGGTGCAGCGGTCGAAGAGGTCGCTCGGGGGCTTCAGCGTCAGGGGAAAGATGAACGACGACATCGTGCTGTCTGGGGCTTCGTATCGTGACGAGGACGCGGGCGCTACGACATTCACGCTGACGCCCGAAGAGGTGGAAGCTGCGTTCGGCGTGCCGTCCGCCAAGCCGTTGGGTGCTGGGGCGTTCGGGGAGACATGGCGGCTGGACTACGCCGACGGCACCCACCGAGCCGGCAAGGTCATCCTGTCGCCGACGTACCCCACGGAGCGTCTGGCGCGGGAGGTCGAAGGCTTGCGACGGGTGAGCAACCCGCACGTCGTCGCCCTGCACGATGCCCGGACGGTCAGCCTGCCCCGTGGGGACCGTGCGGCCCTGGTGTTCGAGTACATCGCTGGCGGCGACGTTGACGCGAACCTGCCCGCCGGGGCCCGCGTGGGCGCCAGGGACGTGGCCGGGTTCGCTCGCGGCGTACTGGTCGGCCTCGAGGCGTTGCACGCCGTCGACACCGTTCACCGTGACGTGAAGCCAGCGAACATCGCCGTCCGAGACGGCGACTGGAACCGACCCGTGCTGCTCGACCTGGGCTTGGCGCGGGTGCTGGACCGGGCCTCCATCACCGCGTACCCGGCCCTGATGGGCACCGCGTGGTTCATGGCCCCCGAACAGCTGCGGCAGGAACGAGCTCGCAAGGCGGCCGACGTGTTCGCGGTCGGCGTCGTCGCGCACCTGATGCTCACCGGGAAGCACCCGTTCTTCGACGGCGCCCAGAACCTGTCGCTGACCGAGGCGGTCCGACTGATTGAGGCAGGTCCCGCACCACTGCCCGCGACGGTCCCTGCCGCGCTGGGAGACATCGTGCGCCGCCTGGTCCACCCAGATCCGGCGGACCGGGGAAGCGCCCGCAGGGGCGCCAAGGACCTGACCGACGTCGTCGCGGCCATCACCTAGGCCACTCGACCCGCGAGCGTGGCACCACGCCACCCAGCCGCAGGAACGCGAACCGGAGCACACAGACCACCTGGGGGAAGACCATGAGCGAGAACACCGGCATCGACCCGTACGACGGCGCCGACCCCGACCTGGACGAGGACACCCTCGACCGGGAGGACGACGTCGACACCGACGCCATGCGCGAGTCGTCTCAGGCGGGCGACGTCGTCGACGCGAGCGAGGAGACGGAAATCGCCGCGGGCGACACCGCGACGTCGGACGACCAGGGCGGCGCCGCCCCGCGCCGCCGCCTGACCCGACTGTCAGCCGGGCCGCCGTCGTCCCTGCGGGACATGCTCGAAGGGCACGTCCCGTCGTTCCTGGTCCACCGCAGCCACTTCAACGCCGAGATGCTGCCCGAGCTGCTCACCGTGGCACGCAGGCAGGTCGCCGGTCGGGCCGGCGTCGGCGCCGTCATCCGCCTGTCGAAGATGCGCCCGGTCAAGGCTCGGGCGTACCTGGACCTGTGCGCCTCGGCCACGATGAAGGTCGCAGACCCGGAGATCTACGCCCTCGACGGCTCAGGCGCCCCGGACACGTACAGCCCGGCCACGACCGCTCACCACGCCTGGGCGTCCAGCGTGCCCGCCGCACCAGACCCCGCGTGGATACGGCAGGTGCTGGACGCACAGGCAGACGCAGGCGCGAACGTGTTCTTGTCCGCGACCGGGTGGGTGTCGGACACCAACGGCCGCACCGCGCTGGCGGAGGCGATGGACTGGGTCCGGGCCACCCGAGCGCAGCTCGCGGACGAAGACATGTTCGTCAACCTGACGTTGCCCTCGACGTGGCTGACGACCAAGAACCTTCGTGACGCGCTCAAGGAGGAGCTCGTCGAGAGCAACGAGCCCCTGTGGTGGCTGCGGTTCTACTGGCCCATCGTCGACCCCCGGTACGGGCAGCTGCACACACCGGCCATCCTGGCCGGGTACCGCGACCTCGCGAGCACCGCCGCCATCGAGGACAAGGTGCTCATCCTGCCCAACTCCGGCCTGACCGGGTGGGCCGCCACGGCATGGGGCGCGCAGGGGTTCTCCACCGGGATGAGCTGGAGCGAGCAGATGTACGGGGCGCAGCGTCGCGGCGGCGCCGTGAAAGGCCGACCCAAGCCGCCAAGAGTCGAACGGTTCTTCGACCGGACCATTCTGCACAGCATCCCGCACGCCGAACATCTCGCCCTGCGCGGCCAACCTAACCACCTGACCTGCGGGTGCCGCTTCTGCCGGCGGCTGGCCGCCACGATCGCCAACGGCACGTACCACCAGCCGACCGCGGACCTGCACTACCTGCTGGAGTGCGCGCAACTCACCGCCCTGCTCGGCGGTCGACGCCCCGGGCACACCGCTCTACGAGAGGTGCGCGACGCGCAGACCTTCATCAAGGCCCTCCCGACCGCGCTCACCGGCAACCTTCGCCCGCAGCACCTTGACCAGTGGGAGACCCTGCTGCCCTGACCCGTCGCCCGACTGGCCAGCCGGCCCGCTGCTTCGGCCGCACAGGTGCCAGCTCGCGCTGCGCAGCCGGTCAGCTCTGCCCTGCGCCAGTCGACAGGTCACGCCCGAAGACCAGCTGCGTCGGGCCGTGCCTGCGACCAGCCAACTCCAACTCCCAGACCCGCTCACCCAACAGCACCTTCGCCGCAAGCTTCGGAGCCCGGTGCCCACGCGGCAACCCCGGTCGCCCCGCCATCGGCGAAGACACGACAGCGACCTGGCAGGCGCCGAACGCCGGCTCTGCCTCGACCGTCGCCAGTCCCACACCCAACGAGGCGAGGTGCTTGGCGTTCCCGACGGCCCGCCCCGCACGCGCTGCGTCCAGCGCAACGAAGACCCGGTCGGCAGCCGGAAGCATGCGGTGAGCCTGCGAAACCGCCTGGGCCCAGGCTGAGCGCTTCGCCTCCACCGCGACGGCCCACGACACCACCGGACGCACCGGGTGCAGCAGCACAACGTCCTTGCCTCCAACACGCTCCACCCACCCCGCATCCGACAGGGAGGGCAGGACCGTTCGCCGCAAGTGTCCCGCGCTCAACCCGGCGGCGACAGCAAGGTCGTCGACACCGGTGGCGCCGGCGCCCAGACCCACCAACGTCCTGACCGCGGACACATCCGTCACCGGACCCAGTCCGGCGACCTGGCGCGCCTCCATAACCGCGGCATCGAACGTCACGACGACCATGTCCGGCACCCCGGCGGCCAACGGCACCTCGAAGAACACCTGCGGGTCGCCAGACAACCCCGAACACAGCGCCGCCGCAGCCTCCGCCAACGGCGCCAGCATGTGCGCCTCCCGAGCGAACACGGCACGACCACCCGAGCGCCCCCTGGCACCCGCGCCCGCCCCGCGCGGCCGCAGCTCCGTCATCACCGACACCCCCGAAGGCTACTTCCCATCAACCGAACCGTCGCAGCAACCGCCGCAAGACCAACCACCGTGCCGACCCAACACGCCCCTGCAGCCACCCCCGACCGCCGCACATGCCACTTCAGGACCGCTCCACGAGCAACCGCGCCGCGACAGTGCCACCGCAGCCCAGCTCCGTCCGAACCCGGTGCGCTGACGCACCCGACGCCACCCGGTCGTCCAGGTACGCCGCCAGGTCGGCGAACCCGAGCGCCACCGCCCGCGCCTCCCACCGGGCCCGAGCCGCGGCCACCCGGGCCTCCCGATGCGCCCGCAACGCCGGCGACGCCCCCTCGGCCGACGCCGGCACCCGACCCTGCGCCCGACGGCCACCCACTGGCTGAGCGCCCGCACCCAAGACGTACAAGGCCCCCGAGCGTGCCATCTCCTGGCCCACCGCCAGCCCGGCACGGACCCCTTCGTTCCCCGCCCATCGGCGCCGACCCTCCGCCGCCCGCGCCGCAGCCAACGTCGGCGCCAGCAGCGACGTCTTCCGGTTCAACCCGAACCGCTCCCGGTACCCAGCTAGATCCAGACCATGCCTGCCCGCGTGCGCCCTCGAGATCGCCTCCAACGCCTCGCCACAGCCGTGGCAGACCACCCTGGAGCCGGACGCCACGACGAGCATCGACCCGACCGGCGCGAACAACCAGGCGCCGTCAGGGTGCCGGCCCACCGGGATGTGCGGCTCGGTCAGACCCCTCGAAGCGCCCCGTCCACCCAACCCGTGCACCCCCTTGTGTTCGAACATGTGTTCGAACTATGGTGCACCCCTGGGAACGAGACACGCAACAGTCGGACGGTGACCCGTGAAGACCACTACACGCCACCCGCAGGTGCGCTCGACCATGCTCCAGGGGGGGCCCCTCGTCCGGCCTGGGGCGCCTCTAGCGGGAGGGTGGCGTCCGACCTTCTCGCTGTGCGAGCTTGTCCTGGCGGCGCGTCAGGGAGTCGCGGTAGTCGCTGACCTCCATCTGCTCGGGCGACGGGATGAGGTACTGCAGCAGCAGCAACGTGCGGGCGCTGGGCAGAGCCGCGCCGGAGCGCAGGTTCCGCAGCGCGCCCAGGCTCACCCCGAGCCGCTGCGCCACGTCTTGGTTGCTCTTGCCCGACCGGCCGATGTAGGTGACGTAGGCGAGTGCGAGCTGGCGCAGCTCCTCCATCGCCCCGACGTGCGCGTGCAGCTGCTCAGTCGTCAGGCCTCGCCCCCGCAGCTCGGCCGGGATGTGAAGGGGGCTGGTCGGCCATGCGTTCGGGTCGCGGGCGAAGTCGCGCGGCTTGAGCCCGTCCAGAGCGGTTCCCCGCTCCGGGACTCCCGCCTGCGTGCTCACGGGGGTGACCCTGCCAGCAGAAGAGTTAATCCCTGTAGTTCCAACGGCGTTCAGCGTCGTTGCAACGACAGACACAGCCGTCGGGACGGCAGAAACATGTATCGCGACCTGTGGATTTCGACCCTCCCGGCACAGGTGCGGCCATGCCAACCCAAACCACACCCCGCCACACGCCTGCGGCGTTCCGCGACGAACTCGGTCGAGACTTCCCCACGTCCCTTCGAGCCAACCCCGGTCTCGCGATGAGCCACTCGATGCGCCTTCAGCGGGCCAGCACCTACGCCCAGGCCGACCAGATCCGCCCGACGACGCAGGCGGCACAGGCTGCCCACCTTCCCGGACGGGTCGCGATCACCCGGCACGCGACCAGCGCGTCCCGCACGAGCAGCGGACCGGACCTGAACGCGCGGCCCTCCACCCGGGACCTGGCGGCCATCCTGCTGGCCGAGGAGCTCGCCCACGACATCCTCAGCTCGGGCTTTCCGGCCAGCCTGGACGAGCAGGCGCGCACCCTGACCCACTACCTGCAGGCCCTGACGCCGCGTCACGCCGGCACCGGACTGGACCGGCGCGGGCCCATGTTCGCCGAGGCCGCAGCCCGTCACCTGCTGACGTGGGAGCACCCCAGCCACCTGGAGTTCACGCCCCGCAACCACCTGCGCAAGTGGTACGCCGAGCTGTGCGGAGAGCTCGACGACGCCGGCTCCGGCCCGGCTGCCGCGTTCGCCGGTCGCGCTGGCTTCGCCGTGAGCTTCGTCCGCCGACCCCGCGTCGTCTGGACCCACCCGGACGGACCGGGGCGGGGCCTTCTGCTCGACCGGGTCTACACGGCCTCCCGGGCCGGCGTCATCGAACGCGACCGCTGGGTAGCCGGCAAGGTCGCCTCCGACCTGCGCGACATGGCCGACTACCTGGCCCCGCTGGACGACCTTGACGGGCCCGGCGCCGCCCGCCGCGCCATCCTCGGGGTGCGCGTCATCTCCCACCGGGCACCCAACGCCGGTGTCCACTTCGTGCCCGCCTTCACCACCGTCACCGACGCCGATGGGCGCGATCGCGACCTGCCACTCATCGGCAGCCACCACCGCGTCGGAGGCTGCCAGTGGTGCGCACCAGCTGCCCGTCTCCCGCTGGCAACCCCGACCTCGACGCGCATCTGCGTCAGCGACCTGGTCGTCAACGTCGTCGACAACAACCTCGACATCGACATCGTCAAGGACGTCGACAAGGTGCCCGGGGAGGACCTCGACAAGGCGCGCAACAAGAACGCGGACGAGAACTCCGAGAGCGACGTCGACGAGTCGAAGCGCAGCAACACGAACAAGAACATGACCACGAAGAAGAACAGCACCATGAAGACCAAGAAGAAGAAGCCCATGAGGTTGGGCATCGACAACGTCGGCGTCACGCTCGTCAAGGACCAGCGCGCCCACCTCGAGCACCTCGACCACCTCGACCACCTCGACCAGGGCTTGGTGAGCGGGGCTGGCGACGAGTCGGTGTCCGCATGAGCGGCAACGCCGGCGCGCGCATCTTCGCCCTCGCCGCCGCACGCGAAGGACGCAGCGCCGAAACCGCGCCGCGCCGCTCCGACGGGCACCGCCTCGGCAACCACGGCAACCGCGCACACACCCTGACCCGGACCAAGACCATCACCGACCTCAAGGACGTCCTGGCCATCACCGGCAAAGTCACCTCCGCCGACAAGGCCGCCGTCGCACGCGCCGCCGGCGTCACCGCCCGGACCGTGAACCGCTGGTGGGCCGCGGAGCTCAACCGGCAGGTCCAGGCCGCGCACCGGCACGCCGCCACCACCACTGCGCCCATCGTCCTGCCGCGGCACCTGTACCGGTACGCGGAGCCGAACAAGGTCCAGCTCACCCCCGACGAGATCGCGTTCGTCGCCCGCCACACCACCATCCGCGCAGCGCTCGATAAGTTCCGCGCCGACCCGACCCACCGCCTGTCCAACTACGGCCTGTCCACCCTGTACACCGCGTACGCCAACGTGGCCGCACCCGTACGGGCCGGCGCCCGGTACGGAGCCAGCGCCGGTCGCAAGATCGAGGCGACGTTCCCCCTGACCGGCCGTGACGGCGTCAACGAGTCCTGGTCCATCGACGAGTACGACCTCAAGGTCACCGCCGACCACTACGGGCTCCAGGTCGAGCCGAAGGTCCTCATCGTGCGAGACCGCTGCTCCGGGCTGCCCCTGTCCTACGTGGTCTTGCCCCGCGCAGCGACCGGCACCGACACCGGCGTCGTCCTCGCAGCAGCCGCCATTGGGTACACCGTCACCCACCCCGACGACCCCGGACGCGAGGTCCGCGTCACCGGCGTCGCCCGCCACCTGACGTCCGACCAAGGCGGGTCATTCCTCGGTGAGACCGGGGCGGCAGCCGCCCGCCGCCTCGGCATCGGCCTGACCCCCGTGCCCTCCCACCAGCCGCAAGCTAACGGTGACCACGAGGTCATGCACCAGTCCCTGCTGCGGCACCTCGCCGACGGGCCCGGCTCCCGCCGCGGCTGGACCGACCGCGCAGGCAACCGCCTCCACCACGGTGTCCTGCCCTACGACACCGTCCTGGCGGAGGTCGAAACCTGGTTCCTCACCCACATCAACACCCCCTACACATCCGGGCCGCGACGAGGCCGCACCCGCCTGCAGGAGTACGCCGACCACCTCGAGGCCGGCACCGTCTTCCGCGGGCACGACCTGTCCGCCGCCGACGAAGGAGACGTCGCCCCCGAAGTTGGCACCCGCAAGTACGACCCCACCCGCGGCATCGCCTGGCAAAACCGGTACTGGCTCTCACCGCAGCTCGCATCAGCGGCCAACCCCGGGCAGACCGTCCACCTGCGCCAGCTCCTCAACCCCGACGTCCTTTACGCCTATGACGCCCAGGGGCGGTTCCTCGGACTCCTCACCCCCCGCGACGACGCCGACCTCGCCGACATCGAAGCCGTCCACCGGGACCGCGTCGCCCGCGAACGGTTCGTCAAGGACCGCGTCGCCCACCCGCGCGCGCAAGCCGCGCAGGTTGACGCCGCCCGCGCGCAGGCCGAGGTCGCCGAACGTCTCGCCGACGCGGCCGCCCAGGAAGACCCGTGGACCCCCGCCAGCGCCCGCCTCGCCGTCGGGAACGTCAGCGTGGACCTGACCACCGGCGAAGTCCTACCCGCCGACGTCTCGAACCTTGACGACGAGGACGCCGTCGCGAACACGCTCGCCGACATGTTCAACCCACGCCCGGTGCGCGACGTCGGCGGTGACCACGATGCTCCCTGACCGGCACCCGCACGCGTGGAACGTCGAACACGCGCAAGAACACCTGCCCGTCGACTTCACCAGCCGACACATCCCCACCGGCGGGCGCCTGGTCATCACCGCCCAGATGCGCCAAGTCGCCGCAGGCATGCCGTCCGCCCTGGACCGTGGCGCCGTCACCGCCATCTCCGGCCCCTACGGGTCCGGCAAGTCCACCCTGCTGAACGCGGTCGCCGCCGTGTCCGACGTCAACACGGCCATTGCCACCCTCCCGCGACGCGCCACCGAACGAGCGCAGTGGGAGGAAATCGCCACCGCCGTCACCGGAGCCCGCCCCACCGGCACAGCCCGCGCCCTGCAGAACATCACCCGCGACTACCTCGCCGCCGTCCCCACCCTCCTGGTCGTCGACGAAGCCCAGTTCCTCGGCGACCCCGAACTGCTGTCCCTGCGATGGCTCTGGACCCAGCCGTACCCCCGCTTCGCCATCGTGTTCGCCGGCACCGACCTGTTCACCCACCTGGACAAGGTCCCGTCCGTCGCCACCCGCATCGACCGACGAATCGCACTGCACCACCACACCTGGGACAAGATGCGCCAGCTCCTGGCCCAACACCACCCCGGCACATCCACCCACACCGACCCGGACCTTCTCGCCTCCATCGACCGCGAGTACGCCCACGGGTCCTGGCGCGCCTGGTCCAAGCTCCTCCTCGCCCTGGCCAACGACTTCGGCCGAACCGGTCCCATCACCCGCGACGACGCCCGCGCCGCGATCGCCACCATCACGGGCACCACCCCACAGCTGACCACCGCCGCACCCGCAACAAGCAGGGCCGCCCGACGCCGATGACACAGCCCGCCACGCCCCGCGGCGCGCACCCACTCGCACCCGGACCCATCACCGCCCTCGTCGACCCCAGGCACATGCGCACCCTCGTCCGGACCCTGCGCACCACCATCGGCCGACACGACGACGCAGCATGGGTACACCCCGCACCCTTCGGCGAACGCGAACCCATCCCCACCCTCAGCAACGACCTCCTCGACGCCACCGGCGTCGTCGGCCTCCGCCCACCACGAACCACTGGAGACAGCCACCTCCTACGACCCCTGACCCACCTGATCCACGGACCCGTGCGCCACATCGTCATCGACGACGCCTCCACCCTGCCCACCACCGCCCTGACCGAACTCCACGAACTGGCCGTCCTCGCCGCCGCCCAGCTGTGGCTCCTCATCGACGTCGCCGACCGACCCAGCAGCCGCGGCACCGGTCTGACCCGCGACGCCCACGCAGCCGACGTACTCGACTGGGCCACCAGCACCGCACACCTCACCCACCCCGACGACCTCGCCCGATGGTGGGCCACCCGCACCCCGGCAAACCCCACCTGCCCACCATCACCACCCCGCTGGTGGCACACCCCACTCACCGAGGCAGCGCCACTCCCGACAGCCTGCGACGACCACACCGAGGCAGGTCGCGTCGCCTGCCTCCTCGCCAAGCTCCGCCGCGCCCTCACCACCGGCGACGCCACACCAACCGCCGCCCGCGCCCGCCTCACCGACTACACCAACCACCCCGACACCACCGTCACCGACCGCTGGCACCTCACCGCCGCCGGCCGAGACCTCTACACCCCAGGCCTCGACGCCCTCCGCCGAACCCACCCCGACGCCGAAGACACCACCCTCGCCGACATCCCCCACGACGGCAGCCACATCACCCTCCGCGGACACGACATCCCAGTCCACCAAGACCACCAACCAGCCCTCGCACGCCTACGCACCAGCCGCCACCTCGCCGGCTGCCTACCCCACGAACCCGTCGCCGGCCTCTTCGACGAACTCCCCGGATACCCCGACACCCACCCACCCGGGCCCCGACCCCGACCCCTCGGGCCGCTGCCCCAACTGCACCCCCCGGCACCCTCCTGAGCGCCCCCGCCTTTCCAGCCCGGTTGCGACGAGCCAAGGTGCGCGGACAGATAAGTGATACACTTTCATTACAAGGAGGGGTCATGAGTGCCGTCGTTGAACTAGTCCGAGAGCGCGTCCACAGCACACCAGTGGGCGAGTTCGTCCACATGCGCGACCTTGTTGCCGAGCTCGGCCACGAGGGCGCAGTCAACGCTGCTATGCACCGCACCCACCGCGACGAGGACCTCGTCCTGGTCCGGCGCGGGCTCTACTACAAGGGCAAGCGGACCAAGTTCGGCACGACCCGACCCGACCCGTACCGCGTCGCCCGGGAAGTGGCGAAGGTTGCCGGCTACGACAGTGGCGTCGGACCGTCCGGGTACAGCGCAGCACGCGCGCTCGGCCTAACCACCCAGGTCCCCACGACCACCGAGGTCAGCGTCCCCGGACGAGCTCCCAAGGACTTCGCCGGCGTGCACTTCACCAGCCGCTCAGGCGTCGCCCGCCGCGGCCTGAGCGACCTCGAGGTCGCCGTCCTGGAAGTCCTCCGTGAGTGGCCGCGGTTCGCAGAGGACACCTGGACCGGTCTGGTCGACCGAGTCCGCGAGCTCGTCACCAACGGCGAACTCGACCTCGACGCCGTCCGCACCGTCGCGCGCCGAGAGCGGCACACCGCAGCCCGCAAGCTCGCCAACCGTCTCGCACACGACATCACCACCGCAGCGAATCCAGTCCGCGCCTGATGGCAGACCAGCTACGCGCCGACATCGACGGCCTGGGCGTCCTGTGCGCCCAGGCCGCCGACTGGTACGCAACGCAGGGCCTGCGCATCAGCGCGAACATCATCGAGAAGGACTTCTGGGTCACCGAAGCACTCCGGATCCTGGCGAGGGGCCACAAGCAGGCAGCCCCGTCACAGAACACGTACCCGGTCAACGTCCGCGCCGTGTTCAAGGGCGGCACCAGCCTCAGCAAGGCGTACGGCCTCATCGATCGGTTCAGTGAAGACATCGACGTCTACCTCGACATCTCCAAACAGCCGGACAGCACGACCCCCGGAGCCGAGAAGGCCGGCAAGAACTACACGGCGCCCGAGTTCAAGCTGGGGAACTCCCGCGTCGACACCCTGATGAAGCAGGTCGCCGCAGGTGTCGCCACCGAGCTCGGCATCAGCCAGGAGTCCTGGGGGACCTCGCGAACAGGCACCAAACGAGGCTTCCGCCTCACCTACCCCCGGCCCGAAGCTGCAGCCCCACTCGCCGGCCAGATGAAGGACGGCGTCATCCTCGAGCTGGTCCGCATGGGCACCCCAGACCCCAACGCCAGCCATCAGCTGCGCTCCATGCTGAGCCACTGGGCAGCCATGACAGGCCAGCTCGCACTCGGGGACTACGAGGAACTACAACCGTTCTCCATCGACGTCCTCGCCGCCGAACGCACCCTCGTCGACAAGCTGTGCATCCTCCATGACCTCGGCACCGCCATGAGCGCAGACCCCACCATGGGCACGGGCTACCACGCGCGCCACTACTACGACGTCCACCAGCTGCTCAGCTCTCCAGCCGTCATCCAGTCCCTCACCGCCCAGCAAGACCTGGTGAGCAGGTACGCGAAGACCGCCGCAGCCGAGAGCGCCGCGGTCCGGCGCCCCACCGACAACATGCGCCCGGAGACTGGCTTCGCGGACTCGCCCGCCTTCGGCAACAAGGTCGTCAAGCGGGCTCAGAGCGAGTACGCACGCGAGATGCGCAACCTCGGCTTCGGCGACTACCCCGACCTGCGTGCCGTCGCGGCCCTCGTGCGCCAGCACGCGAACCTGCTCTAACTGGGTGTGTCCCCATCGCCGTGGGGGAGTCGGTTGTCACCGGGCCCGTCGTGGCACAGACGCGCTCGCAGCCTGACCGCACTCGCGAACCGCGCGGAACGCGGCAAATCCGGACGCTTCTTCAGGGACTGTGCGTTGCGGTCGCCCACTTAATCACCCGAGTGCGGGCCTCAGGGGGCTTCACGCTGAGCAACTCACGCAGGTCAGTACCGTCCTGCAGCATCGCCCGAGCGATCCGTTCCCCGGCCCAGTAGCCGGCACGAGCGGGGATGCCGTGGCCCGGTCGATTCCGGAACAGCGGTGCCACCGCTCCGTCGTCGTCAGGGGTGTCGGCGTGCCGCAGCAGCAGCGAAGCGATGGCGGCGGCGCTGGCGTCACAGTTGTTCAGCCATTCCTGGTGGTCGTCGTCCATCCACAGGTACGCGCTGTCCGTGTGCCCCGGCCGCAACACCCGAGAGGTTGCGGTCGCTGCCCCTTCGACCATGACGGCCAGCGAGGACGCGTACGTGCGGGCACCGGTTGCTGGAGACAGCTGCGCCTGGACCACGTGACTGAGTTCGTGGACGACAAGCAGGTCGTCAAAAGATGGCGTGCCGAGGTACTCGAGTGCGAGAAAGAGCGAACGCTGGCCCTTGTGCTCCGCGACCCAGCCGTTGGAGGTGTGAGCACCCACGAGCAGGACCACGGACAGCTCCTCCTGGAGTAGTCCGGCCTCTCGGAAGTCGTTCTCCGCCTGAGCCACGAGGTGGCGCGCGCGGCCCTCAGCCGCCAGGATCTGATCAATCAGTCCATGCGCCTGGGACGCGGCGTCTCCTCGTTTGGCAGGGCTGCCCCACGCGCTGTAGTACACCTCGAAGACTGATGGAAACGTCGCCTCGTAGTTCGTGACCCACGCAGCGGCCCGGTCGTCGGCGTTGGGCAGCTCCGCCATTTCCCGCCACGCCTCGACCGTAGAGATGATCTCCATCAGGTCAGATTGGCACGCCTGATTCCCAACTGCCTCGACCTGAGCCATTGACCCGCACGGCGGCATGAGCGGACGTTCGTCCCAGAGGCAGACCAACCCTGGATGCACTGTGAGTGCAGTACGCTGCACTTGTGGATGAACAGACGGCGAGTTTGGCTTCGGCAATCGGGGTGCGCGTGCGGCAGGAGCGGCAGGGGCGCGGCTGGACCCTGGACCAGCTGGCGGCCTCGGCGGGGGTGAGTCGGCGCGCTGTGGTGAACGTGGAGCAGGGTGTTGCAAATCCCAGCGTGGGCACGCTGCTGCGTGTCAGTGATGCCTTGGGCATCGGGTTGCCGGCACTCGTTGCGCCACCGGCACCGAGACCGGTCACGGTGACCCGGGCGGGGAAGGGCGCGGCTCTGTGGACGGGCGAGAACGGTGGCCAGGGCCTGCTCGTTGCTGGGACGCAGACGCCGGACGTGGTCGAGTTGTGGGACTGGACCCTGGCCGCAGGCGACCGTCATGTCAGTGAGGCACACGCGTCAGGGACCAAAGAGCTTCTGCAGGTGCGCACCGGCACCGTCACCCTGACGGTCGGCGAAAAGACGTACGACTTGGACCCGGGCGACGCCGTGTCGTTTCCCGGTGATGTCGAGCATGGGTACGCCAACCACGGCGATTCTGTGGCGTCGTTCTCCCTTGCGGTGTTCGAACCAGGGGTTGGCTCCGGCACGCACAACGAGGTGTCCCATGCCTGAGCGCCGGCCAGTATCGGCCTTCCTCGCCGAGGCCACAGTGAGCACCGAGATTGCCGAGCTTCGCCCTGACTACCGTGCGCTGCTCGTGGTCGCTCAGGGCCTGACCCCCGGTACGAGCGACGAAGTCAGCGACGCCCTCCTGAGCCGAGCCGAAGCGGCCGCCACTGCCCGTCTCGCGGCCAACACGGTTGAGGAGTTGCCGCACGTGGCGGCATGGCGCGACGCCTACCGAGCCTTCGGCGCGAAGCCGCAACGCACGCGCAACAGCCTTGAAGCGCTCACCCGGCGGGCGCCCAGCGGCCTACCCCGAGTCAACCGGCTCACCGACGTGTACAACGCCATCTCCGTCCTGCACCAGCTGCCCATCGGTGGCGAGGACCTCGACCGCTATGTCGGCAGCCCGCGCCTGCTGCGAGCCACGGGCACCGAACCGTTCGACACCACGGCGGATGGTGCGGACGTCATCGACCACGCCGAGCCGCGCGAGGTCGTCTGGTGCGACGACCTGGGCGTGACCTGCCGACGCTGGAACTGGCGCCAAGGCCGCCGCACCGCTCTGGGCGAGGACACCACCGATGCCGTGTTCATCCTCGACGCCCTCGAGCCGATGACCGAGGACGCGCTGCGTGCCGCAGCGACCGACCTGACCGACCACCTTCGACGCCTGGGCCCCGACGTGCACGTGACCGACCGGCTCCTCCACGCATCGGCACCCCGGCCCACCGACCCACCGGAGCTCTCATGATCTGCGTCCAGTTCATCTTCAAGCCCGGCACCTACGACGACGACTTCCACGACCTCGACGCACAAATCGACACCTACACCCGCAGCCTGCCCGGCTTCGTCCGCACCGAGACCTGGCACCAGCCAGAACACGGCCTGGTCAACGCCATCTACTACTTCACCGACCAGAAAGCCCTCGCACACCTGGCGAAGTTCCCCACTCACAGGGAGGCCAAGAGCCAGGTGCACCGCTGGTACGACGGGTACCGCATCGTCGTCACCGAGGTGAAGGCGACCTACGGCGACGACCGGCTCCCTGCGTGACCCACCGCCACACCACCCCGGCCTGGACGCTCGCCGTGGGTGCCATGCTGTCGGTCCAGCTCGGCTCCGCCCTGTCACTGGGCGTCATGGACGCCATTGGACCGGCGGGTACCGCATGGCTGCGTCTGAGCATCGGGGCGGTCATCTTCATCGCCATCGCCAGACCACCCCTGCGTACCTTGGGCCGCAACGACATCCCGGTGGTCCTGGGCCTTGGCGTCAGCACCGGCGTCCAGACCGTTGCCTTCCTGGCTGCCATCCAACGGCTCCCACTGGGGACGTCAGTCGCGATCGAGTTCTTGGGGCCCCTGACGGTGGCCGCCATCGGCAGTCACTCGCGTCGGGCACTTGCTTGGCCCACTCTGGCGTTGGCCGGCGTGGTCCTGCTGACCGAGCCGTGGCACGGCCGCGTCAACACCATCGGGGTGACGTGCGCCGCCCTGGCAGCCATCGGATGGGCCGCCTACATCCTGCTGACGCAGCGCCTCGGCGACCGCTTCACCGGCCTGGGCGGCCTGTCCATGACAGTGCCCGTAGCAGCAGCAACCGCGGCCACCGTCGGCATCCCGCAAGCCGCCGGGCACATCACGCTCCCAGTTCTTGCCGCCACGGCTGGATTGGCCCTGCTGCTACCGGTCCTGCCCTACGCCCTGGAACTGCTCGCCCTACGCCGCATGACCCACCTCGCGTTCGGCACGCTTATGGCACTCGAACCCGCCATCGGTGTGCTGCTCGGGCTACTGGTCCTGCACCAGCACCCAAGGTTCGCTCAAGGCATCGGCGTCGCCCTCGTAGTGCTCGCCGGAGCCGCCGCCCAACGCGAAGGACAACGCGCCGGACCGCGTGAACCGTCGGCACCTCGAGATGCACCACAGGCTCACCCGCACCTGGACCTCTTGGGTTGACCCCTCTGCATCCAACAGTCCGCTCATCGGCAGATCCGGTAAAGGCGTCTGGCCGGCTCGGGAGCGTCAACAGGACACACCCAGTAAGCAGACGCCACCTCTCTACGTCCCGGGCGACCCAGGGCCACCGGGACGTGGAGTGCAGTGTCCCTTCGGGACTGCCCGTCCAGAAGTGTCCTAACGGGACGGGCTAGCACCGCAGCGTGGCCGCGCGACGAATCGCGGGGAAGTGTCCCTACAAGACCGCGTGCTCCGTGCCACGGTCACTTCCTCCGAAACCCGCACGAGGTGCGTGGTGCCGAGGTCCGGGAGATGTTGGCGGCGTTGAACACCGGGCACGACGGGGGCTGCGGCACCGTCCACGCCAACTCGCCCCGGGACGTGCCTGCCCGGTTCGACGCCCTGGGCGCGCTTGCCGGGATGCCGCACGACGCGGTGCAGCGGCAGCTGGCCACGGCGCTGCAGGCCGTGGTCCACGTCGCACGCGTCGGCGGACGACGACGGGTGGCCTCCGTGTCCGTCCTGCACTGGGCCGCTGGCACGGTCGTCTGCGAGCCGGCGCTCGACACGGTGACCCGCGTCGAGGGTCCTGGCTGGGCCGCACTCCAGCGCCTGCTCGGGTCGGCGGCATGACCACCTCGACCACCCCACTGACCACCGTCCTGCTCGGGCCGACCGCCGCCACCAGCGGGCCGACCTCGGTGACGCTCGGACTGACCATGCTCACCGTCGGGCTGGCCGTCTTCGCGGTCCTGCTGTGGCCGACGCGGCGTCGTGGAGCCGGGCGGGCCCACGATCCCGAGCCAGAGGAGGCCGGCAGGACCGGGTGGAGGGCTCGACGTCGGGCCAAGGACGTCATGGCGGTCGAGGACCCGCTGGCCGACCTGCTCGGGCTGGTGGCCGCACCCCTGCGTGCCGGTGTGCCTGCGACGACGAGCCTGGCGGCGGGGGCCGCTGCGGTCCAGGACTCGTCGCTGCTCGCCCCGATGGTGGAGGAGCTGGTTGCCGCGGGGGCGGCCGGCGAGCCGGTCTCCGAGACCTGGCTCCGGCACGGAGCCCAGCTCGACAGCGGCGCCCTGCGCTTCGTCGGGCGGGCCTGGAGCCTGAGCGAGCGCACCGGGGCTCCGCTCGCCGACGCCCTCCAGACCAGTGAGGAGGTGCTGCGCGCGAGGCTGCGTTCGAGGGAGCGCCTCGCCAGCGCCGCCGCCGGCCCGCGGGCGTCCATGGCGGTGCTCGCGCTCCTGCCGCTCAGCGGCCCCGTCGTCGGGTTGGCCTGCGGCATCGGTCCGCGCCAGCTGTACCTCGGCACCACCTGGTCGACCGCCAGCCTGGTGGTCGGCGTGGTCCTCGCTGTGTTCGGCTGGTGGTGGAGCCGGGCCATCCTCGACCGGGCCGCATGACCTGGGTGCTCGCCGCGGGTGCGGCGCTCGCGGTCCTGCTCTGGCCGGTGGGTCGACCCGGCCGGCCGTCCCTTCGGGCGATGCGTCGTGGAGCACCGGGTCCGACCAGGCAGCCCGGCCTTGGCGCCAGCCAGCCGAGCCGGCCAGCGGTCGGCCCACCGAACCGGTCGTTGGGCTGGTTGCCGGGTTGGTCGGGCGGTTGGTTGCCTGGCTGGTCACCCGGCCGGCCGCTGGAGAGCCGCCGGCGCAGGACCGGGCGCGGTCCTGCCCACGAGTCATCCGTGGACGACGTGGCCGATGCACTCGTCCTGGTCGCGCTCGCGCTGCGCGCCGGCGTGGACCTCACCCGAGCCCTCGAGGAGGTCGCGACGGGTTCGGGGGCGTCCGTGGCCCGTGACCTGTCCGCCGTCGTCGCAGCGGTGCGGTGGGGGCGGCCCGTCGAGGAGGCCTGGACTTATGCCGGCTCGCTGTGGCGCCCGGCCGCGCTCGCCTGGTCGGTGGCCGAGGCCACCGGGGCGGCCCCTGCGGCGCTCGTCGCCGATGCCGCGATCCGGCTGCGGGAACGTCAGGAGCGTGACCGCGAACGCCGCGCCGCACGGGCGGGGGTCCTGCTCGTGCTGCCCCTGGGCCTGGGGTTCCTCCCGGCGTTCGCGTGCACCGCGGTGCTGCCTGTCGTCATCGCGCTCGCGGTAGGGGTGCTCGATGCGGGTGGCTGAAGGGCGTCCGTCCACACCCGGCGTCGACCGCGGGCGTCGTCCACAGGGGCGGGCGGCAGAGGTGGCTCGGGGCGTGGTGCGCCGGTGGACTGGGTCCGAGGACGGCAGGGAGCCGTCACTGACAGAAGGAGTTCATGGTGAGATGCTCACTGGCACAACGGTTCTTGAGGGTCCGACGTCGCAGCGAGGCAGGGATGACCACGGCGGAGTATGCCGTCGGGACGTTGGCGGCGTGCGCCTTCGCCGCGGTGCTCCTCGCCGTGGTCCGCTCCGGTGGGGTGAAGTCCGCACTGGCCTCGGTGATCACCGCGGCACTCGGGGTGGCCGGCTGACGCACGACCGGCGCAGCCACGACGGTGGGCGCCGTGGACGGCCCGGGCGTCGCGGGCGTCGCGGGCGTCCAAGGCTCGAACCGTCAGGGCTCGACCCTGTCGGTCGTGAGCGGGGGATGGCGACCGTCGAGCTGGCTGTCGCCCTTCCCGCACTGGTGCTCGTGCTCGTCATCGCCCTGTCCGCGATCACGACCGTCCTGGACCAGGTCCGTTGCGTCGATGCCGCTCGCGCCACGGCCAGGGCGGTCGCACGGGGCGACGAGCCGTCTGCGGCGGTCGGGCACGGTCGGCGGCTCGGTCCGCCGGCTGCGGTCATCGTCGTGACGGACCGCGGGGGCCTGGTCGTGGTGCGCGTGACGTCTCCGACAGCACCGGCGCTGCGCTGGTTGGGTGACCGCGCGGCGCCGGAAGGTCACGCCGTCGCGGCCAAGGAGGACACCTCGGCCGTGTTCGGGGACGCGTTGCTCCCGGGACCGGGAGCGGATCAGCGACGGAGTGACGGATGAGGCCGGGCCGGCATCGGCACGCAGGCCGAGCCTCGGGTGCAGGCGGCGAGGGCCGGGTGCGGACGGGGAGGGCCGGGTGCGGACGGGGAGGGCAGGAGGCGTGCATGACGACGGAGCAGCAGCGCTCAGGCGGTGAACGCGGCAGCGGCACCGTCCTGGCGCTGGCGGCGTCAGGGGTCCTGGCGGTCCTGCTGGTCGCAGGACTGGCGCTGGCCAGTGCCGTGGCAGCCGCACACCGGGCCCGCGCCGGGGCCGACCTCGCAGCCCTGGCTGCTGCGACGTCGGTCCAGTCCGGGGAGGGTGCCGCTTCGGCCTGCTCGCGCGCCGCGTCCGTGGCTGCGGCCAACGCCGCGCGGCAGGTCACGTGCACGGTGGGAGCGGACAGCGCGGTCACCGTCTCCGCGACCTCACCGGTGGGGCTTGGGCTTCCCGGACTCGGGCAGCCCCGCGCACGAGCGACGGCGCGGGCTGGGCCCGCGCCGTCGCTCTGAGTGCTGTTGAGGACGCCCCGGGAGCGGGGTCGTCCGGGAGGGATCAGCCGTGGTCGCGGGGGTCGCGGCCCATCAGGCGGTCGGCCATGGTGCGGTGGGCCGGACGCTCGGACGTGGTGTCCGCGCCCGGCTGGTCACCATCGGCGCGGTGCGCGTCACCAGCGGTGTCGTCGCGGTGGGTGTCGCCGGGCGTGTAGAGACGCTCGTCAGCCGAACCGTCGCCGGTGCGACCGCTGGTGTCGCCTGAGCGGTCGGAGTCGGCGGCCACGGGCACCTGCTCGGGGCGGTCACCGTGGGTGGTGCCGTCGTGCGATCCGTCGTGCGACCCGTGGTGGGTGCCCGCGGCAGCAGCTGCACCGGCGGCTGGGACAGCGGCTGTCGCAGTGGCCTGGCGGGCGCTGAACTCGCGCTCGAGACGCTCGCGCTCGTCTGCGCGCGCACGGTCCTCGATCTCGCGCTCGCGGGTGCGGAACTCCTCGTCGCGGGCGCGGTCACGCTCCGCGAGCTTGGACTCGAGCTCGGCGTCCTTGGCGCGGTCCCGGTCGGCGAGGGCGGTGGTGTGGGTCTCCTCGGCGCGCTTGCGCTCGTCGGAGCGGATCGACTCCTCCAGCTCTGCCTGGCGCTGGGCCTCCTTGGCCTCGCGGGCGGGGCGGCGCTTGCGCTTCATCGCGCCGCGCACCAGGCCGAGGCCGAACCACAGCAGCAGCATGATCGCGGCACCCGCGATGAGCAGCTGGAGCGGCGTGAGCTCGAACTTGAAGATGCCGGTCTCGAGCGTCGAGGTGGCGGTCTCGGGCAGTGCGCCCGAGACGAGAAGTATCGCTGCGGCGATGGCCACGAGGACCAGGATCAGTCCGAGCACGATCACGGGAGGACCTCCGAAAATTCTGCGGCGCGCGGTGCGCCATGCGCTTCGACCCTAGCCCGTGGCCTGCGGTTTTGCCCGTCTCGCAGGAGCCGGCGGGCGGTCAGCCGCGGGTGGCGGAGGCCTGCGTTCAGTTGTGTCGGGGCGCGTGCCGCAGGACCGCCTCGAGGAGTCGGACGGCGCCCGCCTTGTCGAGGGGCTCGTTGCCGTTTCCGCACTTGGGCGATTGCACGCAGCCCGGGCACCCGCGCTCGCAGCGGCAGGACCGCACCGCCTCGAGGGTGGCGGACAGCCACATCTCGAAGACGCCGAAGGCTCGTTGGGCGAAGCCCGCCCCGCCCGGGTGCCCGTCGTAGACCATGATCGTCGGCAGCCCGGTGTCCGGGTGCAGTGCGGTGGAGACGCCGCCGATGTCCCAGCGGTCGGAGGTCGCCACCAGCGGCATCATGCCGATGGCCGCGTGCTCGGCGGCGTGGGCGGCACCGGGGACGTCGACCTCGGCCACCCCGGCGGCCTCGAGCCAGTCCGCGGGCATGGTCCACCAGACGGCCTTGGTGCTCAGGGTCCGTTGCGGCAGCGTGAGCGGGTGCGTGCCGATGACCTCGCCACCGGGCAGCCGTCGCAGGAAGCTCGTCACCTGGTGGTGCACGCGCACGTTGCCGAAGGCCACGTCGACCGGGCCCCACGAGAACGACTCCTGCGCGCCGACCACGTCGAACGCGCTCACCGACTGCGCGAACGTGCTCCAGCCCGGGTCGCCGCGCACGGCGGTCGCCGTGCCGAGCTCGAGGTCGAGCTCGGTCACGACGTAGGTGCTGCCCTGGTGCACGTGGACGGCGCCGGTGTGCACCTGGGAGTGGGCCGACGACTCGTCGATGGTGCCCAGCACGCGTCCCGTGCGGCTCTCCACGATCCCGACGACCTCCCCGCTGCCGCGCAGCGAGACGTGGTCGCTCGCCCGGTCCGACCGCGCCCAGAACCACCCGGCGGGACGACGCCGGAGGATGCCCCGGGCCACGAGGGCGTCCACGAGACGCCGGGCGTCCGGCCCGAACATCTCCAGGTCGGCCTCCTTCAGGGGCAGCTCGGCCGCCGCCGCCGCGAGGTGCGGCGCGAGGACGTGGGGGTTGTCCGGGTCGAGCACGGTGCTCTCGACCGGCTGGCCGAAGACGACCTCGGGGTGGTTGACGACGTACGTGTCGAGCGGGTCGTCCGCGGCGACGAAGACGGCCAGCGACCGCGTCCCGGCCCGTCCTGCCCGTCCGGCCTGCTGCCACAGGGAGGCCCGGGTGCCCGGCCAGCCCGCGAGCAGCACGGCATCGAGTCCGCTGATGTCGACGCCGAGCTCGAGGGCATTGGTGGCGGCCAGCCCGATGATGTCGCCCTGGCGCAGGGCGCGTTCCAGCTCGCGTCGCTCTTCGGGGAGGTAGCCGCCCCGGTATGCCGCGATGGCTGACGCCAGCCGCGGCTGGCCCTCCAGCGTGCGCCGGGCGCTCGAGGCCAGGGCCTCGACCCCGGCCCGAGACCGGGCGAACGCCACGGTCTGCACCCTCGCGCCGACGAGCTCGGCCAGCAGGTCGGCCGCTTCGGAGGTGGCGCTGCGACGGGCAGGGGTCTCGCCGGAGGTGTCGGCGACCTCGCGGGCCGGGTACTCCCCGATCGGGTCGGCCGGGGACTCCGCGATCGTCCCGGCCGGGTGCTCCGCCGCGGTCCCAGCCGGCGCGGTCGCGCCGAAGCCCTCGTCGAGGGCACCGGGCTCCCACAGGGCGAAGGTCATCGCCTCGCGCGGCGACCCGTCCACGGTCACAGCCGTGACGGGGAGGCCGACCAGCCGGCTCGCGTGGTCGCCCGGGTCGCGGACGGTGGCCGAGGCGAGGACGAAGGTGGGGGAGGCGCCATACCGGGCACAGACCCGGCGCAGCCGTCGGAGCAGGGCGGCGAGGTGGGAGCCGAAGACGCCGCGGTAGACGTGGCACTCGTCGATGACGACGTAGCGCAACCGGCGCAGGAACGGTGCCCAGCGTTCGTGCAGCGGCAGGAGCGAGTGGTGCACCAGGTCGGGGTTGGTCAGCACGAGGTGGGCGTGGTCGCGGATCCAGCGGCGTTCCTCGGTGGGGGTGTCGCCGTCGTAGGTCGCGGCCCGCACCCCCGGCACCGCCATGGCCTGCACCCGGGACAGCTGGTCGGCGGCGAGCGCCTTGGTGGGGGAGAGGTAGAGCGCGGTGGCGCCGCGGCCGGTGGGTGCGTAGGTCCCCTCGACGAGTGACGTGAGCACCGGCAGGAGGTAGCCCAGGCTCTTGCCCGACGCCGTGCCGGTGGCCATCACGACGTGCGAGCCGCCGTGGGCGAGGTCGGCGGCCTGCCGCTGGTGCGACCACAGGGAGGTGGCTCCGGCACCGGCGCACGCGGCATGCACGGAGGGGTCGACCCACGCCGGCCAGTCGGCCACCGACGCGGGACGGGCGGGCACCTCGTGCACGTGGCGCAGCCGTCCGGCTCGTGGACCGGAGGCCAGGGCGGCCAGGGTCGCCTCGGGGTCGAAGGCCACGCGCGCGGACGGTGCGGTGCGAGCGGGTGTGGACATTGCCGCTACCGTAATCCCGAGGGCGGACGGCCGAGCCGGCCGCCCGCACGCGAAGTCGTCGTGAAGTCGAGGGAAAGGGTGACTGTGGACCTGTCGGTCTCCAGCAGCGAGCAGGGCGCCGTGACGATCGTCCACGTGGCGGGCGAGATCGACGTCTACACGGCCCCACTGCTCCGCGAGGTCCTCGACAAGCAGGTGGCTGCCGGTCGGACGACCCTCGTCGTCGACCTCGAGAACGTCACCTTCATGGACTCCACCGGACTGGGTGTCCTCGTCGGGCGCCTCAAGCTCGTGCGCGGCCAGAACGGCAGCCTGCGCATCGTCAGCGCCCAGGACCGCATCCTCAAGGTCTTCAAGATCACCGGCCTGGACAAGGTGTTCCACATCTACCCGTCGGTCGACGAGGCCGCCGCGGCGTCGAACGCCTGACCCGCCTCGGGGCGTCCGGCCCCTTCCTCCCGTCGCGAATTCACTGTGACGCTGCTCACCGGTCGACACAGACGGTGTGACGTGCATTACTCTCGCCAGCATCGCTCCCGGCGGCAATGCCCCATCACGTCGCGCCCGCGGACGATCCCGCAGTGTTCCCCATCGAGGAGGATGGAATGTCGCGCCTTGCGCCTGCCGCAGCTGCTGACCTAGAGCTCGCCGGCACCAATCTCACCCTGGTCATCGCCGTCCTGGCCATCTCGGTCATCGCGTTGATCATGGGTGTCTTCTTCCGCCAGCAGGTCCTGGCGGCCGACCCGGGCACCGAGAAGATGCAGGAAATCGGCGCCGCCGTCGAGGAAGGTGCGCAGGCGTTCCTGGCCCGCCAGTTCAAGACGCTGGTCCTGTTCGTCATCCTCGTCTTCGCCCTGCTGCTCCTGCTCCCCGCCGACACCAACGCCGTCCGGTGGGGTCGCTCCGGCTTCTTCGTCGTCGGCGCCCTGTTCTCGGCAGCCATCGGCTACTTCGGCATGAGCCTGGCCGTCAAGGCCAACGTGCGCGTCGCCTCCGCCGCCCGGGGTGGCGACCGCGACTCCGGCATGCGGATCGCGTTCCGCACCGGTGGCACGGTCGGTATGGCGACGGTCGGCCTCGGCCTGCTCGGCGCCTCCGTCGTCGTCCTGCTCTACAAGGGCGACGCGCCCAAGGTGCTCGAGGGCTTCGGCTTCGGTGCCGCCCTGCTCGCGATGTTCATGCGCGTCGGCGGCGGCATCTTCACCAAGGCCGCCGACGTCGGCGCCGACCTCGTCGGCAAGGTCGAGGCGGGCATCCCCGAGGACGACCCCCGCAACGCTGCGACGATCGCCGACAACGTCGGTGACAACGTGGGCGACTGCGCCGGCATGGCCGCGGACCTGTTCGAGTCCTACGCCGTCATGCTCGTCGCGGCGCTGATCCTCGGGTCGGCCGCCTTCGGCACCTACGGCCTGGTCTTCCCGCTCATCGTCCCCGCCATCGGCGCGATCACCGCGCTCATCGGGGTGTTCATCACCCGCGTGAAGCCGGGCGAGAACGCCCTGTCCGCCATCAACCGCGGCTTCTACATCTCGGCAGCCATCGCAGCCGTCCTGTCCGCCGTCGCCGCGCTGGTCTACCTGCCCGACACCTACTCCGGCCTCGGCTCGGAGAACGTCGGCATCTCGGCCCTCGAGGGCAACCCGCGGTACGCCGCGATCATGGCCGTGCTGGTCGGCATCATCCTGGCCGCGGTCATCCTGTGGCTCACCGGCTACTTCACCGGCACCGACAAGCGCCCCACCAAGGACGTCGCCCGCACCTCGCTCACCGGCGCGGCCACGGTCGTCCTCTCGGGCATCGGCGTCGGCCTCGAGTCGGCCGTCTACACCGCGGTCATCATCGGCGGTGCCGTCTACGCGGCGTTCCTGCTCGGTGGCGGCTCGGTCATCCTGTCGCTGTTCTTCATCGCGCTCGCCGGTTGTGGCCTGCTCACCACGGTCGGCGTCATCGTCGCCATGGACACCTTCGGTCCGGTCTCCGACAACGCCCAGGGCATCGCCGAGATGTCCGGTGACGTCGACGGCGAGGGCGCGCAGATCCTCACCGACCTCGACGCCGTGGGCAACACCACCAAGGCGATCACCAAGGGCATCGCGATCGCGACGGCCGTGCTCGCCGCGACCGCGCTGTTCGGCTCCTACTCCGACGCGTGGCAGGCGAAGTTCCAGCCGATCTTCACCGCGCTGCAGGAGAAGACGCAGAACGACCTCATCGCCCAGGTGCAGGGTGGCTCGCTCACCCAGGAGGCCGCACAGGCGCAGTTCACCCAGATCCTGCAGAAGGCGAACG
This sequence comes from Pedococcus aerophilus, assembly GCF_039532215.1. Taxonomy (NCBI): domain Bacteria; kingdom Bacillati; phylum Actinomycetota; class Actinomycetes; order Micrococcales; family Intrasporangiaceae; genus Pedococcus; species Pedococcus aerophilus. The sequence goes on along the minus strand of NZ_BAAARN010000001.1, from coordinate 1,765,305 downwards.
CCCCGTTCGACCTGCAGATCGTCACCCCGAGCGTCCTCGTCGGACTGCTCATCGGTGCCGCGACGGTGTTCCTCTTCTCCGGCCTGGCCATCAACGCCGTGACCCGCGCCGCCGGCGCCATCGTCTTCGAGGTGCGTCGCCAGTTCCGCGAGCACCCGGGGATCATGGACTACACCGAGAAGCCGGAGTACGGCCGCGTCGTCGACATCTGCACCAAGGACTCGCTGCGTGAGCTCGCGACCCCGGGTCTGCTGGCGGCGCTGATGCCCGTCGCGGTCGGGTTCGGACTCGGTATCGGGCCGCTCGCCGGCTTCCTCGCCGGCGCCATCGGCACCGGTTGCCTCATGGCCGTGTTCCTCGCCAACTCCGGTGGTGCGTGGGACAACGCGAAGAAGATCGTCGAGGACGGCGCCCACGGCGGCAAGGGCAGCGACGCCCACGCTGCCACGGTCATCGGTGACACCGTCGGTGACCCGTTCAAGGACACCGCCGGCCCGTCGATCAACCCGCTGATCAAGGTGATGAACCTCGTCTCGGTGCTCATCGCCCCGGCGATCGTCACGCTGTCCATCGGCGACGACAAGAACTCGCCGATCCGCTACGGCATCGCCGCAGCTGCCTTGCTGATCGTCGTCGTCGCGGTCGCCGTCTCCAAGGCGCGCGACCTCGCGATCGGCGGCGACGAGGACGGCGAGAAGGCGCAGCGGATGGACGCCTCGGCGCCCGACTCCGGTGAGGCGACCACCGGTCCCGGTGAGGCGGTCGACGACGCGGCCGACCACATCGAGCAGCCGGCGAACCGCTAGTCGCACACGCTCGATACGAACGGCCGGTCCCAGCCTCGCTGGGACCGGCCGTTCGACGTATGACGCCGGGTCAGGACCGCGCGAGCGCCTCGGCAGCCTGAAGCACCAGCGCGGCGTCGGAGCCCACCACGACCATGGGGTCATCGAGATCAGTGAAGACGGCGTGCCCGTCCACGGTGGTCGCCCCGGCCGAGCTGCCCCGCAGCGGAGCGTCGCTGAGGAAGACGAAGAGCGACTCGCCGTCCGCTGCGCCGTAGGCCAGGGCGGTGACGGACTGACCTGCGAGCAGGGAGGACGTGGCGCCGGTCATCGTCAGTCCGACACGCGCCAGGTCCGGGCCCGACGGGGTGGGGGATGGGGAGCCCGGGACCATCTGGAGGCGGTAGCACGCGACTGCCTCCTCGAACGGAGTCGGTCCCGCGGCGACCGGCCCGGTGACCACCCCGGAGGGGCGCTGTCCGTCCGGAGTCGGGCGGGTGGCGAGGTAGGCGCCTCAACTCGATGGTCGTCAACCCGATCGCCGGCCTCACGCTGTCCTTCGGCAGGGGGATCAGCGACAAGGGCGTCGTCGTCGGTACCGCGGAGTACACCGCGGGCACCTGCAAGGGGCAGCAGGGAGGCTTCGTCCTGACGCCCACCACGTAGGGCGCCCTCGCGTAGATTCCGGGCATGAACGAGCCCGCCGAGCTGACCGTCGCCGTCGTCACCGAGGAGGACCTCGACGACCTCGCGCCGTCGCTCCTCGCCTACGCCCGGTTCTACCGGGAGGACCCGTCCGTGGACGAGCTGACGTCGATGGCCAGGGCCCTGATCGCCACAGGCGGCGGCACCCAGCTGATCGCCCGTGACGGCGACGGCGCCGTGGCCGGGCACGCCACCGTCCTGTGGAGCTGGGACACCACCCTCGGGCTGCCGCTGGCCGTGATGGAGGACCTCTACGTCCACGCCGACCACCGGTCGCAGGGCGCCGGCCGCGCCGTGCTCGAGGCCTGTCGATCGCTCGCGGCCGACCGCGGCTGCCGGTGGCTGCAGTGGCAGACGGCGCCGGACAACGAGCGGGCGCAGCGGCTCTACGACAGCCTCGGTGGCGACCGCTCGGAGTGGCTGACCTACCGCCTCCCCATCGGCGTGCCTTCGGCCTAGGCTGGCGACATGCAGAGTCCACTGTTCGAACAGGCGAACCTCGAGGTCCAGGCGGAGCAGCGCTTCGCCCTCCAGAACCCCCAGATGCTGCGTGTCCACCTCGGTGGCGACGTGCTGGCCGTCAAGGGCGCGATGGTGTCCTTCCAGGGCAACATCCGCTTCGACCACGAGAAGGCCGGCAGCGTCGGCAAGCTCTTCAAGAAGGTCGTCACCGGTGAGGACGTCTCGCTCATGCGGGTGTCCGGCGAGGGCGACGTGTTCTTCGCGTCCGAGGCCGGGTTCGTCTTCCTCGTCGAGCTGACCGGCGACGGCATCAGCCTCAACGCACGCAACCTGCTGGCCTTCGACTCCAGCATCGACTGGGACATCAAGCGCGTCCAGGGTGCCGGGATGCTCAGCGGTGGCCTGTTCAACACCACGCTGCACGGCACCGGCACCGCGGCGATCCACACGGTCGGCCAGCCGGTCGTCCTCGACTGCGGCACCCAGCCCACCTACGTCGACGTCCAGGCGTGCGTGGGCTGGTCGGCGAACCTCGTGCCCCAGGTGGTCTCGAGCATGAACGTCCGCTCCATGCTGCGTGGCGGCTCCGGCGAGGCGTTCCAGTACGCCTTCCACGGCCCGGGCTTCGTCATCGTCCAGCCGAGCGAGTGGACCCCGCCGCCGGCCCAGAGCGGCGGCGGAGGGTTCAACCTCGGCGGCATGCTCGACGGCTGACGTGGCCACCACCGCGCCACCCACCTCCACCGACACCGAGCTCATCGATGCGCTGCGTGCAGACCTGGCCGCGGCGGCATACACGGTCGAGGGGGTCTCCGACCTGCTCGGTCCGCTCGCGGGCGCAGCGCTCGCCCGTGAGCAGGTGCTGCCGGCGCAACGCGTCACGGCCGCGGCCGGCACACCGCTCGCGACGCTGGTGCGCCTCTTCGGGCTCGGCGACGCCGTCGACGCCGAGGACGTCGCCGTGGCCCTGCCGACCCTGGGGCTCCAGGGCGCCCAGTCGCTGGGGCTGGTCCGTGAGCAGGGCCCGGGCGTCGTCGCGACGTGCGACCTGCGTCCCTACGGCGAGGAGGACCACGCCTGGTGGGTGGCCTCCGACCTCGCAGAGATCGCCACGCGCGAGCCGCTGCACGAGGACCACGTGCTCGGGATCGGTGGCGCCTCGACGACGTTGGCGTCGTGGACGCCTCGGCCGCTCGTGGTGCGCGCCCTCGACATCGGCACGGGGTGTGGCGTCCAGGCCCTGCACCTCGGTGCGCACGCCGCCCACATCACCGTGACCGACCTGTCGGAGCGGGCCCTCGCCTACGCCAGGTTCAACGCCGCCCTCAACGGTGCCAGCTGGGACGTCGTCGGTGGTTCCATGCTCGATCCTGTTGCGGGGCAACGGTTCGAGCTGATCGTGAGCAACCCGCCGTTCGTCATCACGCCCCGCAGCCCCGACGTCCCGCTGTTCGAGTACCGCGACGGCGGTGCCGCGGGTGACGCGATCGTGGCGGACCTCGTCCGGTCGATCGGCGACCACCTGGAGCCGGGAGGGATAGCGCAGTTCCTCGGCAACTGGGAGGTCCTCGGCGACGCCGACTGGCGCGAGCGCGTGCGCGGATGGGTCGACGGCACCGGCCTCGACGCGTGGATCATCCAGCGCGACGTCCAGGACCCCGCGGAGTACGCCGAGACATGGGCCCGCGACGGTGGTCACCACAGCGCCACGGTGGAGTTCGCGACGATGTATGCCGCGTGGCTCGACGACTTCGCCTCGCGCGACGTGTCAGCGGTGGGGTTCGGGGTGGTGACGCTGCAGCGACCGGTCACCGACCGTGAGCCGTTCGTGCACCTCGACGAGGTCGGGGGGCCGGTCGCCTCGCCGATGGGTCCGCACGTCCTCGCCGGGATCCGCGCGCGCACCTGGCTGGCCGAGCACACCGAGGCGGACCTGCTCGGGGTGGCCTGGACGGTGGCCCCGGACGTCACCGAGGAGCGGCACTCGCGCCCCGGCGACCCGGACCCGAGCGTCATCCTGCTGAGGCAGGGCGGCGGGCTGCGCCGCACGGTCAGGCTGGACACCGCGGGGGCCGCCCTCGCCAGCGTCTGCGACGGCACCCTCACGGCCGGGGTGGCGATCTCGGCCATCGCCCAGCTGCTCGAGGTCGACGAGGCCACCCTGCGGCCCGACCTCGTCGCCCTGCTGCGCGAGCTGGTGGCTGACGGCCTGGTGACGTGACCGTCGGGTCCGAAGGCGTGGCGGGGGCCGGGGCCGGGGCCGGGCCGGACGTCATCGTCCTCAACGGCGGGTCGAGCTCGGGCAAGTCCACGCTGGCGGCGGTCCTCGTCGACCTCCTGCCGGGGACCTGGCTGCGGCTCACCGTCGACACGCTGATCGAGGCGCTCCCGCCGGGCTTCGACCAGGTCGAGGGCGGCCTGGTCCTGCACCCCGACGGCCGGGTCGAGACCGGTCCCGAGTGGCGTCGTGTCGAGCAGGCCTGGATGCGTGGCATCGCGGGCGTCGCCCGGGACGTGCCGGTCGTCGTCGAGGACGGGTTCCTCAGCGGCCCCGCGGCCCAGGAGCGCTGGCGCCAGGCGCTCGCGGGGTTGCGGGTGCTCTGGGTCGGGGTCCACTGCGATCCCGAGGTGGCGCTGGTCCGTGAGCGGGCCCGGGCCGACCGGGTGGTCGGGATGGCCGCCGCCCAGGCGACGCTCGTGCACGAGGGCATCGACTACGACCTCGAGGTCGACACGGCCCGGTGCACTCCCCGGGAGGCGGCGATGGTCGTCGTGGCTGCGGTGACCGTGCCGATCCACGGGGACCGAGCCGGCGCGGAGTGAGTGCAGGCCCCGCTCCCCGGGGTGGGCGGGACCATCTGCGCAGGTCAGCAAATGTGTTGTGAGTGAGTGCTCACTCACTTACTCTGAACAGGTGACTCCCCGAGCCCCTGCCATGGCCCCCGACGACCGTCGAGCCGCGATCATCGCGTCGACGGTGCCACTGCTGCGCGACAAGGGGCGTGCGGTGAGCACCAAGGAGATCGCCCGGGCGGCGGGCGTCGCCGAGGGCACGATCTTCCGGGTGTTCGAGTCCAAGGACGAGCTGGTCGAAGCCTGCGTCCACGACGCCTTCCAGACCGAGGTGCTCGTCGCCCGGCTGCTCGAGATCGACGTCGCGCTGCCGCTGCGCGAACGCCTCGCTGCCGCCGTGTCGACCATGCAGGGCTACCTGCGCGACATCTTCTCGCTCATGAGCGTCCTCCAGGCGTCGGGCCGACCCATGCGCCCGCCGCACAAGGGGCAGGACCCGCGACGCGAGCAGGCCAACACCGCGGTCGACCAGGCGTTCGTCGCGCTCGTCGGAGCCGACGCCGACCAGCTCCGGCTGCCGGCCACCGAGGTCGTCAACTACCTGCGGATGCTCACGCTCTCGAGCGTCCACCCGATGCTCCACCACGGTGACTCCACACCGCAGGACCTCGTCGACGTCATCCTCGAGGGCGCCCTCCGGCGTCCCGAACCAGGGGGGAAGAAGTAGTGCTCATCCGGATCATCCGCGACTACCTGCGGCCCTACCAGAGGCTCATCACCGTCCTCGTCGGGCTCCAGCTCGTCGGCACCATCGCCTCGCTCTACCTGCCCAGCCTCAACGGCCGCATCATCGACGAGGGCGTGGCCAAGGGCGACACCGGCTACATCCTGCGCACGGGCGGGTGGATGCTCGCGGTCTCCCTCGTCCAGATCGCCGCCACGGTCTGGGCGACCTACCTCGGGGCGCGGTCGGCGGCCGGGCTCGGCCGCGACCTGCGGGCCGACGTCTTCGCCCGCGTCGGCGACTTCTCCGCCCAGGAGGTGTCACGCTTCGGGGCGCCCACGCTCATCTCGCGCACGACCAACGACGTCACGCAGGTCCAGCAGGTCGTCTTCATGGGTGCCGCGATGATGGTCTCGGCCCCGATCATGATGGTCGGCGGGATCGTCATGGCCCTGCGTGAGGACGTCGGGCTGTCCTGGCTGGTGGCCGTGGCCGTTCCGCTCCTCGCGCTGTCGGTGGCGCTGGTGATCCGCCGGATGATCCCGCAGTTCCGGATCATGCAGGAGTCTGTCGACTGGGTGAACCGCGTTCTGCGCGAACAGATCACCGGCATCCGGGTGGTGCGGGCGTTCGTCCGCGAGGACCACGAGCGGGTCCGATTCGCGGAGGCGAACACGCAGTACACCGGCACCGCGCTCGCGGTCGGTCGCCTGATGGCCATGGTCTTCCCGATCGTCATGCTCATCTTCAACGCCTCGACGGTGGCGGTGCTGTGGTTCGGTTCGCACCGCGTCTCCAGCGGCCAGATGCAGATCGGGGAGCTGACCGCGTTCATGAGCTACCTCATGCAGATCCTCATGTCGGTGATGATGGCGACCTTCATGTCGATGATGATCCCCCGGGCGACGGTCTCCTCCGGACGCATCGCAGAGGTCCTCGACACCGCGTCGACCGTGGTGCCGCCGGCCGAGCCCGTGGCCATCCCGCGCCGGGGTGCCGGCATCGAGCTGCGCGATGTCACGTTCGCCTACCCGGGTGCGGATGTCCCTGTCCTGCAGGGTGTCTCGATCACGGCGGAGCCGGGCAGGACGACGGCCATCATCGGCAGCACCGGTGCCGGGAAGTCGACCCTGCTGTCCCTCATCCCTCGGCTCTACGACGTGACCGGGGGGCAGGTGCTCATCGGCGGGGTCGACGTGCGGGACGCGGCGCTGGAGGACGTGTGGGCGCGGATCGGCCTCGTGCCGCAGAAGCCCTACCTGTTCACCGGCACGGTCGCGAGCAACCTGCGCTACGGCGACGCCGGCGCGACCGACGACGAGCTGTGGGAGGCCCTGCGCATCGCCCAGGCGGAGGACTTCGTGCGCGCCATGCCGCAGGGCCTGCACGCACCGATCGTCCAGGGCGGCACGAACGTCTCGGGTGGCCAGCGCCAGCGACTTGCCATCGCCCGGGCCCTGGTCGCCAAGCCCGAGATCTTCCTGTTCGACGACAGCTTCTCGGCCCTCGACCTGTCGACGGACGCGCGGCTGCGGTCCGCGCTCAAGCCCGTCACGCGGCACACCGCCGTCGTGGTCGTGGCCCAACGGGTGTCGACCATCGTCGACGCCGACCACATCGTCGTCCTCGACGACGGGCTCGTCGTCGGGACCGGGACCCACGACGAGCTCCTCGAGACGTGCCCCACGTACGTCGAGATCGTCGAGTCCCAGCAGAGCGCGGAGGCAGCAGCATGAGCGAAGGAGTGAAGACCGCGGAGGAGAAGGCGGCAGAAGCCAGGCGCGGGCCGGGAGCGCGGGCCGGCCAGCGGCACGGACCGATGATGGGCGCAGGGGTGCCGGCCGAGAAGTCGCAGGACTTCGTGCCGTCCGCGAAGCGACTCCTCGGCCTGCTGCGCCCCGAACGCCTTCCCCTGTATGCCGTGCTGGCTCTCGCCGTCGCGAGCGTGGGCCTGTCGGCGATCGGGCCGAAGATCCTCAGGCGGGCGACCGACCACATCTTCGCCGGGGTGGTGGGGGCGAGGTTCCCGGCCGGCAGCGACAAGGCCCAGCTGGTCGAGGCGCTCCGCGCGCGGGGCGACGACACGTTGGCCGACCTCGTGGGCGGCATGCCCTACCTCGTCCCGGGGCAGGGCATCGACTTCGGGGCGGTCGGGGACGTGCTCCTGCTGGTGCTCGCCATCTACGTCGTCGCCAGCCTGCTGTCGTGGGCCCAGGGCTGGCTGCTCACCGGCGCGGTGAACCGCACCATCTTCGGGCTGCGCCGTGACGTCGAGGACAAGCTCAACCGACTGCCGTTGCCCTACTTCGACGGCCAGCCGCGTGGCGAGCTGCTCAGCCGCGTCACCAACGACATCGACAACGTCGCCCAGAGCCTTCAGCAGACGCTGAGCCAGCTGCTCACGTCGTTGCTCACCGTGGTGGCGATGATCGCGATGATGCTCTACATCTCGCCGATGCTGGCCCTGATCGCGCTGTTCACCATCCCGGTCTCGATGGCGGTCACCGCGGTGATCGGCAAGCGGTCGCAGAAGCACTTCGTCCAGCAGTGGAAGAGCACCGGCGAGCTCAACTCCGTCGTCGAGGAGTCCTTCACCGGGCACGAGCTGGTCAAGGTGTTCGGGCGCCAGGACGAGGTGCGGGCGTCGTTCCGGGCCAAGAACGACGACCTGTATGCCGCGGGGTTCGGCGCACAGTTCGTCAGCGGCATCATCATGCCGACGATGATGTTCATCGGGAACCTCAACTACGTCATCATCGCCGTGGTCGGCGGGCTGCGCGTCGCCGGCGGCTCGATGACCCTCGGTGACGTGCAGGCGTTCATCCAGTACTCACGCCAGTTCACCCAGCCGCTGACGCAGGTCGCGTCGATGGCCAACCTCATGCAGTCCGGGGTGGCCTCGGCCGAGCGTGTCTTCGAGGTGCTCGACGCGCCCGAGCAGCGCCCCGACGCCGTCGGTGCGGCGGTGCTCGACGACCCCCGCGGACGGGTGGAGTTCGAGGACGTGTCGTTCTCCTACGACCCGGCGAACCCGCTCATCGAGCACCTCGACCTCGTCGTGGAGCCCGGGCAGACGGTCGCCATCGTCGGGCCGACCGGTGCCGGGAAGACCACCCTCGTCAACCTCGTCATGAGGTTCTACGAGCTCGACGCCGGCCGGATCACCCTGGACGGCGTGGACATCACGGCCCTGACCCGCCACAACCTGCGCAGCGAGATCGGCATGGTGCTCCAGGACACCTGGCTGTTCGGCGGCACCATCCGCGACAACATCGCCTACGGCCGCCCCGGTGCGTCCGAGGAAGAGGTCCTCGCCGCGGCCCGGGCGACCTACGTCGACCGGTTCGTGCACTCGCTGCCCGACGGGTACGACACGGTGCTCGATGCCGAGGGTGGCAACATCAGCGCGGGCGAGAAGCAGCTGCTGACGATCGCGCGGGCGTTCTTGTCCGACCCGGCGCTGCTCATCCTCGACGAGGCGACCAGCTCGGTCGACACCCGCACCGAGCTGCTGGTCCAGCAGGCGATGTCGGCCCTGCGCCAGGACCGCACGAGCTTCGTCATCGCCCACCGCCTCTCGACGATCCGCGACGCCGACGTCATCCTCGTCATGCGCGACGGGGCGATCGTCGAGCAGGGTTCGCACGCCGAGCTGCTCGCCCGCGACGGCGCCTACGCGGAGCTGTATGCCGCGCAGTTCAGCGGCGCCGCCGTGGTGGTCGACGCCTGACCCGACGCCTGAGACGACTCAGGGATGCCAGGAGCGCGACATGCCGCGCGCCTGGCATCCCTGGAGCAGCTGCCAGGTCGAGCAACCTGACCGGCCGATCTGGTCGAGGCCGTCAGCAGTCGTCGACCGGTGTGGCCTCGGCGATCCGGTGCTCGGAGCGGGCGTCCAGCAGCAGCGGGATGAGCGGCTGGTCCTCCTGCGCCATCTTCACGAACGCGCCACCGGCGTTGGTGCGCCAGGTGATCCCGTGGGCACGCAGGACCGGTGCCAGCTCGGTGCGTTGAGCCGCGGTCAGCTGGTAGCCGCACATCGGCTCCGGCTCCACCTCGGCCGACGACTCGGGGATGACGTTGTCCTGACCTGCGAAGTAGACGACACCGGACTGCTCAGCACCCTCCCGCGTCACCCGCTCCGCCGCCGCAGCGGTCTCGCGGACGAGGGTGGCGCGGTTCTCCAGCACCATCTGCGCGCTGCCGACGGCACTGGTGTAGTTGACCTCGACGCGGCGCCGGTTGAGCAGCGACGTATCAGCGGCCTCTGCGTCGTCCAGTGGCTTGTTGGCCGTCTCGCTGAGCATGCCCACGACGTGCGAGAGCCCGGCGTAGTTGCGCAGGATGCGGCCCTGCTCGTCACCGGCGACCTGGAGGAACTGCTCCCCGTCCTTGACGTAGAGCCCGTACTCGCCCGAGGTGTAGCCGAGGGACTCGACCTGCGCGGCGGCATACTCCTCGCTCATCGTCTTGGCGAGGTCATGGATCTCTTCGTCCGCCTGGCGGTTGCGCGGCCAGAGCTGGAGCAGGTCGGTCTTGTAGTACTGGTTGGGCCCGTACTCGTGCAGGTCGTTGAGCACGTCGGGCTTCCAGTCGCGGATGACCTTGGTGATGGCGGTCGCCTCGGGGGACTCCAGCGCCATGTAGTCACGGTTGACGTCGAGCCCCTGGGCGTTGGCCCGGGTGTTCGCCTGCCAGCCGTCGGGGTTGGCGTTGATGAACAGCACCGTCGTGGTCCGCAGCAGCCGCTGCCACGCGGGGTCGGTGGTCGTGGCCATGTCGCGGGCGAGCTGGAGGCAGGCCTCGCGCCCGGACGGCTCGTTGCCGTGGACCGAGCACGTGTACAGCAGGACCGAGCCCGTCCGTGCCTCGGCGACGGACCTCGGGGCGGGGTTGCCGACCTGGACGAGCTGCAGGGGTCGACCCTCGTTGGTCCGGCCCACGGTGCTCACCCGCACGCGGTCGGTGCTGGCGTCGAGGTCGCGCCAGAACTTCTGCGCCTGGGCGACGGTGGTCCAGGTCTTCCCGTTGCTCGCCTCGAACGGCGTCCGGAGGCCGTCCGGAGCCGCGGCGAGCGAGCGGCGCAAGGCGGTGTCCGGCTCCCCGGAGGCTGGGACGACCTCTGCGGTGGTGCCGCCACCGGTGGAGTCGGGGCCTGTCGCTGTCCCGTTCAGGCCGGCGGCTCCGCCTGCCACGAGGGCGACCGTGGCCGCGACGACGATGGTTCTCCTGCTGGATCTGAGCACGTGCATCGATGACTCCCCTTCGAGCCCGGGAGGGCTTGCGGAGTCCTCGATGCGGCGAGGCGCCGTTTGCCCCGGTGTGGATGGATATGTCCACCATCCCCACCGGGGCCACGGCTGTCCACCCGAAATGTCAGCGGGCGGCCAGTGGAGTGATCCAGTACGGGGCCGTACCCGGGTCGACGACGCCGAAGCGGGCGTTCACGGCCCAGAGCGTCTTGCCCACCAGCACCGCGGTCGAGGGGACGTCGAGGCTGGGGTCGGTCAGGGCCCCGCGCCAGGTGGCGGTCCAGCCGGTGGCGCTGCGCCGGAGCGTCAGCACCGACACCTCGGCCTGACCCGTGCCGCGGACGTTGTACAGCGTCGTCCCCGACAGCTCGAGGCCGTCGCCGCCGGTGATCGCCGGTCCGCCGCTGACGGGGACCTGCGTGGTCACCCCGGTCGCCGGGTCGACCCGCCAGAGGCCGCCGACCCTGCTGTTGTTGAGGATCGCGGAGCCGTCGGAGAGCTGCCGGATGCCGTTGGCGTTGTTGGCCACCCCGTCCCCGGCGGGCCAGGCGCCGGTGAGGGGGAGGAAGGCCGGGGCCGCGCCGGTGGGCCGGCCGCCCCGTCCGAGCGCGATCACGGTGAGCCGGTCGACCCGGGAGTCGGTGACCCAGACGGCGTCGCGGGTGACGACGAGGTCGTTGAGGAAGACCCCGCCCGGGACGACGGTGTCGGACGCCACGCGGCCGGTGCGACCGTCGACGGCCCAGACGTGGGCCTCGGTGCCGACGTTGCCCGCGGCCCAGACGAGCCCGGTGCGTGCGTCGCGGTCCAGCCCGCGGATCTGGCGGCCGGTGGCGCCGGGGAGCAGGACACGGCTGGTCGCGCGGCTGAGGTCACCGGTGACGATGCGGCCGTCGGCGAGGGAGCCGACGTAGTAGGTGTCACCGGGACCGGCGGTGATGCCCTCCGGGCGCAGGCCGTCGGGGAGGGGTACGAGGGACGTCCTGGCGGCGCCGGCGGGTGCGGCCGCGGCGACGAGGAGTCCGAGGACGGCCACGAGGGCCGTGACGAGAGATGCCGGTGACCTGAGCCAGCCGGCGCGAGGGTGCACGGTTCGTTCCATCTGTCCATCATGCGCGGGGTGTCCCGACGGCGCACCGCAGCGAGCCCGGCGGTCGTGCGCCCCGGTTCGGTGCGGGGTGGGCGGGCACCCCGCCGGGGGACCCAACGGTGTCGGGCGCGCGCCATACCAAGGGCTGTTGGGCTGGGACGCACAGGGGCCCGGGTGCCTTTTGCCCCGCCAACGCCTAGGTTTGGTCCGCTGGTCTGTCGTCGTCTAGGAGCCGCTGATGTCTCACCTCTCCCTCGCGGTTCCCGCCGCAACCACGCTGATCGACGCGAACTGGTTGGACTACCTGCTCGTCGTCATCTACTTCGGGTTCGTCCTGGGCATCGGGGTGATGGCCCGCCGGTCGGTCTCCGACTCGATCGACTTCTTCCTCTCCGGGCGCTCGCTCCCGGCCTGGGTCACCGGCCTCGCCTTCATCTCGGCCAACCTCGGTGCCGTCGAGATCATGGGCATGTCGGCCAACGGCGCCGAGTTCGGCCTGCCGACGGTCCACTACTTCTGGGTCGGCGCGATCCCCGCGATGCTGTTCCTCGGTGTCGTGATGATGCCGTTCTACTACGGCTCCAAGGTCCGCTCGGTGCCGGAGTTCATGTTCCGACGGTTCGGCACGGGCGCGCACCTGGTCAACGCGATCAGCTTCGCCGTCGCCCAGCTGCTCATCGCCGGCGTCAACCTCTACCTGCTGGGCTCGATCGTCCACGCGCTGCTCGGCTGGCCGTTGTGGGTCGCCCTCATCGTCGCCGCGGTGATCGTGCTGTCCTACATCACCCTCGGTGGGCTGTCGGCCGCGATCTACAACGAGGTGCTCCAGTTCTTCGTCATCGTCGCCTCGCTGCTGCCGCTGACGCTGATCGGCCTGCACCGCGTCGGTGGGTACGGCGGCCTCAAGGACAAGATCACCGAGTTCGCCGACAACGCCCCGGCCTCGGCCGGCGTGGCCCCGGCGGCCCAGCAGCTCGAGTCCTGGCCGGGACAGGCGCTCGCCGGGTTCGACTCGGAGTTGCTGTCGGTCATCGGCATCGTGTTCGGCCTCGGGTTCGTGCTCTCCTTCGGCTACTGGACGACGAACTTCGTCGAGGTCCAGCGCGCCATGGCCTCCAAGTCGATCTCCGCGGCTCGCAAGACGCCGATCATCGGTGCGTTCCCGAAGATGTTCATCCCCTTCATCGTCATCCTCCCCGGCATGGTCTCGGCCGTCCTGGTCAAGGAGATGATCGACCTCAAGGGTGGTGGCACCCCGGCAGGCGGCGCCTCGGGCGAGGGCGTGAAGTACAACGACGCGCTCCTGCTGCTCATGCGTGACGTCCTGCCGAACGGCCTGCTGGGCTTGGCGATCGCGGGCCTGCTCGCCGCGTTCATGGCCGGCATGGCGGCCAACATCTCGGCCTTCAACACGGTCTTCAGCTACGACCTGTGGCAGCGCTACATCCGCAAGGACCACGACGACGACTACTACCTGCGGATCGGTCGCCTCGCGACCGTCGGGGCCACGGTCATCGCCATCTTCACGGCGACCATCGCGTCGAGCTTCTCGAACATCATGGACTACCTCCAGACGCTGTTCGGGTTCTTCAACGCACCGCTGTTCGCGACCTTCATCCTCGGCATGTTCTGGAAGCGGATGACTGCCACCGCCGGTTGGGTCGGCCTGTCGGCCGGAACGCTCTCCGCGGTGCTGGTGGCGATCTTGTCCGAGGACACCCTCGGCTCGGTCAGCGTCGGCGTCCTGCCGCTCTCCGGCCAGGGCGCGAGCTTCGTCGCCGCCTCCACCGCGTTCGTCGTCGACATCGTCGTCAGCGTCGTGGTCTCGATGGTGACCCAGCCCAAGCCGGCTTCCGAGCTCAAGGGCCTGGTCTACTCCGAGACGCCCAAGGAGGACCTCGTCGACCCGGAGGAGGCCAGCCAGCCGTGGTACCAGCGCACGATGCCGCTCGCCGGGATCGCGCTGCTCATGGTCATCGTCCTCAACTTCGCCTTCTAGGAGCGCCGACATGTCAGATGCATCGACCACGAGCAAGCCCGCCAAGAAGACGGCCGGCGCGTTCGACATCCGCAACATCATCGGCAGCCTGCTCGGACTCTACGGTGTGATCCTGCTCCTCGCGGGCCTGTTCGCCGACCCCGAGCTGGAGAAGACCGGCGGGGTGAACGCCAACCTCTGGACCGGCCTCGCCCTGGCGGTCGCCGCCGCGGCGTTCCTCGTCTGGGCCAGGCTCAAGCCGATCGTCGTCCCCGACGAGGTCGAGAAGGCCGGCGACGACCCGACCCGACCGGCCCCGCGCCGCAAGGGTGGCGGCCACTGAGCCGCACCGCCCGTCACCGAGGGGTATGCCGCGTGGTCACCACGCGGCGTACCCCTCTGTCGTGCCGGGCGCGGGTGAGCCCCAGCACTGCGGCGGCAGCGAGGGCGAGCAGGCCGCCGACCACCCACATCAGCTGGGGCGAGCGGCCGAACAACGCACCGGCCAGGGGTGGGGCGATGACGGCGCCCCCGATCGAGGCGGCGCCGTAGAGGCTCTGGTAGCGACCGTGCATCCCCTCCGGCGCCCGGTCCGCGGCGTGGGCGGTGGCCGTGGGCTTGTAGAGCATCTCCCCGGCGGTGACGACGGCGACGGCGGCCAGCACGGCCGCGACACCCGGCGACGGTGCCACGACCAGCCAGCCGACGCCGACGAGGACGAACCCGGCGACGATGAGCGGCTCGGGACTGCGTGCCCTCAGCCGGTGCGCGAGCCACGGCTCGAACAGCACGATGAGGGCGCAGTTGAGCGAGATGGTCGTGCCGTACACCCACGGAGCGGCGCCGAGGGCGTCGAGCTGCCAGGGGACGGCGGAGTAGGCGAACCGGTAGGCCGTGTCGGCGGCGACGACGGTGAGCAGCAGGAGCACGAACCGCGGGTCGGCCCGCAAGGCCGTCAGGACCCGGGTCGGTGCCCCGTCGGTGACCGTCGCGCGGGCGGTCGCCGGGACGACCAGGAGCACGACGGCGAGCATCATGAGGCTGGCGACGGCGTCGATGACGAAGATGGCGCCGAAGTGGTCGACCGCGAGCAGCCCACCGAGCGGAGGGCCGAGGACGGTGCCGGCGTTGTTGACCGAACGCATCCAGGCGCTGGCCTGACGACGGTGCTCGGTGGGCAGTGCGCTGGTCACCAGGGCGAACGACACGGGTCGACCGATTCCGCCGAGGGCGCCCATGGCGAACAGGACGGCCGCCAGTCCGGGCGTCGGCGTGAGGGGCACGGCGACGCAGCCGAGGGCGGACGCGAGCGACGCCACGGCGAGGGTCGGGCGCAGGCCCCACCGGTCGCCCACCGAACCGCCGGCGAGGTTGCCGACGATCATGCCCACGCCCCATACGGCAGCGATGGATCCGGCGGCAGCCTCGTCGAGGCCACGGTCGGACACGAGGTACAGCGGGACGAAGACCCAGGCCATTGAGCCCAGCGCGTTGGCGAACCGGCCGACGAGCAGCCACCCCACCCAGACCGGAAGTCCGCGCACGCCCGGCATCCTGTCAGGCGGTGGCGACAACCCGCCCCTGCCCGCGGGCGGTCGAGGAGGCCGCTGACGAGCGCGCGGTCAGGTCAGGCGAACTGCCAGGAGCGCTTGCTCAGGCCGAACCAGAAGCCGTCGATGACGCTCTGGTTGTCGAGCGACCCGGACTCGTAGGCCGCACCGAGGCTGACGAACAGCGGTGCCCAGTGCTCGGTGCGCGGGTGCGCCTCGTGGGCGGCCGGCGCCTTGGCCAGGAAGTCGAGGATGCCGTCGACGTCCTGACGCTCGAGCGCCTCGGCGGCCCAGTGGTCGAACTCCGCGGACGGCGCGGGCGGCGTGCCGTCGCGGCCCTCGCGGGGGTTGAACCAGCGCAGGTTGTGCGTCGTGAACCCGGATCCGACGATGAGCGTGCCCTCGTCCCGCAGGGGAGCGAGCTTGCGGCCGATCTCGAAGAGCGCCTTCGGGTCCAGGGTCGGCATCGACATCTGGAGGACGGGGACGTCGGCCTCGGGGTACATCTCGACGAGCGGCACGTAGGCACCGTGGTCGAGCCCGCGGGTCTCGTCGCGGTGCACCGGCGTCTCGGCGGTCTGCACGAGCTTGGTGATGCTGTCGGCGAGCTCGGGCGCACCCGGGGCTGCATACGTGACGTCGTAGTACTTCTGCGGGAAGCCCCAGAAGTCGTAGGTGAGCGGGACCTGCCCGGACGTCGCGCTCAGCGCGAGCGGTGCCTCCTCCCAGTGGGCGGAGACCATCAGGATGTTCGTGGGCTTGGCGAAGCGGGTCGACCAGTCGGCGAGCTGTCGGGTCCACACCGGGTCGTCGGCCAGCGGGGGAGCGCCGTGGCTGAGGTACAGCACGGGCTGGCGCACAGGGTCGGACGGCTGGCTCATGAGGAGAGCATACAACTATTTGAACTTTCAATCAATGGGGAAAGTCGCCCCGTGCGCCTCCCGAGGCGAGACCTGGCGCGGCAGATTTGACGGGACCGGCTACCGTCTTTCGCGTTGCCATGTCCACGCTGCGACGAATCCGCAGCACATGGGATCAGGAACTGAGGAAGAGAACGTGGCTGAAGGGCGCAAGCTCGTCATCGTCGAGTCGCCGGCCAAGGCGAAGACGATCGGCGGCTACCTGGGCAAGGACTGGGACGTCGAGGCGTCCGTGGGGCACATCCGCGACATCCCGACCCCGTCGGAGATGCCCGCAGAGATCAAGAAGGGCCCGTTCGGCCGCTTCGGTGTCGACGTGGACAACGGCTTCGAGGCCTACTACGTCGTCGACAGCGACAAGAAGAAGAAGGTCGCCGAGCTCAAGCGTCTCCTGAAGAACGCCGACGAGCTCTACCTCGCCACCGATGAGGACCGCGAGGGCGAGGCGATCGCCTGGCACCTGCTCGAGGTGCTCAAGCCCAAGGTCCCGGTCAAGCGCATGGTCTTCCACGAGATCACCAAGGAGGCCATCCAGCGCGCCTCCACCAACACCCGTGACCTCGACGTCGCCCTCGTCGACGCCCAGGAGACCCGCCGCATCCTCGACCGCCTCTACGGCTACGAGGTCAGCCCGGTGCTGTGGCGCAAGGTCAAGGCAGGCCTGTCCGCCGGCCGGGTGCAGTCCGTCGCGACCCGGATCGTCGTCGAGCGCGAGCGCGAGCGGATGGCGTTCGTCCGCGCGTCCTACTGGGACGTCGAGGGCGACTTCACCCCCGACGGCGCGTCGAACCAGTTCACCGCGCGCCTCAGCTCGGTCGACGGCAACCGCGTCGCCATGGGCCGCGACTTCAACGACGACGGCACGCTCAAGGGCACGTCGGTCGTCCACCTCGACCAGGCCACCGCGACCTCGATCGCCAACCAGGTGCTCACCTGCCAGGTCGCCGTCACCAGCGTCCAGGAGAAGCCGTACACCCGGCGTCCCAGCGCGCCGTTCACGACGAGCACCCTGCAGCAGGAGGCCTCCCGCAAGCTGCGCCTCTCCTCGAAGAACGCCATGCGCGTCGCGCAGCGCCTCTACGAGAACGGCTACATCACCTACATGCGTACCGACAGCACCACGCTGTCGGAGGCCGCCCTCACCGCGGCGCGCCAGCAGGCCCGTGACCTGTATGGCGCCGAGTACGTCCCGCAGTCGCCGCGCCTCTACGAGAAGAAGGTCAAGAACGCGCAGGAGGCCCACGAGGCCATCCGTCCCGCGGGGGACCGCTTCCGCACGCCGGCCCAGGTCGCCGGGGAGCTGCGCGGTGACGAGTTCGCGCTCTACGAGCTGATCTGGAAGCGCACCGTCGCCTCGCAGATGGCCGACGCACGCGGCTCGACCGCGACCGTCAAGCTCGGTGGCACTCTCGAGGACGGCCGGGTCGTGGAGTTCAGCGCGTCCGGCACGGTCATCACGTTCCGAGGCTTCCTCGCTGCATACGAGGAGGGTCGTGACGAGGAGCGCGCGTCCAAGGCCGCCGAGGCCGAGGAGGAGCGTCGCCTCCCGAAGCTCAGCGAGGGCGTCTCCCTCACCGTCGTGCGCGCCGAGGCGGACGGCCACGAGACCAACCCGCCGCCCCGCTACACCGAGGCGACGTTGGTGAAGGCCATGGAGGAGAAGGGAATCGGTCGCCCGTCGACCTACGCCTCCACCGTCGGCACCATCCAGGACCGTGGCTACGTCAACACCCGTGGGTCGGCCCTGATCCCGACGTGGCTGGCGTTCGCCGTGACTCGGCTGCTCGAGGAGCACTTCACCGAGCTCGTCGACTACGACTTCACCGCCTCGATGGAGGAGGACCTCGACCGCATCGCCGGTGGTGACGCCCAGCGCGCCGAGTGGCTCAAGCGGTTCTACTTCGGCATGGGTGATGGCGTCGAGGGTGACGGTGCGCTCGTCGGCTCGAAGCCCGGCCTGCCCGACGCCGGCAACCTCCACCTCGGCCTCAAGCACCTCGTCGAGGACCTCGGCGACATCGACGCCCGGGCCATCTCCACCATCGACATCGGCGAGGGGATCGTCGTCCGCGTCGGCCGCTACGGCCCGTACGTCGAGGAGACCGTGCCTCAGGGTGTCGACCTGTCGACCGGGGAGATGACCGACGACGCCGCGACCACGCCGAGGCGCGCGACGATCAACGACGACATCGCTCCAGACGAGATGACCCCGGCCAGGGCGCGTGAGCTGCTCGAGCAGTCCGCCGACGACGGCAAGGTCCTCGGCCAGGACCCGGAGAACGGTCGCGACATCGTCGCCAAGGCCGGTCGCTACGGCCCCTACGTCACCGAGGTCCTCGACGAGGAGACCGCGGCGCTCAAGGGCAAGAACAAGGTCAAGCCGCGCACCGCGTCGCTGTTCAAGGACATGGACCTCGCGACCATGGACCTCGAGACCGCGCTCAAGCTCCTCAGCCTGCCTCGGGTCGTCGGCACCTCGAAGGAGGAGGACGGCACCGAGGTCGAGATCACCGCGCAGAACGGCCGGTACGGCCCCTACCTCAAGAAGGGCACCGACTCCCGCTCGCTGACGACCGAGCAGCAGCTCTTCGACATCACGCTCGAGGAGGCGCTGGCGATCTACTCCCAGCCCAAGCAGCGCGGTCGCGCGGCCTCGGCGCCGTTGAAGGAGCTCGGCAACGACCCCGTGTCCGGGCGTCCGATGGTGGTCAAGGACGGCCGGTTCGGCCCCTACGTCACCGACGGCGAGACCAACTCGACCCTGCGCAAGGGCGACGAGCCCGAGACGATCACGCCCGAGCGGGGTGCCGAGCTGCTCGCGGAGAAGCGCGCCAAGGGCCCGACGACCCGCAAGCGTGCGGCCAAGAAGGCGCCTGCCAAGAAGGCTGCGAAGAAGACTGCCAAGAAGGCCACGACCAAGAAGGCTGCCGCCAAGAAGTCCTGACCCGGGGCGAGGGCTACCGTGGGGCCCCATGCCCCTCGAGCCGACGACCGTTGCCGCCCTCGACCGCAGGCTGGCGCAGGAGCAGTCCACCTGCCGCCTGCCGTCCATCGCCGCCGGGCTGGTCCGCGGCGGTGAGCTGGTCTGGTCGGGTGCCGTCGGCACGGTGACCGGCCGGTCCGACGGAGAGCCCGCCACCCCGGGCACGCAGTACCGCATCGGCTCGATCACCAAGACCTTCGTCGGGGTCGAGGTGATGCGCCTGCGTGACGAAGGGGCGCTCGACCTCTCCGACCGGATCGACGCCCACCTGCCCGAGACGTCCGACAGCGACTTCGGGCAGGTCACGGTGGCGCAGCTGCTCTCCCACAGCTCGGGCCTGCAGGCCGAGACGAGCGGCCCGTGGTGGGAACGGACCGAGGGCGGCGACTGGTCCGACCTCCTCGCGAGCCGCCCGCAGCGCCGCTTCCGGCCCGGCGCCCGGTTCCACTACTCCAACGTCGGCTACGCCGTCCTCGGCGAGCTCGTCGGCCGCCTCCGCGGGGTCCCGTGGGACGAGGCCCTGCGCACCGGGCTGCTCGAGCCGCTCGGTATGGCGCGCACCTCCCTGCGCCCGCAGGAACCCAGTGCGCCGGGCTGGGCCGTGCACCCGCTGGCCGATCTCGTGCACGTCGAGCCCGAGCACCACGCCGGGGCGATGGCGCCCGCCGGCCAGCTGTGGTCGACGGTCGAGGACCTGACGCGCTGGGCCACGTTCCTCGGTGGGGACACCGCGGGCCTGCTGTCGACGCAGACCCTGGCCGAGATGTGCCTGCCCGTCGTCGTCAACGACACCCCCGGACAGGCCTGGTCGGGCGCGCACGGCCTCGGGTGGCAGGTGTGGAACGTCGACGGCCGTCGCTTCGGCGGGCACGGTGGCTCCATGCCGGGCTTCCTCGCGGGCCTGCGGGTCGACCTGGAGACCGGTGACGGCTGCGTGGTCTTCGCCAACGCCACCTCCGGCATCGGGCCCGTCACGGTCGACCTCCTCACCCTCCTCGCCGAGCGCGAACCGCACCCGCCGACCCCGTGGACGGCGGACGCCGCGCAGTCGACCGGCCTCGACCTGGTGGGGGACTGGTACTGGGGGACGACGGCATACACGCTCCGGCTGGCCGCCGACGGCGGACTGGTCCTCGGCGAGCCCGGGGTCCACCGGGGGTCGCGCTTTGCGCCGACCGAGGCGGGCTGGATCGGGCTGGACGGGTACCACGAGGGGGAGCCGCTGGTCGCCCACCGCGCTGCCGACGGCACCGTCGGGCACCTCGACCTGGGGTCGTTCCGGTTCAGCCGGACGCCCTACGACCCGACGGCACAGATCCCCGGGGACGTGCATCCCGACCGCTGGCACTGACCGTCGCGACCCCGGGACGTATGTGGGGCCCGGACATGTTCCCAGGGATCTCTGTGTCGAGGGCGGCCATGTCCGGGGTCCCTCGCCACCCCTAGTGTTCTGCAGAACCGCGACGGTCCCCCTGCCGTCGCTCCAGCCGCACGAGGAGGTGCCGGTGCCCAGCCAGGCCAGCCCTGAGGCAACAGGTGCAGCAGGCTCAGCAGCAGTGCTGCTCGAGACGCGCGACCTGACCAAGGAGTTCCGCGGCTTCCGCGCCGTCTCCGATGTGAGCCTGCGCGTGGTCGAGGGCACCATCCACGCCCTGGTCGGCCCCAACGGCGCCGGCAAGACGACCCTGTTCAACCTGCTCACGGGGTTCCTCACCCCCACGTCGGGCCAGGTGCTCCTCGGCGACCGCGACGTCACCGGTATGCAGCCCGAGCAGATCGCACACCTCGGGATCGCCCGCTCGTTCCAGATCACGAGCCTGTTCGACCAGATGAGCGTCGTGGACCACGTCGAGCTCGCGCTCGCGTCACCGACCGGGCTCGGCTACCGCTTCTGGCGCTCGGACTCGACGATGAAGCAGTTCCGCCCGCGCGCCATGGAGCTGCTCGAGCAGGTCGGTCTCACCGACCGCTCCGGCGCCGCCGCCGGTTCGCTCGCCTACGGCCAGAAGCGTGCTCTCGAGCTGGCGCTGGCCCTCGCGCTCGACCCCAAGCTGCTGCTGCTCGACGAGCCGACGGCCGGGATGGGTCTCGAGGACGTCGACCGCACCATCGCCCTGGTCAAGAAGGTCTCGGCCGGGCGCACCGTCGTGTTCGTCGACCACAACATGCACGTCGTCGGCTCGCTGGCCGACACCGTCACGGTCCTGCAGTCGGGCCAGGTGCTCGCCGAGGGCACCTACGAGCAGGTCCGCAACGACCAGAAGGTCATCACCGCCTACCTCGGACAGGCCGGAGAGCAGCATGTCTGACCACACCCTGGAGGTCGCGGGACTCTCCGCCTGGTACGGCGAGGCCAAGGTCCTCACCGACGTCGACCTGCGCGTCGAGCCCGGCGAGGTCGTCACCCTGGTGGGCCGCAACGGCGCCGGCAAGACCACCCTGCTGCGCTCCGTCATGGGCCTGCACCGTCAGGTCGAGGGCACGGTCACCTGGGGCGGCAACGACCTCGGCAAGGCCAGCGCGGACAAGCGCGCCCGCTCCGGCATCGGCTGGGTCCCCGACGACCGCGGCATCTACGCCACCCTGACGGTCGCCGAGAACCTCCTGCTCCCGCCGGTCGTCAGCAAGGCCGACGCGTGGAGCCTGGAGCAGGTCTACGAGCAGTTCCCCGTGCTGCACGAGCGCCGCGACTTCCCCGGCACCAAGCTCAGCGGCGGTGAGCAGCAGATGCTGGCCATCGCCCGTGTCCTGCGCATGGGCTCGACCCTGCTGCTGCTCGACGAGCCCAGCGAGGGCCTGGCCCCCGTCATCGTCCAGCGCATCGGCGAGATCATCCGCCAGATCAAGGCCCAGGGCGTCTCGGTCCTGCTCGTCGAGCAGAACGTCGCCTTCGCCTCCACGGTCGCCGACCGCCACTACCTGCTCGCGCAGGGCCGGGTCGTCGAGTCGCTCGACAACGAGAGCTTCCAGTCCCGCACCACCGAGCTCCTCGAGTACCTCGGCATGTAGCCGGGCCCTCGAGGCACCTGCACACCGCATCACCGCTCCACCCCATCTCACCCGCACGAAGAACCACCCCAGGAGGGGACATGCAGCGTTCCAAGTCCTTGGCCCTCGCGGCCACCGCGGTCACCGGCAGTCTCGTCCTCGCCGCCTGTGGCGCCGGGGGTCCGAGCACCGCCGGCGGCAAGATCAGCGACGACAAGGTCGTCCTCGGTCTGCTCAACGACCAGTCCGGCGTCTACAAGGACCTGTCCGGCCCCAACTCCAAGGTCGCCATCGAGATGGCCGTCGCGGACTACAAGGCCAAGTACGGCGACAAGGCGGTGGCCAAGACCATCGAGGTCGTCCAGGCCGACCACCAGAACAAGCCCGACATCGCCAACACCAAGGCGCAGGAGATGTACGACCGCCAGAAGGCCGACATCATCCTCGACGTCCCCACCTCCTCGGCCGCGCTCGCCGTGGCCACGCAGGCCAAGACGAAGAAGAAGCTCTTCATCGACATCGGCGCCGGCACCACCGCGCTGACCGGCAAGTCCTGCAACAAGTACACGTTCCACTGGGCCTACGACACCTACATGCTCGCGCAGGGCACCGGTGCCACGGCGGTCGAGAACGGTGGCAAGAACTGGTCCATCGTCTACCCCGACTACGCCTTCGGCCAGGACATGACCAAGTCGTTCACCGCGGCGGTCGAGAAGGCCGGCGGCACGGTGCAGCAGTCCATCGCGACGCCGTTCCCCAACGACAACTTCTCGACCTTCATCACCAAGGCCGACTCGAGCAAGCCCAACGTCATCGGGATCATGGCCGCCGGCGGTGACCTCATCAACTTCGTCAAGCAGTTCAACCAGGCCGGCCTGCAGGGCAAGACCCAGCTGGCCGTCGGCCTGATGTTCATCACTGACATCCACAGCCTGGGTGTCGACCAGTTCCAGGGCACGCAGTTCACCGACGCCTGGTACTGGAACTTCGACGAGCAGAACCGCGCCTGGGCCGACAAGTTCAAGGAGAAGACGCAGACGCGTCCGTCCTTCGCCCACGCCGGCAACTACTCCGCGGCCCTGCAGTACCTCGAGGCCGTCCAGCGCGCCGGCACCGACGAGTCCGACGCCGTGGTGAAGGAGCTCGAGGGCAAGAAGCTCAACGACGTCTTCCTGCGCAACGGTGAGATCCGCGCCGCGGACCACCGCGTCCTGCACGACGCCTACCTGGTCAAGGTCAAGAGCAAGGACCAGGTCAAGGAGGAGTGGGACTACGAGGAGGTCGTCTCGACGATCCCCGCGGCCGAGGCCTTCAACCCGACCGTCAGCCCCGACTGCAAGATGTGACGCCCCGGGCCCGGTGGGGATCCCCCCGCCCACCGGGCCCCGCGCGTCCCGCGGCCGACGCGACCGCCGACGGCACGTCCTGACGCCCCCGATTCCCTCATCGACGAACCGGAAGACCAATGACGGCATTCATCCAGTACACCCTCCAGGGCCTCGCGCTCGGTGGGTTCTACGCCCTGGCTGCCCTGGGCCTGGCGGTGATCTTCGGCGTGCTCGGCGTCGTCAACTTCAGCCACGGTGCCTGCTACATGCTCGGTGCGGTCGGCGCCGCCCTGCTCCTCGACGCGACCGGCCTCGGTTTCTGGGCCGCGCTGCCGATCATCACGGTGGCGATGTTCCTGTTCGGTGTGCTGATGGAGCGGCTCTTCGTCCGGTGGCTGCTGCGGCTCGACCCGCTCTACAACTTCCTGCTTACCTTCGGCATCACCCTCTTCCTCGTCGACTTCGTGAAGCGCCGGTATGGCGTCTCGTCACTGCCGTACGAGCTCCCCGCCGGGCTCGAGGGGCGCCTGACCATCGGCAGCGTGTCGCTGTCGAGCTACCAGATCTTCGTCGCGGTCTTCTCGGTCGCGCTGTGCCTGGCCGTGTGGCTGCTGCTCACCAAGACCCGCGTCGGCATGATCGTCCGCGCCTCCACCGAGGACGCGGAGCGCTCGCGGGCCCTGGGCATCAACGTCGGCCGGTGGGTCACCCCGGTCTTCGGTTTCGGCATCGCGCTCGCCGGCCTCGCCGGTGTGCTGCGCGCCCCGACCGGCTCCGTCAACGCCGACATGGGCAGCTTCTTCATCATCATCTTGTTCGCCGTGGTCGTCATCGGCGGCCTCGGATCCATCCTCGGCGCAGTGGTGGCGGGCTTCCTCGTCGGACTCGTCGAGGCCTACGGCCAGGGCTACGCCGGGTCGTTCAGCCAGGTCCTCATCTTCGTCCTCATGGCCGTGGTGATCCTGGTCCGGCCCTCGGGCCTTTTCGGTCGCGAGGAGGCCGCATCATGAGCTCCCAGCTGGTGTCCAAGGTCGACGTCGACCTCCCCGACGCCCCGTCCATCACGGCGCACCGTCCCTACCTGCGGCGGGTCGGCATGGCCGTCGGCCTCGTCGTCGTCCTGGCGCTGCCGTGGTTCGTCTACCCGCCGGTCGCCATGGACATCGCCGCCTGGGCGCTGTTCGCGATCTCGGTCGACCTGCTGCTCGGCTACACCGGGCTGCTGTCCTTCGGCCACGCCGCCTTCTGGGGCACGTCGGCATACACGACCGGTCTGATCGCCATCCACGCCGGCGTGCCGTTCCCGGTCGCGGTGGTGGGTGGCGCGGTCTGCGCCATGATCCTCGCGGTGCCGACCGGCTACCTCGCGGTGCGGCGAACCGGCATCTACTTTGCCATGGTGACCCTGGCCTTCGCGCAGATGATCTACTTCATCGCCAACCAGTGGCGCAGCGTCACCGGCGGTGAGAACGGCCTGCAGGGCATCCCCAAGGCGTTCTTCGGGATCGAGCTCGTCGAGACCGAGTCGTTCTACTTCTACTACGCCGCCCTGCCGATCATCCTCATCGGGGTGGCCATCGCCTGGCGCACGGTCAACAGCCCGTTCGGTCGCGTGCTGGTGGCCATCCGCGACAACCCCGCCCGTGCCCGGGCCCTCGGCTACGACGTCGAGCGCTACAAGATCATGGTGTTCGTCATCTCCGCCGGGCTCGCGGGTCTCGCCGGTGGCGTCTTCTCCGCCAGCCACGGGTTCGCCTCGCTCCAGGAGCTGATCTGGACGACGTCCGGCAAGGTCGTCCTCATCACGGTCCTCGGCGGCATCGGCACCCTCTGGGGTGGTCCGGTCGGTGCAGCGCTGGTCGTCCTGCTCGAGGACAAGCTCGCCTCGTCGGGCTTCAACGGCATCGGCATCATCACCGGCGCGATCTTCGTGATCATCGTGCTCGCCTTCCGGCACGGCATCTGGGGCACGGCCCGCAACGGCATCGGTGCCTGGCTGCGGTCGCGTCGCCGCGCTCGTCAGGACGCCTGAGGTCGTCGCCGAAAGGTCTTGACCCTCACGTGGCGTGAGGCGCCACAGTGGTGCCCATGACCGAAGGCACGCAGCTGACCACGCTCACCGTGGGTCAGGTGGCCGAGCAGTTCGACGTCACGGTGCGCACCCTGCACCACTACGACGAGATCGGGCTGCTCACGCCCAGCGACCGTTCGCGGGCGGGCTACCGGCTCTACACCCCGGAGGACCTCACGCGCCTGCAGCACGTGGTGGTCTACCGGCGGCTCGGGTTCGCCCTCGAGGAGGTCGCCCTCCTCCTGGACCACCCGGAGAGCGCTGCCCAGCACCTGCGTCGCCAACGCGCAGCGGTCATGACCCGGCTCGACGAGATGCGCGATCTCGTCGTGGCCATCGACCGAGCACTGGAGCGAGAGATGAACGACCAGCCCGTCACCACCGAGGACATGAAGGAGCTCTTCGGCGAAGGGTTCTACGACAGCCAGGACGAGGCAGAGCAGCGGTGGGGCCAGACCGACGCCTGGAAGCAGTCCCAGCAGCGCACGAAGAACTACACCAAGGCCGACTGGGAGCAGGTCAAGGCCGAGAGCGACGCCCTCCACAAGGGCTTCACCGACGCCATGGACGCGGGTGAGCCAGCCACCAGCGTGGTGGCCATGGACGCCGCCGAGGCCCACCGGATCAACATCAACGAGCGGTACTACGACTGCTCCCCGCAGTTCCACCGCAACCTCGCCGACCTCTACACGAGCGACCCGAGGTTCACCGCGACGTACGACGAGATCCGTGAGGGCATGGCCTTCTACGTCCGCGACGCCATCTACGCGAACGCCGACCGCCAGGAGGCCTGACCGCGCCGTCCCCGGGCGCAGACCAGGTATGGAGCCGGCTCCCCGAGAAGGGGGGCCGGCTCCTTGCGTGCTGGATGGTCGGCCAGCGGGATTCCGAGGGGCCCGGTGGTACTACGACCATCGCCCAATACCGCATGAACGCACCCGAACCGCACAGTGGTCGCACGGTCACAGGTGGTGACCACCACGAAAGGGAAAGCGCGATGAACACCTCCACGAAGAGTGCAGCAGTCGCTCTCGGCGTCGCCCTGGTCGCCACCGTCGGCGCCCAGCCGGCCAGCGCCAAGGGGCTCGACGTCCGGGCCAGCGGCACCTGCTCGCAGGGCAGCGCCTGGAAGCTCAAGGCCAAGGCCGACAACGGTCGCATCGAGACCGAGCTCGAGGTCGACTCGAACCGGGTGGGTCAGGCCTGGTCCGTCCGCCTCTCCGACAACGGCGTCCTGCTGTGGTCGGGCAGCCGCACGACGGTCGCGCCGAGCGGCTCGTTCTCGGTGAACCGCCTGGTCGCCAACCGCACGGGCACCGACCGCTTCACGGCGACGGCGACGACCGCCTCGACCGGCGAGACCTGCACCGCCGTCGTCGTCTTCGCCGGCTAGGTCGCCGGTTCGGTCCCC
This sequence comes from Pedococcus aerophilus, assembly GCF_039532215.1. NCBI lineage: Bacteria > Bacillati > Actinomycetota > Actinomycetes > Micrococcales > Intrasporangiaceae > Pedococcus > Pedococcus aerophilus. Next base: position 1,738,265 of record NZ_BAAARN010000001.1, on the reverse strand, counting down.
GATCCGGCACCCCACCCGTCACACTGATCCCGGAAGGATCTGTCATGAAGCGAATCACCATCACCCTGGCCGCCCTCGTCGTGGCCCTGCTCCCCGCCGCGGCCGGGCTGTGGGGCAATGCCTCCTTCTCCCAGGCCGTCCCCGTGACGGTCCCGGCCAGCGCCCAGGTGGCCACCGGCACGGCCACCCTCCCGACGGCCACCGGCACCACCGAGGCGGGGGACGACCACGGCGGCCAGACCCCGCGCGACGAGCGGACCGAGCCCGGGGACGACCGTGGCTCCGGGAAGGGCCGGGACTCCGACGACAGCTCCTCGTCGACCGCGACCTCGACGGCGTCCTCGAGCTCGTCGCACCACTCCGGGCGTTCTGGCTCCGGCACCTCGACGCCGAGCAGCCGCGCGACCACGGCGGACGACCACGGTGGCGACGTCCCGCGCGACCAGCGCACCGAGCCCGGCGACGACCGGGACAGCGCGACGTCGACCAGCTCGGGCTCGGGTTCGGACGACTCGACGTCAGGTCACTCCGGGTCGGACGACAGCGGTTCGGGTTCGGGGCGGCACGGCGGCTCGGACGACTCGGGCTCGGACGACTCGGGCTCCGGCGGACACGGAAGCGATGACTGAGTGACCACCACCCCCAGCAGCCCGGCCGTCTCGGCGCACCCCTCGCCGCCCGAGACGGCCGCGGCCGTGCCCGTGACCCCCGTGACCCCCGGGGCCCCCGAGGTGCCCAGGATCCCCGAGGTGCCCGGGTCGGCGGCGTCGGTCCCTTGGGTGACCGTGTCACGGGCCCGCGTCCCGGCCGAGGTCGAGGCCCCGGTCCATCCTCGTCGCGTGCTCCTCCAGCTCGTCGCCGGGCTCGTGGCCGTACTGGCCGTGGTGGGAGTGCTGGGTTCCCTTGCGGCACAGCGACTCGCCGAACGCGAGGCCGTCAACGACGCTGCCAACACCGCTGACGTCCTCGCCGATGCGGTGATCTCGCCGGCGCTGACCAGTGCCCTGGCCGACGGCGACCCGGCGGCGCTGGCGGAGTTCGACCAGATGGTGCGTGACCGCATCCTGGGGTCGGCGATCGTGCGGGTGAAACTCTGGGCCCCGGACGGGCGGGTGGTCTACGCGGACGAGCCGCAGCTGGTGGGCCGCACGTTCACCCTGAGCCAGGACCAGCGGATCGCCCTCTCCGACCCGCAGACCAAGGCCGAGGTCTCGGACCTCAGCAGCTCCGAGAACCAGTTCGAGACCGGGGGCCGGGCGCTCGAGGTCTACCGCCCCGTCTGGCTCCCGGACGGACGCCAGCTCCTCTTCGAGACCTACTCGCCGTACGAGCCGGTCCAGCAGCGGTCCTCCCAGCTGTGGCGGGGGTTCTCGGGCGTGACCCTGAGCAGCCTGCTCCTCCTCGTGGTGCTCATGGCACCGATCCTGTGGCGCCTGCTGCGTCGCCTGTCGCAGGCCCAGCGCCAGCGCGAACGCCTGCTCGAACGCACTGTCGACGCCTCGGACGCCGAGCGCCGCCGCATCGCCGGCACCCTCCACGACGGCCCGGTCCAGGACCTCGTCGCGTCGTCGTTCGTGGCCGCGGGCGCCGCCGCCCGGGCCCAGCTCGCCGGCGACGAGCGGACCGCAGCCGAGCTGCACGAGCTCGCCGGCTCCGTCCGGGGCAACATCCGCGTGCTGCGTTCGCTCCTCGTCGACATCTACCCACCCAGCCTGGCCGGCGCAGGACTGGGTACGGCGCTCGCCGACCTCGCGGAGTCCGCCACCAGCCGAGGGCTCACCGTCCACCTCGACACCGAGGGCGAGGCCGACCTCGGGCTCGGCGAGAGCGAGGAACGGCTCGTGTACGGCGTGGCCCAGGAGTGCCTGCGCAACGCGGCCAAGCACGCGGGCCCGTGCACGGTCAGCGTCCGGCTCGGCCGCGAGGACGCCGACCGGGACGAGGTCGTGCTGGACGTCCTCGACGACGGCCCCGGGTTCGACACGGCGCTCCTGAGCCAACCGGCCGACGGCCACTTCGGCCTCCGGGTCCTTGCCGACCTCGCCAGCGATGCCGGCGCCACGCTGCAGGTGGCCTCTGCTCCCGGAGCGGGGACGCACTGGCGCCTCTCGCTCGTCCCCGGAGCTGCCGCATGATCAGGGTGCTGGTGGTCGACGACCACGCGATGGTGCGCAGCGGCCTCACCGCGCTGCTCGAGGCCAGCGGTGACATCACCGTCGTCGGCCAGGCGCAGGACGGTCAGGTCGCGGTGACGCAGGCGCGCGAGCACCAGCCGGATGTGGTCCTCATGGACCTGTCGATGCCGGTGATGGACGGCGCCGAGGCGACCCGCGAGGTGCTCACCGTGGCTCCGGAGAGCAAGGTCGTGGTGCTGACGTCGTTCTCGGACAAGGCCCGGGTCAGTGCAGCCCTGCGATCTGGCGCGGTCGGCTACCAGCTGAAGGACGGCGAGCCCGCCGAGCTGCTCGCGGCGGTCCGGGCCGCCGCTGCCGGGCATGCCCCGCTCGACCCTCGGGTCGCCCGGGTCCTGCTCCCGACGCCCGGCGAGCAGTCCGGCGACGGCCTCAGCCCTCGCGAACGCGAGGTCCTGCGGCTGGTCGCCCAGGGCCTGGCCAACAAGCAGATCGGGCGGGCGCTCGGCATCAGCGAGCGGACGGTCAAGGCCCACCTCGGTCGCGTGTTCCGCGAGATCGGTGTGGTGGACCGCACCAGTGCAGCCCTCTGGGCGCGCGACCACCTGCCCGACGCCTCCCTCTGACCTGCGACCGGCGACCGGCGACTGCCGGGCACGGCGCCATACGGCCGGTGCAGAGGCCCCGTATGGCGTCCGGCCGGCCGAGGTGGGGGATGGGCGGGGCATCCCAGCCTGTCCGGATCATGAAAAAAGTCCGCACTCATCCCTGTCCAGTGGACTGTATACAGGATACGATCCGACGAATCCGGCCCACACCCCCTGGGAGCGTCCATGACCATCCGCACCGTCCTGCGCCTCACGTCCGAGCACCGCCCACGCCCGCGAGTCCGGGGCCGACACCTCGCCCTCGTCGTCGCCCTGTCCCTCACCGCCGCAGGCTGCAGCGCTGTCGAACCCGCCTCCGACTCGGGGTCGTCCGCCGCCTCCGCAGCCACGGGGGAGGACTCCTTCGGGGAGCCCGCCTCGGCCGACCAGGTCAAGGACGGTGGTGACCTCGTGATGGCGTTGTCCGCCGAGCCCGACCAGCTCGACCCGGCACTTTCTCGCAGCCTCTACTCGCGCTACGTGTTCCACGCCATGTGCCAGAAGCTCTACGACGTCGACCAGGACGCCAAGGTCGTGCCGCAGCTCGCGACCGCGCTGCCCACCACGAGCGCCGACGGCAAGACCGTCACCATCCCCGTGCGCGACGACATCGAGTTCGCCGATGGGACGAAGTTCGACGCCGAGGCGGTCAAGGCCACCCTCGACCGCAACCTCACCCTCGAGGGCTCGGGCCGCAAGAGCGAGCTCGGGCCGATCACCGAAGTGAGCGCCAAGGACTCCAAGACCGTCGTGGTGACGCTGTCGAAGCCGTTCGCCCCGCTGACGGCCGCCCTGACCGACCGCGCCGGCATGGTCGTCAGCCCCAAGGCCGCCAAGGCCCTCGGCGACAAGTTCGCGACCGCGCCGGTCTGCGTCGGCCCGTTCAAGTTCTCGAAGCGGGTGCCGCAGAACTCCATCGAGCTCGTCAAGGACCCGAAGTTCTACGACGCGGACAAGGTCCACTTCGACAAGGTGACCTACCGGATCATCACCGACGCCAGCATCCGCGCCGCGAACCTGCGTTCGGGCGACGTGCAGATCGCCGACTCCCTGTCGGCGCAGGACGTCCCGGCCCTGCAGAAGGAGAAGGACCTCCAGGTCCTCCAGTCGCAGTCCCTGGGCTACCAGGGCGTGACCTTCAACATCGCCAACTCCAACGGCATCGGCACGCCGCTCAAGCAGCTCGACACCCCGGAGGCCAAGGACCCGCGGATCCGGCAGGCGTTCGAGCTCGCCATCGACCGGGCCGGCCTGGTCAAGGTCATCTTCAACGACTTCAACACCGTGGCCTGCTCGCCGATCTCGCCCAAGAGCGAGTTCTCCACCGAGGCGATCCAGAAGTGCACCGAGCACGACCCGGCCAAGGCGAAGCAGCTGCTCGAGGAGGCCGGCGTCACGACCCCGCTGAAGATCGACATGATCACCTCCAACAACCCCGACAGCCTGCGCCTGGCGCAGGCCCTGCAGTCGATGGTCAAGGAGGGCGGCTTCGACCTGCAGATCAAGCCGGTCGAGTACGCCTCGCTGCTCGACCAGCAGGACCGCGGCGAGTTCGCCCTGCTCCAGCTCGGCTGGTCCGGGCGCATCGACCCCGACGCCAACATCACCAACTTCGTCGGCACCGGCGGCAGCCAGAACGTCGCCGGCTACACCAGCGAGACCGTCGACGGCCTGCTCGACAAGGCCCGGGAGTCCGGTGACCTCGAGGAGCGCAAGACCCTCTACGGCCAGGTCGTCGACCAGCTGCACAAGGACAACCCGCTGATCTACCTCTACCGCCAGCGCAACCTCACCGGGGTGTCGACGTCGGTCAAGGGCGTCCAGGTCTTCCCGGACGGTGTGGTCCGGCTGGGCTTCTCCGGGATGGCCAAGTAGGCGCTGTGCGCAGCTACCTGTTCAACCGGGCCTGGCAGTCGCTGGTGACCCTGGTGCTGGCCACCGTCGTCGTCTTCCTCGGGGTGCGTGCCCTCCCGGGTGATCCGGCCCTCGCCCTCGCGGGCGAGGACCGGACCCCGGAGGCGCTCGCCGCCATCCGCGAGCAGTACGGGCTGGACCAGCCCCTGCCGCTGCAGTTCTGGCAGTTCGTCAGCAACGCCGTCCAGGGCGACCTGGGCACGTCGGTCCGCACCGGCCAGAGCGTCAACGACATGCTGCGGACCGCGCTGCCGGTCACCCTCGAGCTGTCGCTGCTCGCCATCGTCATCGCCGTGGTCCTCGGTGTGGGCGCGGGTGTCGTGGCAGCGGTACGGCGAGGTGGCCCGGCAGAGTGGGTGGCCAACGCCTTCGCACTGCTCGGCCTGTCCGTGCCGCACTTCTGGCTGGGCCTGGTCGCCATCCTCTACCTGTCGGTCGCCACAGGCCTCTTCCCCGCCTCGGGGTTCGTGCCGCTGGGGGAGGACCCGGTGGACAACCTCCACCACATCATCCTTCCCGCGATGATTCTCGGGACGGGGTTGTCGGCGGTCATCATGCGCCAGACCAGGTCGTCGATGCTCGACTCGTTGTCGACCGACTACGTCCGCACCGCGGAGGCCAAGGGCCTGCGGCCGAGCGTCGTGATCCGGCGCCATGCCCTGCGCAACAGCCTGATCGTCGTGGTGACCATCGTCGGCCTCCAGCTCGGGGGCCTGATCTCCGGAGCCGTCGTCACCGAGCAGATCTTCGGTCTGCCCGGCTTCGGGAAGATGACGATCGATGCCGTCTTCCAGCGGGACTACCCCGTGATCCAGGCCGTCGTCCTGGTCACGGCGACCGCCTACATCGTCATCAACTTCGCGGTCGACCTGCTCTACTCGATCATCGACCCGCGGGTCCGCGTCACGGGAGAAGCCGCATGAGCGTCGACACCGCACTGCCGCCGGCGGCCTCGCCCGCCGGACCCGACCCCACGCCTTCGGCGACCCGTGAGGCGTCGCAGGCCTCACGCGTCATGCGCCGGCTCCGCCGCAACCCGCTCGCGATCGTGAGCTTTGCGGTGCTGGCGGTGGCGATCGTCGTCGCGGTGCTCGCGCCGTGGATCGCCCCGTACGCCCCGGAGGAGACCGACTTCGCCAACACCCTCGCGCCTCCCGGCACGGCGGGGCACCTGCTGGGGACCGACGACCTCGGTCGGGACGTGCTGTCACGGATCATCCTCGGCAGCCGGGCCTCGCTCCAGGTGGCGGCGCTCGCGGTGTTCACCGCACTCGTGATCGGGGTGCCGCTCGGGCTGGTCGCCGGGTACTTCCGAGCCGCGGACGCGGTCATCTCGCGGCTGACCGACCTCCTGCTGGCCTTCCCGTTCCTCATCCTCGCGGTCGGGTTCGCCGCCATCCGCGGTGCCAGCCTCGGCAACGCGGCCGTCGCCATCGGCATCGCGCAGATCCCCGGCGTGATCCGGGTCGTGCGCTCGGATGCGTTGCGGCTCAAGGGACTCGACTTCGTCGCGGCCGCCGTCGTCGACGGCGCGAGCGACCTGTGGGTGCTCCGCCGCCACATCCTCCCGAACGCCACCTCCGTGGTCCTCGTCCAGGCGACGGTCGCCATCCCGGCCGCGATCCTCGGCGAGGCGGTGCTGTCCTTCCTGGGCCTCGGCATCCAGCCGCCGGACCCCAGCCTGGGCACGATGCTCGCCAACGCCCAGCAGTTCGCTGCACGGGCACCGTGGGCCGCGGTCCTCCCGGGTCTGGCGATCATGGTGCTCGCCCTGGCCTTCAACGTGTTCGGCGACAGCCTGCGCGACGCCCTCGACCCGAAGGCGAGCCGCCGATGACCGCCACCGCCACCGTGCCCGCACCCGGAGCCACCACCGCTCCCGTCCTGGAGGTGTCCGGCCTCGGGGTCAGGTTCGCCACCGAGTCCGGCACGGTCTCGGCCGTCGACGGGGTCGACCTGACCCTGGCGCCGGGCGAGATCGTCGGCATCGTCGGGGAGTCCGGCTGCGGCAAGTCCGTCACCGCGATGAGCCTCGCCGGCCTGCTGCCCCGCAGCGCCACGATCGACGGATCCGTGCGACTGCTCGGGACCGAGCTCGTCGGTGCCAAGCCGAACGTCCTGCGCGCGGCACGGGGACGGGACATCGCCTACATCTTCCAGGAGCCGATGTCCTCCCTGAACCCCGTCCTCACCGTCGGGCGACAGATCACCGAGGTCCTCCAGGTCCACGAGAAGCTGTCCCGCACCGAGGCGATGGAGCGAGCCGTCGAGCTGCTCGGCGTCGTGGGCATCCCCTCCCCGCGCGAGCGCGTCAAGCACTACCCGCACCAGCTCTCTGGAGGCATGCGCCAGCGCGTCATGATCGCGATGGCCGTCGCCTGCCAGCCCAAGGTCCTCGTCGCCGACGAGCCGACCACCGCCCTCGACGTCACCGTCCAGGCCGGCATCCTCGACGTCCTGCGCGGACTGCGTGACCGGTTCGGGACGAGCATCCTCGTGATCACCCACGACCTCGGCGTCATCGCCGACGTCGCCGACCGCGTGGTCGTCATGTATGCCGGCCGCGTCGTCGAGCGCGCCGGGGTGGACGAGCTCTTCGCCCACCCCCAGCACCACTACACCTCCGGCCTGCTGTCGGCGTCGCCGACGCCCGGACGGCACGCCGGGACGCACCGACTCCAGGAGATCCCCGGCCTCGTGCCCGTCCTGTCGGAGCAGCCGGACGCCTGCACCTTCGCTGATCGCTGCGCGGCAGCCACCGACCGGTGCCGGACGTCCGCGCCCCCGCTGGACGCGGCCCGGGTGGACGCGGCCCCGGCGGCGGCAGTCCGTGTGGACGCTGCCCGGGGCCGGCTCGACCACGTCGTGGCCTGCTGGCACCCGCGGGGGAACGCCCCCCGCCCGACCTCGGAGGACCGCGCATGAGCACCGTCCCGACCCACGACGCCCCGCAGCCCGCCGTCTCCGGCGACGCGCAGGGCCAGCCGGTGGTCCTCGAGCTCGAGGACCTGGTCATGCACTACGGCCCGGTCCGGGCTGTCGACGGCGTGACCCTCCAGATCAGGCGCGGTCAGGTCACCGCACTCGTCGGTGAGAGCGGCTCCGGCAAGTCGACCGTCGGCCGGTGCATCGTGCGCCTGGTCGAGCCCACCGGGGGAGCGGTCCGGCTCGATGGCACCGACGTCACCCACCTGTCGCGGTCACAGATGCGCACCCACCGCCGGGACGTCTCGATCGTCTTCCAGGACCCGGCCGGCTCGCTCGACCCCCGCATGCTCGTCGGTGACGTCATCGCAGAACCGTTGCGGTTGCAGGCGAAACGCCTCTCCCGACAAGAGCGGTCCCAGCGGGTTACCGACGGCCTGCGCCGGGTGGGGCTGCGCCCGGAGGTCGCCAAGCGCTACCCGCACGAGCTCTCGGGCGGCCAGCGCCAGCGGGTCAGCATCGCGCGGGCCCTGATGTCCGAGCCGACCCTGCTCGTCGCCGACGAGCCGACCAGTGCGCTCGACGTCTCGGTGCAGGCAGCGGTGCTCAACCTGCTCGCCGACCTCCAGCGTGACATCGGGTTCGCCTGCCTCTTCATCACCCACGACCTGTCCGCGGTGGAGTACCTCGCCGACGACATCGCCGTGATGTACCTCGGCCAGCTCGTGGAGCAGGGCACCCGGGAAGAGGTCTTCGCCCACCCGCGCCATCCCTACACGCAGGCGCTGCTCGCCGCCGCGCCCGTCGCGGACCCGGCGCGGCAGCGCGCGAGGACGCCGGTCCTGCTCGGCGACGACCTCCCGTCGGCGATGGACCCGCCGTCGGGGTGCCGCTTCCACACCCGCTGCCCGGTCGCGGTCGCCCGGTGCGCCGAGGAGGTGCCGACGCTGCGGAAGGTCGGGGGCAGCACCGTGGCCTGCCACCTCGTCGAGGACGATGGCACCGGACCCGACATCCGCACCGCCGCCCAGGCCGCGGCCACCCGAGGCCAGGACGGGCGGACCGACGAGCCCGCCGTGACCGCTTCCGCACCGACGACAGGACGCCCCGCATGACCTTCACCACCCGGCCGACCCTCGAGGGCACGTTCGGCATGGTCTCCTCGACGCACTGGATCGCCTCGCAGGCGGCGATGCGCGAGCTCGAGCTCGGCGGCAACGCCTTCGACGCGGCGGTGAGCGCCGGCTTCGTCCTCCACGTCGTCGAGCCGCACCTCAACGGTCCGGGCGGCGACATGCCGGCGATCATCGCGACGGCGGACGACCCGACGCCGCGCGTGCTGTGCGGTCAGGGGCCGGCGCCGGCGGGGGCGACCATCGAGCACTACCGGTCGGAGGGCCTGGACCTCGTGCCCGGCTCCGGCCCGTTGGCCGCCGCGGTGCCCGGTGCCGTCGACGCCTGGCTACTGCTCCTGCGCGACCACGGCACGCGTTCGCTCGAGGACGTGCTGGCACCGGCCATCGGGTACGCCCGCCACGGCCACCCGCTCCTCGGCCGGGTGAGCTCGACCGTCGAGACCGTGCGTGAGCTGTTCGAGAGCGACTGGCACACCTCAGCCGACCTGTGGCTCGAGGGCGGCAAGGCGCCGCAGCCGGGTGCCCTGTTCAAGAACCCCGCCTGGGCCGACACCCTCGACCAGCTGGTTGCCGAGGGTCGGGCCGCCGGGTCCACCCGCGAGGCGCAGATCGACGGTGCCAGGAAGGCCTGGAGCGAGGGGTTCGTCGCCGAGGCGGTGGACGCCTTCTCCCGCAAGGCTTTCCGTGACTCGAGCGGGGAGGCCCACGGCGGGCTGATCACCGGGGCCGACATGGCTGCCTTCAGCGCGACGTGGGAGTCGGCCACGACGCTGGACTGGCACGGCCACACCATCGCCAAGACCGGACCGTGGGGCCAGGGTCCCGCCCTGCTCCAGACGCTCCGGACGCTCGACGCCCTCGGCGACCCGGCACTGCTCGACCCCTCGTCGACCGCAGGGATCCATGCCGCCGCCGAGTCGCTGAAGCTCGCCTTCGCCGATCGCGAGGCGTGGTACGGCGACGGTGATGTCCCGCTCGAATCCCTTCTCTCCCAAGGGTATGCAGCCGAGCGAGCCGGGCTCGTGGGCGAGCGAGCCTCGCTCGAGCTCCGCCCCGGAAGCCCGGACGGACGCGAACCCGGCCTCGCGGCATACGTCCGTGGCGCAGGGGTCCCGCAGGCCTCGGGTGACGCCACGACGGGGGAGCCCACGGTCGCCCCGAGCGGTGCGACGCGGGGGGACACCTGCCACGTCGACGTCGTCGACCGCTGGGGCAACATGGTCTCGGCCACGCCGAGCGGTGGCTGGCTGCAGAGCTCGCCGACCATCCCGGAGCTGGGGTTCTGCCTCGGCAGCCGGATGCAGATGTTCTGGCTCGAGGAGGGCCTGGCCTCCTCCCTTGCTCCCGGACGGCGTCCGCGCACGACGCTCACCCCGACCCTCGTGCTGCGAGAAGGGCTGCCCTACATGGCCTGCGGCTCGCCGGGCGGCGACCAGCAGGACCAGTGGCAGCTCATCTTCCTGCTCCGCCACCTCGTCGGTGGGCAGGAGCTCCAGGAGGCCATCGACGCACCGTCCTGGCACACGACGAGCTTCCCCGGGTCGTTCTACCCGCGGCAGAGCGAGCCGGGTGTCCTCGTCGCCGAGGACAGGCTCGGTGCCGACGTCCTCGCCGGGCTCGAGGCCCGTGGGCACACCGTGCGGGTCTCCGACCCGTGGAGCCTGGGCCGTCTGTGCGCGGTCACGCGCGACGCCGGGACCGGGGTGCTGCGCGCCGGGGCGAACCCGCGGGGGATGCAGGGCTATGCCGTGGGTCGCTGAGGCGCGACGCCCAACCGCTGGCGCAGGCGCTCAGCCGGCGTCGTCGACGTTGTCGAGCGCGGCCTGCGCGGCTGCGGCGACGTGGGCGTGCGCGGCGGCCTCGGCCTCGTCGGCGTCCCGCGCCTCGATCGCGTCGACGAGGCGGATGTGCTCCTGCCACGAGTGCGGCGCCCGGTGGGCCGCACCGATGCGGAAGATCCAGTGGACGTGCAGGTACAACGCCGCGGAGATCGAGGAGAGCCAACGGTTCCCGCTGATCTCGATGACCCGCAGGTGCAGGTCGCTGTTGAGCTGGGCCACCCGTGAGAGGTCGTCCTGCTCGGTGGCGTCGCGGGCGTCGTCGAGGAGCCTGCGCAGGTCCGCGACGTCGGTGGCGGTGGCCCGCTCTGCCGCCATCCGGGCCGCGACCGTCTCGAGGCTCGACCGCACGGCGAACAGGTCGGCGACGGTCGAGGCGTCCGGGGTCGCGACGACCGCGCCCTTGCGCGGCATCATCACGACCAGCCCGTCGGCCTCGACGATGCGCAGCGCCTCACGCACCGGGTTGCGCGACACCCCGAAGTCCGCCGCGAGGCGTTCCTCCGTGAGCCGCTGCCCGGGCGGGTAGTCGCCGTCGACGATCCGGCGGCGCAGCTCGGCGAGCACCTGCTCGCGCAGGGCCAGGTGCTGGCTGCCGATGGTGTGCCCCATGCCGGTGACCATCGCGCTCTCCCCTCGCTCGTCGGACGGTCCGTCCTCCACCTCGACCGTATACGAAAGACAATCTATGCCACTGCCCCTGCTGGACCTCGCAGCCCGACCCGAGTCGCTGGCCGCCGTGCCGCCCCTCACGTGGGTGCTCGCGGTGAGCCCGGTCGTGCTCCTGCTGGCCCTCGTCCTGTGGGGACGGTTCTCGACGATCGTCAACGCCTCGGTGACCGTGGCCTACAGCGTGGCCGTCGCCGTCCTCGCGTTCGGCGCGGGTGGGCTGACGGTGGCCGTGGGGCTCGGCAAGGGTGCCTGGGTGGGGCTGTGGATCCTCTACGTCATCTGGCCGGCCCTGCTCATGCACCACCTCGCCACCCACGTCGGCATGAAGGCGCTGGGCCAGGCGCTCTCGACGATGCTGCCGCGCCGGACCGAGAACGTCCTGCTCCTCGCCTGGGTGCTCCCGTCGTTCATCCAGGGGGTGTCCGGCTTCGGCACGCCGATCGCCGTGGCCGCGCCGCTGCTCGTGGCGCTGGGCATCGGCAAGGCCCGCGCGGTCGCGTTGCCCCTCATCGGCTACCACTGGGCCGTGGGGTTCGGCTCGATGGGCTCCTCGTTCTACATGGGGGCCCTCACCGCCCACCTCGACAGCCCGGGGCGTGCCGCGTATGCCGCGTCGGCGGCGGTGCTGCTCGGCGTCAACTGCGTGCTGGCCGGGGTCCTCGTCGCGCTGATGGACGGTGGCCTGGCCGGGCTGCGCGACGGGTGGCGGCTGCTCGCCACCGCCGGTCCGGTGATGGCGCTGGTCCAGGCCGGCGCAGCGCGGCTCGAGCCGGGGATCGCCGCCCTGTGCGCCGGAGCCTCGGGGGTCGCCGTGGTCTTCGTCCTGCGCCGCTTCTCCCGTCGGGGCAGCGCCGTGGAGGCGCCGGCGACCGTCCCCGCTGACGCCGGTTCTCCTGTCGGCGTCGAGGCTACGGGGGCCCACGCAGGCGCCCCGGCGGGCACCGCGTCGCACGACTCGGACGAGGACATGCGCACGCGCGCCCGAGCCGCCGCGGTGCCATACGCCCTGCTCGGCATCGTCGCGCTCGCGGTCTTCCTCCCTCCCGCGCTGCGGTCCTGGGCCAAGGGGCACCTGCTGGTCGGACCGTCGTTCCCGCAGACGAGCACCCACCAGGGGACCGTCAACGACGCGGTGTCCGTCTACAACCCCATCGCCCTCGTGGGTCACCCGGGTACGTTCCTGCTCATCGCCTGCGCGGGCAGCGTCGTGGTCTGGGCGTCGCGCGGGGTCTGGAGGCGCGGGGCGTGGGGGCCCGTGTGGCGAGGTGCCCTCAAGCAGGCGTGGAAGTCGTCGCCGTCGGTCGTCCTGCTCGCCTCCGTCGCGGGGGTGCTCGTCGACAGCGGCATGGTCCGCACGGTCGCCCAGGGTGCCGCGGTCGCGACCGGTGGGGCGTACCCGGCCATCGCACCCCTCGTGGGGGCGCTCGGTTCGTTCATCACCGGGTCCACCACGAGCTCGAACGCACTCTTCTCCTCGCTGCAGGCCGATGTCGCCCACCTGATCGGCGAACCGCCGGCCGATCTCCTGGCAGGCCAGCTGGCCGGGGGCAACATCGGCAACTCCCTCGCCCCCGTGGTGATCCTGTTGGGGCTGAGTGCGGTGGGCGCGGCCCGGCGAACGGGTGAGGTGCTGCGGATGACGTTGGCCCCTGCGGCCGTCCTGCTCCTCTCGGCCATCGCCGGGACCTGCCTGCTGGTGGCCGTCCACCACTGAACGCAGGCACTCCCGGGCAGTCGCACGCACGTGAATCGTGTTGAGCGGCAAGGACCTCCGGCTGGCTGATCGCGTTCTCCCCAGTGCGCGCGAGACCACCGTCCCTCAGTCGGTGTACTGCATCAGGGTGACTCCTTCTACGTCACACCTGATCTTTCGTCACCGAACGGTCGAGGTGTCGGTCATGTCCTTGTCGCGCCGATGTGTCCGACCCGATCCTCGTCGTCGTCCGACCGGCGGGTTCTCGCCGGAACCGCGGACCACCACCCCGGCAGATCACAGACAAGGACATCCCTCATGGCTCACCTCTCTCGTCGTCAGAAGTTCGCCGCCAGCGCCACCGCCCTGGTGCTCATCGGTTCCGGCACCGCCGCCTTCGCCTACTGGACCTCCACCGGTTCGGGTACCGGCACGGCCAACACCACCGCCGGGGCTGCGGACATCCGCATCACCGGCGACATTTCCACGGCGCTGTTCCCGGGCCAGGCGGCCCAGGACTTCACGGTCACGGTCAAGAACTGGGCCGAGAACAGCGCGTACGTGAACACCGTCTCCGCCTACGTGACCACTGACAAGGGCGCGGCGTGCGACGGGTCGAACTTCACGATCAACAACGTCAGTGCGGCCACCGCGGCCCCGATCGTCTGGACCGCTGCCGACCTCACCTCCGGCCAGGCTGTTGCCACCGCCAACACGATCCAGTTCGTGAACAAGGCCACCGACCAGGACGGCTGCAAGGGTGCAGCGCTCACGCTGCACTACGCCTCCAACTGAGGCTCTCTCGCAGCGTGACCACAGCCTGACCCTCGTCTGAGCCACTGCCGGCACGCCGGCCGACCGCAACGGAGCACCCCATGAGCACTCGAGCCACCACCAGGGCGACCGCCCTGCTGGCTCTGTGCGCCGTGGTGGCGCTCCTGGCGGTCGGCCGGCTGCCCGGGGGCGGTGACGGGATCGCGAAGGGTCTGGGTCTCGGTCGGTCCTCCCTGGTGGCCGCCAAGGTCAAGGACTACACCGTCACCTCGCAACCGCTCAGCATCGCGGTCCAGCGTGGGCAGTCGGCGACCTTCGCCCTCAGCATCACCCCGGCCGGCGGCTTCACCGGAGCCGTCGCACTGACCGCCAGCGGTCTGCCGACGGGGTCGACGGCCACGTTCACGCCGTCCGTGGTGACGGTCTCCGGCACCACGTCGGTCTCGTCCACCCTCGTGGTGACCACGTCCGCCGCGACGCCCCTCGGCAGTGACGGCTTCACGGTCGTCGGCACCAACGGCCCGACCAAGAAGACCCTCGACCTCACCGTCGTCGTCTCATCGCCGCCTCCCGCGATCGCGGTGTCGATCACCCCGGCATCCATCGCCGTGGCACCGGCCTCGACCGCGACGTATGCCGTGAACATCAGTCGGGTCAACGGGTATGCCGGTGCCATCACCCTGGCGGCGACCGGAACCCTCCCGAAGGGGGTCCAGCTGGCGCTCTCGCCGACCAGCGTCCCCGCAGGGACGTCGCCCGGCACGGCGACCCTCTCGGTGTCCACCGCCTCGAACACCCCGGACGGGACGACGAGCATCACTGTGAACGCTTCTGGGTCCGGCGTCAGCGCGTCCAGCGCGACGGCGAGCCTCGTCGTCGACTCGAAGCTGAGCTCGAAGCCGTTCGCCCTCGGCGGAAACGTCGTCGGCTCCCTCTACCCCGGGGCGCCGGCCCGGCCCGTCGACCTGACCGTCACGAACCCCAACAACCAGACCATCAAGATCACCAGCCTCGGAGTGACCGTCGCCTCGATCACCCGCAACGGGTCGGCCGTCCCCGGTTGCACCGCAGCAGATTTCGCCGTCCGGCAGTACGCCGGGTCGTACCCGCTCACCGTGCCCGCGAATGCGCCCGCGACGAGGCTCGCGACCCTCGGAGTGCCGATGTCGGCACTGCCCACCGTCACCTTCGCCAATGCGAACCGCAGCCAGGACGCCTGCCGCGGCGTGCAGGTCCAGCTCGCCTACACGGGATCGGCGACGAACCAGTGACCACGCGCCATACCCCCCCTGCCCAGGACCCGCGACGCGGTCGCCGGGGACGTGCGCGCACGGGTGCCCTCCGCGCGGTGGTCTCCATCGTCACGACCCTTGTCCTCACTGCCGTCGTCGGAGGGACTGCGTTCGCGGTCTGGTCCTCGACGGGCGCAGGCTCCGGAACCGCCACCGCCGGCTCGACGGTCGCCCTCACGACCAGCTCCGTGACGGCGCCCACCTCCGGGGCCTACCCCGGTGGGCCGGCGGTGGCCCTGAACCTCGTGGTCTCCAACGACAACGTCGTACCGGTTCGCATCACGTCGGTCGCCCTGGACCCTACCCGCCAGGTGACGGTCACCGGCGCCTCAGGGCCGTGCACCGCGCCGCCGGTCCTCGTCTCTGCCACCGGACTCTCGATCTCCTTGGCTGCCAAGGCCTCCAACGTCTCGGTCACTGTCCCCAGCGCCATGACGTTCGGCATGACGATGGCATCGGGCTGCCAGGGCGCCACCTTCTCCGTCCCCGTCGTCCTGACCGGACAGACGTCATGACAGGACACCGGATGAGCCGTACCTCCCGCCGGGCCGGACTCGGCGGCCTCGTCGCCGTGCTCGTGCTGGTGGGCCTGGCGGTGCCCGCCTGGGCGTACTTCTCCGTGACCTCGACCGTGGCCGACGCCGGTGGCCGTGCCGCCGCGCTCGGCACACCTGGCGTCGTCACGTCCGGAGTGACGGCCTCGACGGTGACCTTCACCGTCTCGGCGCCCACAGGTGGGCCGACGCCCTCGGGCTACCGCGTGGCTCGGACGTCGCCCTCCCCAGTGGCGACCGTGTGCACGGTGACCGGCGCCAACGGTGCCTGCACGGACGCGGCACCAGTGTCCGGCCAGAGCAACACCTACGCCGTGTATGCCGTCCTGGCCGGCACCGCGTGGGAGTCACCGGCGCCGCGGACCACTTCGGTGGACGTGCCCAGCGCCGACAACGCCGCCCCCGTCACGACGGCCACGCAGTCCCCGGCCGCCAACGGCGCGGGCTGGAACAAGACCGACGTCACCGTCACGCTCTCGGCCACCGATGCGTCCGGAGTTGCCGGAACCTGGTACTCCATCGACGGCACCAACCCGACCACCGCGTACACGGCGCCGTTCGTGGTCTCCTCGACGGCGACGGTGAGGTTCTACTCCAAGGACACCCTCGGCAACACCGAGCTGCCGAAGCAGCTGGCCCTCAAGATCGACAAGGTCGCGCCGACGGTCTCGATCTCCTCGCCCACCACGGGCTCGGTCAACGGTGGCACCGTCACCATCACCGGCAGCGCGGCCGACACGGGCTCCTCGTCGCTCGCCTCGGTGGTGGTCCAGTACCGCTTCGGCAACACGGTGTCGCAGCTCGGGGGCAGCCCGACGTACAACGGCACCACCTGGTCCTGGTCGTGGCCGACCAGCTCGCTACCCGAGGGCAGCTACACGCTCATCGCGATCGCCAGGGACAACGCCGACAACGCCACTCCCAGCACGGAGGTGCCGATCACGCTGAAGAACACCTTCACCGTGACAGCACCTGCCACCGCCACGGCGGGCACCCCCTTCAACGTCACCGTCTCGACGTACCCCGGCTACACGGGTGCGAAGCCGATCAGCGTCACCGGTCTGCAGGCCGGCCCGAGCGGCGCACCGGTGACCGTGCCCACGAACGTCACCTTCACCAACGGCACCGCGACGTTCCCGGTCACGCCGGTCAGGTCCGGGTCGCAGTCGATCACGGTGACCGACTCGGGACTGGCCTCGATGACGGGTACCAGCTCGAATGTGGTCGTCACCGCCGGTGCGGCGGCCAGGCTCGCCTGGACCACGGTCACCGCCCAAGGTGTCGTCCAGCCGACCACCAGCTGCTACTTCACGTGCGGCGCAGTCATCGGCAACAACACCACGGCGACGGCCAGGGTCAGCATCACCGACGAGCAGGGCAACATCGTCACCAACCTCGGGTCGACCCGGACGGTCACCGTGAGCGCCCCCAACCCGGCGGGTGGGACCCCCGCAGCCGCCCAGGTCCTGACGGTCCCGGCTACCGGTGCCGCCACCTCGTCGCAGTGGTCCTACAGCGACAGCGGCAACTGGACGTCCCACTCCTTCACGGCAACCTCGGGCACGCTGACGCAGGCGACGCTGACGGTGGGCAAGAACTCCCTGCCCTGACCAGGCACGGGTGCATCGACGATCGCGTCGGTGCGCCCGTGCCTGCATCACCCGGTGTCCCCGTGACCGCCTAGGCTCACCTGCGTGACGGACGGACTCTTCATCGCCTTCGAGGGTGGCGACGGCGCGGGCAAGTCGACCCAGGTGTCGCTGCTCCGCGAGGCGCTCGAGACCGCCGGCCGCACCGTCGTCGTCACCCGACAGCCGGGCGGCACCGACCTCGGCCACCAGATCCGTGACCTCGTCCTCCACGGTGCCCACGTCGCCCCCCGTGCCGAGGCCCTCCTCTTCGCCGCCGACAAGGCCCACCACGTCGACCAGCTGATCCGCCCGGCCCTCGACCGGGGCGAGGTCGTGCTGACCGACCGCTACACCGACTCCTCCGTCGCCTACCAGGGCGCGGGCCGCGACCTCGGTGCCGAGGAGATCCACGACCTCAACATGTGGGCGGTGGACGGTCTGGTCCCCGACCTCACGGTCATCGTGGACATCTCGGCGCAGGAGGGCCGCCGCCGCCGCGGCGACGTCCACGACCGCCTCGAGTCCGAGGCCGACGCCTTCCACGAGGCGATCCGGGCGCACTTCCTCGCCATGGCGCAGGGCAACCCGCAGCGGTACCTCGTCGTCGACGGAACGCTCCCCGCGGACGAGATCCACGCCGCCGTCGTCGATCGGCTCCGCTCGACCGGGGTGCTGCCGTGACCGTATGGCGCGACGTCATCGGCCAGGACTCCGCCGTCGCCACGCTCCAGCGTGCGGCGGCCGAGCCTGCCTCGATGACCCATGCTTGGCTGCTCACCGGGCCGCCCGGGTCCGGTCGCTCGGTGGCTGCACGCGCTTTCGCCGCGGCGCTCCAGTGCCCCAACGGAGGGTGCGGCGAGTGCCGCGAGTGCCGGACCGCCCTCGACGGCACGCACGCCGACGTCGACGTGGTCGCCACCGAAGGGCTCTCGCTCAAGGTCTCGGTCATCCGCGACCTCGTCCAGCTCGCTGCGCTGCGTCCCTCGGTGGGGAAGTGGCGGATCATCATCATCGAGGACGCCGACCGCCTCACCGCCTTCTCCGACGCCCCCGCCAACGCGCTGCTCAAAGCCCTCGAGGAGCCGACACCGCGGACCGTGTGGATCCTCTGCGCGCCCTCGCTGGAGGACATCATCATCACGATCCGCTCGCGTTCGCGGCACGTGCGCCTGCGCACGCCTCCCGTGGAGGCGGTCGCCGAGCTGCTGCACCGGCGCGACGGCATCGAGATGCCGATGGCCCTGTATGCCGCGCGGGCGGCCCAGAGCCACGTCGGCCTCGCCCGCCGGTTGGCCCGTGACGAGGGCGCGCGCATCCGACGCCGCGACGTCATCGCCCTCGCCGGCCGGATCCACGGGGTCGGCGACGCGGTCGGCGCAGCCGCGGACCTGGTGTCCATCGCCGACGAGGAGTCATCTGCCGCGGCCACCGAGCGCGACGTCGCCGAGAAGCAGCGCCTCATGGAGATGCTCGGGGCCGACCCGTCGGCACGCACCCAGCCGCCCCACATCCGCAGCCAGATCTCCTCCCTCGAGAAGGAGCAGAAGGCGCGGGCCACCCGGCACTCCCGCGACGTCCTGGACCGCTCGCTGGTCGACCTCCTCTCCGTCTACCGGGATGCCCTCGTCGTGCACAGCGGCGCCGGGCTCGGCCTCGTCAACCAGGACAGCCTCCGCGAGGTGCAGGCGCTCGCCCGGTCGATGAGCCCGGAGCAGCTGCTCGGCGCGATGGACGCCATCGGCACAGCCCGGGAGCGGATCGGGTTGAACGTCGCCCCGCTGCTGGCCCTCGAGGCGATGGCGATCACGCTGCGCGTGCCCCGCTGAGGCGACCACGCCGCATACCGGCTCGGGCCGCGCGGCTCCCTGCACGGCCCCCAAGGCGGCTCCCAAGGCGGCTCCCAGCAGGGCGGGATACCGTGCCGCCCATGACTTCTCGCGCACGGGTGCTGGTGGCCGCGGCCGCCATCACGGCGGTCAGCCTGTCGGGGTGCTCGCTCCTCGGCGGCGACGACGCCGCACCCACCACGTCCTCGACCGCGGCCGCCACACCACCGGCGGGGTCCGAGGCGCTCGCCTCGTACTACGGCCAGCAGCTCGCCTGGGCCAAGTGCCAGATCGGGGAGTGCGCCAAGCTCAAGGTGCCGCTCGACTACGCGGCGCCCGACGGCGACCAGATCGAGATCTCCGTGCTGCGGATGAAGGCGACGAAGTCCAAGGACCGGATCGGGTCCCTCGTCGTGAACCCCGGCGGTCCGGGCGGGTCCGGTGTCGACTACGCGCAGGCCGCCGACTTCATCGTGGGCAAGCCGGTGCGCCAGCGGTTCGACGTCGTGGGCTTCGACCCGCGGGGGGTGCAGCGCTCGCAGCCGGTGGACTGCCTCCCGGACGCGCAGATGGACGACTTCCTCGGCCAGGACCCGACGCCGGACGACGCCACCGAGGCCGCGGAGTTCGCCGCGTCCGGCAAGGAGTTCGCGCAGGGGTGCCAGCAGCGGACGGGTGCGCTCGTCAGCCACGTGTCCACGGTCGACGCCGCCAAGGACATGGACATCCTGCGCTCGGCGCTCGGTGACGAGCAGCTCAACTTCCTCGGGAAGTCCTACGGCACCTTCCTCGGCGCGACGTACGCCGGGCTGTTCCCGAAGCTGGTGGGGCGGTTCGTCCTCGACGGCGTCCTCCCGCCCGACATCACCTCGGCCGAGGTCTCCAAGGGTCAGGCCGAGGGCTTCGAGCGGGCCACGCGGGCGTATGCCGCGGACTGCGTCGACGAGGGCGACTGCCCCCTCGGCGGCTCGGTCGACGAGGTGATGTCCGGGCTGCGGGGCCTGTTGACCAGGCTGGACCAGCAGCCGGTCCCGATGCAGGACGGCAGGCTCAACCAGCTCACCGAGGGCTGGGCCGCCACCGGCATCGCCCAGGCGATGTACGACCAGGGTTCGTGGGGCACGCTCACCGATGCGCTGACCGACGTGGTCCGCCGCAACGACGGCACCGAGCTGATGAAGCTCGCCGACCAGTACGCCCAGCGCAACCAGAACGGCGCCTACGCCGGCAACCTGCTCGAGGCGTTCTACGCCATCTCCTGCCTCGACAACCCCGACAGCGCGGACCCGGACGTCTACGCCCAGCGCGCTGCGGACAACGCCAAGGTGGCCCCGACGTGGGGGCCGTTCCTCGCCTGGGGCTCGCTGGTCTGCGGCCAGTGGCCGGTCAAGGCCGCCGAGGGCGGGGGAGGCCCGCAGAAGATCTCGGCCGAGGGCAGCGGGCCGATCGTCGTCGTGGGCACGACGCGGGACCCGGCTACGCCGTACGAGTGGTCGGTCCGTCTTCGAGACCAGCTGTCGAACGCCAGCCTCATCACCTTCGACGGCGACGGGCACACGGCCTATGCGCGGTCCAACGGCTGCATCGACGACGCGATCAACGACTACTTCACAGACGGCACGGTCCCGAAGGACGGGACGAAGTGCTGACCTGAGCCGCTTCGGAGGGTCTTCTGTGGAGGTCCGTGGGCGCGTCGCAGGCGAGGGGACACGGGGTCGGTGGGTCCGGTTCGGAGATTGCCCGGCTCATCCGTATACTCATCGTCCGTGCCCTCGGGCACATGCCGCCTTAGCTCAGTCGGCCAGAGCGATTCACTCGTAATGAATAGGTCATCGGTTCGATTCCGATAGGCGGCTCCACAGCAAAACCGCAGGTCAGGCCCCCACGACGCCAGTCGAGGGGGCCTTTCCCATGTCCCTTGAAATGTCACGTGCCCCCGTGTTGCCCCCGATCCTTTCGGCGGCCTCCCAGAGGTTCTGGTCGATGAGGTGCCCGTAGAGGTCCATCGTCATCGCGGCCGACGCATGCCCCAGGACCCGCTGGACGACCTTGGGGTCTGCCCCCGCACCCAACCAGATCGAGGCGCAGCTGTGCCGCAGGTCGTGCGGTCGCAGACCCGGTCGGCCGATCTCGGCGCACGCCCGGCGCCACCCCACCGAGCGCTTCCAGTTCGACTCGCTCAGTGGCCCACCTGCCGGCGCGTGGAACAACCAGTCATCGCCGGTCTTCCCCTCAGCCCAGGCCTCGATTACGGGCTGGACCTCGGCCGGCAAGGGAACGGTCCTGCTCCGTCGACCCTTCAATGTGTCGACGTACAGACTTCCGTCGCTGCTACTCGCTAGCACCGCCCGTTGAAGGCGCAGCCCAGGACCGGGGATGGCCACTCGATCGGCGACCTGGAGCCCAGCGAGCTCGCCCCACCGCAGACCGCACAGGCCCAGAACCCGGATCAGCTCGGCATACCGGCCCGAGCAGGCTCGTTCGAAGGCGCGTAGGTCCTCGAGCGTCAGGAACTGACCCTCCCGCCTGGCCCGCCCGCCAGTGGGGAGTCGGACCGAGGCCGCCGCATTTCTTCGAGATCCGGCCGTCGGCGACCGCGAACGCCAACATGGAGCGGAGCGTCGACAGGTAGCGGTTGGCGGTGGAGGTAGAGAGCCCCGAGCCCACCAGCCCGCCGACCCAGTGCGCGACCTGCGCGTCGGTGATCGAGGCGATGGGCAATCGACCGAACCGCGGCTCGATCTGATGGCGCCAGGCCGAGGCGTCCGCCTCCCGGGTCTTGCGCTTGAGCCGCTTGCGTGACTCCAGCCACTCGGGAGCGAGTGACGCAAGCGTGACCCGTCCGCGCCTCGGGTCCAGCCACTCACCAGAGCGCAGTTGCCTCGACTGGTCCTGCTCCCACGCGACGGCGTCCTGCTTGCGATCGAAGACCCGCGTAGCGACCTCCCGACCGTGCGACTTCACCCGGGCGCGATACCGGACCCGACCGTTCGCCTCGTAGCGCTGGACGCTCACAGCGGCACCCGCAAGTCAGCTGGATCCTCCCGCTGTGTGGTCACCCAGGCGTCGACGTCCGCCGCGTCCCAGCGCAGTCGCCGGCCGATCCGGATGGCCGGCGCGAACCGACCGTCCTGCCTGAGCCACCGCACGCTCGGGACGGTCACTCCAAGGCGGTCAGCCACCTGGTCGATGGTGAGCAGCTCTCTCATCTCTCCTCCTTCACACAGCCACTGTCACGGGCACGGATGCCATTGCCGAACGGTTGTCCATAGGCGGGTCGGTGCCGGTGGTGAGTGCTTGTTTGGCTTGGTCGTACTGGTCGCGGCGTCGTCGGTGTTCGCGCAGGGAGTCGAGGACGACGGTTTGCCAGTCGGCGTTGGTGACGGGGACTTCTTCCCAGACGAAGCGGGGTCGGCCGTCGTTGGTGAGGGTGTCGGCGGCCATCCGGTCGGCCGTTTCGGGTTCGATGCCTGCGGCTTTGAGGACTTGCTCGACGACGGCTCGGCGGTCGGCTCGGTGTTGGGTGAGGGTTTTGCCGGACCAGCCTCGGGAGACCAGGACGCGGCGGCCGCCGAGTCCGAGGTGTTCGCGGTCGTGGGCTTTGGAGGTGCAGTGGCCAGGGACCAGGCCGGGGCCGGGGTCCTTGGGTTGGGTTCCGTAGCGCAGCCAGTTCGCGCACTGGGGGGAGCAGGGCAGCCAACGGAGGTGGTCGTGGAGCCGGTCGATGTGCGCCTCGTACGCCGGGTTCGGGGTGGCGTCGTCGGCGTAGGTCTCGGCGACGGCCTTGGTGAGGTACTTGGTCAGGTACCGCACGCCCCGGTCGGAGTCCTTGGTGCCGGCGAGGATGCCTTTGACGTCGACCTGTCGCCCGAACGTGACGACGTGGGCGGGTTCTGCTGTGGGGTCTTCGTCGATCTCGGTCAGGGCTTGCTCCCACGTGGGCAGGGGCCAGCCGGTGTCGGGGTCGCGGTAGTGCTCGTCGGCCCAGATCGGGGTGCGCTCGACGTAGACGGGGTGCTCCATCTGTGGCCACCACAGGGCGAGGTAGGTCGCCTTGGTGACGGCCTTGACGGTGGCGCGGGGGATCGCACCGCGCAGGGCGACGTGGAAGTGGGGGGGCGAGGCGCATCTGGGCTTCGATGGCGCCGAAGTACTGGACCCGGTACCCGGCGGCGCGGCGCAGGTTGGTGAACCAGCGGTCCATCAGCTTGGGGAAGTGCAGTGCGTCGAGGGCGGCGCGGCGGTAGTCGTACCGTTCGGGTCGGGCTGGGACGCCTTGGCCGGGGCGGATGCGTCCGTAGGAGTCCAGGGTGAGGGTGACGAACATCGAGGGCCGGTACGTCTTGCCGTCCGAGGCGGTGAACACCGTGCCCACCGTGCGATTGGCGATCTCCTGGTGCGGCAGCTCGGGCATGCCTTCGAGGCGGCGGGTGGAGCGCACCCGGCGCGATCCGGCACCGCCGTCGTCGGGCTGGTCGCTCTGGTCGTCATCGAGTGCGTCCGCGTCATCGTCCGCCTCGTCTGAGTCCGACGTCGTTTTCTCAGCAGTGAGCGGAGGCTGTGGCTCCTCTGCCAGGTGCCAGCCCTCGGTGCACTGATGGATCCGCAACCGGCGAGCCTTGGCAGCGCATGCCGGGCAGCGGGACTCTAGGGTTGAGCCGCAGTCCATCGCCCGCACCAGCGACTCGCCAGTGACCCGGTCGGTGACGCGGCGCAGCACCGGGCGGGTGCACACGCCCTCACGGGACGCGATGTGCCTGAGCGCGTGATCAGGGATCTGCAGCGTGGCCATACGAACCATTGAGACGCCACAGGAGCGCTCAGTCCACCAACTGTCTGCCCGGAAGGATCTTGACCAAGACTTGAAACTCACTGCGAAGCAACAGTTTTCGCCGCGCCAGAGATGTTGCAGGACAACCGGCACTGGCCAGAACCAGCCAAAGACAACCGGAACTGACCGGCAATGCAGTTCCGGTCAGGCGCGGATAGGACACGCGAGGCACCGGACGGCAGCCATCCGGCAATGTCCGCTCATGCCGTTCCCAGCACTGACAGAGTGAGCATGTGATGGGTTTCTCGCGGTTGTGGTGCGGCGTCCTGGCGGTCCCGCTGGTGTTCGGACTCTCAGGCTGCTCCCCTGAGCCTCCGGGCTTCGTCGCCGTCGGCAAGGACGACGCGGGACGTCTAGTTGGAGTGATGGTCTCCTGCAGCGACCCGGCGGACCGAGCCGTCCTCGCACGGTTGGATCAGCATGGCGACCCGGCCGGGCCGTCGATAGCGGAGTGGACCTTCCCGCAGCATGCCGAGACTGGGACTTCACCGCTGGTCTGGCCGATGTTCGGCCCGAGCGCAAACCCATCGGGCCCGGGGGTGTCCTCTACTACGGGACTTCCCGACGGGGCCCTTGCCCTGTCCATTCAGCGTGACCCTGAGAACGGTGCGACGGGCGTCGACTTCACCGCGAAGGAGATCGAAGGCTTGAGTGGCAACCAGTACGCATTCCATGCGTCTAACACGCAAGAAGTCACGCACGGAGATCTGAAGACCTTCCTCAAGTATGCAGATTGCGGCTAACGGGTACTCAGCGACCTCGACTGGCTGGCAGGCCCTCAGCTCGCGGATGAAGTGGCGCACAGATCCGCGCACTCATGCCGCAAGGAAAGCAGTCAGCCGATCGCCCGAACTGGCAGCCGGCATCCGGCCGCCGCTGACTCCGGCTGGTCGTGCTCGAACTCATAGGCGCACCCCCCGCACATTCCCTCGAGGTCATTCCCGGATCGATCCGGGGTGCTCAGACCAGGGATGACCACACTCGAGGCAAGCACCCCTCTGACCTCGGCTCTGAGCTCGCTGCCCACGCTCCCTACGCGTCTCGAGATAGGGACTCACGCGGCCCAGCATCCCGCACAATGCGTCCGCTCTTGCCGCCTTCAGCGAGAATCGCGGCATGTCAGAGCCCACTGTCAACCCCGTCCCTTCCGCCGACGTCTTGGTGCTGTTGGCAGTGCTCGGACGTTGCGAGGGTGAGGTGCGTGGCGGGGCCGTCAACGAACACCACGTCCAGGCGCTCGGTCAGCGATGCCTGGCGGCGGGCCTGCTACCGCCCGGTGCAGAGGCCAGCCGGGAGGCGGTCGCGGCGATCCTCGCAGACATCGGCCAGCGCCTGAGGTACGCGATCGGCGAGTACTCCGCAGACCCGACGCGCCCGCAGTAACAACGAGCTTGCCCAACCCCCGTTCACTCATTTGCGGCTGACAGCGACTTCGCGCCACGGGCATCGAACAACTCGGATCACCTTGCCACGTCGGGCAGGGCTCTCCGTGTCATTGATGAATAGACCTCTAAGAAAGATCAAGGCGGCGCTCCGCACCGCGGGCCGGGGCCCCGCGATGGGGCCCCGCGCTGCGGGCGGCGCTGGCGCGCCGTCCTCGCGCACCCCACCGCACCCCGGCCCTACACCAGGACGTGCCCGACACGACTTTTGCGACGCCGCCTCCACAACACCACGAGGGCGAGCTGCCCCATCACTGCGCCCAGTGCCACGGCGCCGCCACCGACCCTGGCGATGACACCGAAGTCAGGGTCGACTGCGAGCCCCAGAGCGAGCACGAGCAATACATCGTTTGCCACCGTTGCAGCAACGAGCACCGGGATACTCCACGCGGAACTAGCTGTACCGGCCATAGTCACGAGGCTAGCGAGCGACGGGGCCTGCGGGATGGGCTTCGCGAGCGACTCACCTCCGAGCCGCCGACCCGACGCGGCAGCATCCGGCAGGCACTCCGAGCCGGTCAAGCCCTCGCTCCCAGCCCGGTCCAGGTGCACACTCCGTGTGCCGCTGCATCACCTTGGGCGCCGATGGAGGGCCTGACAGTCTCTCCGGCCTGCCTACTGGCTCCGCTATGGATCGGTGGCCCTCCCTGTCAGGGCGCTGCGAGGGGGGCGTTCACACGTGCCCCCGAAATGCCCCCGTCGCTCCGAGAACCGCCTTGCGCCACCCACCATCTCGCGAGGCAACCGAAGGTAACCGGAACTGTGAATCTGAGTACCGCGCATGGGCCAGCGAACTCGTAATGAATAGGTCATCGGTTCGATTCCGATAGGCGGCTCCACGGCAAGGCCCTCTCGACTCCGGTCGAGGGGGCCTTGAGTCGTCTTCAGGGCACTGTGCGCCGTCGCGACGTGCCTCACCGCGGACTGGGTCGCCCTAATCGTCGCGCGGGGTCAACCGAAGGTACATCACGGCACGCAAACGCTGTACGCAGCGTCAACAGAACTCCTATCGTTCAAGTGATCGACCGTTCCGGGCACGCGTATCCCGCCGGTCGCCGCTGAGCGAGGGGCTGCACGTGAAGGGCATCATCTTCAACCTGGTGCAGGACGCCATCACCAGAGATCACGGAGAAGACGGCTGGGACGACCTGGTCGACTCTGCGGGGATCTCGGGCACCTACACCGCGCTGGGCAACTACCCGGACGCAGACCTGAGCAGGATCGTCACAGCAGGCGCAGACGCATTCGGCGTCCCGGTGCCGGAACTGGTCAGGGCTGTCGGTCGTGACGCGCTCATGGGACTGTCCGTTCGATACCCGCACTTCTTCGAGCCGCACGACGACGTGCGCAGCTTCGTGCTGACGTTGAACGAGGTGATCCACGCTGAGGTGCGCAAGCTCCACGCCGACTCCGATCCGCCCGACTTCTGGTTCGACGACCCCGCGGCCCAGCCGCTGACGGTCCACTACCGGTCGCGCAGGCAGCTGTGCCTCCTGGCCGAGGGCATGTTGGAGGGCGCGGGCGGATACTTCGGACAGGACGTCACGGTGACTCAGACGTCGTGCATGGCGGACGGGCATGACCACTGCACCTTCCTGCTGCAGATCCAGGAGCAGGAGTAGCCATGTCCGCGCGCCGTGGCGAGCAGGATCCACTGCGCTCCGAGGACGGTCCCGGACGCCATCGGCCCGACGTGGCGCGGTTGATGCGTCGGCTGGAGCGCGAGCACGCGATCCGCCTGGAGGCCGAGAACATCGGCGAGAGGGTCACGGCGGAGCTCTACTCGTCCGTCCAGAGGCTTCAGCAGCTCCAGGCACTCCACGACGAGCAGGGCGAGGCGATGCTTCGCCTGCGCGACCTGGACGAGGCCAAGGATGCCTTCCTCTCGACCGTCTCCCACGAGTTCCGCACACCGTTGACCAGCATGATGGGATACCTGGAGCTCATCGCCGACGGAGACCTGGAGACAGGAAGCGCAAGGATGTCCTCCGCAGTCGAGGTGATGACGCGCAACACCCAGCGGCTGCTCCACCTCGTCAACGACCTCCTGGCCTTCTCGTCGCTGCAGCAGGGGAAGAGGGATGACCTCGGTGCGAGAGTGGACATGGTCGACCTGGTCGACGAGGTGCACCGCACCTTGGCGCCGGTGGCGCGTCGTCGCGGCGTCACCGTGACGCCCTCAACCCTGGGTGAGGTCCCGGCGATCGTCGGCGAGCGCGACCTGATCGACAGGGCGGTCCTCAACCTGCTCAGCAACGCCATCAAGTTCACGCCTGCGGGAGGGCACGTGCGGACGCGGACCTGGGCAGAGCGTGGCGCCGTGCTGCTCGAGGTCACCGACACCGGCATCGGCATCCCCGCGGAAGAGCAGGACAACCTCTTCACACCGTTCTTCCGCTCCTCTCTGTCCATCGCCAGGGAGATCCAGGGGACAGGCCTGGGCCTGGCGCTGGTCCGGGCGGCCGTCGACCGCCACCAGGGGGACGTCCAGCTGACGTCCGTCGAGGGCGAGGGGACGACCGTGACCGTGCGGCTCCCTGTGTGAGCGTCCACCCCCGCCGTCGGCGCGACCCCAGGATGAGGCAGCTCGCCGTCGAGGGCGGGACGCCTTGACGTCCTTTCGTGGCGAGCCGCTCTGAGCGACCAGATCCACCCACCCCGGTTCGTGCCAGCAACGCTCGTCGACCCGGGGCGACCCGCCGACTCGGCCGAGCGTCATTCGCACAGAGCGGAGTCAGAGGGCCTGGCGCAGCAGGCTGCTCGCGACCTCGAGCTCGGACTCGAGCCGGTCGAGGAGACCGGCTGCCGAGGGTGCGTCGAGCAGGTCGCCACGCCCCTCGCGAGGATCGTCCCCGGTCTCGATCCACCGAGCCAGCGCGGCCACCCGGACCGCGCCGATGCTGGCGGCCGAGCCCGCGAGCTCGTGGGCGGCGTGCTCCAGGCCGGCGGCGTCACCGTCGGCATCACCGTCTACGTCACCGTCGACGGCCCGGCGCATCGTCGCGAGCAGCGCAGGCGAGGTGGTGGTGAAGGCGTCGACCATGGCGCGCAGCAGGCCCTGACCGCCGGTGCCGTCGAGGTCGCGCAGCGTCGCCAGCCGCTCCCGGTCGAGAGCCTCGTCGTCCGCGGACGTCGGGGCGACGGTCCCGGCCCCGGCTGCAGCAACGGACGACGCCCGCGGCGAGCGCGCCCAACGACGCAGTGCGTCACGCAGGGCCACCTCGTCGACCGGTTTGGAGACGTAGTCGTCCATCCCCGCGTCCAGGCAGCGTTCGCGGTCCTGCGACGTGGCTCCCGCGGTCATGGCGATGACCGGCACCCGCTCGGTGCCGTCCTCGCGGCGCCTGATCTCGGCGGTCGCGGAGTACCCGTCCATCACCGGCATGTGGCAGTCCATGAGCACGGCGGCGTAGCGGGTGGCCACGACCGCGTCCACGGCCTCCGCGCCGTTCTCGACGACGTCGACGTCGTAGCCGAGCCGCTCGACCAGCCCCCGGGCCACGATCTGGTTCACGGTGTTGTCCTCGACCACCAGCACCCGCCCGGCCGGTGAGGTCGCGCGGCCGGGGCGCGCGGGCTGCATACGCCGCTGCCCGGTGGTCGCCGCACCCGCGACGAGGTTGACGAGGCGGTCGAACAGCTCGGAGCTGCGGACCGGCTTGCTCAGAGCGTCCCGCACGCCGGCTCGCGCCAGCTCGGCACGGTCGATCTCGAGGGTCGAGGACAACATCATCAGGAGGGTGTCTCGGACAACCCGGTCCGTGGAGATGAGCCCGGCCAGCTCCAGCCCGTCCATGCGTGGCATGCACATGTCCAGGACGGCGATGGCGTACGGGTCGCCGGCGGCGGCCGCGGCACGCATGAGGTCGAGGACCTCCCGCGGGTGCTCCAGGCAGTCCGGCCGCATCCCCCACTGGGTGAGCTGGGACTGCAGGACGAGCCGGTTGGTGGCGTTGTCGTCCACGACGAGGACCCGCAGCCCCTGGAGCAGGTCGTTGCGCGGAGCTGGGGGCGGTGCGGACGTGGACACGTGCAGGGGCAGCTCGAACCAGAAGGTGCTGCCGACGCCGACCTCGCTGTCGACCCCGATCGAGCCACCCATCGCCTCGACCAGGCTGCGCGAGATCGCCAGCCCCAGACCGCTGCCGCCGTACTTGCGCGTGGTCGACGCGTCGGCCTGCCGGAACGAGTCGAACATCGCCGGGCGCACGTCCTCGGGGATGCCGATCCCGGTGTCCTCCACCTGGAACCGGACGCGTCCGGCGTCCTCGTCGCTGAGCCGCACCGAGACGACGACCTCGCCCTTGTCGGTGAACTTCACCGCGTTGGAGGCGAGGTTGAGCAGGATCTGGTGCAACCGGCCCTCGTCGCCGACGAGCCGCACGGGCACCTCGGGGGCGCAGTAGGCGATGAGCTCGAGGTCCGGGCGTGAGGTCATCGGCGCGACGAGGGCCGCCACCGACTCGACGAGCAGGCGCGGGTCGACGTCGACGAGCTCGAAGTCGACCTTGCCCGCCTCGAGCTTGGAGAAGTCGAGGATGTCGTTGATGACCCGCAGCAGGGAGTCGCCGGCGCTCTGCAGGCCCTGGGCGTACTGGAGCTGGGTCTCGTCGAGGTCGGTGTGCAGCAGCAGGGTGGTCAGGCCGACGACACCGTTCATCGGGGTCCGGATCTCGTGGCTCATCGTCGCGAGGAACTCCGACTTCAGCCGGGAGGCCTCGAGAGCCTCCTTCCGGGCCACCTCGAGCTCCATGGTCCGGTCGAGCACCCGCTGCTCGAGCTCGGACCGGTTGGCCTCGAGCTCCTCGGCCAGCATGTTGATGCCCACGACGACGGCGTCGAGGTCCTCGTCGTCGGTGCGCGCGCCCCGGGCGTCGAGGTCGCCGGCGGCCAACCGGGTCAGCAGCTCGATCACCGCGTCGATGGGCGAGCCGCCGGGCCCACTCATGGCTGCGCTTGGAGCCAGGCGACCGCGTCGGCCTCGGAGGTGAACATCTTCACCGGGATGGACCCACGTTTGAGGCCGAGGAAGAAGTTGGCCAGCATCCGGGTGGACGCAGAGCCGGCGACGAGCGCGACCGCGCGGTAGTTGGGGTTGCGGTCCATGAAGAACTCGCGAGCCGGCCGGTCGATCGACGCCACCTGGCGCAGGTCGACCAGCGACAGCACCTTGTCCTGGCCCAGCGCCTTGATCTCGGCGTCCACGTCGCGGGCCACGTCGATGCCGCAGACCGCCCCGGGCAGCCAGTCCGTCCGGGCGATGCCGGTCGTCGGGTCCCACGTGATCTCGTAGCTCTTCTCGTCCGAGCTCATCACGCCCCCTCTCGCCTCCCTCGACCTGCCTGTCAAGGTACCCCAGCGCCCCTGCCGCGCAGGGCGGATCGGCACCAGTGGGTGTAGCAATCACCCCATCGGGTGAGGGAGGCTCCCCACACCGGCTGACCTGCGCGGACGATCCCGGACCGGGCCACCGGGCGGGTGGTGCCAGCGGGTGGTCTCACGGGGTGGGGCCGCCGACCGACGCCTCGATCGCGGCGAGGTCGCGGACGGCATACCGGTGGTGCTCCCACTCCTCCTCGAGGATCGTGCGCAGGCAGGTCAGGGTGGTCTCGGGGTAGGTGGGTGCCCACGGATTCCGGCGCTGCACACCGAGGTCCGCGGCGGTGACCGTGGCGAGGAAGTCGCGCACCATGGCGACCCGCTCGGCGCGCACCTCCAGGACCTCGGCGAAGGTCGGCTCGGCGGTCGCGAAGACCGACGGGTCGTTGCCGTCGAGCGCGTACTCCGCGTTCGGCTGGCCGATCGGGTGGAAGGGCCGGGGCCTGTCGAGGACGGCCTTCCCGAGCCAGGTGTCCGTCGCCATCACCAGGTGGCGCAGGGTCTGGGCGAACGACCACTCACCGTCGACCGAGACGTCCACCACCCCCGCGGGCATCGTCGAGACGCGTTCGAGGGTCTGCGCCCAGGTCGCCTCGAGCGCGGACCACGCCGCGCGCAGGCCCTCGGGGTCGGTGGCCCTGCGCAGGGCGCGTCCGGGGAAGCGGCGGTTCAGCTCGCCGTCCACGTAGGGCGCCACGTCGACGCCGTTGACGAGGAGGGTGTCCTCACCCTCGAGGAGCCAAGGGGCGTCGATGTCGGCGCCGCCCACGTGGACCGCGCGCATCACCACCCCGGACAGGTCGCTCCTGACGAACCTCGCCCCACTGAGGTCGGTGTCGACGAACTCGGTGGTGGTCGGGGCCGGGTCCGCGGGTGGGGCTGCGCTCACCGGCCCACCGTGGCGCGAGGAGGTGCGCAGGTCAAGGGCGCCCGGCGGGTCATGGGCAGGGCTTCCGGACCCGGTGCAGGCGGGTCGCGGCCCGGTTGCCGGCCGATTCCCGCCGGGGTTCCACCCGTCCGCGCGTTAGCGTCCGTCATCACCAGTGAGGGGCCGGTCGTGGCCGTGTCGTGCCGAGGAGGGGAGGGGCGTATGGAGCCGCAGCAGGACTTCGAGGAGTTCGTCCGGGCGCGCTGGTCACCACTGCTGCGCACCGCCATCCTGCTCGCAGGCGACCCGTACTCCGGGGAGGACCTGCTCCAGGACACCCTGGCCCGAGCCGCCCAGCGGTGGACGGTGATCGCGGCGGCAGGGTCGCCCGAGGCCTACGTCCGCCGCATCCTCTACACGCGGTCGGTCGACACCTGGCGGTGGCGCCGACGCCAGGCGGACCCGGTCGACGTCGAGGCCGCCACCGCCGGGGGAGGACCGGGACGGCTCGGACCCGACGGCAGAGGGCTCGACCACACCGACCACACCCAGCTCACCGACGCGCGCGTCGCACTGGCCTCGGCACTTCGACGGCTCACGCCGAAGCAGCGCGCCGTGCTGGTCGTCCGGTTCTACGAGGACCGCACCGAGGTCGAGGCGGCCCGGATCCTCGGGTGCTCGGTCAACACCGTGAAGTCCCAGACGCGTCACGCGCTGGGCCGCCTGCGCGAGCTCGCACCCGAGCTCGCCGAGACGTTCGGACGGCAGGAGGTCTCGTCATGAGGACAGCACTGGGCGAAGGACTCGCGGCGCTCGTCGAGGACACCGACGACCGTGCCGCCTCGCCGGGACCACAGCTGACGGCAGGGCTCTGGCAGGCGGGCCGGCGGCGGCGTCGTCGGGCGAACCTGCGCTCGCTGGTCGCTGCCGGCCTGGCGGTGGCTGCCCTCGCGTTCGTGGTCTGGCCGGGGATCATCGGGCCGCCCCCGGTGGCCGAGGCCGTGCCCGCCGCAGCCCCGGTCGCGCGGACCTACCCCTCCGTCGTCGCCCAGCCGCACCTGCCGCCGTCCGCCCTGGAGGCGCACCGCCCCATGGCGGCGGGGTACCTCGCCGCGCAGACCCTGTTCGTCGTGGACGACGGGGGCCAGTCGTGGGAGCTGCCCGACGCCACGGGATTCCGCTACCAGGCGGCGCTCTCCCCGGACGGCGCCCGCATCACCGACGGCTGGGCCCTCCACGACCTCGTCGACGGACGCAGCCGCTCACTGGGCGGCACCTCCGGCCTGCCGGAGGAGACGGTCAGGTATGCCGCCGGCTGGTCGCCGGACTCGGCGCGCTTCCTCGTGCTGACCAACACGAGGACGGACACGGCGCCGGATGCGGTGGGTGGCCTCGACATCGCTGTCGGGACGGCGGATGGTGCCCTCACCGCACTGCCCACGGTGCCGACCCCGGACGCCAGCGGTGTCTCGGGCACGGGCCGGGTCGCATGGCTGGACGACTCCCGGGTTCTGCTCGTCATCCCCGCTGCGCCACGGCCCGAGGACGCCACGCGCGGCGGTGCCCTCGAGGCCTACACCTGGACCGTGGGCGGCCGGGACTGGCAGCCCGCCGGCACGCTGCGGCTCCCGGTGGGTGCGTCGCTGCCGGTCGCCGGCGCCCTCGCCACATCGGCCACGGCGGACGGCAGGGTCGCCCTGACGGTGGAGTTCGACGGTCAGCGCGACCCGAGCTCGGCCAGCGGCTTCCAACCGTTGACCTGGGTGCTGCCGTCCTCCGTGGGCGCCGAGGCGCAGCCTCGGGCAGCTGCCGCGCCGTCCAACCTCACCGTCGACGGGCTGACCTGGCGCGGCGCCGACCTGGTGGTCAGCCGTGGCGGCACCACCGAGGTCGCCGGCTCGGGCCAGGTGCTCAGCGAGGCCGTCAACGGATCGGGCCGCCCCATCACCTGGCGGGACGGCGCCTTCGAGGGAGAGCCGTATCTCAACAGCCTGGCGGTCTGGCGGGACCGGTTGTTCGTCTGGACCGTCCTGCTCGGGTCGCTCGTCCTCATCGCGGTGGGCATCCGGGTCCTGCGTCCCCACGCCGCACGGGCCGGTCTCCTGGGCGAGCGGTACGCCAGCCCCTTCCCCATCGAGGCCCGGTGGATCTGGTCGTGACCGACGGCGTCGCGCGGGGCGGGTGGGTGCCGCGTTCCCGTCCTGCGGACGCTGGACGGGAACCCGGTGGGCGAAAACTAGACTCCCACCGTGTCGTGGTCGCTGTGGTTCACCCTGCTCGGGGCGACCCTCCTCATCTCCCTCACCCCGGGAGCCGGAGCCATCAACACGATGGCCAACTCGATCGGCTCGGGGTGGGCGCGATCGATCTGGGGCATCCTCGGGCAGCAGCTCGCCCTCCTCGTCCACATCGCCGTCGTGGCGGCCGGCGTGGGCGTGCTCGTCGCCGAGTCACCGTTGCTGTTCAACGTGATCCGGTATGCCGGCGCGGCCTACCTGGTGTTCCTCGGCGTGCGCCAGCTGCGCGCGAAGCCGACCGCCCCCGATGCGCAGGCCTCTGTGGCACCGACGTCGCGCGCGGCGATGCTGCGCCAGGGGCTGCTGGTCAACCTCACCAACCCGAAGGCCGTCGTCTTCTTCCTCGCCTTCACCCCGCAGTTCATCCGGCCGGAGCGCCCGCTGGTGCCGCAGTACCTCGTCCTAGGCGCGACCGTCGTGGTGGTCGACGTCCTCGTCATGTGGTTCGTCTTCGCGTTCGCCGCGAGGTGGCTGCGCCGGCTGACGGGGAGCCAGGCCGGCCAGCGCCGGCTGAACCGGGTCTTCGGCGGCTTGTTCGTCGGTGTCGGGGTGCTGCTCGCCGCGGTGCACTGACACGACCGGGCCCGGCCACCCCGAGGGATGACCGGGCCAGGTCGTACGTGGAGGGCGCTCGCCCGGCCCCGCTCTGTGGTGGGGGTCAGACGGTGCGGAACGCCGTCGTGCTCGCCGTGCCGTTGGCCGCCGAACCGTTGCTGTCCGTGCCGTTGCTCTCTGCGCCGGTGCCGCCGGACGTGCCGGCCCCGCCCGAGGTGCCGTCGGGCGCCGCGTCGCCGTCGGGGCCGTGCCCACCCGGACCGTGACCGCCGTGACCGCCGGGGCCACCGGTGCGGGCGGTGATGGTCTCGAGGTCCTTGCTCACCTCGAGCATGACCTGGGCGCCGGCCTTGGTGCCGAACACGTCGTACGAGCCGTCGGGGTCCTTGCGCACCGACGTGACGGTGACGGCGGAGTCCTTGGCCTCGACCGCGGCCGTGACCTTGGTGAGCTCGGCTCCGGTGACCGGGGTGTCGGCGCTGCCGCCCCTGACCCCTTGCAGCCCACCGTCGCCACGCACCTCGCCGGACTGCTGGCCGTCGCCGAGCGAGTACCCGGTCAGCGCGGTGGGCGAGGTGCTGGTGGAGGCGTTCGCCAAGGACGCCACCGTGACGACGATGCCTGTGGCGGCAACGATTCCGGCTGCTGCGGTGATGATGGTCTTGCTGGGCACGGTGGTGCTCCCCTCGGGTGTGGTGCCCGGCCCGGTGGCCGGGTTCTCAGCCCAGAGTGGGAGCGGCGCCTGTGGTCGACCTGTGCCCTGACTGGCGCGACCCTACGAGTCGGTGACCACCCGCGAGGAGAGGTACGGCGCAGGGTCACCCACACGCCATACCCACCTGGTCACTGGCCCTGGTCGCCGCCGTCGGCGCGGGGGAGCTGGACCGTGAAGCTGGTGCCCTTCCCGAGCTCGGAGTCGACGGAGATGGTGCCGTTGTGGCGCGCCACGATGCGCTGCACGATGCTCAGCCCGAGCCCGGTGCCGGGCACCTCGAGGGCGTCCGGGTTGGTGCTGCGGAAGAACTCGGTGAACAGCGACTGCAGGTCGGTGCGGGAGATGCCCAGGCCCTCGTCGGCCACGACCAGCTCGACCTTGTCACCGAGCGGGCGCAGGGTGACGGTGACGGCGCCACCGTCGGTGGTGTACTTCACCGCGTTGCTCACGAGGTTCTCCACGAGGCGGGCCAGCTCCACGCTGCTGCCCCACGCGGTGGGCGCGTGCTCCGGCGCGGCGACGTGGATGGTCACGTCCTCCTGGGTGGCGCGGGGGAGGAACATGTCGGCGGCGTCGCGGACCAGCTCGGCGAGGTCCACGCGCTCGCGGACGAGCGGGCGGTCGGGGTCGCTGACCTTCGACAGGGTGAGCAGGTCGTCGACGAGCCCCTGGAGGCGGTGGGTGTTGCGCGCCATCACCTTGAGCGACCACGTGGCGTCGCCGGTCGGGTTCTCCTTGAGCAGCTCGACGTGGCCGACGATCGAGGCCAGCGGGTTCTTCAGCTCGTGGTGCACGGTGGAGAACAGCGTCGTCTTGGCACGGTCGGCCCGGCGCAGCTCGGCGGTCATCCGGCGCTCGAGCTCGAACAGCCGGGCGTTGACGATGGAACGGCCGACGTCGCGGCCGATCTCCAGCGCGGCGACACGCTCGGCGTCGCTCCACGCAGGGGCGTCCGCGGCACGGGTGAGCACCATGTGGCCGAGGCACTCGGTGCCGGCGCCGATCGGGGCGAGCAGCAGGGAGCCTGCCCCGGTCTTGGCGAGGTAGGTCAGCAGCTCGTCGAGGTCGTCGTCCTCCAGCACCCCGGCGGGGTGGACGGTCCCGTTCCCCACGATCCCGGAGACCTGCTCGGCCCAGGCCCGCTCGGCGAGGGACCTCGCGATGTCGACCATCTTCGTCGGCGTCCGGGTGGAGCCCTGCGCCGAGTATGCAGCGACGCTGTCCGTCTTCGCCGCGTCCTCCGTGGCGAAGGCACGGACCCACAGGCCGAGGCAGTCCAGTCCCGTGCGAATGGGGTCCACGACGGCCTCGACGACCTTGGACGGCTCGAGGATCCCCTGGGAGATGCGGGCGACGCTCTGCACGGTCGCGGCCAGGCGCACCTGCTCGGCGAGGGTCTGGCGCTGGCGGAAGGAGTTGATGGCGATGCCGGCCTGGTTGGCGAACACCTCGAGCACGCCCTGCTGGACCTGCGTCGGGCGCTTGGCCGTGAGCGGGAGGTCGACCGAGATCATGCCGAGCATCTCGCCCGTCGGGTCGTAGAACGGTGCGAGCAGGGTGTCCTCGGGATCCCAGGCGTCCGGGTCGCCGATCATCTGCTCGTCCCACTCGGGCGCGACCCAGCCGGGGCGGGCGTCTCCCGGCAGGTTGGCGGCAGGGATGAAGCGCAGCGAACCCCAGTGCTCGGCCACGGCGAACTCCGCGTCGAGGCTGTCGCGCGGCGTGCGGCGTCCGATGAGCTGCGCGGTGGCATCGGGATGCCCGCCGACGGCGACGATCTGCAGGTCGCCGTTCGAGCGCACCAGACTGATGGCCGCCACCTGGAAGCCCACGACGTCAGCCGCCCCCGCGACGACGAGGTCGAGCAGCTCCTGCAGGCTCTCCAGGCCGCTGGCCTGGTTCATCAGCTGGGAGAGCCGGCGCAGTGCCCGCACCTCAACTGATGAAACGGTCGATTCCATATCGATTCCCATGTGTACCTCGCCCCCTGACGATGACGTGGCCCAACGTATCCGTAGAGCATCTGCACTAATCGGTGAACACGGGGTTGTGCGCCAGTGTGACCAGGCGGGTGGCGCCGTTCGTCCCGAATTTCCCTGGACAGGTTGAGACGGGGCACAACTCGTGCTTCTCTCTGCCCTTCGCGTGCATGGTGCGGGCCTCGGGGGATGCCGCGCCCGGAGCGTCCCAGACGTGGACGCCTCACCCACCGAGACACCCCGGGGAGAACGCCTAGTCCGTTCGGTCAGACGTGCGGAGGCCGAACGTCCCAAGTCGGCTTCCTTGGCCGTGTCGCACCCACACATCCCGCCATATGTTGCCGTTCGCCCAAGTTTTCGTTGATGAGGAAGGTGGCTCAGTGTCCAGACTGCAGTCGGTAGCTGGCCGTGTCCCGCAAGGCTGGTCCTTCGGGCACTGGCCCCTGCGCCGAAAGCTTGCGGCGGCCGTTGCCCTGCCCGTGATCCTGGCCTTCGTCTTCGGTGGCCTGCGCGTCCAGAGCGATGTCACCTCGGCCCAGCAGCTGTCCCGCGCAGCCGACACCGTCCAGGTCATCCGGCCCATCGTCGACTACAACCTTGCGGTGCAGCGACTGGCTGCGGCCGGAAGCGTCGGCGGCAGCGGGGTCATCTCTGCCATCACGCGCTACGAGTCCGCGGCAGCCGACCTGCGCATCGCACTGAAGGTCCCCGGTATCCCGGAGACGGTCAAGCGCAACGCCCAGAGCGCACTGGCCCTCGGGCAGGCGGTCCGTACGGCCAAGACGCAGAACGGCTTCTCCGACGTCGTCATCGACCGGTCCGGCAACATCGCCACGCTGCTCTCGACGGCTGTCTCGGACCTGGGCCTGTCCGACGACTCGGCCTCGGCCAAGATCGTCGTCAGCCTCCAGGACACCATCGCCGCCCAGCGCGCGATGACCGGGCAGCAGCTCAACCTCGCCAACGCCGACGACGGGGCGGCAGCCCTGCGCGCGATCGGCCAGACCGGTGCGGAGACGGCGGCACTGACCCGGCTTCAGTCCAACGGTTTCGGCGATGCCACCCAGATCCGCCAGCTGCTCAACGAGAGTGGTCGCCGGGCGTCCACCCTCCAGCAGGAGACCCAGGACGCGGAGCAGATCGCGGCGCTGGCGCCGGTGATCGAGTCGAGCAACGCCGAGTACAGCAAGCTCATCGACAGCGAGCTGTCCGCGCTCGAGTCCAACCTGCGCGAGCGCGCCTCCGCCTTCCGCGACACCGCCATCCTCAACGCCGTCCTCGTCGCAGTCGCCCTCCTCGCGGCGCTGACCATCGTCCTCGCGCTCCTGCGCTCGCTGCTCACGCCGATCCGCGCCGTGCGCCAGGGTGCCCTCGACGTCGCCCAGAAGCGTCTGCCCGAGGCCGTCGCCGCCATGCGTGACGGCACCGAGCCGCCCGCCTTCGTCGCGATCCCGGTCCACACCCGCGAGGAGATGGGCCAGCTGGCCCGCGCCGTGGACGACCTCCACACGCAGGCCCTCACCCTCGCCGGCGACCAGGCCCGGCTGCGGGTCCAGGTCGGCCACATGTTCGAGACGCTCTCGCGCCGCAGCACCTCGCTCATCGACCAGCAGCTGTCCCTCATCGAGCGCCTCGAGAGCGACGAGGAGGACCCGAAGCGGCTCCAGAGCCTGTTCCGCCTCGACCACCTCGCCGCCCGCATGCGCCGCAACAGCGACTCGCTCCTCGTGCTCGCCGGCACCTCGACCCGTCGCGGCTTCTCCGGTGCGGTGTCGGTGTCCGACGCCGTCCGCGCCGCCGTGTCCGAGGTCGAGAACTACGAGCGCATCGACATCGGTGACACCTCCAACGACCAGGTCCTCGGCGCCGTCGGCTCCGACCTGATCCACCTCGTCGCCGAGGTCATCGACAACGCGCTGGCCTACTCACCGCCCACCACCCGCGTGGACATCCGTGGCGCCCGCACGCCCGAAGGTGGCCTCCTCGTCGAGGTCAGCGACCGGGGACTCGGTATGCCGCCCAAGGAGCTGGCTGCGCTCAACGACCGGCTCGCGCACGGCGGGGACATCACGCCCGACACCGCGCGCCGCATGGGTCTGTTCGTGGTCGGCAGCCTGGCCAAGCGCCACGGCATCGCCGTCCGCCTTCGTCGCAACGGCGACGACCGTCCCGGCATCACGGTGTCCGTGCACCTGCCGGCCGGCCTGCTCGCCGACACCGCCGGACGGGCCGACCGCCCGGTCCGTCCCGCCGCGAAGCCCGCCGCCGCTCCCGCGCCGGCTGCCCTCGCGGCACCGACCGCCCCGGCCGTCGGTGGCACCACCAAGGCCGGTCTGCCGACGCGGGTCCGCGGTGCCAGTGGCGCCCCGAGCCCCGTGGTCGACGCAGCCAAGAAGGTGCTCCCGACCCGCACCCCCGGCGCGCACGGACCGACCTCGGCCGACGCCATCACCGCGGTCCCGATCAAGCCCGTCATCGAGGGTGCCGCAGCTGCCGAGGCCAAGCCGGCCACCAACGGCCACGGCACCAACGGCACCAACGGCACCAACGGCCACGGCACCAACGGCCAGGCCGACGACGCGAAGGTTGCGGAGGCCAAGGCTGCCGCGGATGCCAAGGCTGTCGCCGACGCCAAGGCCGCCGACGAGGCGAAGGCCGCCGACGCGGCTGCGCGCGTCGAGGCTGACCGTGCCGAGACCGCCCGCATCGAGGCTGACCGTGCCGAGACCGCCCGCATCGAGGCCGCTCGGGCCGCGGAGGCGAAGGCTGCCGCGGACGCGAAGGCCGTCGCCGACGCGAAGGCCGCCGAGGAGGCTGCCACCCAGGTCGCCACGGGTATGCCCGCCGAGGCCAAGGCTGCCGCCGAGGCCAAGGCTGTTGAGGAGGCCAAGGCTGCCGAGGTCGCCGAGGCCGCTCGTCTCAAGGCCACCCAGGACGCCGAGATCGCCGCACAGGCCGAGGCTGCCCGGGCCGCGGCCGAGCAGGCGTCTGCTGCCGCGGCGACGGACGCCGCACCGCGGTCGGCTGCCGGTCTGCCGATGCGCAAGCCGCGTGCCACGGGCATCACCGAGGCCACCGAGTTCGGCGCGGCCCCGGCCACCGACAGCACCGACAGCTCCGGCACCGCTGACACCGCTGACAAGGCAGGCGACAAGGGCAAGGGCAGCCGCCTGACCAGCTGGCTCCCGAGCCGCAAGGCCGCCGAGGCGGCCCGCGTCGAGGCCGAGGAGGCCGAGACCCACCGCATGCCGTCCAACCTCTCCGCGTGGCTCGAGCACCGCGCAGCGGTGACCGAGGCCCGCGAAAAGGCCGAGCGCGGCGAGACCGAGACGGAGTCCAGCACCGACGCCGGCACCGACGCCACCACCGAGGCAGCCTCTGTCGAGGTGGCGGAGACCACCGAGCTCACCGTCCCGGACGCCTGGGTGTCCGAGGCCACCAGCACGGACCAGCCGTCCACCGGCGGCACCGACGCTCCTGCGACGACCGAGCAGGGCCTGCCCACGCGGGTGCCCGGTGCCAGCGGTTCGACCACCCCGGTCGAGGCCGAGCCCGAGCCCTTCGCAGGTCGCCCGGCGCTGCGGGCCCACAACACCTCCTTCTTCGGCGCCCGCAAGGCCGTCGCGGCACCGGAGGCGGACGCCACGCCCGTCGTCGAGGCGGACACCACGCCGCAGACCGCCCCCGCGGTCGAGGTCCCTGTCGCCGTGGCGACGGACACGGCACCCATCCAGGACACCACCGTCGACCAGGTCGAGGAGCAGATTGACGTGCAGGCCGACCCCCAGGCCTCGTCCGCCTCAGCGGCAGCCGAGACCACGCCGATCTTCCGCTCGATGATGTCGTCCTCGGGCCTGCCGATGCGACGTCCCGGCACGACCATGAACCCCACCACCAACCCCGGCGAGTCCGACGCCCAGGCCGAGGAGCCCGCCGCACCCGCGACGTCGCGCCGCGACCCTGAGGCGATCCGCCGGAGCCTGAACCGCCACCAGAACGGTGTGAGCACCGCACGCACCGAGGCACAAGACGGAACCCACCGAGAGGAAGCCGATGTTCACCACTGACGCCATGGCCCAGCCCAAGGGCGAGTACGACTGGCTCGTGGCCAAGTTCGCGACCGAGACCCCTGGCGTGTCCCACGCCATCCTGGTCTCCGCCGACGGACTGCCCATGGCCTCCAGCGAGCAGCTGCCCGAGGACCGCGCCGAGCAGATGGCTGCGGTGGCCTCCGGCATGGCGAGCCTCGCGTCCGGAGCGGCCCGGCTCTTCCAGGGTGGCACGGTCCTTCAGTCCGTGATCGAGATGGAGCTCGGCTTCCTGCTGCTCATGAGTGTCGGCGACGGTTCACACCTCGCTGCCCTCACGAGCACGGACTCCGACATCGGTCAGGTTGGTTACGAGATGGCGGTGCTGGTTGACCGCGTCGGCAAGATGATCGACGCGGCTGCCCGGGCGCCGATGTCGGGGTAACGCCATGGCGCCCGACGCACGCGAGGAGTCGACCGGACCGAGGTTGGTCCGGCCCTACGCGCTGACGTCCGGACGCACCGAGTCCGTGGTGGACCTGCCCATCGAAGCCACGCTCGAGGTGCAGCCCTCCGGACGCAGTGCGACCTGGCCCGAAGGACACATGTCCGGCCGCATCATCGAGCTCTGTGCTGCTTCCCAGTCGGTGGCTGAGGTATCCGCCAAGCTGCAGGTCCCGCTCGGGGTCGCCCGGGTGCTCATCGGGGACCTGATCTCCGCCGGACACCTGAAGACCCGCAAGACCATCTCCGAAAACACCACCACCGACGAACGACGTGAACTCATCGAAAGGACACTCAGTGGACTACGCGCCCTCTAACCGCAACAGCGCCTCGACCAAGATCGTCGTGGCCGGCGGGTTCGGCGTCGGCAAGACCACCTTCGTGGGTGCCGTCTCCGAGATCGACCCGCTGCGCACCGAGGCCCTGGTCACCCAGGAGTCCGCTGGGCAGGACGACATCTCCAAGGTGCAGCAGAAGCACACC
Source organism: Pedococcus aerophilus (assembly GCF_039532215.1). Classification (NCBI taxonomy): domain Bacteria; kingdom Bacillati; phylum Actinomycetota; class Actinomycetes; order Micrococcales; family Intrasporangiaceae; genus Pedococcus; species Pedococcus aerophilus. The sequence continues at coordinate 1,696,150 of NZ_BAAARN010000001.1, read as the reverse complement.
ACCACGGTGGCCATGGACTTCGGCCGCATCACCTTGGCGCAGAACCTCGTGCTCTACCTGTTCGGCACCCCCGGGCAGCGACGCTTCTGGTTCATGTGGGACGACCTGGTCAAGGGCGCCATCGGTGCCGTCGTCCTCGTCGACACCCGGCGCCTCGACGACAGCTTCGCGGCCGTCGACTACTTCGAGGCCAAGGGCCTGCCGTTCATCGTCGCGCTCAACCAGTTCGACGGCTCCGGCGAGTTCGGTCCCGAGGAGATCCGCGAGGCCCTGGCCATCTCGGACCACATCCCCGTGATCGAGGTGGACGCCCGCGACCGCGAGTCCGCCAAGCACGCCCTCGTGCGCATCACGGAGTTCGCCCTCACGCAGCTGAGCCGCGTGCCGGTCACCACCTGACGTCCACCTGCTGAACGCGCCGCAGGCGCCCCCTGAGCAGCCGGAGCCCGACGACCCCCGCATGGGTCGCCGGGCTCCGGCGTGCGGTGGCACACTTCGGCGGCATGACCACCACCGCCGCCATCATGGGCACCCCGACCGTTGCTCCGTATGGCGCGTGGGCCTCTCCCGTGAGCTCCGCCAGCCTCGCTGGGGACCGGGTCGCCCTGGACCAGCCGTCCATCGACTCCGGCCACCTCTACTGGCTCGAGGGCCGCGGCACCGAGGGCGGCCGGGTGGTCCTCGTCCGTGACGGCCAGGACCTGACGCCGGCTCCGTTCAACGTGCGGTCACGGGTCCACGAGTACGGCGGCGGCGCCTACACCGTCGAGGCCGACGTGGTCGCGTTCGTCGACTTCACCGACCAGCGGGTGCACGTGCTCGACCGGCCGGGCGACGGCGCGCAAGCCCTCGGCGAGCGGCTGCCCCGGGCGATCACGCCCGAGAGCGACGGCCTGCTGCGCCACGCCGACCTCCGCCTCGACCTCGCCCGGCGACAGCTGTTCTGCGTCCGAGAGGACCACCGTGCCGAGGGGGAGGCGGTGAGCGCCATCGTCCGCCTCGACCTCGACGGGGAGAACGCCGAGGGCGGCACGGTCCTGGTCGAGGGGCCGGACTTCCTGTCCGCGCCACGGCTGAGCCCGGACGGCACCCGTCTGGCCTGGCTCCAGTGGAGCCACCCGAACATGCCGTGGGACTCCACCGAGCTCTGGACGGGCACGGTCGGCGACGACGGGCTCACCGGGGCGCAGCGCGTCGCCGGTGGCGAGGGCGTTGCCGTGACCGAGCCCCGGTGGACCGCCGACGGCACGCTGCTCCACCTGTCCGACGCGTCGGGCTGGGCCAACCTCGCCGCGGTGGACCCCACCGGCGCCATCACCGCCGTGACCACGGCCGACCACGAGCTGGGCTGGCCCCAGTGGGTCTTCGACCGGCCCTCCTTCGGGTCCACCGCCGACGGGACGATCGTCTGCACGTGGTTCGAGGACGGGCTGGGGCGCCTCGGGACGGTCTCCACCGGGGGTGGCCTCGTGCCGCTCGACCTCGCAGGGGTGGCCTTCGACCACGTCCGCGTCGAGGGACGCACGGCCGTCGCCCTGGTCGACCGGGCGGACCGGTCGCGGGCCGTGGCCACGGTCGACCTGGACAGCGGGGCCATGGAGGTGGTCCGCGAGGAGTCGGCCGTGGACCTGCCCGACGGGATGCTGTCGACCCCCGAGAACGTCTCGTGGACCAACACCGTGGGCGAGACCGTGCACGGCGTCTTCCACGCGCCGGCGAACGCCGACTTCGTCGCCCCCGAAGGTGAGCTGCCCCCACTCGTCGTGCGGCTGCACGGTGGTCCGACCTCGATGACCGTGGCGGCGTTCAGCCTCGACACCGCCTACTGGACCAGCCGTGGGCTCGCAGTGCTCGACGTCAACTATGGCGGCAGCACCGGCTACGGTCGCGCCTACCGCGAGCGGCTCAAGGGGCAGTGGGGTGTCGTCGACGTCGACGACTGCTCCTCCGGTGCCCGGGCCATGGCGGAGCAGGGGCGGGTGGACGGCTCGCGGCTCGCCATCCGTGGCGGGAGTGCCGGGGGCTTCACGACGCTGGCCGCGTTGACGGGAACCGACGTGTTCGCCGTGGGGGCGAGCTACTTCGGGGTCGGCGACCTGGCGGCCCTGGCGCGGGACACCCACAAGTTCGAGTCGCGGTACCTCGACGGGCTGGTCGCCCCTTGGCCCGATGGTGAGGCCGTCTACCGTGAGCGGTCCCCGTTGCACCACCTCGACGCTCTCAGTGCACCGATGATCCTGCTCCAGGGGCTCGACGACCGGGTCGTCCCGCCCAACCAGGCGAACGAGATGGCCGATGCCGTGCGGGCCAAGGGCCTGCCGGTCGCCCACCTCGAGTTCGATGGGGAGGGCCACGGCTTCCGCCGCGCGGAGACGATCGTGCGGGCCCGCGACGCCGAGGCGTACTTCTACGCCCGGATCTTCGGCTACCAGCTCGCCGACGACGTCGCGCCCGTCGACATCGACAACCTCTGACCGTTGCCCCATCGCCCACCGACCACCGACCACCGAGCAAGGACCGAGGACCGCCCACGCATGAGCACCCCTGACCCCCGGCCGAGCCTCGTCGACCTCGCGGAGCAGGACCGGCACCGCCCTCGGTTCCACTTCGTGTCACCCGCCGGCTGGCTCAACGACCCCAACGGCCTGACGCAGTGGGACGGCACGTACCACCTCTTCTACCAGTACAACCCGACGTCGGCCCTGCACAGCCGGATCCACTGGGGGCACGCGACGAGCGCCGACCTGGTCACGTGGACCGACCAGCCGATCGCCCTCGTCCCCGGCGACGACGGGCCCGACCGCGACGGCTGCTGGTCGGGTGTCCTCGTCGATGACGGCGGCACGCCGACGGTCATCTACTCCGGCCGTCATGACGAGCGCGAGCTCGCCTGTGTGGCAACAGGTTCCGCCGACCTCAACACGTGGGTCAAGGACCCGGCCAACCCCGTGATCGCGGAGTACCCGCAGGGGCTCGAGCTCACGGCCTACCGGGACCACTGCGTCTGGCGCGAGGACGGTCGTTGGCGCCACCTCGTGGGTTCGGGTCTCGTCGGCGAGGGCGGGACGGCGCTCCTCTACGAGTCCACCGACCTGCGCACGTGGGACTACGTGGGTCCGCTGATCACGGGAGACGCGACGACCGGCACGGTAGAGGCCGGTGACTGGACGGGCACCATGTGGGAGTGCGTCGACCTCTTCCGGCCACCGTTGGCCGACGCGACCGGGGCGGCCGACGGCTCGGATCCTGTCGACGTGCTGGTGTTCTCGGCGTGGGACTCGGGTGTCACGCACTACCCGCTCTACTGGACCGGGCGCTACGCGGGGGATGCCTTCGACCCGCACGAGCTGCACCGGCTCGACTACGGCGGCCGCTACTTCTACGCGCCGCAGAGCTTCCGCGACGAAGGGGGACGACGGCTGGTGTTCGGGTGGCTCCAGGAGGGGCGCACCGACGAGGCGATGGAGGCTGCCGGCTGGTCCGGGGTCATGTCCCTGCCCCGCGTGCTCACCCTGGGTGCCGACGGTGCGCTGCTCCAGGCACCGGCCCCCGAGGTCGCCGCGCTGCGTCAGGACGCGACGACGTATGCGGCGCAAGGACTTTCGAGTCACCCACTCGACCTCGGCAGTGGCGAACAGCGCGACCTCGAGCTCAGCGTGGTGCTCGAGCCCGGGGCCGCGGTCGCGCTCACGCTGGCCGCCAGCCCGGACGGCGAGGAGGCGACCGTCGTGAGCATCTCGCGCGGCACGGCCGACCCGGGACGGGCCACGGTCCTGCTCGACCGGTCGCGCTCGAGCACCGACGAGAAGGTCGACCTCGGTCCGCGCTCGGGGCCGGTGCCCGTCGGCGAGGACGGACGGGTGGAGCTGCGCGTCCTGCTCGACCACTCGGCGCTCGAGGTCTTCGCCAACGGACGCGCGCTGACGGCGCGCATCTACCCGACCCGCGCGGACGCGGTGCACGTCTCGGTGGCCCTCGTCGACGGGGTCGCCGGCCTGGAGGCGGCGACGACCTGGTCGATGCGCGACGTGTGGGACGGACCGCGCCCGCTCTACCCCTGACGACCGGCGCGCACGCGCTCGAGGACCGCCGCGGCGACGACGTCGGGGTGGGTCTCGGGCAACCAGTGACCGGCCTCGACCTCCACGAACCGGTAGTCGGCGCCGACCCACCGGGCGGTGCGCTCGGCCGCCGCCCGACCCAGGGCGGGATCGTCCTGACCCCAGAGGTACGTCGTCGGGACGGTGACCTGCGCGGGGGCCCGCCCACCGCCTGCCCGGCGCTTACGGACCAGCCGCGTGAGCCGGGGCCGCAGGGCGCGGTACCAAGCCAGGCCGCCACCCGCGGCGCCCGGCTGACGGAACCGCGCGACATACCGCTGCGCGTGCTCCTCGGGGAGCCCGCTGCCGCGCAGGACCTCGGCGAGGCGGCGCCGGAGCACGGCCTCGGGGAGCAGGGGCAGCTGGAAGGCGAGCATGTACCAGCTCCGGCGGGCCTGGTCGCCGTGCCGAAGCGCCCACGCCATCGCGTGGTGGTGCGGCGTGGAGACGACGGTGAGGCTGTGCAGCCGCTCGGGGTGACGCTCGGCGAAGGCCCAGGCCACCGCACCGCCCCAGTCGTGCCCGACGAGGTGCACCCGCTCGTGACCGCTCGCGTCCACGAGCGCGAGGACGTCGGCCACCAGCTGCGACATCCGGTATGCGGCCCTGCCGCGCGGGCGGGCGCCGGGGGAGTACCCGCGCTGGTCGGGAGCGAGGACGCGCAGCCCCTCGGCGGCGAGGCGCTCACCCACCGCGCTCCAGGCCGACCTGTCCTGCGGCCAGCCGTGCAGCAGGACCACCACGTCTCCCTCGGGTGGGCCGAGGTCGCTGACGTCGAAGACCAGGCCGTCCCTGCGCAGGTGTTCCACGACTCGAACCTACGTGGCACGCGGCCGCCCCGCCCGTCGCCGGCGCCGAAGTGGGCCGGGACGGAGGGGGCGCGTGGTGCCCTGCGCGGGACGCACTCAGTGGGCGCGCTTGTACTGCTCCCACGTGACCTTGGTGACCCGGGGGCCGTCGTCACGACCCCGGGACGCCAGGCCGTTGAGGCCCTGGTAGTAGTCGCCGACCTGGTGCTGGGCACCCGAGGACAGGTCCGGGTCGCTGACCGCCACCGCGTGGATGTGGAAGGGCCAGTCGCCCTGTGAGGGGTTGCGCAGCCACGCCGCGAACCCGACCTGCCGCAGCACGCGGACGACCTGGGTGCGCTGGGAGGTGCTGAGGTTGCGGACCGAGATGTCGACCGTGCCGCCGCCGTCGTGGGTGCCGGCCGACGCCGAGACGCCACCGGGGTTGTAGGAGCCCTGCGTGTAGGTGAGGCGGGGAGCGAGGATCCGCTCCGCCTCACGGAGCATCGCCCGGGTGCGTTCGTTCACGCGCACCCCGTCGTAGGTCACGCGCGAGCCCGAGCTGACCTTGCGGGTGACGGAGAAGCGGCCGGAGCCGAGCCTGGCCAGGGACGTGGGACCCGGCAGCCCCGACGCGTCGAGTCCGGAGTAGCCCAGTCGGCGCTGCCACGCGGCATACGCGGAGATCGTCGAGGTGCCGAAGTGGCCGTCGACGAGCGAGCGCCGCAGCAGGCCCTTGGCGACCAGGGCTCGCTCCACGGCCAGGACGCTGTCCTTCGCGCCGGGCGTGAGGCCGGAGCTGGACTTGCGCGGATCCCACTGTGCCGCAAGGAGGACAGCCTCCATGTTGACGGTGGTGGCAGCGTTCGCCGAGGTCATCGCCAGCGTGCCGGAGCCGGCGGTGACGAGGGCGGCGGTGCCGCCGACGAGGACGGTTCTGCGGTTGATCTCCATGGTGCTGTTCCCCCTGTGGTCGGTTGGTGGTGGGTGCTGCGGTGGTGCTGTGGTGGTGCGCCGCGACGCTAGGTCCGGCCGGCGGGGGAGGGGAATGGGGAGCACTACCCGCCAGGCGTGGCGAACGCGCCGCGACGGAGGCCACGTCCGGTCGGTGGTCCCGCGCGTGGGGGCTGACGTGGCTGCGCGACAATGAAGCACGTGACCAGCCGCCCTGCCTCGTTCGAGCTGGGTGGTCGACGGGCCTGGGTCGTCTACGGCGCGTCCGTCTCGATCTACGTCCTGGCCGTCTTCCACCGCAGCTCGCTCGGCGTCGCCGGGCTCATCGCGACCGAGCGGTTCGACATCGCCGCGACCCAGCTGTCGGTCTTCACGATGGTGCAGCTGCTCGTCTACGCCGCCATGCAGATCCCCGTGGGTGCCCTGCTCGACCGGTTCGGGTCCAAGCGGCTGCTGCTTGCCGGCGTCACGTTGATGACGTTGGCGCAGCTGGGTTTCGCGTTCGCAGACTCGTTCGCGGCCGGCCTCGTCGCGCGCGTGTTCGTCGGCGTCGGTGACGCGATGATCTTCATCCCGCTGCTGCGGATCGTGGCCCTGTGGTTCCCGCCGCTGCGCATCCCGATGGTCACCCAGCTCACCGGTCTCCTCGGCCAGGTGGGTGCGCTGGTCGCCGCCACCCCCCTGGTCCACGCCCTGCACGCGTACGGGTGGACGCCCTCCTACGCGACGGCCGGCCTCGTAGGTGTCGTCCTCGGCCTGCTCGTGCTCGTCGTCGTCCGTGACTCGCCCAACCCCGATCACGAGCTCGACGACATCAAGGTGCGTGCCATCGCTCGTGCCGTGCGCGCGGCCTGGCGCACTCCCGGGACACGGCTCGGCCTGTGGTCCCACTTCTCCGCGCAGTTCGGAGCCACCGTCTTCGCGCTGCTCTGGGGGTACCCGTTCCTCGTTGCAGGACAAGGGCTCTCGCCGTCGACGGCCGGCACGCTGCTGATGCTCATGACGATCACCACGGTGGTCACCAGCCCGCTGATCGGCGGCTTCGTCACGAAGTACCCGTTCTCCCGGTCCACGCTCATCCTCGGGATCGTCGGCGCGATCATGACGGTCTGGGCCGTGGTCCTGCTGTGGCCCGGACGTGCCCCGCTCCCGGTCCTCGTCGTCCTCGTCGTCGTCACGGCGGTCGGTGGACCGGGCTCGATGGTCGGGTTCGACCTGGCGCGGACCTTCAACCCGCCGACCCGGCTCGGCAGCGCCACCGGCATCGTCAACGTGGGCGGGTTCCTCGCCTCGCTGTCCACCGTCACCCTGATCGGGATCATCCTGGACCGGGTGGCCCCCGGCGGTCCGAGCACCTACGACGTCGACTCGTTCCGGGCGGCGATGTCTGTGCAGTACCTCGTGTGGGGGCTGGGTGTCGTGCAGATCCTGCGCTACCGACGGCGGGTCCGCAGCGAGCTCAAGGCCAGCGACCCGGAGGCGTATGACGCCCTTCGGGCCGGCGAGTCCATCACCCCCTGACGCACTCATCCAGCGCTCGAGAGGGCTCTGGAAGGGCTCTCACCTGCACAAAAGCAGATTTCGTGACCGATTCGTGACCAAAATCGGACACCTGATCGAAGAGTCGCGACTGCCTGCTGAAAAACACCGGTGTAACTCGTCCTCCGGCGGCCCGGTCGGAGCCGTCAGGGGCCTGCAGGCCGTGGGAGGCGTGTGACTCAAGGGGTTCGAGTGAAAAGCGGCCCTAGTCTGCTCCGGCTGCCACCAGTCCCCGTCCGAGAGGCATCCCCCCGTGCCAGGCACCTCCGCTGCTCGCCGCGCGCTCCGCGCCGGCTCGGCGCTGTCCCTCGTCGGTCTGCTGACCCTTGCGACGACCCTGACGGCCTCGGCCGCACCCGACCCTGTGTACCCGTCCGAGGCGCAGGTCGACCGCGCCAGGGCCGCGGTCGTCGGCACCACCGGACAGATCTCCAGCCTCGACGCCCAGTACGTCGCCGCGAGCGCCCAGCTCAGCCAGGTGCAGGACCGGGCCGCCGCCGCGGCCGAGGCCTTCAACGGGGCACGCGTCGCCCTGGAGAAGCGGGCAGCCGAGTCCGCCGCAGCCCAGAAGCGCGCTGCCGCCGCCCAGAAGATCGCCGAGGGCGCCAGCCTCGAGGTCCGCCGTTATGCCGCCAGCGTCTACCAGCAGGGCGGCAGCTTCGGTGAGCTCGAGGCGTACCTCGACAGCGAGGGCCCGCAGGAGATGATCGACAAGGCCACCGCGCTGGAGGCTGTCGGGGACGCCCGCGCCCGGTCGCTCCAGCGGGCCGACGCCACCTCGATCGTCGCCAGCACCATGCGGCGTCAGGCCACCGCGGCCCAGGCCGCACAGGCCAAGGCAGCCCGGGCTGCCGAGTCGGCCCGCGACGCAGCGCAGTCCCGCGCCGAGGAGGCGCAGTCCGAGGCGGCGCGCATCCAGCAGCAGCAGGCCTCGCTGGTCACCCAGCTCGCGTCATTGCGGGAGACGTCGGTCGACCTCGAGCGCCAGCGCCAGGACGGCCTCGCCGCCGCCGCAGTCGCCCGCGCCGCTGCGGCGGAGGCCGCCAAGCAGGCCAGGTTGGCCGAGGAACGGGCCCGCACCGCCCAGGACGCCGCCGCGAAGAAGGCCGCCCGGGACGCCGCTGCCCGCGCCGCCGCGGAGGCAGCCCGTCAGCGTGCCGCCGCGGTTGCTGCCGAGAAGGCGGCGGAGGCAGCCAAGAACGCCGCCAAGCCCGCGCCGAAGCCCGCCTCGAAGCCGCAGACACCCCAGCCGTCGACCCCCAAGCCTGCGCCCAGGCCTCCGGCCCCCAAGCCCGACCCGGCGCCGGCGCCCCCGCCGCCGAGCAGCGGTGGAGTCTCCGCGGTGCTGGCCTACGCGCAGGCCCAGATCGGCAAGCCCTACCAGTGGGGCGGGTCCGGCCCGAACTCCTTCGACTGCTCGGGGCTGACGATGCGTGCCTGGCAGCAGGCCGGCGTCAACCTCTCGCACTACACCGGCGCCCAGTGGGCCGAGACCGCCCGCGTGGCGATCAGCGACCTGCGCCCCGGAGACCTCGTGTTCTACGGCAGCTCCGGTCCGAACAGCCACCACATGGGTCTGTACGTCGGCGACGGCCAGATGATCGAGGCCCCCTACACCGGGGCCAACGTCCGGTACGCCTCCATCTACCGCTCCGACCTGCTGCCCTACGGCGGCCGCCCCTGAGGACGCCGACGCCCCACCGAGCCCCGGCCGCCGGATCCCCCACCGGCTGACGGTGCCGCCCACGGGATCCCCCACCGGACGGCGGCAGCACCACCAGCACCAAACCCCACGACCGAGCCCCCGGTCCGACGTGAGTCGGCCCGGGGGCTCGGTCGTGCTGGTGACGTCGCTGACGCGCGGCTCCTACTCGGTCGGCGGCTTGGCCTCGGTCGGCGGCTTGGCCTCCGACATCGGCTCGGCGCTGATGTCGGGCATGCGCCAGCGGGCGGTCGTCATGCCGGCGGCCTTGGCGCGCTCGATGGCCTCGCGGACGACCTTCTCGGCCTCCTCGCGGCCGGCCCAGTGGGCGCCCTCCACGGACTTGCCGGGCTCGAGGTCCTTGTAGGTCTCGAAGAAGTGCTGGATCTCGAGGCGGTCGAAGCTGCTGACCTGCTCGAGCTCGGTGATGTGCGCCTGACGGGGGTCGCCGGCCGGGACGCAGAGGATCTTGTCGTCGCCGCCTGCCTCGTCGCGCATGTGGAACATGCCGATCGGGCGGACGCGGACGAGGCAACCGGGGAAGGTGGGCTCCTCCAGCAGGACCAGGGCGTCGAGCGGGTCGCTGTCCTCGCCGAGGCTGTCCTCGACGTAGCCGTAGTCGGCCGGGTAGCGGGTGGAGGTGAACAGGAGGCGGTCCAGACGGATGCGTCCGGTCTCGTGGTCGACCTCGTACTTGTTGCGATGACCCTGGGGGATCTCGATGGTGACGTCGAACTCCACGACGCTGGTCCCTTCCGTTGTTGCGCGTGCCTATGACCTAGGCTCGCGGACAAGTGTTCCGTATGACGCAAGTCCAGCGCTGAGGGGGTCGAGTGCGTCGCGTCCTCGCCGCCGTGGTGGCGCTGCTCGTGCTCGTCCTCGGGTACGGCGCGCTGGACGTCTACGACGTGGCACCCGGGATCCTGACCCGGACCGCGGCCCAGCCTCCCACGTCGAAGGCCCCTTCGGAGGCCACGGGGTCGACCACCGCGGGGACCCCGGCGGAAGGTACGAGCCCGACGACGTCCGGGGCCGCGACGGGGTCGCCGTCGCCGACCACCGTGCCCACGGTCGACAGTGCGGCCCAGCCGCTCCGGCCCGCCTCCGCCGGTGCCCTCATCCCCGAGCCGACCGCGCTCGCCGCAGCCCTGGAGGTGCAGGCGGCCGACCCTGCGCTCGGCCCCGTGCCGGGCTTCGTCGTCCGGGACGCGTTCACCGGGCAGGTCCTGCTCCAGAAGGCCCCCGACGTCGCCCGCACTCCGGCCTCGACGCTCAAGCTCCTGACCGCCCTCGCCGTCGGCACCACGCTCGACCCGCGGGCGACCCTGCCCACCACCGTGGTCCAGGGGCCGTCGGCCACCGACATCGTCCTCGTGGCCGGCGGCGACACGATGCTGGCCAAGGGTGCAGGGCGACCTGCTGCGGTCGAGGGCCGGGCCGGGTTGGCCGACCTGGCGGCCCAGGTCGCCACCGCCCTCCAGGCCGCAGGGACCTCGACGGTCACCCTGCGCCTCGACACGAGCTACGCCCGGGGCCCGCGCTGGGCGCCCACCTGGGTGCGGGCCGACATCGACGCCGGTTTCACCGGTGGCGTCTCGATGCTCGGGCTGGCCGGGCAGCGGGCCATCCCGTACCGGCCGGCGCCGCGTGACCCCGAGGCCGCCACGGCCGCCGCCTTCGTCGCGGCGCTAAAGGGGCAGGGGATCACCGCGGAGCTGGCTCCGGAGAAGACCTGGACCAAGCCCGTCGCCGAGGGGTCCACGGTGCTGGGGACCGTCGAGTCGGCACCGGTCGGCGACATCCTGGCCCTCGCGCTGGACGAGAGCGACAACGCCCTCACCGAGGGCCTGGCCCGCCAGGCCACCGTCAAGGCCGGGGGAGCAGCGACGTTCCCGGCAGCCGTGGCGTTCGTGACCAAGGCTGTGACGGCCAAGGGGGTCGACCTGTCCGGTGCCGTCATCAAGGACACCAGCGGGCTGTCCTCGGGACAGAAGATCTCGCCGAGGGCCCTGTCGGACGTCCTCCAGCTCGGCGCAGACGGATCGGTCCCCGCCATGCAGGACACCGTGGCCCGGCTGCCCGTCGCCGGACTGACCGGCACGCTCGCCCAGCGCTTCACCTCGGCCGTCACCCACCCCGCCGCCGGGATCGCCCGCGCCAAGACGGGCACGCTCACCGGCACGAGCTCGGTGGCCGGCACCGTGATCGACGCCGACGGCCGGGTCCTGTCCTACGTCGTCCAGGCCGACCAGGTCCCGGCGAGCATCGGAACGCTGGCCGCCCGCGCCGCGTTGGACCGCTTCGTGGCGGCGCTCGCGACCTGCGGGTGCCGCTGACCTACCGTGAGGGGATGACCGTGCCGCTGCAGTCGACCACCAGCTACGTCGACTGGGAGTTCGCGAAGGCGACGGGCTCCCGACTCGTGCAGGCCGGGCCCACCGTGACGGCCCAGGAGGCCGCCGCCGTCGTGGCCGAGATCCGGTCCGCCTCCCGCCGGGCCCAGCAACCGGTGGCCGAGACCGCGCTGCTGCACGCCCCCGGTGACGCGCCCGCCGCGATCGTCGTGGACCGCCCCACCTGGATCGCCCTCAATGCCGACTCGATGGCCGCCCTGATGGACCCGGTCTTCGGCGCCCTCATCGACAAGCAGAAGAAGGCGCCCGGCGACCTCGCCAAGGCGATCGGCGGTCGGGTCACCGGCGCGGAGACCGGCGCCCTGCTCGCCTTCATGTCCGGCAAGGTCCTCGGTCAGTACGACCTCGCGCCCGGTGGCACCCCCCAGCTCATGCTCGTGGCACCGAACCTCGTCCAGGTCGAGCGGGAGCTCGGCGTGGACCCGAGCGACTTCCGGCTCTGGGTCTGCATGCACGAGGAGACCCACCGGGTGCAGTTCACCGCGGTGCCGTGGCTCCGCGACCACCTGGTCGACCGGGTGCGCTCGCTCGCCACCGACCTCGTCCCCGACCCGGAGAGCATGCAGGAGACCGTGCAGCGGCTGGCCCGCCAGCTCCCCGAGGCGCTCAAGCCCGGCGGCACGGGCATCACCGAGCTCATCGCGACGCCCGAGCAGCGGGACCGCCTGGCCCAGGTCACGGCCATCATGTCCCTCCTCGAAGGTCACGCCGACGTCGTCATGGACGAGGTCGGGCCGAAGGTCATCCCGTCGGTGGCCCACATCCGCAGCCGCTTCGACGCCCGTCGCCAGGGCGTCGGCGGACTGGACCGCATCGTGCGCCGCCTGCTCGGCCTCGAGGCCAAGATGCGCCAGTACCGCGACGGTGCCGTGTTCGTCCGGGAGGTCACGGCGGCCGTCGGGACAGAAGGCTTCAACCGCGTCTGGGAGTCGCCCGAGACGCTGCCGCTGCCGTCCGAGATCGAGACGCCGTCGGCGTGGGTCGCCCGCGTCCACGCGTGACTCGACGCGCCCTTCGCCGGGCTGCCCCCGCGGTGCGCCCGTGAGCGGGCCGCACCCGGCGACGGCCGCCGTCCGGCTCGCCGTGCGCACCGCCCTCGGGGAGTGCGCGCCCGGCGACCTCGTGCTCGTCGCCTGCAGCGGTGGCGCGGACTCCCTCGCCCTGGCCGCGGCCGTGGCGTTCGAGGCGCCCAGGCTCGGGGTGCGGGCCGGTGCGGTCGTCGTGGACCACGGCCTGGACCCCGACTCGTCCGCCGTCGCCAGGCGGGCCGGCGCCCGCTGCGACGAGCTGGGCCTCGCCCCGATCGGCTGGGCGCAGGTCCACGTGGCCACAGGTGGTGAGGGCCTCGAGGCCGCGGCACGGGACGCCCGATACCGCGCGCTCGACGACGCCGCCACCCGCCACGGCGCCCGGTTCGTGCTCCTCGGCCACACCCTCGACGACCAGGCTGAGCAGGTGCTCCTCGGCCTCACCCGCGGCGCGGGGGCCCGTTCGCTGGCCGGTATGCCGCGGGCCCGCGACCGCTACCGCCGCCCCCTCCTGGCGGTGTCGAGGCAGCAGACCCGGGCCTCGTGCGTCGCAGAGGGCCTCGACTGGTGGGACGACCCGATGAACGAGGACGCCGCCTTCACCCGGGTCCGGGCCCGCCGGGCCCTGGTCGACCTCGAGTGCGACCTCGGTCCAGGGGTGTCCGCCGCCCTGGCGCGCACCGCCGACCAGCTCCGCGACGACGCGGACCTGCTCGACCAGCTTGCCGACGACGCCGTCACCGCCCTCTCCGAGGGCCCCTGGTCGGTGGACGACCTCGCCGCCCTGCCGCGGGCGGTCCGCACGCGGGTATGGCGCCGGCTCGCCATCGGCGCCGGTGCGCCGGCCGGGCAGGTGAGCACGCGCCATACCGAGGCGTGCGACGCGCTCCTCACCCGGTGGCACGGACAGGGACCGGTCAGCCTGCCCGGACCGCTGGTCGCGACCCGAGCCGGTGGGCGGGTATCCATCGGTCCGCCGCCTCCGGTTGAATAGCCCCGCACCCGACGCGACACCCACCCCAGACCCACCTGAGACCCACCCGAGACCCACCCGTCAAGACTTGGAGAAGAGCCGTGGACGCTGCCCACATGGGAGCCGATCTGGAGAAGGTCCTCATCACCGAGGAGGAGATCCACGCCCGCCTCGCCGAGCTCGCCGAGGAGGTCTGGGCCGAGTACGAAGGCAAGGACCTGCTGCTCGTCGGCGTCCTCAAGGGCGCCGTGATGGTGATGGCCGACCTGTCCCGCGCGCTGCCCGGCACCGCGCCGGTCGACTGGATGGCCGTCTCGTCCTACGGCTCGGGCACCAAGTCCTCGGGCGTCGTGCGCATCCTGAAGGACCTCGACACCGACATCACCGGCAAGCACGTCCTGATCGTCGAGGACATCGTCGACTCCGGCCTCACGCTGTCGTGGATCAAGTCCAACCTCGAGTCGCGCTCGCCGGCGTCCGTCGAGATCTGCACCCTGCTGCGCAAGCCCGAGGCGGCCAAGGTCGAGATCGACGTCAAGTGGGTCGGCTTCGACATCGCCAACGAGTTCGTCGTCGGTTACGGCCTCGACTACGCCGAGCAGTACCGCAACCTGCGCGTCGTCGGCACCCTCGCGCCGCACGTCTACGCCTAGGGCTGAACCGGTCCGTCCGTGCCTCGGGACACCCCCGCGGCAGGCGAGGCAGACGGAACACCCGGCCCATCCGGGTCGTTGTCCAGCACGAACCACGGCAGCAGCGAGGTAGTACCGTCGTGGGAGAGCCGCACCCAGTTCCGGGCCGTGGCACCAGAGCGTGATCGAGCAGGAGGCACGGGGCGGCCAGCCCCGCTACACACATGGATTTCAAGCGCATCCTTCGGGCCCCGTTGTTCTGGGTCGTCGCGGTCATCGCGATCCTGCTGACGGTCTTCTCCTTCAGCGACTCCGGTGGCTACACCCGCATCGACACCTCCGCGGCCCAGCAGCTCATCACGGAGAAGAAGGTCGAGAAGGTCACGATCACCAACAACGAGGTCGTCGACATCGACCTCAAGAGTGGTCAGTCCTACTCCGACGGCAAGAACGTCAAGGACGCGACGAAGGTCCGCACCGAGTACGTCGAGGCGGCTGGCCCGGGCTTCATCCAGCTGCTCAAGGACAACCCGCCGTCGGGTGGGGTCAACCAGGACAACAAGGGCACCAACCCCTTCGTCGCCCTGCTCGGGTCGATCCTCCCGATCATCATCCTGCTCGGCCTGTTCTGGTTCCTCATGAGCCAGATGCAGGGTGGCGGCTCGCGCGTCATGCAGTTCGGCAAGTCCAAGGCCAAGCTCGCCACCAAGGACACCCCGAAGGTCACCTTCGCCGATGTCGCCGGTGCCGACGAGGCCGTCGAGGAGCTGCACGAGATCAAGGAGTTCCTCGCCGAGCCGTCCAAGTTCCTTGCTGTCGGCGCCAAGATCCCCAAGGGCGTCCTGCTCTACGGTCCGCCCGGCACCGGCAAGACCCTGCTGGCGCGCGCCGTCGCCGGTGAGGCAGGCGTCCCGTTCTACTCGATCTCCGGTTCGGACTTCGTCGAGATGTTCGTCGGTGTCGGTGCCTCCCGTGTGCGTGACCTGTTCGAGCAGGCCAAGGCCAACGCCCCGGCCATCGTCTTCGTCGACGAGATCGACGCCGTCGGCCGCCACCGTGGCGCCGGCCTCGGCGGTGGGCACGACGAGCGCGAGCAGACGCTCAACCAGCTGCTCGTCGAGATGGACGGCTTCGACGTCAAGACCAACGTCATCCTCATCGCGGCCACCAACCGCCCCGACATCCTCGACCCGGCGCTGCTGCGCCCCGGCCGCTTCGACCGCCAGATCGCTGTCGAGGCGCCCGACATGATCGGCCGCCACCGCATCCTCGAGGTGCACTCCCAGGGCAAGCCGATGGCCACCGGCGTCGACTTGCTGGCCGTCGCCCGCCGGACGCCCGGCTTCACCGGTGCCGACCTCGCGAACGTCCTCAACGAGGCCGCCCTGCTCACCGCCCGCAGCGACGGCAAGCTCATCGACGACGCCTCCCTCGACGAGGCGATCGACCGCGTCATCGCGGGCCCGCAGAAGCGCACCCGGATCATGTCCGCCAAGGAGCGCAAGATCACGGCGTACCACGAGGGCGGCCACGCGCTCGTCGCCGCCGCGATGAACCACCTCGACCCCGTCACGAAGGTGACGATCCTGCCGCGCGGCCGGGCACTCGGGTACACGATGGTCATGCCGACCGACGACAAGTACTCCACGACCCGCAACGAGATCCTCGACCAGCTCTCCTACGCCATGGGTGGACGCGTCGCCGAGGAGGTCGTCTTCCACGACCCGACCACGGGTGCCTCCAACGACATCGAGAAGGCCACCGGCATGGCCCGCAAGATGGTCACCGAGTACGGCATGAGCGAGCGCATCGGTGCGATCAAGCTCGGCCAGAGCCAGGGTGAGGTCTTCCTGGGTCGCGACATGGGTCACCAGCGCGACTACTCGGAGGAGATCGCCGGCATCGTCGACACCGAGGTGCGCAAGCTCATCGACGCCGCGCACGACGAGGCGTGGCACGTCATCAACGACAACCGCGACATCCTCGACAAGCTGGTCCTGGACCTGCTGGAGCACGAGACGCTCAACGCCAAGGAGCTCGCGGCGATCTTCGCGCCGATCCGCAAGCGCCCCGTGCGCCCGATGTGGCTCTCGAGCGAGACGCGCTTCCTGTCCGACCAGCCGCCCGTCCTGACCCCGGCCGAGCAGGCCGCCCAGAACGGTGGCAGCCGCTCCTTCGAGGCGGCCGGCAACGACCGCCAGACCGCCGAGGCGATCGACAAGGCCGCCGAGGTCGGCGCCGTCAAGGCTCCCGAGGAGCACCCGCCGACGCAGACCATCGAGATCCCCGAGGGTGGTCAGGTCAACCCGAATGACCACTGAGGGTCGTCGGCACCAGGTGGACCAGGCCCGGGCCGAGGCAGCGGTGCGCGAGCTGCTGCTCGCGATCGGTGAGGACCCCGACCGGGACGGCCTCAAGGAGACCCCGGCACGCGTGGCCCGGGCCTACGGCGAGTTCTTCGCCGGGCTCGGGCTCGATGCCGGGGAGGTGCTGTCCAAGACCTTCGAGATCGACCACGAAGAGATGATCCTCGTGCGCGACATCGAGGTCTACAGCATGTGCGAGCACCACCTCGTGCCCTTCCACGGGGTCGCCCACGTCGGCTACATCCCGGCCAAGGACGGGCGGGTGACCGGCTTGTCCAAGCTGGCCAGGCTCGTCGAGATGTTCGCCCGCCGCCCCCAGGTGCAGGAACGCCTCACCACGCAGGTCGCCGACGCGCTCGTCGAGCACGTCGGGGCGCAGGGCGTCATCGTCGTCGTCGAGTGCGAGCACCTGTGCATGTCGATGCGGGGCATCCGCAAGCCCGGCTCGCGCACCATCACCTCGGCGGTGCGCGGACAGCTGCGTGACCCCGCGACCCGCGCCGAGGCGATGTCCCTGCTGCTCGGGGGCAAGAGGTGAGCGGAGGCGAACCCTCGCGCTCCACCCTCTCGACGCTCTCCGCACGGATCCCCTCCAGGCTGCCGGCCGTCCTCACGGCGCGCACCGTCCCGCGGCTGCTCGGCAACCTCACCTACCTCGTCGGCGCCGTCGACCTGGTCACCGGGCTGCTGCACACGTGGCGGGTGCGCCTCGAAGGACTGACCGAGCTGCTGCCCGGTGCACTGTCCGACGCCGCGGCCGCGGCGACCGTGGTGGCCGGCGTGTTCCTGCTCGTCCTCGGCCACGGGCTCAAGCGCCGCAAGCGCAGGGCGTGGCGGGCCGCCGTGGTCCTGCTCGCCGTGTCGGTGGTCCTGCACGCCCTGAAGACCGAGCCGGCAGCCGCTGCCGTGGCCGCCGTGGGGCTGGTGCTGCTCGTCGCCCAGCGGGGGGAGTTCCAGGCACTGGGGGACCCCACGACGCGGTGGCGGGCGGTGCGCGCCTTCGTCGTGCTGCTCGTCGTGTCCGTCGCCGCCGGGACCCTCGTCCTGTGGCTGAACCGCCGCGAGCTCGTCGGCGGCTTCCCAGGTGCCGGTGAGCTCGCCCGGGAGCTCGTCCTGGGCTTCGTGGGGGCGGACGGACCGCTGTCCTTCACGCGGGACCGGTCCGCCGACGTCGTCGGCTCGTTGCTGCTGGGGCTGGGCCTGATGACCCTGCTCGCCCCCGCCTACCTCGCCCTGCGCACCCCCGAGCCGCGGCCCGAGCTCACCGACGACGACGAGGCCCGGCTGCGCGTGCTGATGGCCCGTCACGGCGACTCGCTGGCCTACTTCAACACCCGCCGCGACAAGAGCGTCGTGTGGTCCGAGTCGGGCAAGGCCGCCATCGCCTACCGCGTCGTGTCGGGCGTCATGCTGGCCAGCGGAGACCCGGTGGGCGACCCGGAGGCCTGGCCCGGGGCCATCGCGGCGTTCGTCGCCCGCGCCCGCGACCACGCGTGGACCCCGGCCGTGCTCGGCTGCTCGGAGGCCGCAGGGACCACGTGGGTGCGCCAGACGGGGATGTCGGCCCTGGAGCTCGGTGACGAGGCCGTGGTCGACGCCTCGACCTTCAGCCTGGCGGGACGCCCGATGCGCAACGTGCGGCAGATGGTGAGCCGGATCGACCGCGCGGGGTACGTCGTCGAGGTGTCGCGAGTGCGTGACGTCGACCCCGGCCTGCGCCGCCTGGCGATGGCCGACGCCGCCGCGTGGCGCTCGTCCGACACCGAACGCGGCTTCTCCATGGCGCTGGGCCGGCTGCTCGACGACGCCGACCCGGACTGCGTCTTCGTCGCGGCACGGCAGGATGGGGTTGTGCGCGCGTTCCTGCAGTTCGTCCCCTGGGGTGCTGACGGCATGTCGCTGGACGTCATGCGCCGCGACAGCACGGCTGACGGCGGGGTCAACGAGCTGATGATCGTCCGTGCCCTCGAGGCCGCCCCGGCCCTGGGCATCGGCCGGGTCTCGCTCAACTTCGCCGCCTTCCGCTCGGCCCTGGAGCGCGGCGAGAAGCTCGGCGCCGGCCCGGTCCTGCGGGCGTGGCGCTCGGTGCTGGTCTTCGCCTCGCGCTGGCTCCAGATCGAGAGCCTCTACCGCTTCAACGCCAAGTTCCAGCCCGGCTGGCAACCGCGGTTCCTCCTGTATCCGGCCGCGTCGGACCTCCCGCGCGTGAGCCTCGCGGCGCTCGAGGCCGAGGCCTTCCTCACCTGGCCGAAGCTCGGCCGGATCGGGGGTCGGCTGTGAGCCGCTCCACCGGCACCGGCACCGGCACCACTACTGCCTTCTCGTGGCCGCTGCGCCGCGCCGATGGGCTGCCGGTCGTGATGGGCGTCGTCAACGTCACCCCCGACTCCTTCAGCGACGGGGGTGAGTGGTTCGAGCCGTCGGCCGCCATCGCCCACGGGCTCGAGCTGCGCGAGCAGGGCGCAGACGTCCTCGACGTCGGCGGCGAGTCGACCCGCCCCGGCGCCCAGCGACCCTCGGTGGAGGAGGAGCTGCGTCGGGTGCTGCCCGTCATCGAGGCCCTGACCGCTGAGGGCGCGGTGGTGTCGGTCGACACCATGCGCGCCGAGGTCGCGGTGCGCGCGCTGGCCGCCGGCGCCGCGATCGTCAACGACGTCAGCGGCGGCCAGGCCGACGACGCGATGGCCGGGGTCGTGGCGCAGGCGGGTGCGCCCTTCGTCGTCATGCACTGGCGCGGCCACAGCGCCGACATGCAGTCCCGGGCGGCCTACGCCGATGTGGTCGCCGACGTCTGCGCCGAGCTGTCGGCCCGGGTGCGGGACCTCGTGGCGGCCGGGGTGGCGCCCGACCGGCTGGTGCTCGACCCCGGCTTCGGGTTCGCCAAGCTCGCCCACCACAACTGGACGCTCCTGCGCCACCTCGACCAGGTCGTCGACCTCGGCCACCCGGTCCTCGTCGGCACCTCCCGCAAGACCTTCCTCGGCCGGATCGGGGTCCCGGACGGCGTCCCGCCACGCCCGCCGGCAGAACGCGACGCGGCCACCGCGGCGACCTCGGTCCACGCGGCTCGCCTCGGCGCCTGGGGCGTCCGGGTCCACAGCGTGCCGACGACCCTGGATGCGCTGCGGGCCACCGCCGCGATCGACCACGCCACCGACAGCGCCACCGACGGAGAATGACACCGTGACCGACCAGATCGTCCTCAAGGGGATCTCCGCCCACGGCCACCACGGCGTGCTCGACTTCGAGAAGCGGGACGGCCAGACGTTCGTCGTCGACGTCACCATGCACGTCGACCTCGTGCCTGCGGGCTCGAGCGACGACCTCGCCGACACGGTCAACTACGCGGAGGTCGCCGGGGACGTCGTGGCCCTCATCGAGGGGGAGTCGCTCGACCTCATCGAGGCGCTCGCCGCCCGCATCGCCGACAAGGTGCTGACCCGACCGCTCGTCGAGGGGGTCGAGGTCGTCGTCCACAAGCCGCAGGCCCCGGTCGGCCACCCGTTCACCGACGTCCAGGTGCGGGTCTCGCGCGAGCGCCAGGCCCTCGTGGTCATCGCCCTCGGCTCGAACGTCGGCAGCTCGGTGGAGACCCTGCACGACGCCACGGTCGAGCTCTACGGGCTCATCGACATCACCGACGTCTCGCCGGTCGTCGAGACCGACCCCGTCGGTGGACCGGACCAGCCTGTCTACCTCAACGCCGTCGTCACCGGCACGACCCACCTCGCGCCGTCGTCGCTGCTCGCCGGGCTGCACGAGATCGAGCTGGCCCACGGTCGGACCCGCGAGGTCCGCTGGGGCCCGCGCACGCTCGACCTCGACCTGGTCCAGTACGGCGACCCGGTGTTCGACACCGATGTCGTCATGGACAGCACCACCCTGACCCTGCCCCACCCGCGGGCGCACGAGCGCGCCTTCGTCCTGGTCCCGTGGCTGCGGATCGAACCCGAGGCGGTGCTGCGCGTCGACGGCTCCGTGCGTCGGGTCGCGGACCTCGTGGCGGGGCTGGACACCTCCGGCGTGCGGCCCGGGCCCGACGTGGACCTGCTGGAGGGACCGTGGTGAACGAAGGCCTCGGCCTGCGCTGGGCCCAGCTCGCGGCCACCGCCCTCGTCGTGGGGGCGGTGTCGTGGATCGGGTGGCGGATCTACCTCAACACCGGCGCCCTCCTCGGGCCCGCCTCGTGGGTCTCGTCGGTGCTGCTGCTGCTCATGGCGGTCCTCGTCATCGGCGCGGGGCTCCCGGTCCGCCGGTTCCTGCGCGGCGAGGCCACCAAGCCGCTCAGCCCCATCCGCGCGGCGCGCACCCTGGTCCTCGCGCAGGCCGCTGCCCTCACCGGTGCCGGGGTCCTGGGCTGGTATGCCGCGCAGGTCGCCCACGCGCTGGCCGAGCTGTCGTTGCCCGGGTACCGCGAGCTGCTGTGGCGCCTGCTCGCCCTCTGCGTGTCCGCCGCGCTGCTCGCGGTCGCCGGCATGGTCACCCAGCGCATGTGCCGCGTGGACCCGCCCGACCGCGGCCAGGAAGCCTGACCGCCGGAACCTGACGGCCTACTTGTCGACGTCGCCGACGACGAAGAACATCGAGCCGAGGATCGCCACCATGTCGGCGATGAGGTTGCCCGGGAGCACCTCGGCGAGGACGGCGACGTTGTTGAACGACGCCGACCTCAGCTTGAGCCGCCACGGCGTCTTCTCGCCGCGGGACACGAGGTAGTAGCCGTTGAAGCCGAGCGGGTTCTCGGTCGCGGTGTAGAGGTCGCCCTCGGGCACCTTGAGCACCTTGGGCAGCTTGACGTTGACCGGGCCGCGCGGCAGCGTGCCGAGCCGGTCGAGGCAGGCCTCGGCGAGGTCGAGGCTGACGTGCACCTGCTCGAGCAGCACCTCGAGGCGAGCGAGGCAGTCGCCTGCCGACCGCGTGACGACGCGACCGGGGCCGCCGTCGGCGAACAGCTCGGCGTACGCGAGGTACGGCTCGTCACGACGCAGGTCCATGTCGACCCCGGACGCGCGCGCGATCGGGCCCGAGACGCCATACGCGTTGATGGTCTCCGGCGTGAGCACCCCCACGCCCTTGGTGCGGGCCTCGAGGATCTCGTTGCCGACGATCAGCGACTCGAGGTCGGGCATCCGGGCGCGGACGGCGGCCACGGCGTGCGCGACGCGCCCCAGCCAGCCTGCGGGGAGGTCCTCCTTGAGCCCGCCGACGCGGTTGAACATGTAGTGCATCCGCCCGCCGGAGGCCTCCTCCATCACGGCCTGGAGTTCCTCGCGCTCGCGGAACGCGTAGAAGATCGGCGTGATCGCCCCGAGCTCGAGCGGGTAGGAGCCGAGGAACATCAGGTGGTTGAGCACGCGGTTGAGCTCGGCCAGCAGGGTCCGCACCCAGACCGCGCGCTCGGGCACCTCCATGCCGAGCATCCGCTCGACACCGAGGACCACCCCGAGCTCGGAGGAGAACGCCGAGAGCCAGTCGTGCCGGTTCGCGAGGACGACGATCTGGCGGTAGTCCCGGACCTCGAAGAGCTTCTCGGCGCCGCGGTGCATGTAACCGACGATGGGTTCGGCCGAGACGATCCGCTCGCCGTCGACGACGATCCGCAGCCGCAGCACCCCGTGGGTGGCCGGGTGCTGGGGCCCGATGTTGAGCACCATGTCCGCGGAGGCGAGACCTCCGGCACCGAGGCCGACCGTGAGCTCGCGGCCTCCGGGGGTGGTCATGGCGCCAGTCTGCCGTATGCCGCGCGGCCGGCCCGGGTGCCGACCCGCGGACAGCTGCGCCTTCCAGCTGGGGCCCGTCAGCCGGGGCAGCCCGCGATGTTGTCGGCGGTCGTCAGGCGCCCCTGGTCGTCGAGGGCGATCAGGACGGTGTTCTCCGGCTCGTCGAGGTCGGCGAGTTCCTTCGCCGTGGCCGAGCGGGTCTGCAACGGCTGGTCCGCGGCGACGCAGTGGTGGTAGAGGATCCGGGCCCCGTCGGCGACGGGCACGGTGAAGGTGAGGTCGGCGTTCTGGTTCCGGTAGGGGGCCTTGCCCCTGAAGGTCCGTGACTTCAGCCCGTCGGCGGCGAGCTTGGTGTCGGCGACCTCGCCCCAGGTGTAGCGGTCGAGCTCGACGACGCTCACGCCGGCGACCTCGCTGACCTCGGTGACGACGCCGTAGTCGAACGCGCGGCCCTTGACGTCACTGGTCGGGGCGGCCGGCTCCGAGGTGCTGCTCGGGCTCGGCGGGGGCTCGGCGCTGGCGGTGACGGTCGGGGTCACGGTCACCGTGGCGGGTGCGCCCGAGGTGTCGCCACCACCGCAGGCGGAGGTGAGCAGGGTGGCGGCGACGGTCGTCGCGATGGCGCCGGCGGTGCGGGGGAGTCGCTGGTGCTTCATGGGGACAGGGGGTCCTTTCGAGGGTCAGCAACCCACAAGTGTGCCCGCGTGGGCAGCACCTGACAAAACCCTGCGTGCTGCGGCAGGCTGCGGTGGTGCCCCCCGAGAACCCCGTCGCCGCTGCCGACCTCCTCGACCTCACCGACCCCGCGGTGGTCGCCGACCCCTACCCCCACCTCGCCGCCCTGCGGTCCGCCTCACCGCTGGCGTGGCACAGCGGTATGGGCGTCTGGCTCGCCACCGGCCACGCCGAGGCCGGTGCGGTCCTGCGCGACCGGCGCCTGGGCCGGGTGTTCGGCCCGCGCTCGCCGGAGGCCGACTGGGACACCTTCAACTGGCTGCACGCCGACTCGATCCTCGACAGCGAGCCGCCGAAGCACACGCGGCTGCGACGCCTCGTCGCCGGCGCGTTCGGGCGCGGTCACGTCCAGCGGCTCGCCCCGCGCATCGAGGAGCTCGCGGCCGGTCTGCTCGCGGACCTGCCGAGCGGCGAGTTCGACGTCCTCGAGGGGTATGCCGAACCGCTGCCCGTCCTCGTCATCGCCGAGCTCCTCGGGGTGCCGGAGTCCGAGCGCGACGACCTGCGGCGGTGGAGCCAGGCCATCGTGCGGATGTACGAGGTCGACCGCACCCCCGACCACGAGGCGCAGGCGAGGTCCGCGAGCGCCGAGTTCGCTGCATACGTGGAGGAGCTCGCGGCGCAGCGCGCGAAGGCGCCCGGCGACGACCTCCTCAGCGACCTGGTCCAGGCCCGGGACGGCAGCGACCGGCTGTCGGCCCACGAGCTCGTCGCGACCGCCGTGCTGCTGCTCAACGCGGGGCACGAGGCGAGCGTCAACGGGTTCGGCAACGGCCTGCACTCGTGGCTGACCGCCCCGGAGCGCCCGCAGGTCGACGTCACGGACGACGCCGCCCTGGCCCGGCTGGTCGAGGAGTTCCTGCGCCACGACAGCCCGCTGCACCTGTTCGAACGCACCGCCAAGGAGCCGACCGACATCGGCGGCGTGCACCTCGAGCCCGGTGACAAGGTCGCGGCGCTGCTCGGTGCGGCCAACCGCGACCCGGCCGTGTTCGCCGACCCCGACCGGTTCGACCCGACCCGCGACCCCAACCCGCACCTGGCGTTCGGGGCCGGCATCCACTTCTGCATCGGTGCGCCGCTGGCGCGACTGGAGCTCGAGGTGTCGCTGCGCACCCTGCTCGCCCGTTTCCCCGACCTCGAGGTGGTGCAGGCGCAGCGGCGGCCCACGTTCGTTCTCAGGGGGTTCGAGCGGCTGGTGGTCAGCCCACGCGCTTGACGGCCCACAGGAAGTCGCCGAACCCGCCCGCCGCCGTGAGCGCCGCCGACGCCGACGACCGCTCCAGCGCGGCGAGGTAGGCCTTCGGGTCCTGCGCCGCCAGGGCGAACGGCGGGGTGGCCCCGCTGACGCCGAGGCCCCGCAGCGCGGTGCGCTGGTCCAGCAGGTCGTCGTGGTCGAGGGTGTCCATCGCGACGTGGGCGGTGAGGTCGCACGTCCCGTCCGGCACCGGGGCCACCTCGCGCCCCTGCCGGTATGCCGCCAGCGATCCCTGCAGGGGCCGCGCACCCCCGCGGTGGCCGTAGTCGACCGCGACCGCGAGCCCGCTGTGGATGCGGGCGAGGAGGGCCGCCCACGCCTCGTCGCGGGGGAGGCCGATCTCGACGCGGTCCCCGGGACGCGTCGCGGGCCAGTGCGCCACAGCCCAGGCCAGCTCGGCGCCGTCGACGGGGAGGCCCGGGGTCTCCGCGCCGGTGGCGGGGTCGACGTCCAGGGCCCGGAGCACGCCGCGGGGGTCGACCTGGGCGATGGTGCAGGGCACGACGTCGAGCCATTCGTGGGCGAGAACGAGCGCGCCGGACAGCTGGCGCAACGAGTCCGGCAGGTCGCGGCCGCCGGGGGAGGTGACCCACTCGACGGCTGTCGGGAGGGCCTGCGGGCGGTCGACGACGTCGACGCCGGTCAGCCGGAGGGTGGGGTCGACGACGTGGAGGTGCTCGAGCAGCTCGCCCCGGCCGGCGCCGACGTCGACCAGGTGAGTCAGCCCCTGCTCGCGGGCCAGGAGCGCGAGCGCACCGGCGAGGACCAGGCCGGCCGTCCCGTGCGTGGCCGTCGTGAAGTGGCCGTGCGGTCCCCGCTCGTCCCGGTAGAACCCCTGCGGCCCGTACAACGCGTCCTGCCACGCGTCACGCCATCCCACCCCAGCCATCCGGGACAACCTAGCCCTGCCGCGGCGCCCTGCGGGTCCGTCAGAAGGACGGTCTGCCCGGATCGGTCCGCCGAAGCCTGCGGCCCGACGTCGGGCACCGCGCACGGCCTGGCGGGTGCGGGGGTAGCGTGCTCGCGTGACTTCGCCCGACGACCGCCCTGCACGGCTGGCCGTCGGCGTGGTCGGGACCGGCCGCGTCGGCGCCGTCCTCGGAGCCGCTCTGCGGCGCGCGGGGCACCGCGTGGGCGCGGTGTCCGGCGTGAGCGAGGCCTCGCGGACCCGCGCCGAGCAGCTGCTGCCCGGCATCCCCGTCCTCCCCGTGGAGGACGTCGTGCGGCAGGCCGAGCTCGTCGTCCTGGCCGTCCCCGACGACGCCCTGGCCGACCTCGTCGCGGGGCTCGCGAGCACCCGCACCTGGCAGGCCGGCCAGCTCGTGGTCCACACGTCCGGTCGGCACGGGCTCGAGGTGTTCGAGCCGGCGCTGCCGCAGCACGTGCTCGGGCTGGCGCTGCACCCCGCGATGACCTTCACCGGGACCACGCTCGACCTCGACCGGCTCGTCGACTGCTGCTTCGGCGTGACCTCGCCCGAGCCGCTCCGGCCGGTGGCCGAGGCCCTCGTCCTGGAGATCGGCGCCGAACCCGTGTGGGTGGAGCAGGAGATGCGCCCGCTGTACCACGCAGCCCTGGCGCACGGCGCGAACCACCTCGTCACCCTCGTCGCCCAGTCGCTCCAGGCGCTCGCGGCAGCTGGCGTCGACACCCCCTCCCGCGTCCTCGGCCCCCTCGTCGCAGCGGCCCTGGACAACTCCCTCCGGGCGGGTGACGCAGCCCTCACCGGACCGGTGGCCAGGGGCGATGCCGGTACCGTGGCCGAGCACCTGCGCCAGCTGCAGGCCCTCACCCCCGACATCAGGCCGACCTACGTGGCACTGGCCCGGGCCACGGCGGAGCGGGCGCTGGCCAGTGGCCGCCTGCGCCCCCAGGCGGCCGAACCCCTGCTGGACATCCTCGCGAGCGATCAGGAGCACTGAGTGAGCGACACCCACCCCACGCCGTCCGCCGTGGGCGCACCCTCGGGCGGCCCCGTCGTCGCCCGCACCCGCGACGAGCTCCGCACCGCGCGCGCCAGCCTCACCGGCGGTGACGTCGCCGTGGTGATGACGATGGGTGCCCTGCACGAGGGCCACGCGACCCTCATCGAGACGGCCCGCCGCAAGGCTGCGCACGTCGTGGTGACGATCTTCCTCAACCCCCTGCAGTTCGGGCCGCGCGAGGACCTGTCGCGCTACCCGCGCACCTTCGACTCCGACATGGAGATCTGCCGCAAGGCCGGAGTCGACCTCGTCTTCGCCCCGACCCCCGACGTGATCTACCAGGACGGCGACCCCGGGGTCCGCGTCTCCGCCGGCCCCCTCGGCAACGTCCTCGAGGGCCAGGCCCGCCCGGGGCACTTCGATGGCATGCTCACCGTGGTGGGCAAGCTCATGCACCTCACCGGTGCCGACAGCGCCTACTTCGGCCAGAAGGACGCGCAGCAGCTGCTGCTCATCCGCCGTATGGTGCGCGACCTGGACTTCCCGGTCGACGTGGTCTCGGTGCCCACCGTCCGCGAGCCCGACGGCCTCGCGATGAGCAGCCGCAACACCTACCTCACCGACTCCGACCGCGAGGTCGCGCTCTGCCTGTCCCGCGCGCTGCGGGCCGGTGCCTCCGCCGCTGCCGAGGGGCCGTCGGCGATCCGACGCGCCGCCCGCTCGGTCCTGGTGCGCGAACCGCTGGCCCTGGTCGACTACCTCGTCCTGGTCCACCCGTCGACGCTCGAGGACGTCCCCGAGTGGTATCGCGGGGAGGCCCTGCTCGCGGTCGCCGGGCGGGTCGGCACGACACGGCTGATCGACAACGTGCCGCTGCTCGTCGGCCCCGGCGGCCGGGCGCTCGAGGTGTTCTCCGACGTCGACACCGCCACCCCGGCGATCCCGTCCGCGACGGGTCGCCCGGATGCCGACTGACCTGACCCTGCCGCGCTGGCTCGTGGCCGGCGAGCCCGGCTGGACCACCTCGGCCGATGTCGTCGTGGTCGGCTCGGGCATCGCCGGGCTGACCACCGCGCTCCGGCTGCGCCAGCGCGTCGACCGCGTCCTGCTCGTCACCAAGACCGTCCTCAGCGAGGGGTCGACGCAGTGGGCGCAGGGCGGCATCGCCGCAGCCCTCGACCCGGCCGACTCTCCCGAGGAGCACCTCCACGACAC
This sequence comes from Pedococcus aerophilus, assembly GCF_039532215.1. Classification (NCBI taxonomy): domain Bacteria; kingdom Bacillati; phylum Actinomycetota; class Actinomycetes; order Micrococcales; family Intrasporangiaceae; genus Pedococcus; species Pedococcus aerophilus. The sequence continues at coordinate 1,668,801 of NZ_BAAARN010000001.1, read as the reverse complement.
GCTCGTCGCCGGCTGCGGGGTCTGCGACGTGCCGGCCGTGACCGCACTGGTCAACGAGGGGCCCGAGCGGGTGCGCGAGCTGGTCGCCCTGGGTGCGGAGTTCGACCTCGACGACGAGGGCGAGCTCAAGCTGACCCGCGAGGGTGGGCACCACCGCGACCGCATCGCGCACGCCGGCGGCGACGCCACCGGCAAGGAGATATCCCGGGCGCTCATCGCCGCGCTCCACGCGGTGCAGGACGACCCCGGCATCGAGGTCATCGAGCACGCGCTCGTCGTCGACCTCCTCCAGGACGGCGACGACCGCGTGTGCGGCGTGACGCTGCACGTCATCGGCGAGGGCCAGATGGACGGCGTCGGCGCCGCCCTGGCCAGGGCCGTGGTCCTCGCGACCGGCGGGCTGGGACAGGTCTACTCGGCGACGACGAACCCCTCGGTCGCCACCGGCGACGGCCTGGCTGCCGCCCTGCGCGCCGGCGCGGTGCTCGCGGACGTCGAGTTCGTACAGTTCCACCCGACGGTGCTGTGGCTCGGTGAGGGCTCGAGCGGTCAGCAGCCGCTGATCTCCGAGGCCGTACGGGGCGAGGGCGCGTTCCTCGTCGACCGGGACGGGGTGCGGTTCATGCAGGGACGCCACCCGCTGGCCGACCTCGCGCCCCGCGACGTCGTGTCCCGCGCGATCGTCGACCGGATGCACGAGACCGGTGACAACCACGTCTTCCTCGACGCCCGCCACCTCGGGCGCGAGTTCCTCGAGAGCCGGTTCCCGTCGATCGTGGCGCGCTGCCGCGAGCTCGGGTTCGACCCGGCGACCGACCTGCTCCCGGTGGCCCCGGCCCAGCACTACGCCAGCGGCGGGGTCCGCACCGATCTCGTCGGCCGCGCCTCGCTCGACGGGCTGTACGCCTGCGGCGAGGTCTCCTGCACCGGCGTCCACGGCGCCAACCGGCTGGCCTCCAACTCCCTCCTGGAGGGCCTGGTCTTCGCCCACCGCATCGCCGACGACATCAGCGCGCGGCTCGCGACCGGCGAGCTACCGCAGGCCGACCCGGCCACCCCGACCGCCGACACCGCCCTGCTCGACGGGTCGGCCCGGGTGCAGGTGCAGGCGACGATGACGACCGGGTCCGGCGCGGTCAGGTCGGCGGCCTCCCTCGCCGACGCGTCGGCCGCCCTGGTCGAGCTGGCCGCCGCCGCCACCTCCGGGGAGCCCGGTCCGCAGTCCTGGGAGACGACCAACCTCCTGCACGTCGGCCAGGCGCTCACGCTCGCGGCGACCCTGCGCGAGGAGACCCGGGGCGGCCACGTCCGGTCCGACTTCCCCGAGCAGGTCGACCCGCGCTGGAGGGGCAACACCCTGCTCGTCCGTGGCGCCGACGGCGCCGTCACGACGACCTTCGTCCCCGTCCCGGAACAGGACCTCGCATGACCGACCTGGACTTCCCCGTGTCCGCCGCCCTCGCAGTCGTGCGCACCGCGCTGGACGAGGACCTCGGCGGCTCGGACGGCGTCGACGTCACCACCTCGGCCACCATCCCCACGGACCAGGTGAGCACCGCGCACGTCGTGGCGCGCGCGGACGGTGTGCTCGGCGGCATACCGGTCGTCCCGTTCGTCTTCGACGAGGTGGCCAGCCGGCTCGGTCTCGCGCCGGTCCGCACCACCCTCCAGCGCGCGGACGGTGACCGGCTCGTCCGCGGTGACGTCGTCGCGACGCTCGAGGGACCGACCCAGGTCGTCCTCGTCGGCGAACGCACCATGCTCAACATCGTCTGCCGCCTGTCCGGCATCGCCACGCACACCCACCTCTGGGCCGAGCAGCTCGAGGGCACCGGGGCGACCGTGCTCGACACCCGCAAGACGACGCCCGGGCTGCGCGCGCTGGAGAAGTACGCCGTGCGCGCAGGCGGCGGTACCAACAAGCGGATGGGCCTGCACGACGTGGCCATGATCAAGGACAACCACAAGATCGCGGCCGGCTCGCTCGCCGAGGCGTATGCCGCGGTGCGGGCCCGGTACCCCGAGGTCCCGGTCCAGGTCGAGGTCACCACCACGGCCGAGGCGCTCGAGTCCGTCGGGGTGGGGGCGCGGTTCCTGTTGTGCGACAACATGTCCGTCGACCTGTTGCGCCAGACGGTCGAGGCGGTCCGCGCCACGGGCGAGGATGTCGAGCTCGAGGCGACCGGCGGGCTGACGCTCGAGGTGGCCCGCGAGTACGCCGGGACCGGCGTCGACTACCTCAGCGTCGGCGGCCTCACCCACTCGTCGCCGATCCTCGACCTCGCTCTCGACCTCGTCTGACCCGGCCGGGCCGACAGACCGACCGACCTTCCGCGAAACGGTGGTTGCTCGACGAAACGGCGGACATGGCGCCCGTCTCGTCGAGCAACCACCGTTTTGCTGGGGTGTCGGCGGGGGTCAGTCGAGGAGGTGGCGCAGGTAGCGCCCGGGGCTTTCGAGGTAGCGGCGGTAGTGCTCGACGACGTCGAGGTCCTCCCACGCCACCTCGTGGATGCCGGACTCGTCGAGCTGGAGGATCCTCGCCCCCGGCAGGCTCGCGACGATCGGCGAGTGCGTCGCCACGAGCACCTGCCGCCCGGGTGCGGCGACTGCCTCGGCCAGCGACGCCACGAGCGACAGCTGGGCGGAGAACGACAGCCCCGCCTCGGGCTCGTCCATGACGAAGAAGCCGTCGCCGTCGAAGCGCCTCGTCGCCAGCATCCCGATGAACGACTCCCCATGGCTCAGGCGGTGGAAGTCGGGCTCGTCGTGCAGGCCGCCGGCATCCCCGCCCGACGAGGCGGGGTGGTCCTCGAGGTAGCTGAAGAGCCCGTGCATCGTCTCGGCGCGCAGGAAGTAGCCCCACCTCGAGGCGCCGGCGCCGCGGACGAGGGTCAGGTCCTCGTGCAGGGGAGACTCCGTCGCCCGGGTGCTGTGCCGGGCACCGGTCGAGCCACCCTCCTGCGACAGCCCGAACGCCATCGCGACCGCCTCGATGATCGTGGACTTCCCGGCCCCGTTCTCCCCGACGACGATCGTGGCCGGCCCCAGGTCGACCCCGTCGCGCAGCAGCGCCGCCACCGCGGGGATGGTGAGCGGCCACCGGTCCTCCGGGAGGGCGGCATAGCGGCTGCGCTCGATCCGCCGCACCGGCAACGGTGCCGTCCACTCGCCCCCGTGCGCGTTCCCCGCCATGCGGGGCACTGTATGGCGCTGGGTACCCTTTGCGGGTGAGTGAAACCCCCAGCGCCACCTCCGCCAACCCCACCGACGCCACCGCTCCCGAGGCCGACCTGCCCGAGCAGATGCAGGTGCGCCGGGACAAGCGCGACCGGTTGCTGGCGCAGGGGAAGCAGGCGTTCCCCGTGACGGTGGCACGCACGCACTCCCTCGGCGAGGTCCGTGACCAGTGGGGCCACCTCGGGACGGGCGAGGAGACCCAGGACGTCGTCGGGGTCGCGGGTCGCGTGATCTTCATCCGCAACACCGGCAAGCTCGCGTTCGCCACGCTCCAGGAGGGGATCGGCACGCGGCTGCAGGTCATGCTCAGCCTGGCCGAGGTCGGCGAGGAGGCGCTCGCCGACTGGAAGGCGCACGTCGACCTCGGTGACCACGTGTTCGTCCGGGGACGGGTCATCAGCAGCCGGCGCGGCGAGCTGTCCGTCATGGCCACCAGCTGGGAGATGGCGTCGAAGGCACTGCGCCCGCTGCCCGTGCTGCACAAGGACCTGTCCGAGGAGTCGCGGGTCCGCCAGCGGTACGCCGACCTCATCGTGCGGCAGGAGGCCCGCGACATGGTCCGCACCAAGGCGCAGGTCCTCTCCTCGATCCGCCACGTCCTGGAGGGCCAGGGCTACCTCGAGGTCGAGACGCCGATCATCCAGCTCATCCACGGTGGCGCTGCGGCCCGCCCGTTCAAGACCCACATGAATGCGTTCGACCAGGAGATGACCCTGCGGATCGCGTTGGAGCTCAACCTCAAGAAGGCTGTCGTCGGCGGTGTCGACAAGGTCTACGAGATGGGCCGCATCTTCCGCAACGAGGGCGTCGACGCCACCCACAGCCCCGAGTTCACCATGCTCGAGGCCTACCAGGCGTACGGCGACCAGACCACGATCGCTGCCCTCATGCGCGACATCTTCCTCGGGGTCGCCGACGCACTCGGGTCGCGGCAGGTCGAGACCGCCGCAGGCACCGTCGACCTCGACGGCGAGTGGCGCTGGCTGCCGGTCTACCAGGGCGTGTCCGAGGCGGTCGGCGAGACCGTCACCATCGACACCGACGTGGAGACGCTGCGCGGGTACGCCGCCAAGCACGACGTCGAGGTGGACCCGGCCTGGGACAAGGACAAGGTGTTCCTCGAGCTGCTCGGTGAGCTGGTCGAGCCCGGCCTGCTGCAGCCGACGTTCTTGTGCGACTACCCGGCGATCGCCCAGCCGCTGGCCCGACCGCACCGCAGCGAGCCCGGCCTCATCGAGGCGTGGGACCTCATCATCGGCGGTGTCGAGCGCGGCACCGGGTTCTCCGAGCTGATCGACCCGGTCGTCCAGCGCGAGGTTCTCACCGCCCAGTCCGTGAAGGCCGCCGGGGGTGACCCCGAGGCGATGCAGCTCGACGAGGACTTCCTGCGGGCGCTGGAGTACGGCGCCCCGCCGATGGGCGGCCTCGGGTTCGGTGTGGACCGCCTGGTCATGCTGTTCACGGATGCGAACATCCGCGAGACCATTCTCTTCCCGCACCTGAAGCCCGAGGTCTCTCGATGAACATCTGGCCCTACATCGCCGCCCTCATTCCTTCGGCGGGTGTCGGATTCTTGTTCTACCTCGTCATCAAGAACATGATCGAGGGCGACCGGAAGGAACGTCTCGCGCATTCCCAGTGGGATGCGGCGCACCCGGAGAATGGCGACAATTCTCCTCCCGCGGAGCCGGTCGACAATTCTCGTTGAGGGTGTGTCTTTGCCTTGAGGCGAAATAGCGAATACTTTTTGGGACGACCCCTGTGTCAAAACCCCGAAAGGAATTCACGATGGCTCAACGCGTCAACATCGTTCTCGAGGACGACATCGACGGCAGCCCCGCCGACGAGACGGTGACGTTCGCCCTCGATGGCGTCTCCTACGAGATCGACCTCACCACCGCCAACGCCACCGCGCTGCGGGAGGCCTTGGCTCCGTACGTCGGGCACGGCCGCCGCTCGGGTGGTCGTCGCAGCTCCGGTGCGAAGTCGGCGCCCCGTTCCACCGGTGGCAAGAAGGACCTCACCGACGTCCGCGAGTGGGCGCGCAACAATGGCCACAAGGTCAGCGAGCGCGGTCGCATCTCGGCCGAGGTCCAGGCCGCCTACGACAAGGCCCACTGAATCCGGCCCTGACGGTCGGAATGCACGTCACGGCTTTTCACGTCGACGGGCAGGTGCGGGGTCGGCCCGCACCTGCCCGTCTTCGGACCTGTGACCTGCGGCGATGTCATGAATAACTCCTTGGAACACTTCGTCCGCGTCGTGCAACCACACCTGCTCTGGCAGCTGGTGGGCGCGGACGACAATTCCCCGGACCTTTCCCTGGTCTGGACACGGATAGCATCGGCCGGTGCACCCGGTGGCGAGATCGGCGATCCCACTGGCCCATGGCGAGCGGCGTTCACCACCGCCACGGAGCGCTACTACCGCTCACCGCCCCCGCCGGCGATGCCGGCGGCCTTCGTGCTCCAGTGGTGCCTGGAGCTCCCGGCGACCCTCGGCGCGACGGCTGCCATCGCCGGTGCGTGGGTGCTGGACCCCCGCTCGGCCGGCCTGAGCTTCGCGGTCGAGCCCTCCGCGGCTTACCCCACGACCCTCCAGGTGCGTTCGGCCGGCGAGCTCGTCGCCGACCCCGCGCAGCGGCTCGAGGCGGCGCGGCGGGCCTATGTCGACGCCGGGCGCGAGCTGGCCGAGAACTACCACCCCGGGGTCAACCTCGGACGCCATCAGCGGCTCGCCATGGTCGACGACCTGTGGGCGATGGCGGTGGCCAGGCTGCGCCGGCGGCCTCCCGTGGAGCGTGCCTCCTGCTGCTACCTGTATGCCGTGCCCGGCACCCACGAGTGCGCCGGCTGCCCGCGCCTGCGCCGCCACTGACCCTTTCGTCTGGGGCGGATGCGTTCAGAGCAGGGCGGCCACGAGGTCGCCGTCGGCGTCGAGGCGGTCGAGGACCTCGTCGAACATCAGCTGCTCGAGCTTCTTCCCGGCGGCTCCCGCCTCGACCTCGTCCCACGTGCGCGGTGCCGCGACAGTGGGAGTCTCCTTGCCCCGCAACGAGTACGGGCAGATCGTCGTCTTGGCTGCGACGTTCTGGCTCCAGTCGAGGAAGATCTTCCCCGGCCGCAAGGACTTGGTCATCTTCCACACGACGAGCTCGGGGTGCTTCTTCGTGAGCTCCTGCGCGAGCTGCTGCGTGAGGTCGCGGGTCTGGTCGGAGGACAGGTCTCCCGACAGCGCTGCATACAGCTGCATCCCCTTGCTGCCACTGGTGACCGGGAACATCTCGAGGCCGATCTCGGCCAACCTGTCGCGCACCATGACGGCGACCTGCGCGCACTCGCGCAGCCCTGCACCGGTGCCGGGGTCGAGGTCGATGACGAGCCGGTCGGGGTGGTGCCTGGTGCCCTCGTCGTCGACCTTCCACTGCGGCGCGTGCAGCTCGATGGAGTTGAGGTTGACCAGGTAGGTCAGCTGGGCCAGGTCCTCGACGAGCGGGTAGGTCACGTCGTCGATGCGGACCCGCGGGAGCCACGACGGGGCGCCGGACGGGACGTTCTTCTCGAAGAAGCTCTGGTCACCGGTGCCGTGCGGCCACCGCACGCGGGTCACCGGCCGCGAGGCCAGGTGGGGGAGCAGGACCTCGGCCACCTGGGCGTAGTAGTTGAGCACCTCGCCCTTGGTCGTCTCGGTGGAGGGGAAGAGCAGCTTGTCGAGGCTGCTGAGCTTGAGCTTGCGACCCTCGACGACCACCGACGTGGTCTCACTCATCGTCGGCACCTCCTTCGACGGGCCCGACCTCGCCCAACAGGTCCTGCGGCGTCAGGTCGGTGCGTACCCCGAGGTAGGCCGGCTGGCGCAGCCGCCCGTCCTTGGTCACCTCGAGCGTGCGGGCCTCGACGACGAGGCGGGGCTCCACCCAGAACGCCCCGTCGGCATCGATGCGCGGCACCTCCGTGACGAAGGGCGACGTGCCGCGCCCCAGCGGCAGGAGCAGCTCTGCCAGCTGCCGCTGGGCCTTGCCGGCGATCCCCGAACCCATCCGCCCGGCATACCGCCAACCCTGCGGGGAGGGCACCCCCAGCAGCACCGCCCCGAGACGGTCGGTGGTCCCCACCTCCGGACGCCACCCGCCGACGACGGCCGAGACGGTGAGCTTGTGGGGCGACTTCAGCCAGTCGGTGGAGCGACGACCGGGCAGGTATGGCGCGGAGAGCCGCTTGCTCACGACCCCCTCGAGCCCTTGCTCGAGGGTCGCGGAGAAGAGCTCCTCGCCGTCGTCGTACACCGGCGGGACCTGCCAGTGCCGGCCCTTGAGGTCGAGCCGTTCGAGCAGCTCGCGGCGTGCGGACAACGGCTGGGAGGTGAGGTCGGAACCGTAGAGACGCAGCAGGTCGAACACCATGAGCGTCGCCGGTCGCACCGAGGCCAGCCGCTCCGCCTTGCGGCGGTCCCTCACGTGCATCCGCTCGGCGAGCGCCCCGAACGACGGTCGGCCGCCGTCGAGGGCCACCACCTCACCGTCGAGCAGCATGTCGTCGTAGGCGTCGGCCAGCGGGGCGAGCTCGGGGTAGCTGGCGGTGACGTCGTTGCCGGTGCGCGAGGTCAGGGTGAGCCGGCCGTCGCGGATGTCGGCGAGGACCCGCATGCCGTCCCACTTGACCTCGTGGACCCATCCCTCGCCGTGGGGGATCGCGGTGGCCGGGCTGGCCAGCATGGGGCGCATGGGGCCATCCTGACGCATAGGGTTTGTCGCGGAGGGTCTGTCGCGGAAGGCGACCCGGGACGAGGAGGGTGTGCGATGCGTGCGATCTGGAAGGGCGCGGTCTCCTTCGGGTTGGTCAACGTGCCGATCCGCCTCTACTCGGCCACCGAGAACCACGACGTGCAGTTCCGCCAGGTGCACCGTGAGGACGGCGGACGCATCAAGTACCAGCGGATCTGCAGCATCGACGGCGAGGTCGTGTCCTACGACGACATCGCCAAGGGGTACGAGACCGAGGACGGCGACATGGTCGTGCTCACCGACGAGGACTTCAAGGACCTGCCGTCCAAGAGCTCCAAGGAGATCGCGGTCGAGAAGTTCGTCCCCGCCGACCAGATCGACCCGATGCTGCTCGACAAGTGCTACTACCTCGAGCCCGACAAGGCGTCGACCAAGCCGTACGTCCTGCTCCGTGACGCCCTGGAGAAAGAGAACCGCATGGCGGTCGTCTCCGTCTCCATCCGCACCCGGATGACGATGGCCGTCCTGCGTGTGCGCGAGGGCGTCATCGTGATGCAGACGATGTTGTGGCCGGACGAGATCCGCAAGCCCGACTTCGCGCACCTCGACGACGACGGCAAGGCCACCAAGCAGGAGCTGGCGATGGCCGACCTGCTCATCGAGCAGCTCGCCGGTGACTACGTGCCCGACGACTACGAGGACGACTACGCCACCGCGCTCCAGTCCCTGGTGAAGGCCAAGGTCGAGGGCGGCGAGGTGCAGGTCGCCGAGGAGTCCAAGGACGAGTCCGGCGAGGTCGTCGACCTGCTGGCTGCGCTCAAGCGATCGGTCGACAAGGCCAAGGCCGCGCGCGGCGAGTCCACGTCGGACGACAAGCCGGCGGCGAAGAAGACCGCGGCGAAGAAGGCCACCACCAAGAAGGCCGCTGCCAAGAAGACCGCGAAGAAGGCCAGCTGACGTGCCCACGTCCACCACGACCGAGATGCCCACGCAGGACGACTGCGACATCGTCAAGGACTGTGAGCTCGCCCTGCTCCACGGAGCGGTGCGCGGTGACCGGACCTCAGCCATGTTGTTGCTGCACAAGGACTTCCACGAGTTCGGTGCCTCTGGTGTCGTCTGGGACCGCGAGTCGATCCTCGACATGATGGAGGCCGAGGCAGCCGACGGCCCGGTGGACATCAAGGCCGTCGACGTCGTGACCACGGCCCTGGCGCCGGGCGTCGTCCTCGTCACCTACGACTCGGTCACCCCGACCCGCCGCGCCCACCGCAGCTCGGTCTGGGTTCGCGAGGGCGGCCGCTGGCAGGTGCGCCACCACCAGGGCACCGTCACCGCCGACTGATCCGGGCAGCAAGGAGGGGTATGCCGCGTGGTGACCACGCGGCATACCCCTCCTTGCTGCCCGGGCAGGCAGAACCCTGAGGGTCAGGCGTTCTCCTTGCGGAAGGTCGACGTGCCCCAGGCGACCGCGAGGACGAAGAGGGCAGCGGCCCAGGCCGTCCCCCAGATCATGGGGGAGGTCGCGAAGTCGCCGGAGAAGGCCGTCCGCACCGCGTCGACGACCCACCGGAACGGCATCCACGCCGACACGTCGAGCAACCACTTCGGCCCGATCGTCATCGGCAGCAGGATCCCGGACAGCAGCAGGACCGGCATCATCACCATGTTGATGACCGGAGCCATGACGTCCTCGCTCTTGGTGGTCAGCGCCAGGGCGTTGGAGGCCGCCGCGCAGGCCCCGCCGACGAGCAAGGTCAGCAGGATGCCGAAGACCATGCCGCTGGCCGAGCCGCGCATCCCCATGGCGTACCCGAGGGCGACGAGGATCAGCGCCTGGAGGAGGAGCTGGAGGATGTCGCGCACGAGGCGTCCGACCAGCAGGGCCGTCCGGCTGGCGGGGGTCACCCGCTCGGCCTCGATGACGCCCTCGCGCCACTCGCCGATCAGGCTGAAGCCGGCGAAGAACGCCCCGAAGATGCCGAGCTGCACCAGCATGCCCGGGACGAAGAACGTGTAGGCGTTCGTCGCGCCGAACTGGCTGATGAGCGGCTTGAGGAGGGGGCCGAACAGCAGCAGGTAGAGGATCGGCTGGAGCAGCCCGATGATGACCCAGGCGGGGTTGCGCAGGTTCATCCGCAGCTGCCGTCGGAAGACGATGTAGGACTCGCGCCAGAACCTCATGTCAGTTCTCCTTCGTCGCGGTGCCGGGTGTCCCGGCGGGGGTGGCGTCGGCCGCGTCCCGCAGGGAGCGCCCGGTCAGGGTGAGGAACACGTCGTCCAGGGTCGGGCGGTGCACCTCGATGGACTCGAGGTCGATGTCGGCGTCGTGCAGGTCGCGCAGCAGTCCTGGGACGGCCTTGCCGGCCCGCTGGACGCGTCCGCGGACGTGGTTGCCCTCGATCTCGACGCCCTGGAGCCCGTGGCGGGGTGCTTCGGCGATCGAGTCGAGCCGCTGGGCCGCAGCCTGGACGAGCTCGGCGTCCGCGACCTCGAGGTCGACGAGGTCCCCGGCCACCTGGGCCTTGAGGTTGTCGGCGGTGTCGGCCGCGACGATCGTTCCGTGGTCGATGATGATGATGCGGTCGCTGAGGGCGTCGGCCTCGTCGAGGTAGTGCGTGGTGAGGAAGACGGTCGCGCCCCGCCGACGCCGGAGGTCGGCGATGTGCTCCCAGAGGTTGGCCCGCGCCTGCGGGTCCAGGCCGGTGGTGGGCTCGTCGAGGAAGACCAGGGACGGCTCGTGGATCAGGCCCATGACGATGTCGAGGCGGCGACGCTGCCCGCCCGACATGTTCTTGGGCATCCGGGTCCACAGCCCGTCGAGGTCGAGCTGGGTGAACAGCTCCTTGCCCCGGCGCTCGGCCTCGGCGCCCTTCATGCCGTAGAGCATCCCGTGGTCGACGACCTCGTCACCGGCGCGGGCGCCGCTGAACGCGCCACCGGCCTGCGAGACGTAGCCGATGCTGCGGCGGACCTGCTCGGAGTCCTTGACGACGTCGTACCCCGCGACCGTCGCCGTGCCCTCGGTGGGGCGCAGCAGCGTCGTCAGCATCCGCAGCGTCGTGGTCTTGCCGGCGCCGTTGGGTCCGAGGAACCCGACGACCTCGCCCTCGGCGACATCGAGGTCGACGCCGTCGACGGCGCGCACCTCGGTCTTCTTCCTGCCTTCCTTGGTCTGGAAGGTCTGCACGAGCCCCCGTGCGTGGCTCATCTGCCACTCCCTTGGTCAGTCGGCCCGGTGGACGCCAAGGTAGACCCGACCACCGACAGGAAGTCATCGCTCGCGCCCCGGAGTCCTCGGGCGGGCTGACGTGCCCGCCTCACGGGGGCTGTCGCGCCCTCCTCGCCGGGGTGTCGCATGATGGGCCCATGCCCGAAGGCCACACCCTGTACCGGCTCGCCCGCGACCTCGACGCTGCATACAGGGGAACGCAGCCCGAGGCGACGAGCCCCCAGGGAAAGTTCGCCGCCGGGGCCGCGCTGCTCTCCGGTCGGACCTTCGTCCACGCGACCTCGTGGGGCAAGCACCTGTTCGCCGAGTTCGACGGCGATGCCTGTCTGCACGTCCACCTCGGCCTGATCGGGACGTTCACGATCGACGAGCACGCCTACGTCGGCGAGGTGCCCGTGGTCGGGCAGGTCCGGCTCCGGCTCGCCACCGACGCCCACGTCGCCGACCTGCGCGGGCCGAACCTCTGCGCGGTCATCACTCCCGAGCAGGTCGAGGCCGTGACTGCGCGACTGGGCCCGGACCCGCTGCGCCCCGATCCCGACCCCGACCTCGCCTGGCGAGGCATCTCGCGCAGCGGGCGGACCGTCGCCGAGCTCCTGATGGACCAGTCGGTGCTCGCCGGGGTCGGCAACGTCTACCGCAGCGAGGTGCTCTTCCGACAGCGGATCGACCCCTTCCGCCCGGGCAAGGAGCTGCGGCGTTCGAGCTGGGACGCGATCTGGCTCGACCTCGTCGACCTGCTCCCGCTCGGGGTGGCGACCGGGAAGATCGTCACCGTCGCGGAGCAGGTCGAGCAGGTGAGGTCCGAGCTCGCGGAAGGGCAGGTCGATCCCCTGACGGCGCGGACGTCCTACGTCTACAAGCGCCAGGGGGAGCCGTGCCGGGTCTGCGGGTCGCGGATCCGCACGCGCGAGGTGGCCGGTCGCAACCTCTTCTGGTGCGGTCGCTGCCAGCGGCGGCGCTGAGCCCGGGACCGGTCCCGTTCGCCCCGAGTCGACTCTCAGTCGATGGCGTCGCAGACGTTCTCCGCGGTGCCGTGCCTGCCGAGGGTGTAGCTGCGTGTGCCGTCCGCGTTGAACGTCACGCTGGTGCCCTTGCCCGACAGCACGAACAAGCCCGTGTCGGGGGTGCTCCCGGCGGGCATGGTCGCGCCGAACGGTCCCTTGAGCGATGTCAGTGAGGCCGGTGAGCCGTCGCGGTTGTAGGCGAAGACCGCAGTGGCGCTGAGGTCGCGCACGACCGACGTGCCGGTCGACACGTTGGTGTACCGCTCGACCAGCGTCCCGCGGAACAGCTGCTCCTTCGGGGTGCCGTCGGCGTACGTCTGCGTGGTGCGGTACTCCTCGTCGTCCTGCACGACGGAGATGCGCACGTCGAAGGCGCACGTCGACCGGGCGGCCGTGACGGTGACGTCACTGCTCCGGTATGGCGTCCACGGGCTTCCTGCCTCGCCGGCAGCGGCCGGGGTGGCCCCGGCCCCGATGAGGGGGATGGCAGCGAGCAGGGTGGTTGCGGTGGTTGCGGTGAGTCGTCGCACGATCTTCTCCTAACCAGATAACATCTATTGAATGGTTAGCAGTCAAGCGCCGGTCGATACCCACGTCAAGGGCGCCCACTGGTTCGAGGTGGACGGGCTCGCCCTGCCACGGGCCGTCGGCGGGCACCCGGCGCTCGACTTCGTCAACACCTGGGCAGGGTGGGGCGAGGTGCCTTCGGTGCCCGAGGGGAGCGAGTTCCTCAAGACCTACGACCACCTCGCCGCCTTGGCCTCCGTGTCGGGTCTCGTCGAGGCGGACTCGGCCTCGGCCCTGCGTCGAAGGGCTCGCAGCCGCAAGGCCGAGGCAGAGGCGATCCTCAAGGACGCCAGGCGATTCCGTACCGACCTGCACTCCCTCGTCCTCGACCCCTCCGACCCGAGCGCGCTGCGCGGGGTGAACACGGTCGTGCTGCGGGCGGCGGCGCACGCAGAACTCACGCCCGTGGCAGGGGCGCGCGCCACCGGCGCGCACGCCGGTCACCGCTGGATGGTCGGTGGGGGACTGGAGCGTCCGCTGCTCGCAGTGGCGTGGGCCGCCTCGGACCTGCTCACCCAGCACGACCTGACCGACATCGGCACGTGCCCGGGCGATCACTGCGGATGGGTGTTCCTCGACCCGCGCGGGCGTCGGCGTTGGTGCAGCATGCAGTGGTGCGGCAACCGTGCCAAGGTCCGCGCCCACGCCGAGCGCCACCGGGTCTGAGAGCCGGCGGGTCTGAGAGCCGGCGGGTCTGAGAGCCGGCGGGTCTGAGAGCCGGCGGGTCTGGGCGCACCCGACCCGCAGGCGACATCGGTCAGCCGGGGGTGGACCGCCAACGGCCGCCGAGCCACAGCCCGCCGAGCAGCAGCAGCGCAGCCAAGGCCGCGAACGCGAAGCTCACGTCGACCGACTGCTCCTGCGTGACGACGTGCTTGGGCAGGTCCTCGAGCACGCCCTGGAGCTGGTCGGCGTCGCTCGCGGAGAAGTACTCGCCGCCGGTCGTGTCGGCCACGGTCCGCAGGGCGTCCTCGTCGACGACGAGGAAGTTGCGTCCGCCGGGCCCGATGCCGCTCATGCCCTGACCGGGGCCGTCGAACAAGCCGCCACCGAGCTGCTCACGGGTGCAGACCATCTGCGTGGGCTGGGTCGTCCCGAACCCGATGGGGTAGACACGGACACCGCGGGCAGCAGCCTGGTCAGCGGCCTCCTCGGGGGTCACCCCGCGGGTGTTGGCGCCGTCGGTGAGGAGCACGACGATCTCCGGTGCCGTCTCGGTCGCCCGGGGAGCCGGGGTCGCGGGGTTGCCGGGGGTCCCGGGCTGTCCGGGCAGGCCCCCGGGCACCCCCGGCACCTGGCCGGAGGCGCTCGTGTCGGCCGGCGCGACCTCGGGGTTGATCTCGGCGATCGCGTCGATCGACTTGAGGATGGCTGCCCCGATCGTCGTGCCACGTCCGGTCGTCAGACCGTCCACGGCCCGGTTGAGCTGGTCCTTGTCGGTGGTCGGGGCCACGGCGACCTGCGCGAAGCCGGAGAACACCACGAGCCCGATGCGCGTGCGGTCGTCCTGCTGGTCGATGAAGGACCGGACGGCGTCCTGGGCGGCCGCGAGCCGGTTGGGGCTGACGTCCGTCGCGCACATCGACCCCGAGACGTCGACCGCGAGGATCACCGCGGAGCTCGAGACGGGGACCTCGGCGCGGACCTGCGGGCGGGCCGAGGCCGTCCCCAGGGCGGCGAGGGCTGCGAGCACGAGGGCGATCGGCACGTGGCGACGCCACATCCGCTGCCGGGGAAGGGCCGCCCGGATGAGGGCCACGCTGGAGAACGCGACGGCCTGGCGACGACGTCGCCGCAGCTGCCAGACGTAGATGCCGACCAGCACCGGCACCGTCACCAGGGCGATGAGGGCGTAGGGGATCGCGAAGGACATCTAGACCACCCGTCCCGAGCGCAGGACCGACACGCTGGCACCGAGCAGCAGCAGGATCGCGGCCGCCGTCGCGAACCACGACGTCACCTCACGCTCCTGGGTGCGGGCGGTCCAGGCGAGGTCGATGGAGCTGTAGACCTTGGACAGCGACGCGCTGTCGGCGGCTGCGTAGTAGGCGCCGTCGGTGGTCTCGGAGATGGCCCTCAGCGAGTCCTCGTCGAGGGCGGTGGAGATCTGGAAGCCGTCCACCTCGAGCACCGTCCCCTGAGGGCTGCCGACGCCGATCGTGTAGATCTTCACGCCGGCCGTCGAGGCCAGGTCCGCGATCTCGAGCGGGTCGGGGTCGGTGGTGTTCTCGCCGTCGGAGAGCAGCACGATGGCCGCCGAGCCGTAGTAGCCGATGTCGGCCTCCTCGCCGGCTCCCGGCTCGTCGCCGACCTCGATCGGCTTGCCCGCGATGGCGCTCAGAGACGACACGATGCCCCGGCCCACCGCGGTCGCCCCCTGCGGCGTGAGGCGGTCGATGGCCGCGAGCACCTCGGCGCGGTCCTCCGTCGGCTGCTGGGAGACCAGGGCGCTGTCCCCGAAAGCGACGACCCCGATCCGGATGGTGGCCGGCTGACGTTCGACGAACGTCCGCGCCGCAGCCTTGGCCGCGTCGAGGCGGGTGGGGGAGAGGTCCTTGGCGGCCATGCTCGTGGAGATGTCGAAGGCCAGCATCACCGTGCCCTCCCGTCGTGGCTCCGCCACGGTGGCGGTCGGTCGGGCGAGTGAGACGAGCAGCACGGTCAGCGCAGCGAGCATGAGGAGCGGAGCGAGGTGCCGCAGCCGGTCCCGGCGCGGATCGCGCGTGGCGCCCACGCCGGATACCCCTGCTGCGCCTGGAGATCCGCCCGCAACGGGTATGCCGCCCACCGGCACCAACCCCATCGCTGCCAGCTCCGAGCGACGCGATTCGCCACGGCGCTGCTGGGCGCGGTAGGCCACCACGAGCAGCGGCACGGCCACGAGGCCGAGCAGCATCCAGGGCCAGGTGAAGCTCATCGCGCCTGCTTGGTGCGCAGGGCGGAGATGCGGGCGAGCGCCCGGACGAGGTCGTCGTCGGTGGCGACGGTGTGGATCATCGTGCCGGCCTTGCGGGCCGCTGCCTCCAGGGCTTCCTGGCGCTCGGCAGCGAGCGCGTGGAGGCGCTCGCGGAACACCGCGTCGTTGGTGTCGACGAAGATCTGCTCGCCCGTCTCGGAGTCCTCGACGTAGACCATGCCGACCGCGGGCAGCTCGGACTCGCGCGGGTCGACGACCTGGATGGCGACGACGTCGTGGCGACGGGCCAGCAGCGACAGGTGCTTCTCCCACCCCGGTTGGGTGATGAAGTCCGACACGATCACGAGCAGCGACCTCCGGCGGGCCAGGCCGAGGGCCGCGCGCAGCAGCACCGACAGGTCGGTGGTCCCGACGGCGGGGGCCACCTCCTCGCTCCTCGTCTTCCGCCAACGACGTCGTCCGTTGGTCGTGGCAGGCGCAGGCGGGGCCGGTGGACGCAGCAGGGCCGCCGTGATGCGCAGGACCTGGTTGCGGCCCTGTCCCGGTGGGATCGTCTCGATCCGGCCGTCGAACAACGCCGCACCGATCCGGTTGCCACCGCGTGAGAGGACCTGGGCGAGGGTCGTGGTGACCTCCGTCAGCACCAGGGACTTCTGGCGGTCGACGGGGCCGAACCCCATCGAGGCGGTCCGGTCGAGCAGGAGCCAGCAGGTCACCTCGCGGTCCTCGATGTACTCACGCACGTAGGGCGTGTCCATCCGGGCCGTGACGTTCCAGTCGATGTGGCGCATGTCGTCGCCGGGGGCGTACTCGCGCAGGTCGGTGAAGTCGACGCCGGACCCGCGGAACAGCGTGCGGTAGTCGCCCTGGAGTCGGCCGTCGAGCCGCCGGATGACACGCCACTCCAGCCGCCGGAGGAGCTTCTCGGCGGTCAGGGGGGACGACTCGGGGGCGGTCGCCTCCGTCAGCGTGGCTGGGCGGTCCACGAGGCCTCGCTCTGCTGCGGACGGCGCTCGCGCAGCGGCACGTCGGGCATGGACACGGCGCGCAGGATCGGCTCGAGCAGGTCGTCCGGCCCGATGCCCTCGGCGAGCGCCTCGTAGGACAGCACGAGTCGGTGGCGCATCACGTCGAAGGCGAGGTCGCGGACGTCCTGCGGTCGGGCGAAGTCGCGACCGCGCAGGAACGACAACGCCTTCCCGGCCAGGACGAGGTTGATCGACGCACGTGGGCTGGCTCCGAACGACAGGTACTTCGCGATCTCCGGCAGCCCGACCGAAGCGGGGTTGCGGGTCGCGCCGACGAGCCGCACGGCGTACTCGATCACGGCCGGGTCGACGTACACGGCGTCGGCCTGCTTCTGGTACTCCACGAGCTGTCCGGGCTCGAGCACCCGCTGGGTCGGCTCGAGCCGCGAGGTCATCCGCTCGACGACGACGAACTCCTCCGAGGGCGTCGGGTAGCCGATGACCGTCTTGAGCATGAAGCGGTCGACCTGCGCCTCGGGGAGCGCGTAGGTGCCCTCGGACTCGATGGGGTTCTGGGTGGCCATGACCAGGAAGGGGTTCGGCGCGGCATACGTCTCGCGCCCGATGGTGACCTGCCGCTCCTGCATCACCTCGAGCAGGGCGCTCTGCACCTTCGCGGGCGCACGGTTGATCTCGTCGGCGAGGACGAGGTTGGCGAACACCGGTCCGAGCGAGACCTGGAACTCGCCGTCCTTCTGGTTGTAGATCCGCGTGCCGATGACGTCGGCGGGCACGAGGTCGGGCGTGAACTGGATCCGCTGGAACTCGCCGCCGATCGCCTCCGCGAGCGTCTTGACCGCCATCGTCTTGGCCAGTCCCGGGACGCCCTCGACGAGGAGGTGGCCGCGGGCGAGGAGGGCGACGAGCATCCGCTCGACGAGCA
Source organism: Pedococcus aerophilus (assembly GCF_039532215.1). Taxonomy (NCBI): domain Bacteria; kingdom Bacillati; phylum Actinomycetota; class Actinomycetes; order Micrococcales; family Intrasporangiaceae; genus Pedococcus; species Pedococcus aerophilus. The sequence continues at coordinate 1,651,204 of NZ_BAAARN010000001.1, read as the reverse complement.
GGTCCTGCCCGACGATCGTCTTCTTCACCTCGTAGAGAGCCTGCTCCAACGGGTGCTGGGGACGTCCGGGCTGGGGACGGTGCGGGTCCATGGGCTCTCCTCGGTGCGGTGCGGTGCGGCGTATGGCGCGTGGTGGGCTTACTGGGGCGGGCTGCCGGCGACGCCGCCGGCCGTGGCGATGGGGACGGCGAAGCCGATGCCCACGAAGAAGTTCTGCTGGGACGGGTTGGCGAGGCCGGTGACGATGCCGACGACCTGGCCGTCGCGGTTGAGCAGCGGGCCGCCGGAGTTGCCCGGGTTCACCGCCGCGTCGAACTGGATGAGCCCCTTGAGGGTCTGGCCCGAGGGGACGCTGATCGACCGGTCCAGCGCCGAGACCACACCGCCGCTGAGCGACTGGGTGAGCCCGAGCGGGTGACCGAGCGGGAAGACCTCGTCGCCGACCTGGGCGCCACCACCGAGGACGGCCGGCACGACGACCTCGGGCAGGCGCCCGGGCGTCAGCACCGCGGTGTCGCTGGTGGCCTCCTGCTCCTCGATCTGGGCGGTGGTCTGCGTGCCGTCGGCGAACCTGACCCTGATCGTGTCGGCCCCGTCGACGACGTGCAGGGCGGTGAGGATGGTGCCCTCGGCGCTGACGACGACACCGGCACCGGTGCCGTTCTGCTTGTCGTCCTCGCCGACGCCGGTCGTCGTGATCGTGACCAGTGACGGCAGCGCCGTCTGGTACGCCTTCGCGGCATCCGTCGGCGCCTTCCGCGCCTCCTCCTGCGCGTCGGCGATGCCCTGCTGCACCTGCTCCTGGACGTCTGCCTGCGTGAGGGGTGGCACGTCCGGTCCGCGGGTCAGGGCGAACACGGCCCCGGCGACCACGAGCAGAGCGGCGACCGCGGCGAGGGCGACCCAGCGGCGGGCGGGCCGGCGCCGTCCGGCAGGCGGAGCCTCGTCGCCCACCGGTCCCGAGGGGGTGTCGACGACCAACGGCGCAGGCACCCGGTCCACCTTCGGGAGCGTACGTCCGATCCGGGCGGGGCAACACCGGTCGACGGCATTCACGGGAAACTCTCAGGTTGCGGCACAGTCGACCGGCCGACGACCACCTTCCGGCCCGGCGCGGACCTCGTGTGCTGGGAACGGGGCGTCAGGTGCCGACGTGGTCGTCCGGCGGTGCGAGGGCGGGTGAGCAGTGACGTCGTAGGTTGAGCGGCATGGACAACGTCGTCTCCACCGTCGAGGAACTGCGGGCACTCCAGCTGGACCGGCTGCGCTGGAGCCTGGGGCACGCCTACGAGAACGTCCCCCACTACCGCGCCGCCTTCGACGCGGCCGGTGTGCACCCGAGCGACGTGCAGGACCTCGCCGACCTCGCGCGCTTCCCGTTCACGACCAAGGCGGACCTGCGCGACAACTACCCGTTCGGGATGTTCGCGGTGCCGCGCGAGCAGGTGTCCCGCATCCACGCGTCGAGCGGCACGACGGGCAAGCCGACGGTCGTCGGCTACACCCGCGACGACATCGACACCTGGGCCGAGGTGATGGCGCGCTCCATCGAGGCGGCGGGTGGCCGGCCGGGCGACCTGGTCCACATCGCCTACGGGTACGGCTTGTTCACCGGTGGGATCGGTGCGCACTACGGGGCCGAGCGCCTCGGCTGCACCGTCGTGCCGGTCAGCGGGGGCATGACCGAGCGCCAGGTCCAGCTCATCTCGGACTTCCGACCGCGCGTCATCATGGTCACGCCGTCCTACTTCCTCGCGATCCTCGACGAGATGGAGGCGCAGGGGATCGACCCGAAGGACACCTCGCTGGAGATCGGCATCTTCGGCGCCGAGCCGTGGACCGAGCAGATGCGCGAGGAGGTCCAGCGACGCAGCAACCTGAGGGCCGTGGACATCTACGGTCTCTCGGAGGTGATGGGGCCCGGCGTCTCGCAGGAGTCCGGGCAGACCCAGGACGGGTTGCACGTCTGGGAGGACCACTTCTACCCCGAGGTCGTCGACCCGATCACGGGGGAGGTGCTGCCGGACGGCGAGGAGGGTGAGCTGGTCTTCACCTCGCTCACGAAGCACGCGATGCCGGTGGTGCGCTACCGCACCCGCGACCTGACCACGCTGTTGCCCGGCACGGCGTACCCGCAGTTCCGGCGGATGGCCAAGATCACCGGCCGCAGCGACGACATGATGATCGTCCGCGGGGTCAACGTCTTCCCCTCGCAGGTCGAGGAGCACCTGCTCGCGATCGACGGGCTGACCCCGCACTACCTGTGCGTGCTGACCCGGCCGGGCCGGATGGACGAGCTCACCGTCCGGGTCGAGGCGGCGGAAGGCGTCGACGAGGCCCGCCGGTCGGCGCTCGGCGGGGAGCTCCGTTCGCGGGTCAAGGACCGCGTCGGGGTGACGATCGCCGTCGAGGTGCTCGCCCCGCACGCCCTCGAGCGCTCGCTGGGCAAGGCGAAGCGCATCGACGATCAGCGCAACCTGTGCTGACGACACCGGTTCCGCCCTGAGCGGACGAGGCTGTTCAGCCACCTGTAACGGTGTAATCATCATTACATGACAACCAAGACCACAGCAGAAGCATGGCTGGCCGGTCGGCTCCCCGCCGACTGGTTCACCGGGCCCGTCGAGGTCACCCGTGACCGCGACGAGCTCGTCATCGTCGGCACCCTCGCCGAGCCCGCGCTCGAGACCGACGCCGACGACACCACCGCCCGCGAGATCGCCGCGCGCGGCCGCATCACCTCCTTCCGCGAGGACACGCGCGAACGCCGCATCGAGATCGCCCGCGAGCTCGAGCACCTCTCCGGCCGCAAGGTCTCGTGGGGCGTGCGCGTCGGCGAGACCGAGGCGATGTTCACCCACCTGGCCGCACCCGTCATGACGCGGCTGCGCCAACCCGAGCGCCGCGTCCTCGACACGCTCGTCGAGGCCGGCGTCGCCAAGTCCCGTTCCGAGGCGCTCGCCTGGTGCGTCCGACTCGTCGGGGAGAAGTCCGACAGCTGGCTCGCCGAGCTGCGGACCGCGATGGAGCACGTGGACGAGGTCCGCAAGAAGGGTCCGGGGGCCTGATCGCCCACCGCTCGGGAGGTATGACGCGGGGCCGGCCGCGCGCCATACCGAGCCTGCAGGGGTGTGGGCCACACCGGGAGTCCGTCCGCCCACGGCGAACATGAGCCGACCCGGCTCAGGGTGGGGAACAGGCGGCCACGCACGGGCGTTCCCCGAACAAGCACCACGAGCAGGCCGGAATCGTCCCGATCAGGTATCGGTCGGCGGAAGGCGCGCGCGGGGCGCGCGTCGCACGGATAGCATCGAGGATGACTCGATAGGCAGGAGCAGAAGAGATGTTTGAACGGTTCACCGACCGGGCCCGTCGGGTTGTGGTGCTCGCGCAGGAAGAGGCGCGCATGCTCAACCACAACTACATCGGCACGGAGCACATCCTGCTCGGCCTCATCCACGAGGGTGAAGGCGTCGCCTCCAAGGCTCTGGAGAGCCTCGGTATCTCGCTGGAGTCGGTCCGCGAGCAGGTCCAGGAGATCATCGGCCAGGGCCAGCAGGCCCCCAGCGGCCACATCCCCTTCACGCCCCGGGCGAAGAAGGTCCTCGAGCTCAGCCTCCGCGAGGCGCTGCAGCTCGGCCACAACTACATCGGCACCGAGCACATCCTGCTCGGGCTCATCCGCGAGGGTGAGGGTGTCGCCGCACAGGTCCTCGTCAAGCTGGGGGCCGACCTCAACCGGGTGCGCCAGCAGGTCATCCAGCTGATCTCGGGCTACCAGGGCAAGGAGGGCCAGGCCACCGGTGCCGGCGGCGGCGTCCAGCAGGAGGGCACCCCCGCGGGCTCCCTCGTGCTCGACCAGTTCGGTCGCAACCTCACGATGGCCGCCCGCGAGGGCAAGCTCGACCCGGTCATCGGGCGCGAGAAGGAGATCGAGCGGGTCATGCAGGTGCTGTCCCGCCGCACCAAGAACAACCCGGTCCTCATCGGTGAGCCCGGCGTCGGCAAGACCGCCGTCGTCGAGGGCCTGGCGCAGGACATCGTCAAGGGCGAGGTGCCCGAGACCCTCAAGGACAAGCAGCTCTACACCCTCGACCTCGGCGCGCTCGTGGCCGGCAGCCGCTACCGCGGTGACTTCGAGGAGCGGCTGAAGAAGGTCCTCAAGGAGATCCGCACCCGCGGCGACATCATCTTGTTCATCGACGAGATCCACACCCTGGTGGGTGCGGGTGCCGCCGAGGGCGCGATCGACGCCGCGAGCATCCTCAAGCCGATGCTGGCCCGTGGTGAGCTCCAGACCATCGGTGCCACGACGCTCGACGAGTACCGCAAGCACATCGAGAAGGACTCGGCGCTCGAGCGCCGCTTCCAGCCGATCCAGGTCGCCGAGCCCACGCTCAGCCACGCGATCGAGATCCTCAAGGGCCTGCGCGACCGCTACGAGGCGCACCACCGCGTGTCCATCACGGACGCCGCGCTGGTCTCTGCGGCCAACCTCGCCGACCGCTACATCAACGACCGGTTCCTGCCGGACAAGGCGATCGACCTCATCGACGAGGCGGGCGCGCGGTTGCGCATCCGCCGGATGACCGCACCGCCGGACCTGCGCGAGTTCGACGACAAGATCGCCGCCGTGCGCCTGGAGAAGGAGTCGGCCATCGACGGCCAGGACTTCGAGAAGGCCGCCAGCCTGCGCGACGACGAGAAGAAGCTGCTCGCCCAGAAGGCCGAGCGCGAGTCGCAGTGGAAGTCCGGCGACATGGACGTCGTGGCCGAGGTCGACGAGGAGCTCATCGCCGAGGTCCTGGCTGCCAGCACCGGCATCCCGGTCTTCAAGCTCACCGAGGAGGAGTCCTCGCGGCTGCTCCACATGGAGGACGAGCTGCACAAGCGCGTGGTCGGCATGGACGACGCCATCAAGGCGATGTCCCAGGCGATCCGCCGCACCCGCGCCGGTCTGAAGGACCCGCGTCGTCCCGGTGGCTCGTTCATCTTCGCCGGTCCCACCGGTGTCGGTAAGACCGAGCTCGCCAAGACGCTCGCCGAGTTCCTCTTCGGCGACGAGGACAGCCTCATCCAGCTCGACATGTCGGAGTTCTCCGAGAAGCACACCGTGTCGCGGCTGTTCGGTTCGCCTCCCGGCTACGTCGGCTACGAAGAGGGTGGGCAGCTCACCGAGAAGGTGCGCCGCAAGCCGTTCTCCGTGGTGCTGTTCGACGAGGTCGAGAAGGCCCACCCGGACATCTTCAACTCGCTGCTCCAGGTGCTCGAGGACGGCCGCCTCACCGACTCCCAGGGTCGGATGGTCGACTTCAAGAACACCGTCATCATCATGACGACCAACCTCGGCACGCGGGACATCTCGAAGGGCTCCCTCGGCTTCTCGGCCGGCGCGGAGACCCGCAGCGACTACGACCGCATGAAGAACAAGGTCACGGACGAGCTCAAGCAGCATTTCCGTCCCGAGTTCCTCAACCGCGTCGACGACATCATCGTCTTCCCCCAGCTCACGCAGGAGGAGATCGTCCAGATCGTCGACCTCGAGATCGCCAAGCTGGACAAGCGACTCAAGGACAAGGACATGGGCATCGAGCTCACCGTCGAGGCCAAGAACGCGTTGGCCAAGAAGGGCTACGACCCCGTGCTCGGTGCGCGACCGCTGCGTCGCACCATCCAGCGCGAGATCGAGGACGTCCTGTCCGAGAAGATCCTCTACGGCGAGCTGAAGGCCGGCGAGCTCGTGCTCGTCAACGCCGACGGCGAGGGCAAGGCCGCGAAGTTCACCTTCGTGGGCACGCCGCACCCGAGCGGGATCGAGCTCCCTGTCGTCGAGACGGTGGGCGACAAGTCCGAGTGACGACCGGTATGGCGCGGGGGTGACCCCGCGCCATACCGCACCGCGAGAGGGCGGCACCCGCACCGGGTGCCGCCCTCTCGCGGTGCGGACGAAGAAAGTCCGCTGATCCTTCAACGCAGGCGGTCCCGTGGCGGTAACCCCCAGTGACACCGGCAACGACGTCGGTGAAACCACCCCCACCTGGAGGTCCCCATGCGTCACACGACCCGCACCGTCACGGCCATCGCAGCAGCCGGAGTTCTCGCCGGCGGAGCAGCATTCGGGATGAGCGCCACGGCGTCCGCCACCCCGACGAGCGCCCCGAAGGCTGCGCCCGTCCAGGCCGCGCCGGCCCTCACCGCCACGCAGGGCAGCAGCAGCCAGAGCCGTTTCCCCGGCGCAGCCATCGGGCTGTCCGAGAGCGGGACGAAGCTGTCCGTGTTCTCCGTGCACGTGCCGGCCCTGGCGCGCAGCCTGGGCACCATCTCCGGGCTCTCGGGTGACTCGCGCCTCGTCGGCCTCGACTGGCGTGTGCAGGACCGCAAGGTCTATGGCGTCGGCAACGCTGGTGGTGTCTACGTGCTCGACACGTCGAACGCCAAGGCCACCAAGGTCTCGCAGCTCACGATCGCGTTGTCAGGCAAGGACTTCGGCGTCGACTTCAACCCGGCCGCCGACCGCCTGCGCGTCATCAGCGACACCGGCCAGAACCTGCGCCACAACGTCAACGCCGGCGGCGTGACCCTCGAGGACAAGACCCTGGCCTACACGCCCGGGACCGCGGCGACCGGCGTGACGGCGGCGGGGTACACGAACAACGACCTCGAGGCGACGACGGGCACGACGCTGATCGACCTCGACACCAAGCTCGACCAGGGGGCGCTCCAGGTGCCGGCCAACGACGGCACGCTCTCGCTCACCGGCTCCCTGGGCATGGACGTCTCGCCGGTTGCCGGCTTCGACATCCTGAGCACCGTGCGCGACGGCGCGACCACGAGCAACACCGGCTACGCGACGCTGCGCAAGGAGGGGTCGTCCAAGGCCGCGCTCTACCGGGTCGACCTGCTCACCGGCGACACGCACCGTGTCGGGTCGTTCACGAAGATCGACGTCGCCGACCTCACTGTGCTGCCGCCCCGCTGATCGCCCTCTAGTCTCGGTCGACGAGTCGTCGACGCGCAGGAGCAACAGGGTGGCACCGTGGAACCCGTCGCGCGCCGGCGCCCCCGACCCCGTCACGGGGCGGGAGGCGCTGGCGCGTCAGGGGTATGCCCTCCACGGCGCCGAGCTCTACCGGGCTGCGCTCAGCTGGCTCGGTGACGACGCGACCGCGCAGGACGCGGTGCAGGAGACCATCGTCCGGGCCTGGCGTGCAGCCGACAGGTTCGACCCGGCACGCGGGTCGCTGCGCACGTGGTTGTTCGCGATCCTGCGCAACGTGGTCCGCGACCAGTACGCCGCGCGGTCGCGGACGCCGGTCCCGGTCGACACCCAGCCCCAGTCCGGAGGAGTCCCGCCGATGACCGAACGCCTCGACGTCGCAGCCACCGGGCCCGCCCATGCCCCGGATCCGTCCGAGCGCGTCGCGGACGCCGACCTCGTGACCCGGGCCCTCGGGCAGGTCAGCGCCGACCACCGCACGGCGATCGTCGAGACCTACCTGCGCGACCGGCCGTACGACGACGTGGCGGCCGAGCTGGGCGTGTCGGTCAGCACCCTGCGCAGCCGGGTGTTCCACGGGCTGAAGAACCTGAGAACTGCCATCACCACCCTGGAGGTCGAGCGATGAACCCGACGCACGAAGAGCTTCGTGAGGCCATCGGCGCCTACGTCCTCGGCCAGCTCGACGACGACCTGCGTGTGCAGCTCGAAGCGCACCTGGCCGGGTGCGACGAGTGCCGGGCGGAGGTGGCCGAGCTGGCCCCCCTGGTGCCCGCCCTGCGCCAGGTCGACCCCGACCGCATCGTCGCCTCCGACGTGGCGCCGCCGCCCGCCCTGGACGACCGCATCGCCCGGGCGCTCGCCCTGCAGGGCTCCACCCCGGTCGGCCTCGTGGCGGCCCCGGTCGAGGGTGCAGCCCACCCGCGGTTCGCCGCCCGCCGACGCTGGGTGCCGGCGGTCGCCGGCGCGCTCGTCGGTGCTGCTGCAGCCACCGCGCTCGTCCTCGCCCTGACCTCGGGGCAGGACGCGCCGGCGGGACCCACGGTCATCGCCGTCCCCCAGGTGCAGGCGGCCTCGGGGGTGCAGGCCGTCGCCGGCCTCGTCGACCACACCTGGGGAGTCGAGCTCAAGCTCGAGGCCACCGGGCTGCCGGCGGGGGAGGCCTACGACGTGATGGTCATCGACGATGCGGGCAGGGAGTACGACGCCGGTGCGTTCCTCGGGGTCTCCGGGCGCAAGGTCGTCTGCAGCATGAACTCCTCGGTGCTGCTCGCCGACGCCGCACGCTTCGAGGTCGTCGACCCCGGGGGCGCGGTGGTCATCAGCGGCCCGATCCCTTCCTGACCCCGTGCTGATCGTGTCCTGATCCCTTTGCCGCGGGTCAGGTCAGGCGGTCGAGCATCTCCTTCATGTAGCCGATCTGCACCGACTGGGTCACGTGGATCTCGTCGCCGAGCTGGGTGACCACCTCGTCGGTGCCGTCGCGGTGCTGCTGAACCACCATGGCGAGCGCCCCCTCGTGGTGGGCGGTCATCAGCCGCAGCCACAGGGTGTCGGCCTCGCGTCCGGTCGCCTCGGAGAGCTCGGTGAGCTGCGCCTGCGTCGCCATGCCGGGCATCGCCCCGTGGTCGTGGGCGGCGCCGGCGCCGTACTCGGGGTTGGCGGCCTGGGGCGGGACGCTCTGGTTCTTGCCCTCGAGCCACTTGGCCATCGCGTCGATCTCGGGACGCTGCTCGTCGGAGATGCGGGCGGCGAGCGACTTCACCTGGCCGTCGGAGAGCCGGTCCTGCACGAGCGAGACCATGACGATGGCCTGGGCGTGGTGGACGATCATGTCCTGCATGAAGCGGACGTCCGCCTCGAGCACCTTGCCCGGTGTCGTGGGCAGCGCTGCCGACCCGGTCAGCGAGGCGTTCGGCTCACCCGGGGCACCGGGCTGCAGGACCGGGGCCGTGGGGGAGGTCGCCGTCGTGGCGGGGGTCTGCGCGTCGGCCGAGCAGCCCGACAGCACGAGTGCTGCGCCCAGGACGAGGCCGGCGGCGGCAGCGCTGCGCGAGCGGCCGGGTCGCGGTGTGCGGGCACGACGAAGAGCCTCGTGGCACTGGTTGCTCATCGCCTCACCCTAACCGCAATTTTTTACCGGAAGCAGGACAAAGCACCCTTGTGATGCGGGTACGGCCCCGGGCAGGGTGGTCGGAACGTCGTGATTCCGCCGCTGAAGGGGCGTCGGAGCGGACGCCTCTACGGCAGGAGCCTGCGAGATGAGAATGCGTCACATGGTGCTCGGCACCACCGCCGCGCTCGCCCTCACCATCCCGGCCACTGCGGCATTCGCCGCGGACGGGGTCGGCAAGTCCGGCACCCAGCTGGGACCGGACGAGATCGGGCGCAGCCAGAACGTCGAACACCTGATCAACCTCCCGAGCAGCGGACCCCTCGCGGGCGCGACCGGGACCGACATCGCCTTCCAGGACGACATGGCGTTCGTCGGCAACTACAACGGCTTCGTCATCTACGACGTGAAGAAGCCCAGCAGCCCGCGGATGGTGGCGCAGGTCAGCTGCCCCGGCGCGCAGAATGACATCACGGTCTCGGGAGACCTGCTCTACCTGTCGACCGACTCCTCGCGGTCGGACAACTCCTGCACCTCGGTGCCGCAGTCCGCGACGATCAAGGAGTCGTGGGAGGGCATCAAGATCTTCGACATCTCGGACGTGAAGAACCCGAGGTACATCAAGTCGGTCGAGACGTCGTGTGGTTCGCACACCCACTCGTTGATCCCCGGCAAGAAGGCCGACGTCCTCTACGTGTCGAGCTACTCGCCGAACGAGACGTTCCCGGACTGCAAGCCGCCGCACGACTCGATCACGATCATCGAGGTGCCCAAGAAGGCCCCGACGACCGCGAAGGTCGTGGCCGAGCCGAACCTGTTCCCCGACGGTGGCTACACCAACACCTCGGGTTGTCACGACATCACGGTGAACCCCGCCAGGGGCATCGCGGCCGGTGCGTGCATGGGTGACGGCATCATCCTGGACATCAAGAACCCGGTCGCGCCCAAGGTGGTCGAGCGCGTGCGTGACACGACGAACTTCGCGTTCTGGCACTCGGCGACGTTCAACAACGCCGGCACCAAGGTCGTCTTCACGGACGAGCTCGGCGGCGGCGGCGCGGCCACCTGCAACGCGGCGATCGGCCCGAACCGTGGCGCCAACGGCATCTACGACCTGAGCAAGGACAACAAGCTCAGCTTCAAGTCGTACTACAAGATCCAGCGCCACCAGTTCGACTCCGAGAACTGCGTCGCCCACAACGGCTCGCTGATCCCCGTCGAGGGCCGTGACGTCATGGTGCAGTCCTGGTACATGGGCGGCACGAGCTTCTGGGACTTCACCGACAGCTCCAACCCCAAGGAGATCGGGTACTTCGAGCGCGGCCCGGCGGGCCCGGCAGGTGGTGGCGGCGGCACGTGGTCGTCCTACTACTACAACGGCCACGTCTACTCCTCCGACCTCGGCAAGGGCTTCGACGTCCTGCGCATCACGGACAAGTCCCTGAGCAAGGCGGCCAAGGTGAAGATGGACCAGCTCAACGTGCAGACCCAGCCGATCTACAAGGTCAAGTGACCGCCTGACCTGCACCACCCGCACGACCCCGCCGGCGCGCGCCCGGCGGGCACCGGTGGCTGGACCCCAGGGGGTCGGGCCACCGCCGTGCTCGGGCCACCGCCGTGCTCGGGCCACCGCCGTGCTCGGGCCACCGCCGTGCCGGCCGGACGCGCGGGGAGGTCGGCGTGCGCAGGCCGTACGGCGTCGCGCCGTACCCTGTTGCGCGTGGTTCCTCCCTCCCTTTCCGACTCCGTGCGTGACTCCCTGCCCCGTCGTTCGGTCCTGCTCGGGCTGCTCGCTGCGCCGCTGACGCTCGCCGCCTGCACCAAGGACGAGAAGAAGGCAGCCCCCGCCTCGTCGTCCACGACGACGTCCCCGACCACTGCCGCGACGCCCGGCCCGCCCCGCGTGAGCGGCAAGGGCCTGCCCGCGGACCTGCTCACCGTCATGACGACCGTCTACCTCGGGGGCAAGGTCCCGGCCGGTGGACCTGTCGCCACCGCTCTCGCCAAGCGCAAGGTCGGGAAGAAGGCCCTCACGGTCACCGGGTCGACCGCGAGCTGGAAGGGCGTGCCCATCGCGACCGTGGTGCAGGGCAAGGACGTCACCCTGCTGGTCAAGGGCAAGTCGGGCTCGTCCTGGCAGGTCGTCGGTGGCTGGTGGCCTTCGCTGAAGGTGTCGCGTGCGCCGTTCGCGGCGATGCGGGTGCTGGCGATCGGGTCGGACGCGCGCACGCCGCAGCCGGTCGAGAAGTGCCGCGCGGACGCGCTGCACATCATCGGCGTGGACCCCAAGGGCGTCGGCGGGATCGTCGGCATCCCGCGCGACTCGTGGGTGCCGCTGGCCAGCGGTGGCAACGGCAAGGTCAACGCCGCCCTCGTCTTCGGCGGCGTCAAGGGGCAGGTCGACACCGTGGCCAGGGCGACGGGCGTCCCCATCGACGGGTACGTCATCGCCGGGTTCAAGGGATTCAAGGACATGGTCCGGGCGATCGGCGGCATCGTGTACTTCGCCGACCGGGCGCTCGACGACCACGAGGGCATGAAGGTCACGAAGAAGGGCAAGAACCTCCTCGACGCCCAGCGCGCCCTGGCCTTCGCCCGGGAGCGCAAGAACCTGCCGAACGGCGACTTCGGCCGTTCTGCCCACCAGGGTGAGCTGATCAAGGCCGGCATGGTGATGGCCAGGGCCATGGGACCCGCGCGCCTCGCCGGCCTGCTCGGGAAGATGGCGCCCCACCTCGGCACGAACCTCACCCCCGCCCAGGTGCTGAACCTCTCGGCCGGCGTCTTCGTCGGCAGCCCTGCGTCGGTGCGCAACGTGGTCGTGCCGGGATCGATCGGCACCCGGGAGCGCCAGTCGGTCGTGCTCCTCGGCGGCTCGGCTCGCAGCACGTTCAAGGACATCCGGAACGGCCGGCTCGGTGCGTGAGCGCCGCCACCCCCTTCGGGGGCCGTCGTGATCATCCGTCGGGCGCGGACCAGCGACATCCGCGGGATCCGTGAGCTCGTGCGACCGCACGCCGAGTCCCGCGTCCTCGTGTCCAAGGACGCGGTCACGTACTACGAGTCCGTCCAGCAGTTCCGCGTCGCCGAGGACCTGGGCAGCGAACCCAGGCTGCTCGCGTGCGGCGCCCTGCACGTCATGTGGGAGGACCTCGCCGAGATCCGCACGCTGGCGGTCGACCCGAGCGCCAAGGGCCGGGGGGTCGGTTCCGACCTCCTCGAGGCGCTCCTCGCAGACGCGCGCGATCTCGGGGTGGAGCGGGTCTTCTGCCTCACCTTCGAGGTCGACTTCTTCGCCCGGCACGGCTTCGAGGTGATCGAGGGCCAGGCCGTCGAGCCCGAGGTGTATGCCGAGCTCGTGCGGTCCTACGACGAGGGTGTCGCCGAGTTCCTCGACCTCGAGCGGGTCAAGCCCAACACCCTCGGCAACACCCGCATGCTCCTCACCCTCTGAGCCGCACCAGCAGGCGTCAGGGAGGGGCCGGGTGGGCCTCGGGACGGCGGGTCACGCGGATGCGGATCGAGGCGGCCAGGACGATGACGAGCAGGCCGGCGATCACGCCGAAGCCCAGCTGCGGGATCAGCGGCAGCGAGATGCCGATGCCGCCGCCGACGACCCAGGCGATCTGCAGGACCGTCTCGGACCACGCGAAGACCCGGGTGCGGACCCGCTCGTCGATGTCGCGCTGCACGACGGCGTCGCTGCTCAGCTTGATGAGCTGGGCGGCCAGACCGGCGACGAGGCCGAGCACCAGCAGGGTCACGAGCGAGTAGAAGACGGCAGCGACGAGCGCGGCCACGACGTCGGCGATGAGGGCGACGGCGATGATGACGTCGGGGCGCAGCTTGCGAAGGGCGTTGCCGATCACCGTGCCGAGGGCGTTGCCGGCCCCGGCGGCGCCCACGACCAGCCCCAGCACGAGCGTGCCGCTGTACCCGGGGATCGGGTGCTCACGCATGAGGAACGCCATGAAGAGGGTGAGGAAGCCGGTGAGCAGCCGGGCTCCGATGGCGCTGGTCAGGGCGACGAGCACCGCGGTGGGCAGCGCAGCGACCCGGGCCCGCAGTCGGCGCGCGAGACCGGTCCGTCCCTCCTCCCGCGGCGGGACGGGCACCGGCCCGGTGTCCTCGATGTCGAGCTCGCCGAGGCTGGAGTCGACCCGCGCGGGGAGCCGGATGGCGAGCACCGTGCCGACGACGTAGATGAGGAACGCGAGGCGCAGCGACCACTCCGGCCCGACCTGGGCGGCTGCCCCCGCGATCCCACCGCCGACCGCCATCCCGGCGACCCCCGCGAGGGCGTTGCGCGAGTTGGCGTTGACAAGGCTGAAACCCGCGGGCAGCAACCGGGGCACGGCGGAGGCGCGGGTCACGCCATACGCCTTGGACGCGACGAGGCACCCGAGGGCCGCGGGGAACAACCACGGTGAGTCGTTGGCCACGGCGCCCGCCAGCACCCAGCAGAGGAAGGCGCGCAGGGCCAGGGTCGTGCCGATGGCCCAGCGCCGACCGTGCCGGAACCGGTCGAGCAGCGGCCCGATGAAGGGTGCCAGCAGGGCGAACGGCGCCATGGTGAGCAGCAGGAACTGCGCCACCTGGCCGCGCGCCTCGTCGGTGGGGATCGCGAAGATCGTCCCTGCGAGGCTGACCGTGAGGGCCGCGTCACCGGCGAGGTTGACGAAGTGCAGCTCGATGATCCGGGCGAGGCCGGTCTCGCCCGCGCCCGAGGAGCTGGTGTAGGCCCGCGCCCGACGGGCCCCGGCCCGGCCGCCACGACCGGCGAGCCGGGCACCGGCCACGGTGCCGCGGCCGATCGCCCGACCGGTGGCGGACGCACCGTGCCGCAGCGCTGTCGCTGCCCTGCGGTTGCGCGGACCGTCCACCGGCGGCGTGCTCATCTCAGCTCGTCCCGCGGGAGCCGGGGAGCTGGAAGAGGTCGCGGGGCAGGGGCTCGACCAGGCCGTCGGCGACGAGCGAGTCGAGGCAGCGCTCACGCTGGAGGGCGTTGTCGGACACCGCCTCGAGGGCTGCCCTCGGGACGGGGCCGGGGCTCTCGCGCAGCCGACGCAGCAGGGCGCCGCGCATCTGCCGGTCGGTGCCGGCCCACGCCTGGCCGCGCCGCGGCGGACCCTCGTGGGCCGGGCGGCCACGCAGCTGCCACCGGCACAGGTCGCTGATGGGGCACTCGCCGCAGCGAGGAGCGCGGGCGGTGCAGACCAGGGCACCGAGCTCCATGACCGCGACGCTCCACGTGCGGGCCCGGTCCGGGTCGGTTGGGACCAGGCTCGTCGCGAGGGTGTGCTCGGCGCGGGTGGGGGAGGCCGCGGCGTACTGGTCGCCGGTGACGGCGCGGGCGATCACCCGGCGAACGTTGGTGTCGACCACCACGGTCCGCTCGCCGAACGCGAAGGTCGCCACCGCCGCCGCGGTGTACGCGCCCACCCCTGGCAGCGTCGACAGCTCGGCCTCGCTCATCGGCACCTTGCCGCCGTGGCGCTCGGTCATCGCGACCGCGGCCGAGTGCAGGCGCAGGGCCCGGCGCGGGTAGCCGAGGCGGCCCCAGGCGCGCACGGCCTCACCGGGTGCGTCGGCGGCGAGGTCGGTCGGCTCGGGCCAGCGCGTCATCCACTCGACCCAGACCGGCAGGACGCGGGCCACCGGCGTCTGCTGGAGCATCACCTCGGAGACGAAGATCCCCCACGCGGTGGCGTCGGAGCGCCGCCAGGGCAGGTCGCGCTGGGCGCCGGAGTACCACTCCAGGACACGCTCGTGCAGCCCTCCGGGTGCGTCCCCCCCGCTGGCTGCGCCGACGAGTGAACCGGTCACACGTAGCGTTCGAGGATGCTCGACTCGGCGAGGCGCGACAGGCCCTCGCGGACCGCGCGGGCGCGGCCCTCGCCGACCCCCTCGACGTCCATGAGCTCCTCGAGGTTGGCGGCCAGCAGCTTCTGGAGGCTGCCGAAGTGGTCGACGAGCCGGTCGACGATCGCGCCCGGCAGGCGGGGGACCTTGCTCAGCAGGCGGTAGCCGCAGGGGCTGACCGCGGAGTCGAGGGCGTCGCCACCGATGGCGAACCCGACCGCCTTGGCGCCGGCCGAGAGGTCGAGCAGCTCGGTGGAGGTGAGCTCCTCGAGGGCGGCCATCGCCTCCTCGAGGGTGAGCCCGCCCCGGCTGACAGGCAGGTAGTCGCGGATGACGAGCTCGCGGTCGTTGCCGAGGCCGCCGGTGAGCTCCTCGAGCTGGAGGGTGAGCAGTCGTCCGTCGACGCCGAGCTCGACGACGTAGCCCGAGATCTCGTCGCGGATGCGGCGCACCATCTCGAGGCGCTGCAGGACGCTGGCGACGTCGCGGACGGTCACGAGGTCCTCGATCTCGAGGGCCGACAGCGTGCCGGTGACCTCGTCGAGGCGCGACTTGTAGCGCTCGAGGGTCTGCAGTGCCTGGTTGGCACGGGACAGGATCGCCAGCGAGTCCTCGAGGACGTGGCGGCGGCCGTCGACGTAGAGCGCGACGATGCGCATCGACTGGCTCACCGAGACCACGGGGTACCCCGTCTGCTTGGCAACGCGCTCGGCGGTGCGGTGCCGGGTGCCGGACTCGCTGGTCTCGATCGACGGGTCGGGGACGAGCTGGGTCGCGGCTCGCAGGATGCGCGACACCTCCCGGTCGACGACGATCGCGCCGTCCATCTTGGCCAGCTCGCGCAGGCGGGTCGCCGAGAACTCGACGTCGAGCGGGAAGCCGCCCGTCGCGAGGCTCTCGACGGTGCGGTCGTAGCCGAGGACGATCAGGGCGCCGGTGCGGCCGCGCAGGATGCGCTCGAGGCCGTCACGGAGTTCGGTGCCCGGCGCCACTGCGGCGAGGGTCGCGCGGAGCGCGTCGTCCTCGCGAAGATCCACTTCTCAAACCCCTTGTATGCCGCCGGTCCGGTCTGCCGCGAGTCTAACCGTGCGAGGCCTGCAGAGCGGAGTGCACCGCGCTGCGGATGTCGGCACACTCCACGACGTCCATCCCCTCGGGCATCGGGCCGTTGCCCACGACACCTGCAGGCACGTAGGCCGTGCGGAAGCCGAGCCGCGCGGCCTCGGCGAGTCGGCGCGGGATGCCGGAGACGGCCCGCAGCTCACCGGCCAGCCCGAGCTCACCGAACGCGATGGAGTTCTCCTTGAGCGGTCGCTCCATGACCGAGCTCGCCACGGCCAGGGCGATGGCCAGGTCGGAGGCAGGCTCGGTGAGCCGCACACCCCCGACGGTCGACAGGTAGACGTCGGAGCTGCCGATCGGTGCGCCGGCGCGCTTGGCGAGCACGGCGATGATCATGGCCACGCGTGCCGAGTCCAGGCCGCTGGTGGCGCGACGCGGCGTGGGGATCTCGCTCTTGGCGACGAGCGCCTGGACCTCGGTCATCAGCGGGCGCCGGCCCTCGAGGGTCACGGTCACGCAGGTGCCCGGGACGGTGAGCGTGCCGCGCGAGAGGAAGAGGCCGCTGGGGTCGGGCAGGCCGACGATGCCGACGTCGGAGAGCTCGAAGCAGCCGACCTCGTCGGTGGGTCCGTAGCGGTTCTTGACCGCCCGCACGAGCCGCAGCTGGGAGTGGCGGTCGCCCTCGAACTGCACGACGACGTCGACGAGGTGCTCGAGCACCCTGGGGCCGGCGATCGACCCGTCCTTGGTGACGTGGCCGACGAGCAGGGTGGCGATGCCGCGGGACTTGGCGACCTGGATGACCGAGGCCGCGACCTCGCGGACCTGGCTGACGTTGCCGGCGGAGCCCTCGATGTCGCCGCTGGAGATGGTCTGCACCGAGTCGATGACGACGAGGTCGGGCTTGATGGCCTCGATCTGGCCGAGGACGGTCGCGAGGTCGGTCTCCGAGGCGAGGTAGAGCGTCTTGGCCATCGCCTCGATGCGCTCGGCCCGCATGCGCACCTGGGCGGCGGACTCCTCGCCGCTGACGTAGAGGACGGTGCGGCCCTCGCCCGATCGTGCGGCGCGGGCCGCCACGTCGAGCAGCAGGGTCGACTTGCCGATGCCGGGCTCGCCGGCCACGAGGACCACGGCGCCGGGGACCAGCCCCCCGCCGAGCACCCGGTCGAACTCGCCCACCCCGGTCGGGTGGGCGGCGGCGCGGCGGACGTCGACCTCGCCGATCGGCAGGGCCGGACGCTCCACGCGGGCGGCGGCGGTGGTGCGGACGGTCACGGCACCGACCTCGCCGACGGTGCCCCAGGACTGGCACTCGCCGCAGCGACCGACCCACTTGGGCGCGGTCCAGCCGCACTCGGAGCAGCGGTAGCCGCTCGACCTCGTCGATGCCTTGGTTGCCATGGCGGACAACCTACGTGGCGGCCCCGACAGCGCTCAGAAGAGGCGCCACCAGAGGTTCACGGCGTAGTCGACCCCGGTGCCCTCGTGCTCGGCGAGGATCCCCTCGGCGGCCGTCTCGGGGAACTCGATCCCGACGACCGCCTCGAGGTCGGCCCGGCTGTCGAAGTCCCAGCGGATCGTCAGCCGTTCCCGCGACCAGCCCTGCCGCCCCCAGAACCGCTCCACCGCCAGGGCGTCGTAGGTCGGGTAGGCACGGGAGAACCAGTGGCCGAACGTCGAGGTCGTCGCGTCGTTGTCGATCACGAACGCCGTCCCGCCGTGACGCAGCACCCGCTCGAGCTCGGCCAGGCCCGGCTCGCACCCCGCGCCGACGAAGTAGGCCCACCGCGCGTGGGCGATGTCCACGCTGTCGTCCGGCAGCGGCAGGGACTGGGCGACGCCCTCCTCGACCCGCACCCGCGGCAGACCGGCGACGCGGTCCGCGGCCACCTCGAGCAGGGGAGGGTGGGGCTCGACGCCGACCACGCTCGCGCACCCGAGCTCGACGAAGCGCGGCAGGTGGAACCCCGTGCCGCAGCCGACGTCGACGAGGTCGGCGCCCGCGAAGGGGTGCAGGGCGTCCATCGCCGCCTCGATGACGCCGGCACGGTCGACGCCGAGGTTCTCGACCTCGTAGACGTCGGGGGAGTCCCAGATGTTCGGGCTGCGCGTCGGGACCGGTGCACTCGGGACCGGTGCCGTCGCAACGGGGTCGCTCGTCGCGGGCGTTCCCGAGGAAGGTGTCGACTCGCTCACCGGCGCTTGCGACCCTCCTGCGCGGCCAGCGTCGCCGGGTGGACCAGCAGCGGGAGCATCTTGCGGGAGTAGGCGTTGCGCGCTGCCTTGACGCTGGCGAGGTGGGCCTCGCACCGGATCTCGAGCTCGGCGTAGGCCTCCTCACCCATGAGCTCGACGAGCTCGCCGCGGTTGCTGCGGAAGACCGGCTCGCGGCCGACGTGGGCCTGGGGGTTGCTCGAGCAGTACCAGTCGAGGTCGTGGCCACCGGGGCCCCAGCCGCGCCGGTCGTACTCGGTGATGCTGACCTCCTGCCACGACGACCCGTCGGGCATCTCGACCTTGCGGTAGGTGCGGCGGATCGGGAGCTGCCAGCAGACGTCGGGCTTGACCGTGTGCGGCTCCTTGCCGTGGAGCACCGCGTGCTGGTGCAGGGCGCACCCGGCACCGGCGGGGAAACCCGGCCGGTTGAGGAAGATGCAGGCGCCGTCGACGACCTTGGTCTTGGTGGCGTCGTCCTCGGGCTCGGTCCAGGCCGAGACCTTGGTGGAGCCGGGGTGCAGCTGCCACTCGTCCTCGCCGAGCTCCTTGACGACCTTCTTGACCCGCTGGAGGTCGTCGTCGTCGGTGAAGTGGGCGCCGAGGGTGCAGCAGCCGTCGTCGGGGCGGTCGGCGTAGATGCCCTCGCAGCCACTGCCGAAGATGCACGTCCAGCTCGACGTGAGCCAGGTCAGGTCGCAGCGGAACCGCTGACCGGTGTCGGCGGGGTCGGCGAACTCCACCCAGATGCGTGCCGTGTCCAGCGGGGTCTCAACCACGGGGGCAACCCTACGTGCCGTCGTGCTCCTCACCCGGGACGGTCCGCCGCACGTCGGCCCGTCGAGCGCGCCGTGAGCGGCCCACCGAGACGGCGAGCACCAGCAGCAGGCCGGTGGCGACCACCCAGTTCGGCCGGACGAGCTCGCCGCCGAGGTCGGCCCACGTCACCGAGCGGTTGCGGGCGGGGTCGTTGCCGTTGCCGGCGTCGCTGACCCAGTCGAGCCCGAGCGGCACCAGGAGCAGGGCCGGACCGACGAGCAGGAGGATGCCCCAACGGCTGCCCCAGCGCACGGCCACGGCGGCCAGCAGGAGCAGCGGCACGACGGCGGTCGCCAGGACCAGCCCCGACTCGATGTCCTCCTCGCGGGTCGGCTGCTCGCCGAAGAACGGTGCGGTGTTCAGCGCTGCGGCGAAGACCACCCAGGCGATCAGGCACCAGCCGAGCAGGACTGCGGCGGCGGTGACCGGCCAGGTGCGTCGGGGAGCGGCCGGTCCGGAGGGGGCGGGGCGGTTCGTGGACGTGGCGGAGGACGGCATACCGCGCAGTGTGACCCGGCCACGGACGGTGACGCATGGGCACCGGTACTCACCACTAGCGTGGGCGCATGCGCCTCGGAGTGGTCGACGTCGGTTCCAACACGGTGCACCTCCTCGTCGTCGACGCGCACCGGGGCGCCCAGCCGCTGCCGGCCACGTCGCACAAGATCGAGCTCCGACTCTCCGAGCACGTCACCGACGACGGACACATCTCCGGCGAGGGGGAGAAGGCGCTGTCCGGCTTCATCGGGGAGTGCCTCACCGTCGCCGAGGACCAGGGCGTCGAGGAGGTCATGGCCTTCGTCACCAGCGCCGTCCGTGAGGCGCCCAACGGCGAGGACGTGCTCGCCCGGGTCCGTGACGACCGCGGCGTCGACCTCCAGGTGCTGTCCGGCGAGGACGAGGCCAGGCTGACCTTCCTCGCGGCGCGACGGTGGTTCGGCTGGTCGAGCGGCACGTTGCTCGTCGTCGACATCGGTGGTGGCTCGCTGGAGCTCGCGACGGGCATGGACGAGGACCCGGACGTGGCGGTCAGCCTCCCCCTCGGTGCCGGACGGCTGACCCGTGACCTCCTGCCGGGCGACCCGCCCGACCCCGACGTCATCCGCGAGGCGCGGCGCACCATCCGCAAGCGCCTCGCCGGCGACATCCGTCCGCTGGCCAAGGCCGGGGCCCCGGACCGAGCGGTGGGGACCTCGAAGACGCTGCGCTCGCTCGCCCGGATCACGGGGGCGGCGCCGAGCAGCGAGGGCCCGTATGTCGCGCGGTACCTCCGGCGCGAGGCGCTGGCGGACCTCGTGGGGACCCTGGGCAGGACCACCGCGGCCGAGCGAGCCGAGCTGCCCGGGGTGTCGACGAGCCGGGCCCGGCAGCTGCTCGCCGGTGCGCTGGTCGCCGAGGCGGCGATGGACCTGCTCGACGTCGAGCGGCTCGACATCTGCCCGTGGGCCCTGCGCGAGGGGATCATCCTCAACCGCCTCGACTCCATGCGCTGAGCCCTCGGGTGGGTGGCCCCACTGCCCGGGCGCTTCCAGCCACCGTGGGTAGGCTCGGTGCATGCCTTCGGCGGTCACGGTTCCCGGTGCCACGGTGGCGCTGTCGACCGCCTCGGTCTACCCCGAGAACTGCGCCGCGGCCTTCGCGCTCGCGGCGCGACTGGGGTACGACGCCGTCGAGGTGATGGTCTGGACCGACCCGGTCACGCAGGAAGCCGGTGCCCTGCGGGCACTCAGCGAGCTGCACGGCCTGCCGGTGGTCTCCGTCCATGCGCCCACACTCCTGCTGACGCAGCGGGTGTGGGGTCCGGAGCCCTGGACCAAGGTCGACAAGTCGATCGAGCTGGCGCAGGAGGTCGGCGCCTCGACGGTCGTGCTCCACCCGCCGTTCCGGTGGCAGAAGGAGTACGCCCGGGACTTCGTCGAGGGGGTCGCCCTGCGCGAGCACGAGACCGGCATCCACCTCGCCGTCGAGAACATGTTCCCCTGGCGGGCCCGACAGCGGGAGTTCGAGGCCTACCTGCCGCACTGGGACCCGGTGTCCCAGGCCTACGACCACGTCACCCTCGACCTGTCGCACACGGCCACGGCCGGCTCGGACGCGCTGGAGATGGCGCGGGTCCTCGGCCCGCGGCTGACCCACGTCCACCTCGCCGACGGCCTGGGGTCACTCAAGGACGAGCACCTCGTCCCGGGCCGGGGGCTGCAGCCGTGCGCGGAGTTCCTCGAGATGCTGGCCGCCCGGGCGTACGCCGGCTCGGTCGTCGTCGAGGTCGGCACCCGCAAGCTCCTGCCGGAGGAGCGCGAGATCGACCTCGCCGAGGCGCTCGCGTTCGCCCGCCTCCACCTCGCCACCGCGTCGGTGGCGTCGTGACCCCGCGCGGGCGACGCCCGGGCGGGACGGACACCCGGGCGTCGATCCTCGCCGCCGCTCGGACGGACTTCGCCGAGCAGGGGTATGACGCGGCCTCGGTGCGCGGGATCGCGCGCCGTGCCGAGGTGGACCCGGCCCTGGTGCACCACTACTTCGGCGGCAAGGCGGCGCTGTTCGCGAGGGTCATGGACATCCCCGCCGACCCGGCCGCCCTCATCGCCGCGGTCGTCAGCGGCCCGCGCGACCGGGTGGGGGAGAACCTCGTCCGGACCTTCCTCGGCGTGTGGGACAGCGACGACGGGCGCGAGCGGTTCCAGGCGCTGATCCGTTCGGCGCTGACCCACCACGAGGCGACGGTGATGCTCCGGGAGTTCCTCACCCGCGAGGTCTTCGGCCGGGTCCTGCGCGAGCTCGCGCCGGACGGACCGGCACCGCACGAGCTCGAGCTGCGCGCCGGGCTGGCCGCCTCGCAGATGGTCGGGCTCGCGGTGATGCGCTACATCGTCGAGTTCCCCGCGGTGGTCGACGCGACCCACGACGAGCTCGCCGCCCTGCTCGGGCCGACGATCCAGCAGTACCTCGTCCCACCGGGCTGAGGCGTCACGCGTCGACGCCCCGGCCCGGTGCGCTGGAGGGCGCTCAGAACTTCCGGGCCTCGAAGTGCTGGTAGTCCTTGAGGCTGTTGTAGTCGCCGCCCCAGGCCATTTTCGCGTCGCGGAAGGCCTTCACCACGACGTCGTTCTTCGTGATCATGCCCGGGCGGACGTCGGTGCGGTCGAGGTAGTCGGCGCCGGCCGGCGGTAGGACGGTGCTGCCCTTCACGTAGGGGTTCTCGACGGTGTTGATGTCGATGGCCTTGCCGTAGCTGTGGATGGAGAAGCGGTCGGTCGTCCCGGTGATCGGCCGGCAGTTGAAGGCCGAGGTGTTGTCGGCGGCCATCGACGCGTCGTCGTCCGCGCCATACGCCTCGATGAGCTCGATGCGGCGGATGGGGAACTGGGCGTCGAAGGCGTCGCCGAAGGCCTCGGTGACCGCGGCGGCGACGTCCTTGTGCACCATCAGCCGACCGCCCTCGTGGACCGTGCCGTCGAAGCCCCAGTGGTTCATGGTGATGATCCGCAGGTCGTCGATCGGTACCGGGCAGCCCGGCCTCCACGAGACCCCGATCATCTGGGCGCGGTAGTCCTCCGGCACGGTGCTCGTCGTGGCGTGGAACCCGGGATGGGCGTCGGCTGCAGAGGCGGCTGCCGAGGAGGTGGCGCCGGACGCGGGGCCTGCGGCGGCAACCGCGGCACCCGCGGCACCGGCGGCACCGGCGGCCAGGGCGGGGACCAGGGCGGCTGCGGACACGATCGCGATGGCTCGTTTTGTCATGGTTCGCATGGCCTCGACACTGGCACGAACGACCCCTTGTCGGGGCCGGAGCGCCGGGCGTATATTTCATCGCATGATGAATACCGTGCCGGGTGCTGCGGTGGAGATCGACGGGCTGCGCGTCGAACGAGGCGGCCGCACGGTGCTGCCGGGGTTGTCGGTGCGCATCCCCGCCGGGCAGGTCGTCGGGCTGCTCGGACCGAGCGGGAGCGGCAAGTCCACGCTCATCCGCGCCGTCGTCGGCGTGCAGGTCGTGGCCGCCGGTTCGGTCAGGGTGCTGGGGGAGTCGGCGGGGTCGCCGGTCCTGCGCCGCCGGATCGGCTACGTCACGCAGAGCCCCAGCGTCTACGACGACCTGACCGTCCGGGCCAACGTGCGGTACTTCGCCTCCATCCTCGGCGCCTCGCGCGCATCGGTGGACGAGGCCATCGCCGCCGTGGACCTCGACAGCCACGCCGACTCCCGAGTCGGTCGGCTCTCCGGTGGCCAGCGCTCGCGGGTCTCCCTCGCCTGCGCGCTCGTGGGCGACCCGGAGCTGCTCGTCCTCGACGAGCCCACCGTCGGGCTCGACCCGGTGCTCCGACGCGACCTGTGGGACCTGTTCGACCGCCTTGCGGCACAAGGTCGTTCGCTGTTGGTCTCCAGCCACGTCATGGACGAGGCGGCGCGCTGCGACCGGCTCCTCCTGCTGAGGGAGGGCGAGGTCCTCGCCGATGCGACCCTCCCGGAGCTGCTCGCCCGGACCGGTGCCGAGGACGCCGAAGGCGCCTTCCTGGCACTCATCGACCACGCCGAGGAGACCACCCGATGAACCTCCACCGCACGCTCGTCACGGCCGCCCGGGTGCTGGCCCAGCTGCGGGCCGACCACCGGACCATCGCCCTGATGCTCGTCGTCCCCTGCGTGCTCATCGGGCTGCTGGCGTGGATCTTCCAGGACACCCCGGTGTTCGACGGCCTCGGGGCGCCGTTGCTCGGGGTCTTCCCGTTCGTCGTGATGTTCATCGTCACCAGCGTCGCCACCCTGCGGGAGCGGACGTCGGGAACCCTCGAGCGGCTCCTCACGACACCGATGGGCAAGGGCGACTTCATGCTGGGCTATGCCGTCGCCTTCGGGGTGATGGCGGTCCTCCAGGCCCTCGTGGCGACCGGATTCGCGGTCTGGGTCTGCGGGCTCGACGTCGCCGGACCCGTGTGGCAGCTCGTCGTCGTCGCGGTCCTCGACGCCCTCCTCGGTTCGGCCCTGGGCCTGCTGGCTAGCGGGTTCGCGCGGACCGAGTTCCAGGCCGTGCAGTTCATGCCGGCCTTCGTCCTCCCGCAGTTCCTGCTGTGCGGTCTGCTCGTGTCCCGGGACCGGCTGCCCGACGTCCTGCAGGGGGTGTCCGACGTCCTGCCTCTGTCGTATGCCGTCGACGCGATGAAGTCGGTGACCACCAGCGCCGCTCCCGGCGGCGATGTCGCGACGGACGCGGTGCTGATCCTCGGCTGGGTGGTCGCCTCGCTGGTCCTGGGCAGTCTGACCCTGCGTCGGCGAACCCCCTGAAGGCCTGATGAGCCTCTACTGCGCACGAGGGAGGCGGGACCGGGATAGCGCACGTAGCGTGGCAGTGGTGCGGACGCTGACGGCCCGCCCACCTGTCATCCGCCGTCAGCGCCGGCAGGGGGCCCGCCATGGGAGATCGACACGTTCGTCGGGGACGGCTCATCGCCGTCCTCACAGCGGCAGCCCTCGGCCTCGGACTCCTCGTCGCCCCCGTCGCCCCGGCAGGTGCGGCACCGGCGCCGATCGTCCCGGTCCCGGCCGGCACGGTCACGGCCGACGCGCTGCCCACCGTGCAGGTCGACGGCGTCGTCTGGTCCCAGGTCGTCGTCGGCAACACCGTCTATGCCGGGGGCTCCTTCCTCAAGGCCCGCCCGGCCGGTGCTCCGCCCGGCACGGACGAGACGCCCCGCACCCACCTCCTGGCCTACGACCTCACGACCGGGGAGCTCCGGCCGGGATTCGCGACGACCCTCAACGGCCAGGTGCTCTCCGTGGCGGCATCGCCCGACGGCAGCCGCATCTACCTCGTCGGTGACTTCACCACGGTCAACGGGCAGGCCCGTCGCAGGGTCGCGGCCGTCGACGCCACCACCGGGGCACTGGTGACGGCGTTCCGGCCCGTCGGGGTGAACTCCCAGGCGCGGGCCGTGGCGGTGACCGCCGGCACGGTCTACGTCGGGGGCGGCTTCGCCGCCCTCGGCAACGGGATGCCCCGCAACAACCTGGCGGCCTTCCGGGCCTCCGACGGCGCAGCCCTGGTCTGGAACCCGGACGCCGACTACACGGTCTGGGCGTTGACGGTGTCCGAGGACGGCCAGTGGGTCTTCGCGGGGGGCTCGTTCCAGAAGGTCGGTGGCCAGGCGGCATACGGGCTGGCCAAGATCGGCGCAGGCAAGGCGACTCTCGACCCGACCTGGAGGCCCGCGGTCCGCAATGCCGGGGTGGACGCCGGCATCAGCAGCCTGCGGGTGCAGGGCGACTTCGTCTACGGGACGGCGTGGCACTTCGGTCCGGGCGGGAACCTCGAGGGGACCTTCAAGGTGCCGGTGACGACGTCCACCCTCGAGTGGGTCACGGCCTGTCACGGGGACAACTACTCCGCGTTCATGGCCAACGGGGTCGTCTACACGGCGGGCCACTCGCACTACTGCGGAACGCATGGTGGAGGCATGCCCCAGACCTCCCCGTCCCGCTTCCAGCACGCCATGGCCTGGACCGACACGGCGCAGGGCGACATCCTCACGGACGCCGTCGGGTACGGCGAGTGGCGCGGGAAGGCGCTGGCGCCGTCGATGGTCGGATGGACGCCGACGATGACCGCCGGGACCTACACCGGTCAGTCCCAGGCCGGGTGGAGCATCGTGGGCAACGACGACTACATCGCCTTCGGGGGCGAGTTCCCCACGGTCAACGGCGTCGGCCAGCAGGGTCTGGTGCGGTTCGCCCGCAAGCCCCTCGCTCCCGCCAAGCAGGGCCCCCAGATCCCCGGAGGCGTCTTCACGCCGCGGCTCGAGCCGACCTCCACCACGACGCTGCGGGTCAGCTGGACGGCCGCCCACGACCGCGACGACCTCACCCTGGACTACCGGGTGGTCAGGGACGGCGCGTACGGCAGCCCGAGGTACACCACGACGGCCCTGTCGAGGTGGTGGAACCTGCCCAGCCTCGGCTTCGTCGACACCGGGCTCACCCCCGGCCAGACCTACCGCTACCAGCTCGTCGCGCGGGACGCCGACGGCAACACCGTGTACGGCGCGAGCGCCTCGGTGACCATGCCGACGCAGGACCCGGTGGAGACGGCGTACGCGGGGGCGGTCAGGGCCGCCGGGGCGCAGCTGTACTGGCCGCTGAACGAGACGTCCGGCGTGCTGGTCAGCGACCGCGCAGCCGGCACCACCCCGGCGGCCGAAGGGGTCGGCGTGAACGACGGGCGGGTGCACGCCGACAGCAGCGGAACCAGCCGGATCCTCTGGGGTCGGCCCGGTGCGATCGACGGCGACACCGCCGCACGGCTGAGCGACAGCACCTACAGCCGCGTCTACGCCTCGGGCACGACGACGGCCCCGGACCGGTTCACCGTGCAGGTGTGGGTGCAGACCGGGACGACGCGTGGCGGGCGGATCCTCGGCTTCGGGGACGTCCAGGCCGGCGGGTCGGCGCACGTGGACCGCCACCTGTGGATGGACGACGCCGGCCGGATCAACTTCGGCGTGCGAGCCACCGACGGCTCCACCCGGGTCGTCACCAGCGGGAGCCGCTTCAACGACAGCCGGTGGCACCTGCTGACGGCCACGATGAGCTCGGCCGGGATGCGACTCTACGTCGACGGGTCCTTCGTGGCGCAGCGCACCGACACCACCGCTGGCGAGGCCTACCTCGGCTACTGGCGGCTCGGCGGAGACGTGCTCACGGTCGCGAGGGGCGCCGCGCCGTGGCCCAACCAGCCGACGTCGCGTGGCTTCGTCGGCAGCGTCGACGAGTTCGCCGTCTATCCGACCGCGCTGAGTCAGACGCAGATCAAGGCGCTGTACGCCCTGCGGGGTGCCGGCGCCCGGTAGCGGCCTCGTCGTGGCGAGGTGCGCGGGGGGCGTCCTACGCCGATCGCGTGATCCTCCCGGGAGGACCCGTGGCTACCGTGCTGAGAAGACGGGGAACTCGGTCCAGCGGTCTGCCGGGCCGCCGGTCGCCGTCCGAGCCGATCCGAGGTTTGCGATGGCACCGACACGACCACCCGGCCGCCGACTCACCGCCGCGCTGGCCACCATCGGACTGGCGGTCGGCCTGCTGGTCGGCACCGCCGAAGCCGGCGGTGCGGCACCGGCGCCCGTCATCCCGACCCCGGCCGGGACCGTCGCCGCGGACGCCCTGCCCACCGTGCAGGTCGACGGCGTCGTCTGGTCCCAGGTCATCGTCGGCAACACCGTGTACGCCGGGGGCTCCTTCGCCACCGCCCGCCCGGCCGGGGCCGCTCCGGGCACCAACCTCGTCACCCGGACCAACCTGCTGGCCTACGACCTCGTCACCGGTCAGCTGGTGTCGTCCTTCGCGCCGACCGTCAACGCGCAGGTGCTGTCGGTGGCCGCGTCCCCGGACGGCAGCCGCATCTACCTCGTCGGCGACTTCACGACCGTCAACGGGCAGGCCCGTCGCAGGGTCGCCGCGGTCGACGCCGCGACCGGTGCCCTCATCACCTCCTTCAACCCCACCGGGGTCAACTCCCAGGCGAGGGCGGTCGCCGTCACCGCCGACACGGTCTACGTCGGGGGCGGTTTCGCAGGGTTGGGCAACGGACAGCTGCGCAACAACCTCGCGGCGTTCCGGGCCTCCGACGGCGCGTTCCTGCCGTGGAACCCGAACGCCGACTACACGGTCTGGGCGGTCACCGTGTCCCGGGACGGACAGTGGGTCCTCGCGGGCGGGTCCTTCCAGAACGTCGGGGGGCAGGCCGCATACGGGCTCGCGAAGATCAACGCCGCCAGTGGCGCGGTCGACACCTCGTGGCGCCCCGCGGTCCGCAACGCCGGCGTGGACGCCGGCATCAGCAGCCTGCGCGTGCAGGGCGACTTCGTCTACGGGACGTCGTGGCACTTCGGCCCCGGGGGCAACCTCGAGGGCACCTTCAAGATCCCCGTCGCCAGCTCCGCCCTGGAGTGGGTGACCGACTGCCACGGCGACAACTACTCGGCCTACGCCGCCAACGGCGTCGTGTACACGGCGGGTCACTCGCACTACTGCGGCACCCACGGCGGTGGCATGCCGCAGTACGAGCAGTGGCGCTTCCTGCACGCCATGGCGTGGACCGACACGGCGCAGGGCGACATCCTCACCGACGCCATCGCGTACCCGGAGTGGCGCGGCAAGGCCCTCGCACCGTCGATCGTCAGCTGGTTGCCGGACATGTCCATGGGCTCCTACACCGGCCAGTACCAAGCCGGCTGGAACGTCGTGGGCAACGACGACTACATCCTCTACGGCGGGGAGTTCCCGACCGTGAACGGTGTGGGGCAGCAGGGCCTGGTCCGCTTCGCCCGCAAGCCGGTCTCGCCGGCGCGACAGGGCCCGATGTTCACCGGTGGGGTCTTCACGCCGCGTCTGGTCCCGACGTCGTCGTCCACCCTGCGGGTCAGCTGGCCGGCGGGGTACGACCGCGACGACTTCACGCTCGGCTACCGCGTCATCCGGGGCGGCGCCTTCGGCAGCCCGAGGTACACGACGAACGCGAGCTCGAACTGGTGGAACGTGCCGGCCCTCGGGTTCGTGGACACGGGCCTGACACCGGGGGCGACGTACAGCTACCAGCTGGTCGCGAACGACGACGACGGCAACACGGTCTACGGGGCCAGCGCCAGCGTGACGATGCCGACCGCCTCGACGGCCACCACCGCCTACTCCCAGGCCGTCCGCGCCGCCGGCGCCCGGATCTACTGGCCGATGAACGAGACCTCCGGCCTCCAGGTCAACGACCGCGCCGCCGGCACCGCGGCCAGCGCCCGCGTGGGGGTCACCGACGGCCGCGGCAACACGGGCATCAACTGGAACCAGCCCGGCGCCATCACGGGCGACACGGCGGCCCAGCTGACGGACAACGACTGGAGCCGCGTCTACGCCCTGGGCGCCGAGACGGCGCCGGACACCTTCACGACCCAGGCCTGGGTGCGCAGCAGCACCACGCGCGGTGGACGCATCCTCGGTTTCGGCGACCTCCAGTTCGGCGACTCCGACCACCGGGACCGGCACCTCTGGATGGACAACACCGGGCGGATCAACTTCGGTGTCCGCGCGCCGGACGACACGACCCGGGTGCTGCGCAGCGCCAACGCCTACAACGACAACCAGTGGCACATGCTGACGGCGACGATGAGCGCCGTCGGCATGCGGCTCTACGTCGACGGGACCCTGGTGGGACAGAACACCACCACCCAGGGCGAGCCCTACCTCGGCTACTGGCGCGTCGGCGGCGACTGGTTCAACGCCGTGGGCCCCATGCAGCCCTGGCCGAATGCACCGACCTCGCGCAACTTCGTCGGGAACGTCGACGAGGTCGCGGTGTACCCGACAGCGCTGAGCCAGGCCCAGGTGCAGGCGCAGTACGCCCTGCGCGGGGGCGGGGGCGGCGGCAACCAACCGCCGACGGCGTCGTTCACCTCCGGCACGACCGGCCTCACGGCGACCTTCGACGGTTCGGGGTCCAGCGACCCCGACGGCTCGATCGCCGGGTGGGCGTGGAGCTTCGGCGACGGTGCCACCGCCACCGGGGCCACCACCAGCCGGACGTATGCAGCCCCGGGCACCTACGCGGTCACCCTCACCGTCACCGACAACGGCGGAGCGACCGGGACGTCCACGCGCCAGGTCGTCGTCGCCGACCCGGCGGTCATCGCGAACGACGACTTCGAGCGCACCGTCACCGACGGCTGGGGCGCGGCCGCGACCGGTGGGACGTGGTCGACGACGACCGCCGCGAGCAACTTCGCCGTCACCGGCGGCAGCGGCACGATGCGACTCGCCGCCGGCAGCGGTCCCTCGGCCTACCTCTCCGCCACCTCCGCCACGGGCACGGACGTCCGCACGGCGATGCGCTTCGACAAGGCACCGGCGGGTGGAGGCCTGTTCGCGTCCCTCGTCGCGCGGCGGGCCGGCACCTCCGACTACCGCGTCAAGGTGCGGGTCACCGCGACCGACACCACCGCATACCTGGCTCGCACCGTGGGCGGGGCAGAGACCGTGCTGGCCTCGGTGGCCCTTCCCGGCCTCGTCGTGGCCGCGGGCGACTCCCTCGACCTGCGGCTGGTCGCGTCGGGCACCAACCCGACGACCCTGACCGGCAAGGTCTGGCGCTCCGGCACCAGCGAACCCCCCGCCTGGACCCTCACCACGACCGACGGCACGGCGGCGCTGCAGGCCCCCGGAGCGGTGGGGGTCTACGCCTACCTGTCGGGAGCGGCCACCAACGCCCCGATCACCGTGGGGCTGCCCTCGTTCGTCGCTGCCGCGCCCTGACGTTAGCCTTGTGGGCGGCCTCGCAGACAACGCCAGGGCCCCCTCGCCAACGTCGGAAGGACCCTTCGTGGACGCCAGTGACCTGCTGCGCAACTCCCTGCTCCAGCTCTCCAAGAGCGGCACGGTCCGGCAGACGATCGAGAAGGCCCCCGTCAGCCGCAGCGTGGTCAAGCGCTTCGTGCCGGGTGACGCCACGGCGGATGCCGTGGCCGCCGCCGCCCAGCTCCGTGCCACCAACCGGCTCGCGACGATCGACTACCTCGGCGAGGACACGACCGACCTCAGCCAGGCGATCAGCACCCGCGACCACTACCTCGAACTGCTCAGGGCGCTCGCCGGCGCGGACCTGTCCCAGCACGGGATGGGTGAGGTCAGCCTCAAGCTCTCCGCGCTCGGGCAGTACCTCCCCGGCGACGGCCACAAGATCGCGCTCGAGCACGCCCGCGAGATCTGCCAGGCCGCAGGCAACGCCGGCACGACGGTGACCCTCGACATGGAGGACCACACGACGACCGACGCCACGCTGGAGTCGCTGCGCGAGCTGCGCCAGGACTTCCCGTGGGTGGGCGCGGTGATCCAGTCCTACCTGCGACGCAGCGAGGCCGACTGCCGTGACCTCGCCCACGAGGGCAGCCGCGTCCGGCTCTGCAAGGGCGCGTACAAGGAACCGGAATCTGTTGCCTACCAGGGCAGCTCGGACGTCGACCAGAACTACGTGCGCTGCCTGAAGATCCTCATGGCGGGCGACGGCTACCCGATGGTGGCCAGCCACGACCCGCGGCTGATCGAGATCGCCGGGGCCCTCGCGGCGCACCACCACCGTGACGCGGACTCCTACGAGTACCAGATGCTCTATGGCATCCGGCCCGAGGAGCAGAAGCGGATCGCGGACCGCGGCAACCAGATGCGGGTCTACATCCCGTACGGCGAGGAGTGGTACGGCTACCTCATGCGCCGCATGGCCGAGCGCCCCGCCAACACGATGTTCTTCCTGCGCGGTCTCGCCTCGAAGAACTGACGCGCCCTTGGCGGGCCGGCCGGGTCGCCCCTGCCAGACTGCCCCCATGGGAACTGTCGCGATCCTCGGTGCCGGAACGATGGGCGAGACGCTGCTCTCGGGCCTGATCAGGTCCGGGCGGCCGGCGGGGGACCTCGTCGTCACCGCACGCCGTCCTGAGCGAGCCGATGCGCTCGCCGCCCAGTACGGCGTGCGCGCGCTGTCCAACACCGAGGCCGCACAGACCGCGGACACCCTCGTCCTCGTCGTGAAGCCGCAGGACATGGGCCTGCTCGTCGACGAGATCCGTGACCACGTGTCGCCGGGGAACCTGGTGGTCAGCCTCGCGGCCGGCATCCCGACGGCCTGGCTCGAGAGCCGGCTCCCCGACGGGGTCGCGGTCGTGCGCGTCATGCCCAACACCCCGGCGCTGGTCGACCAGGGCATGGCCGCCGTCAGCGCCGGCCGCAGCGCCGACGCCGCCCACCTCGAGGAGGCCTCCGAGCTGTTGCGCTCCTGCGGGCGCGTGGTCCAGGTCGCCGAGAAGCACCAGGACGCGGTCACCGCGATCAGCGGCTCGGGGCCCGCCTACATCTTCTACGTCGTCGAGGCCATGATCGAGGCCGGTGTCGTCCTGGGGCTGCCCCGCCCCACCGCGACCGAGCTCGTCGTCCAGACCCTGTTCGGCGCCGCGACGATGATGCGCGAGACCGGCCAGCACCCCACCGTGCTGCGCGAGCAGGTCACCTCGCCCGGCGGCACGACCGCTGCGGCGTTGCGCCAGCTCGACGACCACAAGGTGCGGGCCGCCTTCATCACGGCCATGGAGGCCGCAGCGAACCGCTCGCACGAGCTCGCCTCGGGTCATGAGTGAGCTGACCGTGTGCCGCGTGGAGCCCGCGCACTGGCAGCTCCACAGGGCGGTGCGG
The DNA here is from genome assembly GCF_039532215.1 of Pedococcus aerophilus. NCBI lineage: Bacteria > Bacillati > Actinomycetota > Actinomycetes > Micrococcales > Intrasporangiaceae > Pedococcus > Pedococcus aerophilus. Next base: position 1,618,925 of record NZ_BAAARN010000001.1, on the reverse strand, counting down.
CTCGCGATGCTGCTCGACGCCCCGCGCGCCTACGGGAGCACGTTCGCGCGCGAGATCGCGTTCGACGACGGGGTCTGGCACGAACGAATCCGCGATGGTGCGGCGTGGCTGGCGCTGCGTGGTGAGCTGCCGGTCGGCTCGGTGACGATGTGGCAGGTTCCCGGTCGTCCCGAGGACGAGGCGACGCTGGTGGCCATGTGGGTGGCCTCGCACGCCCGGGGCACCGGGGTGGCGGATGCCCTCGTCCAGGCCCTGCTCGACCACGCGTCGGGCCTCGGGCTGCGCCGGGTCACGCTGGACGTGGCCGATGACAACGGTCGGGCGGCGGCGTTCTACGCGCGGCTCGGGTTCGTCGAGACCGGCGTGCGGGGCGAGCTGCCCCATGTGCCCGGTGCGGGGGAGTTCGAGATGGAGCTCCTGCTCGACGGGCGCCCGGTCGTCACTGGGTGAACTCTGGGCGACCACGGTGAACGAAATGGCCACTCTCGTGCGAGAGTGTTCCGCATGAGCGAGATCACCGTGCGCCGGCTGGCCGAGGACGAGTGGGAGCAGTATAAGACCGCCCGCCTCAACGCTCTCGAGGAGTCCCCGGAGGCCTTCGCGGCTTCCCTCGAGGACGAACGCGGCTACGACGAGGAGTTCTGGCGCACCCGCCTGGGGCGCTCGCAGCGGCTGCTCGCCGAGGTCGAGGGCCGCACGGTCGGTGTCGTGAGTGTCGGCCAGGCCCAGGAGGGCAACGACCGGGTCGCCGAGCTCTTCGGTCTGTGGGTCACGCCCGACGCCCGCGGCACCGGGGTGGCCACCGAGCTCGTGCACGCCGCGGCGGACGAGGCCAGGACGCAGGGTCGCAGCCACCTCGCCTACTGGGTCGGCTCCGACAACGGCCGGGCCGTGGCGTTCGCCAGCGGGTGCGGCTTCCGTCCGACCGACAGCCGTCGTCCGATGCGCGTCCAGAACGGCGAGGACGAGGAGGACGAGGTGGCGATGGTGCTGCCGCTCGGCGAGGACCGCGGGACGCCCTCGCTCTGAGGGTCCCCCTCACGGACGTGAGGCGAGGCCGTCCAGGAGGTCGGTCGGACCGCTGACGATGAGGGTGTCGTGCGCGGTCACCTTGGTCTCCGGCACGGCATACGTGAAGTCCTCGCCCGGTGCCTTGACGCCCACGATCGTCACGCCGTACTTGCTGCGGATCTTGCTCTGCGCCAACGTGAACCCGATCGCCTCCTGCGGCGGCTTCATCTTGACGATGGCGAAGCCGTCGTCGAACTCGATGTAGTCCATGAGCTTGCCGTTGAGCAGGTGGGCCACCCGGCGGCCGCTCTCGGCCTCGGGTGAGATGACGTGGTGGACGCCGATCCGCTCGAGGATGCGCGCGTGCTCGGGGCTGAGCGACTTGGCCCAGATCGTCGGAATGCCGGCGTCGACGAGGTTCATCGCGCACAGGACCGACGCCTCCACCGAGGACCCGATGCCGACGACCGCGAGCTTGAAGCTGCGCGCCTTGAGGTTGGCGACGGCCTGCGGCTGGCTGGCGTCGGCCTGGACGATCTTGGTGACCTTGCCGAGGAAGGTCTCGGCCAGCTCGTGGTCACGCTCGACGGCGACGACGTGGTGCCCGAGCCGTTGCAGCTCGATGGCGACCGACCCGCCGAAGCGGCCGAGCCCGATGACGAGGACGTCGTCCTCGTACAGCTTCTTACCCACCTGAGCAGCCCTCCGCGGCGTCGTCGACGTGAGCAGGCCACGCTACCGCGTCCCTGCTGGTGGGACCGTGCTGTCCACCGGAGGCTACGCACGGGTAGCGTTCCCGGCATGCCCTCACAGGTGCGGGTGGTCTGGGACCCCGGCTTCACCGCCTACAACTTCGGGCCGGGTCATCCCATGAGCCCGGTCCGCCTCGACCTGACCGCGCGGCTCTGCGACGCGCTCGGGGTGTTCGACCTCGACGGGGTCGACGTCTTCAGCCCCGAGGTCCCGGCGGATGCTGTCCTCGAGACCGTCCACGACCCCGGCTACATCGCCGCGGTCCGCGCCGCCTCCCTCGACCCCGGCGGGGCCGACGCGTCCCGGGGCCTGGGCACCGAGGACGACCCCGCGTTCGCGGGAATGCACGAGGCGAGCGCCCGCATCGCCGAGGGCACCCGGGCGCTGTGCGAGGACGTCTGGGAGGGCCGTGCCGAGCACGGGGTCAACTTCTGCGGCGGGATGCACCACGCGATGCCCGGCAACGCGGCGGGCTTCTGCATCTACAACGACATCGCCGTCGGCATCCAGTGGCTGCTCGACCACGGCGCCGAGCGGGTGGCCTACATCGACGTCGACGTCCACCACGGCGACGGCGTGGAGCGCGCGTTCTGGAACGACCCGCGGGTCCTCACCGTCTCGCTGCACGAGTCGGGCCGCGCGCTCTTCCCCGGGACGGGGTTCCCGGGCGACATCGGGGGCCCTGACGCCGAGGGTGCTGCCGTCAACATCGCCCTCCCTCCGGGGACCGGGGACTCGGCCTGGCTCCGGGCGCTGCACTCCACCGCCCTGCCACTGGTGCGGGCGTACAAGCCCGACGTGCTCGTCACCCAGCACGGCTGCGACACCCACGCCCAGGACCCGCTGGCCCACCTCTCCCTGTCGGTGGACGCCCAGCGCGCCGCCGCCGACGCCCTGCACCGGCTCTCCCACGAGGTCTGCGAGGGGCGGTGGGTGGCGGTCGGCGGGGGCGGCTACGAGATCGTCGACGTGGTCCCGCGGTCGTGGACCCACCTCACGGCCATCGCGGCCCACCATCCGGTGCCGCTCACCGAGTCCGTCCCGCAGGACTGGCTCGATCACGTCCGCACGCTGCTCGGACGCGAGGGCCCACGTCGGATGGGGGACCTCGACCCCGCCGAGGGCCCGATCTGGCACCAGCCCTGGGACATGGGCTACAACCCGCACAGCGAGGTGGACCGGGCGGTCATGGCGACCCGGCAGGCGGTCTTCGCGCTGCACGGGCTCGACGTCTGGTTCGACTGAACCGGAGTCGAGTGCGGTTCGACGTGTTCGGCGAGTTCGTGGCTGTTCGGATGAACTGTCCCAGCCGTACGGCGTGTCGACTGGACAGTGGGGAAGAAGTTTTCCCATTGACTTCCCCATGAGTCACATCAGCCCCTACAGTTCCCCTTGCACGAGCGTAGAGGTCCGCCGGAGGGGAAGCCGGCGATGCGCGCGTGTAGGAGATCGAGGTACACATGTCCAACGAGCGTCAGCTCGCCGAGGTGCGGTTCCTGACCGTCGCCGAGGTCGCCTCGATCATGCGCGTGTCGAAGATGACGGTGTACCGCATGGTGCACGCCGGAGAGCTTCCCGCCATCCGCGTCGGTCGGTCCTTCCGGGTTCCGGAGGACGCCGTGCACAAGTACCTGCGTACCTCGTACGTCGACACCGCCTGATCGGTCGACAGACCGTGAACACGAAGGGCGGGCCGGGACGATGTCCCGGCCCGCCCTTCGTCACGACTCAGCGGTTGTCGACCGCGGTGACCGCCACCTGCACGTCCGCCCCCGTGTACAGGTGCGTCACGAGGTAGACCGAGCCCGGCGGGATGACCGCCGACTCGTCGGCCGCCGCCGTGGCGACCGATCCCGTGGGCTGGCAGCTGCTGTCGAGGAAGTACAGGTCGAGGTCGTGACCCAGGGTCGCGTCCGCGTCGCTCGTCCCCTTGACCGACACCGAGTGCAGCCCGTCGGAGAACCCGGCCGGGAACTTGCTCACCCAACCGTCGACCCCCTGGGTCGCCGGCGGGAAGGTGCAGGCGGTGTTCATCTCGGTGCCCGTGACACCGAAGACGTTCTGGAGACCGGTGACGTCACCGGCTGCCGGGTTGGGCGCGGTGATGGTGCCCGAGTCGGTGAAGGGCGCGTCCGGGGTGACCGAGCCGTTCTGGACCACCGCGCCGGAGCCGAACACCTCGATGTCGGCGACCTGGGCCTGGGTGGCCGTGTTGCCCTGCACCGAGTCGACGAAGAACCGCACGTAGGCCGCCTTCACCGGCGTGGCGAGGGCGAACGTCCTGAAGTTCAGGTCCGGGGCGGTGGGTCGCGGCGCTGCATACGCGAAGCCACCCGTGCGGGCCGTCTTCCAGCTGACGCCGTCGGTGGAGGTCTGCACGGTGAACCCCTTGAGCGCCGCGAACCGGGAGGCGTTGGTGGCCTTGAACGCGCTGACGCGCACGCTGCTCACCGTGGCGGGGGCGGCGAGCTTCACCGTGACCCGCTCGTCCGGGCCGTCGTTGTACGGCGCGGTGCCCGCCCTGGTCGCCCAGACGGACGCGGCGGTGTCGTCGAAGGCGAACTTCGCCGGGGCCCCGTCGTCCTGGCTGGAGGCGCTCACGACCGTGGCCCCTGCCGCCGTCGAGGCGAGGTTGGGGGCGAGCCGGATGGTCCGGGCGCTGTTGGTGCCTGCGGCGACCGCGAACCCGTCGATGGTCTGGACGCCGAACCCGGGCGCCTGGATCGTCAGCGGGTAGGTGCCGGCGACCGCCTTGATGGTGGCGCCACCCGAGCCGCCGGTCCGCGTCAGCGGGCTGACGCGGGCCTCGAACCGGCCGAGGATGACCTTGGCGTTAGGGACCGCCCGGCCCGTCGTCGCGTTGAGGACGGTCACCGCCGCCGTGCCGTTGCGCGCGGCGGACGGGTGGTCGAAGCCCGGCTTCGGGTCGGTGTCGTCCCCGGTGGCCGACTTCGCCGAGGCCCCGGCGCCGCGCTTGGCGAACACCGACCAGATCAGGTCGGTGTTCTCGCCGTGGTACCGGTCGAGGTCGGCGGTCAGGATGCCGTCACGGGCATCGAGGAACGACGGGTCCGGCGCGGTCAGCGGCATGCCGTCGGTGACCAGCCGGGCCGCGACGTCGGCACCCTTGGCGGCGCCGTACCTCGTGACGAGCGCCTTGCGCAGGTCCCACAGCGTGGCGGTCCAGATCTCGCCGTCGGCGTGGACCTCCGGGCCGGTGAGGTCGTAGCCCATGTCGCCGAAGGTCGTGGGGTTCTGGTCGTAGTTCCAGTTGCGGATGCCGCGCGTGGCGTTGCCCGTCACGTAGTCACCCACGACCGGCTTGGTGAGCAGCCCGGTCCTGAAGCCGTGGTTGAGGGCGTACCAGTCGGACCAGCCCTCACCCATCGACCCGGCCTGGTGCGACCCGAGGGCGCTGCCGCCTGCGACGTAGCGGGTGGAGAGGCCGTGCGTGTACTCGTGCTGGATGACGCTCATGTCGAACGAGCCGTCGCGGTGCGGGCCCTCGAACGCGTCGTCGATCGGCTCCCACAGGAACATGCCGCTCCACGGCGGTATGCCGTCGTCGAGGGTGAGCATGTACGCGTTGTCGCGACCCGTGTAGGTCGGGCTGCCGCCTGAGGCCGCACCGGCCTGGACGAGGCCACGGATCGGGTCGCCGCCCATCCCACCGTTGCTGCCGTTGTCCAGCTGGAAGTTGCCGGCGGTCTCGGTGAAGCCGAGCGCGTAGTACTCGTCGTGGATCCTGTTGTGCTGGAAGAACAAGTTGGTCGCGGCAGGGTTGAGGTCCTGCGCGTAGGACGGCGGGGCCGTCTGCCCCTTGGTCGCGGCCCACTGGTTCGTGTAGACGTAGCTGAAGTTGCCGGTCGGCGAGACCGGCCGTGGCGCGTTGTCAACGGGGGCAAGGAAGTTCGACCAGTTGGCGTAGGTGTCGGCGTTGTTGCCGAACGTCGTCACGCCGGTGCCGGCGACGCCGGTCGGGTCGACCCATCCCTTCGGGGACTGGGCCGTCGGGCCGAACGACTGCTGCCGCGGGGTGCCGCCCCTGGCAGCACCCGGGTAGTTGTCGTAGACCGTGCCCTGCGGGTCCTCGGCGTGCTGGACCACGCTGGCGCGGTAGAGGATCCGGCCGGTCGTGCCGTCGACGACGACCTCCCAGGCCTGCGTCGTGCTCTTGAGGAAGTAGACCTTGTATGCAGCGACGCTGCCGGCCCTGGTGCCGAAGGTGACCTTCTTGACGTAGGAGGGCCCACCGAAGGGCCCCTTCGCGAAGGTCGTGTAGCCGGCCTGCGTCCCGTCGGCCTTCGGGGACCAGGCGGTGCCAGGAGCCAGCACGCCGGCGGTCGCGAGCAGGGCGCCGGTCTCTCCGAGCACCCACCCGCCGGTGAGGGACGCGCCGGGGGTGGGGTCGCCGGCATACGAGAGGACCCGTCCGTCCTTGGTCACGGCGATGTTGAGCCGTCCACCGCGAGCGGCTGCGACACCACCCGTCGTCTGGACGAACGTCACCGTGTGGGTGCCCGCGCCGGGCAAGGTGTGGTCGCGCAGGACGGCCAGGCTGTCGACCTGGCCGGTGCTGAGGCCGAAAGCCGCAGCGTTCCCGCGCACCCAGCCCCGCGCGATCGACACGGCCGCCCCGCTCGCAGGGGCGGTGAGGGGAGCGGGGCCGCGCAGGGAGCGCAGGGTGCCGAAGCGTTCGTCCCAGGTGGCGCGTGCCCCCGGGCCGCTGCGCGACAGCAGCGTGGTCAGGGCCTTCTTCGCGGCCGTGGTCGGCACGACCGGCCGGTCCACGGCGCGGGTGTCGAGCGTCTGCGTCAGCGCGTCGACGGTGTCTCCGAGGCCTGGCAGTGCCGCGGCGGCGCCGTCGGCGGCGGCGGGAAGGGCTGCGGGTGCGCCGGCCGCAGAGGACAGGGGGAGCGCGGTGGCCGCTGCGGTCAGCAGGCACACCCCCACGGCGATGGAGTGCTTGCGGGACGTCTTCATGAGATCTCCTGCTGACGGGCGGGTCCGCTGTGACCCGGTCCCCCTGTCAACGAGGTCCCCGCCGCCGGGTTACCCCGGCACCGTGGCGGAGTGCCGACGTGACGGCGTCGGATGCCCGCCACCGCCCTCGCACGGGGCGGGTTTGGGGTGCGAGGGGGCGGGCCGCTAGAGTGGCCACCACTGTTCGGCGTGGTGCGTTGGTTCGTTGCCCCGTCCGGCAACACGACCACGACCACAAGGACACTCATGGGCTCTGTCATCAAGAAGCGCCGCAAGCGGATGGCGAAGAAGAAGCACCGCAAGCTGCTTCGCAAGACCCGCCACCAGCGTCGCAACAAGAAGTGATCGAAAGGCCTCCGCTCTCGCGGGGGCCTTTTCGTCTGCCCGGGGCCGCTGCCGTCGTCCAGCCCACGCCGGGGCGGGTGTGACGAGCGCCGCGTCCACGGCTGGGGCGTGCCCTTCGACGGGCACGATGTCCTCTGTAGGGTGGCAGCGGCTGCAGGGTGCGGGTCTGCCCGTGGCCGCACCGGTTCGTGACTGCGAGATCCAGGGGAGGTGGCCGTGGCTGACGTCGTCCTCGTGACGGGGGTCTCCCGCTACCTCGGGGGGCACTTCGCCCGCCAGCTGACCCAGGACCCGTCCGTGTCGCGCGTCATCGGTGTCGACGTCATCCCGCCGCCGCACGACATCGGTCGCGCAGAGTTCGTGCGGGCCGACATCCGGAACCCGATGATCGGCAAGATCATCGCGCAGTCCGAGGTCGACACGGTCGTGCACATGAACGTCATCGCGACGCCCACGCACGCCGGCGGCCGGACCTCCCAGAAGGAGATCAACGTCATCGGCACGATGCAGCTGCTCGCTGCGTGCCAGAAGGCCCCGAGCATTCGTCGGCTGGTCGTGAAGTCCTCCGCAGCCGTGTACGGCTCGAGCCCCCGCGACCCGGCGATGTTCACCGAGGACATGGGACCCAAGGCGTTGCCGCGCGCCGGCTTCGGCAAGGACTCGGTCGAGGTCGAGGGCTATGTGCGCGGGTTCTCCCGCCGCCGTCCCGACGTCGAGATCTCCATGCTGCGGTTCGCCAACATCATCGGTCCCGGCATCCGCACCTCGCTCACGGACTACTTCGCGCTGCCCGTGGTCCCCGTGCCGTTCGGGTACGACGCCCGCCTGCAGTTCGTCCACGAGACCGACGCCATCGGCGCGCTCATGCTCGCGACCACCGGTCCGTCCGCCGGGATCACGAACATCTCCGGCGACGGCATCATCACGGTGACCCAGGCCGCCGGCATGGCCGGCCGCCCCGTCCTGCCCGTCCCGATGCCGGCCGCCGGCATCTTCGGGCTGATGGTCAAGCAGTCCGGCCTCGCCGACTTCAGCAGCGACCAGATCCAGTTCCTCGCGTACGGCCGCGGGCTCGACACCCGCCGGATGCGCGAGGTGCTCGGGTTCGAGCCGGCCTTCACCACCCGACAGGCCTTCGCCGACTACGTCCGCGGCATCGGCTCGGCCCTGCCCGGCGGGGCCGCCCTCGGTGCGGCGGTATCCGGCGTGGCCGGCTCCGCCGCCAACGCGATCGGCCACGTGTGGGCGGCAGGGAGGAACGACTGATGGCAGCGACGAAGTCCGCCACGAAGAAGGCGACCGCGAAGAAGGCGACCACGAAGAAGGCGACCGCGACGAAGGCGACCGCGAAGGCCGCCGCACCGCGCCGGGGCGCCCTGGCCGCAGGAGCGGCCCGTGCCTCGGGCGAGCGCGCCAAGCGCCGCAGCACCCCGCTCATCCAGTCGCCTGCACCGACCGCCACGACGGCGTCGGCACCGGCCGCGCCGACCGCACCGACGGCTGAGCCCGAGGTCATTGCTGCGACGGCGTCCGAGGTCGCCGCGACGCCGGCGCCGGGAGGTCCCACCGCCAAGCACCGTCCTCGTCCGGTGGCCAAGGCCGTTCCGAGCCGCAAGGCGGTGGCCCGCTCCGGGGCACGCACCGCCAAGCCGGCGAAGACGGTCCGCCCGGCGTCCCGACGCCCGTCCAAGCGCTCCGAACCGATCGCCCCCGCCGAGGCGTCACCGCGTCCCGCCAGGGTGCTCAAGGCCGTCCCCGACGACGCCGTGCTGCCTCCCGAGATCAGCGTCCCGACCCCTGACCGCAGCTCGCGCAGCGTGGCCCCCGGTGTCGAAGAGCTGCTCACCGCCGGCATCGCCGCCGTGCGGGTCGCTGCCGAGGCCGCAGGCATCTCGCCCGAGGACGTGGAGCGCCACCTCGCGTCGATGCTGTCCTACGTCCGCCGCCGGATCACCGGCGACTACGCCGTCGACGAGTTCGGCTTCGACGAGGACTTCACGAGGCACTTCTACCTCCCCGTGCTCCGACCGCTGTACCGCTCGTGGTTCCGGGTCGAGGTCCGCGGCATCGAGAACATCCCTGCCACCGGCGGCGGCCTGGTGGTCGCCAACCACTCGGGCACGATCGCCATGGACTCCCTGATGACCCAGGTGGCGGTCCACGACGAGCACCCGGCGCACCGCCACCTGCGCATGCTCGGCGCCGACCTGGTCTTCCAGACGCCGGTCGTCGGCCAGGTCGCCCGCAAGTCGGGCTCGACGCTCGCCGCGAACCCCGACGCCGAGCGGCTGCTGTCCAACGGTGAGCTGTGCGGCGTCTGGCCGGAGGGCTTCAAGGGTGTCGGCAAGCCGTTCAGCGAGCGCTACAAGCTCCAGCGCTTCGGCCGTGGCGGGTTCGTCTCCGCCGCCCTGCGCACCGGTGCGCCGATCATCCCGTGCTCGATCGTCGGCGCCGAGGAGATCTACCCGATCATCGGCAACATGAAGGCCGTCGCCCGGCTGTTCGGCGCCCCCTACGCGCCGATCACGCCGACCTGGCCGCTGCTCGGCCCGCTCGGGCTGATCCCGCTGCCCAGCAAGTGGATCATCGAGTTCGGGCGCCCGGTGGAGACCGCCGACCTCGGGCCCGGTGCCGCGGACGACCCCATGCTCGTCTTCGACCTCACCGACCAGGTGCGCGAGACCATCCAGCAGACCTTGTACTCGCTGCTCATGCAGCGTCGCTCCGTCTTCTTCTGACAGGCTGACAGCCCTGGGGTCAGGGAAGCTTGATGGTGGCGCCCGGCAGGGTGACCGGCCCGAGCGTCGAACCGGGCACGGTCGCGGTCACGCCACCGGTGCCGACGGTCGCCGAGGGCAACGGCACCGAGACGGTCCCGGAGGGGACGGGGACGGTGGCCGAGATGGTGGGCAGCGTGGCGGTGGCACCGCCGGTCGACAAGGTCGCGCCGACGCCGCCGGCCCCGATGGTCGCCCCACTCGTCCCGGCCGTCACGCTCGGGGTGGGCGTGCTGCCGCCCACGCCTGCCCCTGCGCCCCCGCCTCCTGCGCCACCGGTGACCGGGGCGTCGGGGACGGTGATGCCTCCGCCGGCCGTGGCCGGGACGGAGGCCGTGCCGGGTCGCGGGGCGCCCGATGTCGCACTCGTGGAGCTCGTCGTGACGTCGGGCAGGGACGCTGGCCCCAGCCCGGTGGTCAGAGCCTCGCCGCACTGGCTGCCACAGGCCGCGATCCGTCGGGACGTGGTGACCTGCGACTCGCGCAGCAGCGACTCGAGACGACCCAGCGCCGGAAGCGATGCTGGCGGCACCTCGGTGCGGAGCGCCTCGACCTGGGGGATCGCCCGGGTCGTGAAGTCGCGCAGGGCCAGCAGTGCCTGCGGGTTGCCGGTGCGGGCGTAGTCGCGGTCGAGCGCGCGCTGACCGCCGAGGACCGACTCGGCCGCGGCGCCCAGCGCGGTGTCGATGTCGCGGCTGTCGGGCTCGCTGCGGGCAGCCAGCGCCCGGCTGTCCGAGATGTGCTCCTGGGCCTGTCCGAGGTACGTCGTGCCGCGCTCGTAGTCGCTGGTGGACAGGCGGACGGCCACCCCGTCGAGCCAGCCCTTGACGGGGTACAACGACTCACCGGGGACGGCCGAGCGGGAGGCGGCGCCGACGACGGCGCCGACGAGCAGGGCAGAGGCCGCGGCGCCTGCGAGAGCTCGCGGCAGACCCCGGCCGACGACCACGACCACCGGTGTCACCCGGGTGGCGGCTCGTCGAGCGGTGGCTGCGCGGGCAGCGGCTGCGGTGGGCGCGGGGAGCGTGTCGGCCTCGGCCATGAGGCGCACGCGCAGGGCCGCCACGAAGTCGGGGTCGGGCCCGGGGGTCCGGGGTCCGGTGGCGCCGAGCCGCCGGCTGGTCTCGAGCAGCGTCACGACACCGGGGTCGTCGACGCGCTCTCCCTCGAGGGCGCGCTGGAAACGGTCAGCGGAACGGTTCAGGACTGGCATGCCGACACCTCCCTCCCCAGCTCGGTCGCGGTCTTCTGTGCTGAGAACGACGTCGCGGGACGGAAGTTACGCGAGGGGACGAGGGCGGTCGGTAGCGCGGTCCGGAGGGCCGCACCGCGGCGTCGCGCCACGACGACGGCAGGTTCAGAGCTCGGCATCGGCGAGCTCCCGGTGCAGCGACCGCACGGCGCGCAGCTGGAGCTGCTTGACCGCCCCCTCGGACTTGCCGAGGACCTTGGCCGTCTCGGCCAGGGTGAGGCCCTGGAGGAAACGCAGCACGACGCACTCGGCCTGCTCGGGCTTGAGGTTCTTCACCGCCGTGAGCAGCCGTTCGTCGCGCAACCGGTCGAGCACCTCCTGGTCGGGGGCGTCGACGCTGCGGTCGGCGTCGAGCATGTCGGCGGTGGTGACCTCCATGCGGAAGCGGGCCGACTTGGCGTTGTCGGTGATGAGGTTGCGGGCGATGGTGATGAACCAGGCTGCGATGTCGCGGCCCTGCCACGAGAAGGAGTCCATCCGCCGCAGGGCGCGCAGGAACGTCTCGGACGTGATGTCCTCGGCGAGCTGCTGACCGCCGACCCGGACGTAGACGTAGCGGTAGACCACGTCGACGTAGCGTTCGTAGAGCATCCCGAACGCCTCGGCGTCGCCCCGCTGCGCGAGCTCGACGAGCGCGCTGATCCGCTCGAAGTCCTGGGGCGCCTCGCCCGGGCCGAAGCCGGCCCGCGCCGCCGAGCCCGTGCCGGACCCGCCCGGTCCGGCATCCATGGTGCCGGCGTCGCCGGCGAGGCTGAGGACGACCCGGAGCTGGTCGAGGAAGTGCGCGGTGGCCGGTCCCATCCCGTGATCGACCGGAGCCCGGACGCCAGCGGCAGGTCGCGCACCCCCAGCAACGACCCCGTCGCCGACGGGGAACCCCACGGCTGCCGGCGAGGGCGGCGCGAGGGCAGCACGCAGCACCGCGAACGGGTCCGCGGCACGACGACGTGGGCGATTCCTGATGGGGGAGACCTCCTGGCGGCACAGTTTTGCCGATATCGAGGCGTTTGTCAGGAGACCTGCGCCACACCCGGACGCACCTGCACCCCGTCGCACGGGAACTCAGGTACCGACGGGTAGCCCCACAGCCGTCGCCGCAGGGGGTAACAGGCCGGCCCGGGCCGCATACGCTGGTCCGGTGCCCGACCACGACCCGACCGAGACCGGCAGGCCGCCTCGTGTGCGGCTCCTCGGGAAGCCCGGCTGCCACCTGTGCGACGACGCGCGTGCCGTGATCGCCCGTGTGGCAGCAGACCTCGGCGTCGGGTGGTGGGAGGAGTCGGTGCTCGACGACCCCGCCCTGATGGCGGAGTACGGCGAGCAGATCCCCGTGACCTTCGTGGACGGGCGCCAGCACGACTACTGGCGGGTCGACGAGGCGCGGCTCCGGGCGGCGCTGCGCGGTTGACGTCACGGGCTCGTGGCGGGCCTGGTGACCTGGCTCACGCCGCCCGTGAGACGGCTGCTTGTGACTTTGTGCATCAGTTCACAAAGGCGTAATCTGCCATGCAGGCAGCCCGCGTCAGCCAGGTGCGGACCCTGCAACACGAAGGAGCCGGAGAAGACGTTGTCTGCCGACCCGAGCGCTCGTCGGGGCATCCCCGACGCCACGGTGGCACGGTTGCCGGAGTACCTGCGCGCCCTGACGGGCTTCGCCGAGCGAGGGATCACCTCGGTCTCCTCCGAGGAGCTGGCGGCTGCCGCGGGAGTCCGTAGCGCCAAGCTGCGCAAGGACCTGTCGCACCTCGGTTCCTACGGCGTCCGCGGTGTCGGCTACGAGGTCGACCACCTCGCCTACCAGATCTCCCGCGAGCTCGGCCTCACCCAGGACTGGCCCGTGGCCATCGTCGGCATGGGCAACCTCGGGCACGCGCTCGCCGCCTACAGCGGGTTCGCGACGCGCGGCTTCCGCGTCGTCGCCCTGCTGGACCAGGACACCGCCCTGCACGAGCAGGAGATCGCGGGCCTGCCGGTGCAGCCCATGGACGCGCTGCCCTCCCTCGTCACCGACCAGGGCCTGGCCATCGGCGTCATCGCGACGCCCGCGGCGTCGGCCCAGTCGGTCTGCGACCAGCTCGTCGGCGCCGGGGTGCGCTCCATCCTCAACTTCGCTCCGTGCGTCCTCGTCGTCCCCGAGGGCGTCGACGTCCGCAAGGTCGACCTCTCCACCGAGCTGCAGATCCTCGCCTTCCACGAGCAGCGCAAGTCGCTCGCCGCTCAGGGTGCGCTCGACACCGTCGCCAAGGCGGTGTCCCGATGAGCCTGGTAGTCCTCGGACTGTCCCACCACACCGCGCCTTTGCCGCTGCTCGAGTCGATGTCCCTCGACGCCTCGGGCCGTTCCGAGCTGGCCGCGAGCCTGTTCGGCCGCGACAACCTCTCCGAGGTCACCGTGGTGTCCACGTGCAACCGCACCGAGGTGTATGCCGAGTCGCTCACCTTCCACGGCGCGGTCACCGACATCACCGATGCCCTCACCGAGGTCACCGGGGTGCCCCGCGACGAGCTGCGCGAGCACCTCTACGTCCACTACGAGGACCGCGCCATCGCGCACGCCTTCACCGTCGCCTGCGGGCTCGACTCGATGGCGGTCGGCGAGGCCCAGATCCTCGGGCAGATGCGGACCTCCCTTCGCGAGGCGCAGCGGGCAGGCCACGCCGGACCCTCCCTCAACACCCTCTTCCAGCAGGCGCTGCGCGTCGGCAAGCGTGCCCACACCGAGACCGGCATCGACGCCGTCAGCGTCTCGCTCGTCGAGGCGGGGCTGGCCCGCGCCGAGCGCGACCTCGGCTCGCTGTCCGGCCTTGACGTCCTGGTCGTCGGCGCCGGGGGCATGAGCTCGCTCGCCGCGACGACCGTGGCGCGTCGCGGCGCCCGGTCGCTGACGATCGTCAACCGCACCCTCTCCAAGGCGGTCCGCCTCGCCGAGCGCACCGGCGGCCGGGCCCGCCCGCTCGACGAGCTCCACCGCGCGCTGGCCGGCGCCGACGTCGTCATCTCCTGCACCGGGTCGACCGGGGTGGTCGTGGACCTCGCCGGCGCCGCCGACGCCCAGGTGCTGCGCGCCGGCCGCCCGCAGGCCTACGTCGACCTCGCCCTGCCGCACGACGTGGCCCCCGAGGTGGACTCCCTCAACGGCGTCAGCCTCGCCGGCCTCGCCTCCCTGGGCGCAGACCTGTCCGGTGGTGCGACCTCCAGCGAGGTGCAGCAGGTCGCCGACCTCGTCATCGGCGAGGTCGCGTCCTACCTCACGTCGCGCGCCGCCGAGACCGTCGCCCCCACCGTCGCCGCGCTGCGCTCGCACGCCGCCGACGTCGTCGCCGGCGAGCTCTCCCGCCTCGAGCAGCGGCTGCCCGACCTCGACGACACCGAGCGGGCCGAGGTCCAGCTCGCCGTGCACCGCATCGTCGAGAAGCTGCTGCACACCCCGACGGTCCGCGTGAAGGAGCTCGCCGTGGGTGGCCACGGCGACGGGTACGCCCAGGCCCTGCGCGAGCTGTTCGACCTGCGTCCCGGCGAGGCCGCCACCGCGTCCGTGCCCCCGGAGCGGGGAGGTATGCCGTGAGCGCCGCGACCGCATACTCCACCGTCCGCAAGGCGGCACAGCCGCTGACCCTGCGCCTGGGCACCCGCCGCAGCGCCCTCGCCACGACCCAGTCCTCCTGGGTGGCCGACCAGCTGCGCGCCCAGGGCCACACCGTCGACCTGGTCACCATCGTCACCGAGGGCGACACCTCGACCGCGTCGTTGTCTAGCCTCGGCGGGACGGGCGTCTTCGCGGCTGCCCTGCGCCGCGCCCTGCTCGCCGGCGAGGTGGACTTCGCCGTCCACTCGCTCAAGGACCTGCCCACCGCGCCCGAGCCGGGGCTGACCATCGCCGCCGTGCCCGTCCGCGAGGACCCGCGCGACGTGCTCGTCGCCACCGACGGGCGCACGCTCGGCGAGCTGGGGGAGGGCGCCGTCGTCGGCACCGGGTCCCCGCGTCGCGTCGCCCAGCTGGCCGCGCTCGGGATGGGCTTGTCCTTCAAGGACATCCGCGGCAACGTCGACACCCGCATCGCCATGGTCCACGACGGCTCCCTCGACGCCGTGGTCCTGGCCCGCGCCGGCCTGGCGCGGCTCGGCCGGCTCGACGACGCCACCGAGTCCATCGACCCCCTCCAGATGCTGCCCGCCCCCGGGCAGGGCGCCCTGGCCGTCGAGTGCCGCGCGGACGACGAGACCACGCGAGCCGCGCTCGCCGTCCTCGACGACGCCGACACCCGTGCCTGCGTGACCGCCGAGCGCGCCGTCCTCGCCGCGCTGGAGGCCGGCTGCTCCGCGCCCGTCGGCGCCCTCGCCGAGGTGGTGGAGGGCGAGGACGGCCTCGAGCTGTCGCTGCGTGCCTTCGTCGGGTCGGTCGACGGCTCCGTGGACCTGCGCCGCTCGCTCGTCGGACCCGTCACCGACGCCCCCTCCCTCGGCCACCGCCTGGCTGCCGTCCTGCTCAAGGACGGTGCCGACGTGCTCGGCGAGCCCGAGGAACGACCACCGGCTCCCGCCGGGGACCAGTCGGCCACGCGCCCCCGCGCGTCCGGCCACAGCTGGCCCCCCGACCCACCCGGGGCGAACGGAGCACCTCCGCTCGCCGCCCCCGACCGCCGCCCAGAAAACGACAGCACGGAGCGTGCCACGTGAGCCCCACGCGCTCGACAGAGCCCACCACCAAGACCCCCCGCCAGAACTCCCGCCCGGCAGGTCGCGTCGCCTTCGTCGGCGCCGGTCCCGGCGACGCCGGCCTCATGACCGTGCGTTCGGTGGAGTTCCTCGCCAAGGCCGACGTCGTCGTCATCGACCAGGTCGCCCGCGAGGAGGTCGTCGCCCGTTACTGCCCCGAGGGTGTCGAGGTCGTCGACGCCGGACACGGCGACCACGGCCAGCCGCTGACCCACGCCATGCGCGCCAAGCTCGTCGTCAAGGCGGCCAAGGCCGCCAACGGTGGACTGGTCGTCCGCCTCATGGACGGCGACCCGGGCACCTTCAACGGCCTGGCCGAGGAGGCCCTGGCCTGCCAGAAGGCCGGCATCGGGTTCGACATCGTCCCCGGCGTCAGCGCCGTCTCGGCCGTCCCGGCCTATGCCGGCATCCCGCTCACCTCGAGCAGCTCCCCGGCCGTGCACGTCATCGCCGCGAACGACCGCTCGGTCGACTGGTCCGCCTCTGCGACGGAGTCGGTCACCGTGGTGCTCCTCGGTGCGCCGGACGACCTCACGACGGCACTCGGCAAGCTGCTCGCCGCCGGTCGGTCGGAGTCCAGCCCGGTCGCCCTGACCGAGCGCGGCACGACGATCCGCCAGTCGACGCGCGTCACGACCCTGGGCGAGGTCGCCAAGGTCATGAAGACGGTCGAGTTCCCGGCCCTCGCGGTCGTCGGCTCCACGGTGGCGCTGCGCGAGCAGCTGTCGTGGTTCGAGACCAAGCCGCTGTTCGGCTGGAACGTCCTCGTCCCGCGCACCAAGGAGCAGTCGGGCTCGACGATCTCGCGCCTGGAGTCCTACGGCGCCACCGCCGAGGTCGTCCCGACGATCAGCGTCGAGCCGCCGCGCACGCCCCAGCAGATGGAGCGCGCGGTCAAGGGCCTGGTCACCGGCCGCTACGAGTGGATCGGCTTCACCTCGGTCAACGCCGTCAAGGCGGTGCGCGAGAAGTTCGAGGAGTTCGGGCTCGACGCCCGCGCGTTCGCCGGGCTCAAGGTCGCCGCCGTGGGTGGCGTCACGGCCGACGCGCTGCGCGAGTGGGGCATCGTCCCGGACCTCGTGCCGTCCGGCGAGAAGTCGGCCAACGGCCTGCTCGCCGACTGGCCGCCGTTCGACGAGGTGCTCGACCCGATCAACCGGGTCTTCCTGCCCCGCGCCGACATCGCGACCGACACCCTCGTCGCCGGACTGGTCGAGATGGGCTGGGAGGTCGACGACGTGACGGCCTACCGCACCGTCCGTGCAGCCCCTCCGGCTGCAGAGATCCGCGAGGCCATCAAGGGCGGGCAGTTCGACGCCGCGGTCTTCACCTCGTCCTCGACGGTCCGCAACCTCGTCGGCATCGCCGGCAAGCCGCACCCGTCGACGGTCATCGCCTGCATCGGCCCGGCGACCGCCAAGGCGGCCGAGGAGCACGGCCTGCGGGTCGACGTCCTCGCACCGGAGGCGTCCTCGGACTCGCTGGTCGACGCCCTCGCCGACTACGGCCTGGGCCTGGCCGCGGCAGCTGCCGAGGCCGGCGAGGCCGTGGTGCGACCGAGTGCCAAGAAGGCCGCCTCGCGCCGTCGGGCCAAGTGACCGGCGTGGCTGACGCACGCTTCCCGGCGGGGCCGGTGATCCGACCCCGCCGGCTGCGGCAGTCCCCGGCCGTGCGCCGGCTGGTCGCCGAGACCCGCCTCCACCCGGCCGAGCTGGTCCTGCCCGTGTTCGTCCGCGAGGGCATCACCGAGCCGGTCGAGATCTCGGCCATGCCCGGAGTCGTCCAGCACACCGTCGAGTCGCTCGTCGCCGAGGCGCACCGCGCCGTCGAGGCGGGGCTGGGCGGGCTGATGCTGTTCGGCGTCCCCGAGCACAAGGACGCGGTCGGCTCCGGTGCCGACGACCCTGAGGGCATCCTCAACGTCGCGCTGCGCGCCGTCGCCGACGCAGTGGGTGACCGGCTCGTCGTCATGGCCGACCTGTGCCTCGACGAGTTCACCGATCACGGCCACTGCGGCGTCCTGACCGACGACGGTCGCGTGGACAACGACGCGACCCTGGAGCGGTATGCCGCGATGGGCCTCGCCCAGGCCCGCGCCGGTGCCGAGGTGCTCGGCCTCTCCGGGATGATGGACGGCCAGGTGGCGTTCGTCCGCGACGCGCTCGACGCGGAGGGCTTCACCGACACGGTCATCCTCGCCTACTCGGCGAAGTACACTTCCGGCCTCTACGGGCCGTTCCGCGAGGCAGTGCAGTCCTCGCTCCAGGGTGACCGCGCGACCTACCAGCAGGACCCGGCCAACGCCACGGAGTCGCTGCGCGAGCTCGAGCTCGACATCGCCGAGGGCGCCGACATCGTCATGGTGAAGCCGGCCGGGCCGCACCTCGACATCGTCGCCGCAGCTGCAGCCATGTCGCCGGTTCCTGTTGCGGCGTACCAGATCTCGGGCGAGTACAGCCAGATCGTCGCTGCTGCCCAGAACGGCTGGATCGACCGCGAGCGGGTGATGATGGAGTCGCTGCTCGGCATCCGTCGCGCCGGCGCGCAGATCATCCTGACCTACTTCGCGTTCGACGCGGCCGCCCTGCTCTGACCACGCAGCCGGGACACCGGTCGACGGCAGGGGGGACGTCGACCGGTGACCCGGCGGCACGGGCTCAGGGGCGGGTGAAGACCGCGTCGACGGCCGGGATGCGCGCCCGGTAGCCGCGCACGAGCTCGCGCGCCACCGTCACCGAGTCGACCAGCGGGTGCAGGGCGAACGCTTCGACGGCCTCGCGCTCGTCCCCGGTCGCCGACGCCGAGATGGTGAGCCGCTCGACGCCCTTGACCTGGAGGACGAGGCCGAGCTGGTGCGGCGTCAGGGCGCTGACGGGCAACGGCTTCGGGCCGTCGGCGTCGACCGTGCACGGCACCTCGACGACGGCGTCCTCCGGAACCCCGCGGACCGCGCCACGGTTGCGGACGTTGAGGATCAGCGACGCGGGCTCCCCGCGGGAGATGGCGGCCATGATCGCGAGGGCCACGCCTTCGTAGCCGCCGCCCTGGACGTCGTGCTCGTCGCGCTCCTCGCCCTCGTCCCGCGCCTCCTTCATGTACGTCGCGTTGCGCTCCATGCGGACGCGGTCCCACTCGCCGAGTGCGTCGGGGGGTGAGGCGGCCATGGCGGCGTAGAAGCTGCGCTGCTGGTCCAGGAGGTACTCGCCGCGGGTCTGCTCGGCGCCCCGGATCGAGGCCACGGCGTCACGGGTGAAGTAGTAGTAGTAGAGGTACTCGTTGGGGATGGCTCCCAGCGTCCGGATCCAGTCGAGGCCGAAGAGCTGACCCTCCTCCATGGAGCCGAGCAGCGCGTCGTCCGCGAGCAGGCGGGGCAGGACGTCCTCGCCGGCGGAGTGCACGCCCCGGAGCCAGCCGAGGTGGTTGAGGCCGACGTAGTCGACGGTCGTCGTCAGCGGGTCCAGGCCAAGGGTCGCCGCGGCGCGTCGCCCCAGGCCGATGGGGGAGTCGCAGATGCCGACGACCCGGTCGCCGAGGACCTGCTGCATGGCCTCGGTGATCATGCCGGCGGGGTTGGTGAAGTTGATGACCCAGGCATCGGGCGCGACCGCACGCACGCGCTCGGCGACGTGGCGGGCGACAGGGAGGGTCCGCAGGCCGAACGACAGACCGCCGGGCCCGGTCGTCTCCTGGCCGAGCAGCCCGAGGTCGAGGGCGACGCGCTCGTCGGCGGTGCGCCCCTCGAGGCCACCGACGCGGATCGCCGAGAAGACGAAGTCGGCGCCCTCGAGCGCCTCGTCGAGGTCGGTGGTCGTCAGCACCGACGGCGGGGCGTCGTGGTCGGCGCCCATCTGGGTCAGGACCCGGCCGATCGCCTCGAGCCGCGACTCGTCGACGTCGTGCAGGCGGACCTCGTCGACCCGCTGGTCGTGGTGGTCGGTGAGCAGGGCCCCGTAGACCAACGGCGTCCGGAACCCCCCGCCACCCAGGATCGCGAGCCTCATACGACGTGGACCTCCGTGCCTGCCGCGCGAGCGGCGTCGAGGGTGGGGCCGTGGGCCCCGGTGGTGGTGATGACGGCGTCGAACTCGTCGAGTCCGCAGACGCGCAGGGCGCCGGTGCCGGGGAACTTGTGGCGGTCGACGAGCAGCACCGACCGCTGGGAGGTGGCGAGCAGGGCACGCTTGACCGGCACCTCGACGAGGGTGGTGTCCAGGACCGTGCCGTCGGCGGCAACGCCGCTGGCACCGAGGAACGCGCAGTTCGCGCGGACCTGGCGCAGGGCGTCCTCGGTGAGGGCGCCGACGAGCGAGTGGTAGGTCCGCCGGACGATGCCGCCGAGGAGGACGAGCTCGACGGCGGTGTCGTCGCGGAGCACGTCGAGGACGGCCAGGCTCGCCGTGACGACGGTGACCGGTCGGCCGCGCAGCTCCTTGGCCAGCATCATGGTCGTCGTGCCGATGTCGAGGATGACGCAGTCGCCGTCGGCCACCATCGTCGCGGCCCGGGCGGCGACGGCCCGCTTGTCCTCCGCGTCGCTCGCGGCCACCTCGGCGAACCCGCGCACGGCGTCGGCGTCGGTCTCGGGGGAGTCGCCGGTGCCGTCGAGCACCGCACCGCCGTGGACGCGGCGCAGCGCTCCGGCGGTCTCGAGCTCGATGAGGTCGCGTCGGACGGTGGCCAGGCTGACGTCGCAGAGTGCGGCCAGCTCCTCCGTGGAGGCGAGGCCGTGGGAGTGCAGCCGCTCGACGATCGAGCGTTGCCGGGTGACCCGCATGGAGGCAACATAACAATCACTTCCGCGCAGCGACATGCACAACGCTGAAGAATTGTGATCGTTCTTGCTTGTCTCGCCCGGACCAACAGGGCATTCTGGCCAGCAGGCCCACCGACGAACAGGAGCCCGCAGGTGCCCGACGCACTGCCCACCCCGGCAGGGAGCCCCGAGGAGCAGGTCTACGACCCGCTCGCGGCACTGCGCACCCCCGGCACCCCAGAGCTCGACGTCCTCATCTGGGGGACCGTCTTCCTCGACATCATCTTCACCGGGCTCGACGCCCTCCCCGAGGACGGCCAGGAGGTGTGGGCCGACGGCATGGGGTCGTGCCCCGGCGGCATCGCGAACCTCGCCGTCGCCGCCCGACGCCTCGGGCTGCGCACCTCGCTCGCCGCCGCCTTCGGCGACGACGCCTACGGCGACTTCTGCTGGGAGACCCTCGCCGACAACGAGCACGTCGACCTGAGCCGGTCGCAGCGCTTCGAGGGCTGGCACTCGCCGGTCACCGTCTCGATGGCGGTCAACCGGGACCGCGGGATGGTCAGCCACGGCCACGCCCCGCCGCTCGGCCCGTCCGAGCTCATCGGCACCCCGCCGCCCACCCGCGCCGTCATGGTGGAGCTCTCCGAGCAGCGCCCGCTCCTGGGCGAGTCCGAGCCGACCTGGGTCCAGCAGGCGCAGGCCGCCGGCTCCCTCGTCTTCGCCGACGTGGGCTGGGACCCCAGCGGCCGCTGGTCCCGCGAGGTCCTCGACCAGCTCGCGGTCTGCCACGGCTTCCTGCCCAACGCCGGGGAGGCGATGGCCTACACCCGGACCAGCACCCCCCACGAGGCGCTCTACGCGCTCGCCGACCACGTGCCGCTCGCGGTCGTCACCAACGGCGAGTCCGGCGCCCTGGCCATCGACTCCGCCACCGGCGAGGAAGCCGTGGTCCCCGCGCTGCGCGTCCCCGCGATGGACCCCACCGGTGCCGGCGACGTCTTCGGCGCCTCGATCGTCCTCGGAACGCTCGCCGGGTGGCCGCTGCAGCAACGCCTCGCCTTCGCGGCGCTCTGCTCCTCGTTGTCGGTGCAGCAGTTCGGCGGCAGCCTGGCCGCGCCCGGCTGGGGCGACATCGCCGACTGGTGGACGCAGCGCCGGGCCTCGTCCGACGCTAGCTCCTACCACCAGTCGCTGCTGCGCCGGTACGGCTTCCTCGACGACCTCGTCCCGGCGATCCCCCTGGGTGCCGGTCGCCGGGCCACCGCCACCATCGCCCGCCACGTCGACGTGGAGGGCTATCCGTGAGCCGCCCGACCCTGCACCACCCCTCGCACGATCCCTCGCACCGCACCCCGAACCCCACCTCGCCCAGCACCACCGGCCCCGCGCCACACCGATCAAGGAGAACGTCCATGAGGAACCGCCCCACGATCCTGCTGGCCACCGCCGGTCTCGTCGGTGCCGCCGCGCTCGCGGCCTGCACGCCGGGCTCGAACGCCGACACCTCGGGCACCACCCCCACGGGCCAGGTCTCGACCGACGCCTCGAAGCTCGGTGACGTCACGCTGACCATCTGGGACCAGGAGGTCCGCGGCGGCCAGGCGGCGCAGATCGAGGAGCTCAACAAGGAGTTCCAGGCGAAGTACCCGAACATCAAGATCAAGCGGGTGACGCGGTCCTTCGACGACCTCAAGACGACGCTCAAGCTGGCACTGTCGGGCAACACCCCGCCCGACGTCTTCCAGGCCAACAACGGCCGCCCTGACATGGGTTCGTTCGTCCAGGCCGGCCAGCTGCTCGCGCTCGACAAGTACTCCACGGCCTACGGCTGGGACAAGCGCTACCCCGAGTCGGTGCGCAAGTACTCCTCCTACAGCCAGGACGGCAAGACCTTCGGTGACGGCAACCTCTACGGCCTGCCGCAGGTCGGCGAGGTCGTGGGCGTCTACGCCAACACCGACATCCTCAAGAAGGCGGGCGTCAACGAGGTCCCGAAGACCTGGGCCGACTTCGAGTCCAGCCTCGGCGCGATCAAGTCGGCGGGCGAGCAGCCGCTCGTCCTGGGCAACCTCGACAAGTGGCCGGCCATCCACGTCTTCGGCACGGTGCAGGCGCAGAACGCCCAGCCCGACGCGATCCGCACCCTCGGCTTCGGCCAGAAGGGCGGCTCGTGGAAGACCCCGGAGAACGAGAAGGCCGCGCAGACGCTGGTCGACTGGGTGGACAAGGGCTACTTCGCCAAGGACGTCAACGGCCTCGGCTACGACCCGGCGTGGCAGGCCTTCAGCAAGGGCAAGGGCGCGTACCTCATCGCCGGCACCTGGCTCCAGGCCGACCTCGGCAAGGCCATGGGCGACAAGGTGACCTTCACACTCCCGCCGGCCGCCGGGAGCACCCCGGTCGCCACCGGTGGCACGGGCATCCCGTGGGCCGTCTCCAGCAAGAGCAAGCACCCCGACGCCGCTGCCGCCTACATCGACTTCATCACGAGCAAGGACGCCATGGGCGTGCTGGCCAAGAACGACAACCTGCCCATCGCCGACACCGCCGACCAGACCGCCGGCAACGCGCTGGGCAAGGACGTCTTCTCGGCCTTCGGCACCGCGGTCGAGGACGACTCGCTCGTCCCCTACCTCGACTACGCCACGCCGACCATGGCCGACACCCTCGGCGCCTCGCTGCAGGACCTGCTCGCGAAGAAGGCGACGCCGGACAAGTTCCTCGACACCGTCGAGAAGGACTACAGCGAGTTCGTGGCCTCGAACGGCTGAGGATGGCGAACCCCTCGGGCCCGCCCGGCGAACCCCGCAACATCGCCTGGCTCTACCTGCTCCCCGCGTTCGCGGTGTACGCCGCGTTCCTGCTCTACCCCCTCGGCCGTGCGGTCCAGATCTCGTTCTACGACTGGAACGGGAACACCCTGGCCACGTGGGCCGGGTTGGACAACTACGCCGACGTCGTCACCGACCCTGCGCTGAGGGCGTCGTTCGGCCACGCGCTGGTGCTCATGGTGTTCTACGCCGTCGTGCCCACGGTCATCGGGCTCGGGCTGGCCGCGATCCTCAACCGCGCCAAGGTCCGTGGGCTCGGGTTCTTCCGCACGGTGGTGTTCCTGCCCCAGGTCGTCGCGATGGTCGTCATCGCGGTGGCCTGGCGCCGGATGTACGCCCCCGACGGCACCGTCAACGACCTGCTCGGCGCGGTCGGCCTCGACTCCCTCACCCGTGGCTGGCTGGGCGACTACACGGCCGCACTGCCTGCGGTCGGGTTCATCGGGACGTGGTTCGAGATCGGCCTGGTGACGGTGCTGCTCCTCGCCGGTATGGGGCGCATCCCCGGTGAGCTGTACGAGGCCGCCCGCCTCGACGGCGCCGGACCCTTCCGGGAGTTCTTCGCGGTGACGCTGCCGTCGGTGCGGGGCGAGATCTCGGTCGCGTTGACGCTCACCGTGATCGCAGCGCTGCGCACCTTCGACCTCGTCTACGTCACCACCCGTGGCGGCCCGGGGACGAGCACCTCCGTGCCGTCGTTCGAGGTCTACAACCGCGCCTTCCAGCAGGGCAAGGTCGGCTCGGCCGCAGCCATCGCCGTGGTGCTGACGCTCATCATCTTCGCGATCTCGTTCGCCATCACCCGCATCGCGGAGAGGGACGAGCGATGAGGGTCTCGCGCGCCGAACGGACCGGCAACTACGTCATCCTCATCGCCTTCGCGGTCTTCGCGCTGACCCCGATCCTGACGGTCCTCGGTGCCGCCCTCGGCCCCGACGACGCCGCCGGCGGGGTGACGTCGGGTGGGGTCCTCGGGCTGCACCCCGGCAACTTCGCGCAGGCGTGGGACATCGGACGCTTCGGCAGCTACCTGCGGACCAGCCTGCTCGTCTCCACGACGGTGGTCGTCGTCAGCCTCGTGCTGTCGATCTTGTCGGGATATGCGTTGGGCACCATGCGTTTTCGCGGTGCGACCGTCGTCTTCTACCTCTTCCTGCTGGGCATCATGATGCCCAGCGAGGCGGTCCTCGTGCCGCTCTACTACGACCTGCGGGCGCTCGGCCTGACCGACACCCTCTGGGCCGTCGTGCTGCCACAGGTCGCGCAGTCCGTGGCGTTCGGGACGTTCTGGATGAGGGCCTACTTCCGCAGCTCGAGCCGGGCCCTGGTCGAGGCCGCCCGCCTCGACGGCGCCTCGACGTGGCGGATCCTGTGGCAGGTGCTCGTGCCGCTGGCGCGGCCCGCGGTCGTGACGCTGACGGTGCTCGTCTTCATGTGGACGTGGAACGAGTTCCTCATCCCTCTGGTCATGGTCACCTCGGAGAGCCTGCGCACGGCGCCGCTCGGCCTCGCCTTCTTCCAGGGCCAGTACACCCAGGGCTTCACCCTGCTCGCCGCCGGTGCCTGCATCGTCGCGACGCCCGTGGTCCTGCTCTACGTCTTCCTCCAGCGCCACTTCATCGCCGGGATGCTCGAGGGGGCAGTCCGGGAGTAACCACGCACCGCAACCCCGACCCAGGAGGTCAACGATGATCGCAGGGACACGACCACGCGCCAGAGCGGCAGCCTGCGCTGCAGCCCTGGCCACAGCGACAGCCCTCGGGCTCGCCGCAGCCGGTGGCGCAGCAGCAGCGCCGCAGGACCGAGGAGGGCCCAAGCCGCCGGACCGCACCACGTCGGCGGGCACGCCGGTCGACCTCGGGGCGCTGTTCATCGGGGCCCACCCGGACGACGAGGCGGGGCAGCTCTCGGCGTACGGCGAGTGGCGAGAGAAGTACGGTCTGCGGACCGGGGTCATCACGGTGACCCGCGGCGAGGGCGGGGGCAATGCCGTCGGACCCGAGGAGGGACCGGCGCTCGGGCTCCTGCGCGAGAAGGAGGAGCGTGCCGCGGTCGGCAAGGCCGGCATCACCGACGTCTTCAACCTCGACAAGGTCGACTTCTACTACACCGTCTCCAACCCGTTGACCCAGCAGATCTGGGACCACGAGGACACCCTCGGCAAGGTGGTGCGGATCATCCGCCAGACGCGGCCGGAGATCCTCTCGACGATGAACCCCGCGCCGTCACCGGGCAACCACGGCAACCACCAGGAGGCCGGACGCCTCGCGATCGAGGCGTTCACCGCGGCCGCCGACCCGACGCGCTTCCCCGAGCAGCTGAGCAAGGAGGGCCTGAAGACCTGGGCGCCCCTGCGGCTGCTCGTGCGCGGCTCGGCCGCCACCTCGCCGACCGGCGCGGCGTGCGCGACCGGGTTCACCCTCAAGGACACCACGCAGAACGTGTACGGCGTGTGGTCCGGTGAGCGCGCGAAGTCAGGTCGGACGTGGGCCGCCATCGAGCGCGACGCCCAGCGGGTATACGCCTCGCAGGGCTGGGCGACCTTCCCCGACGTGCCCAGCGACCCGAGTGCGCTGGGCTGCGACTACTTCCAGCAGGTCGACTCGCGGGTCCCGTTCCCGGCGCCGGGGTCGGCTGCCGCAGGCAAGCCTTCGGCAGCGCTCGACGGTGCCGTGACCCGCGCCGCGGGAACCGTGCCGCTCGGCACCCGGATGCGGGTGGCCACGACGAAGTTCGGCGTGCTGGCCGGCCAGCCGTTCACGGCGACCGTCGAGGTCACCGCACCCGCCAAGGGTCTGCACCGTGCCTCGCTCAAGCCCTCGGTCCCGTCCGGGTGGACGGTCGTCGGCAACGGTGACCTCGGCACCGTCAAGGCGGGCCGGACGGTGACGAAGACGTTCACCGTGACACCGGCCGCCGGCGCCACCGTGGGGGAGCGCGCCCGCGTCGCCGCGACCCTGCGCACCGACGAGGGCAACGGCTACTCCGACCGCCCGGTCCAGGTCGTGGCCCCGGTGGCCGGCAGCCAGCAGCTGCTGCCGCAGGTCGCCGACTTCGAGAAGTGGACCGGGGCGACCGCCGGCCAGCCGCAGCTGAGCGGCACGGTCAGCCCGGTGCTCTCGCTCGCCTCCGGCGCGTCGCGCCAGGTGCGGGTCGACCTGCGCAACAACTCGGCTGCCCCGCAGTCCGGGACCGTGGCCCTCGACCTCCCGGCGGGCTTCACCGCCCAGCCGGGCACGGCGGCGTACGGGCCGGTCGCGGCGGGCGGCACGGGGGCGGTGACGTTCACCGTCACCAACACCGACACCACGCTCAAGACGTCGAACCAGGGCGGCACCCTCGGCGCACCGGCCGGTGACTACGCCTACACGATCACCACGACGTCGGCGGCGGGCACGAGCAAGGCGGCTGCCGCGCTCGAGCTGGTGCCGCGCACCACCATCGGGCAGGCCGCGGCCGCACCCGAGGTGG
Source organism: Pedococcus aerophilus (assembly GCF_039532215.1). Lineage (NCBI taxonomy): Bacteria > Bacillati > Actinomycetota > Actinomycetes > Micrococcales > Intrasporangiaceae > Pedococcus > Pedococcus aerophilus. The sequence continues at coordinate 1,592,031 of NZ_BAAARN010000001.1, read as the reverse complement.
ACGGCGTCGACACGGCGGGGGAGTACCCCGGCGAGGCGATCGACATCTCGCGCCTGTGGGAGGGCACGGCCTGCACGTCGGCCGCCGACTGCTCGGCGACCGCGAAGCTGGCCTGGCGTGACGACACGCTGTTCGTGCTGGTGGACGTCACCGACGACACCCTCGGCACGAAGCTCGACGCCGCCGACTGCAAGCGGCACTGGCGCACAGACTCCGTGGAGCTCGCGATCGACCCGCGCGGGACGTCGGAGAACACCTCGACGACCTTCAAGGCGGCGATCCTCCCGGTGACCGCGGAGGGCGGCCCCTGCTACGAGCGGGACGCCGACAACCACCAGGGTCCGGGAGCCGAGACGGCGCCGGGGATGAAGGTGGCGTCGAAGGTCCGGTCCGGCGGGTACACCGTCGAGACGTCGATCCCGATGTCGCTGCTCCCTGGGGCGGTCGACCCGCAGCGGATGGGGCTGAACCTGTTCGTCTACGACTCGGACACGCAGGACAAGACGGGGCAGACGCGCATCGGCTGGTCGACGTGGGGCGGGGTGCAGGGTGACCCGTACCGCTGGGGCCAGGCGGAGGTCGAGGGCTACACGCCGCCGGCCGGTCGTCCGACCACGGCGCCCGAGCCGGTGATCCCGCTCAGCGCACTGTCCTCGCTCGACTCGCCGCAGAGCCTGCAGCAGGCGGTGGCCATCGACGTCCCGCTCGCCGGCGGCGCGGCCAGCACGCGGGCGAACAGCGGCTGGGTGGACAAGGCCCGGCTGCGTGGTGACACGGCTTTGGTGCGGATGCGCGCGAACGCCGCGGGGACCGCTCATGTCCACGTGGTCGACGCGACCGGCGTCCTCGGCAGCCGGACCGTGAAGGTGGCGGCGGGGAAGCACGAGTACGGCGTCGTGCTCGACCGTGAGCCCAAGGGCGGGGTGACGGTGTACGTCGGGTGGCAGGACGCCGCCGGCGGCACCCTGGCCTCGAAGGCCACCGCCCGCTGAGGTGATGCAGAAGGGCCCGGTTCCGTCACGGAACCGGGCCCTTCTCGCGCGTTCAGGCTCAGGCAGCCTTGACGAGCTGGATGTCGAGGTTGATCTTGATCTTCTCGGAGACGAGGACGCCGCCACCCTCGAGGGCAACGTTCCACTCGAGGCCGAAGTCCTTGCGGTTGATCTCGGTGCTGGCCTCGAAGCCGGCCTTCTGGTTGCCCCACGGGTCGGTGGCGAGGCCGTTGAACTCGAGGTCGAACTCGACCGGCTTGGTGACGCCCTTGATGGTGAGGTCGCCCTTGAGGGTGTCCTCGGTGACCTCGGTCGAGGTGAAGGTCATGGTGGGGTTCTTCTCCACGTCGAAGAAGTCCTCGCCCTTGATGTGCGCGTCGCGGTCGGCGGAGCCGGTGTCGACGGAGGCGAGCTGGACCGTGGCGTTGATCGTGGAGGCGGTGACGTCCTCGGGGACGGTCGCGGTCGCCTCGAACTCGTTGAACTTGCCGCGCACCTTGGTGACCATGAGGTGGCGGGCGGTGAAGCCGAGCTCGCTGTGCGAGGCGTCGACGTTCCAGGTTCCGGCGGAAAGGTCCTTGATGCTGGCCATGATGGTGTCTCCTGTGGTGAGCCGTGGTGGTGGCGGGTGTGGTCCGCGGGACTTTTCCGCGGTGTCACTGGGTTGAACATAGCAGGATTGATTTATATTTCAACAACACCGAGGAGATGGAATACTTGACGACCATGAGCACCGCCGTGACCGCACCACCGCGTTGGCTGACCCCCGATCAGCAGGAGGCGTGGCGCGCCTACCTGCGCGGGAGCCGGCTGCTCGAGGCGGCGCTGGACCGGGACCTGCAGTCCCACGGGGTGCAGCTCTCCGAGTACGAGATCATCTCCATGCTGTCCGAGGCGCCGGGCCGCCGACTGCGGATGTCCGGCCTCGCCGACCTCGTGGTGCAGTCCCGCAGCCGCCTCACCCACACCGCCGCCCGGTTGGAGAAGCGGGGTTGGGTGCGTCGTGAGTCCTGTCTCGAGGACCGCCGCGGGGTCGAGCTCGTCCTCACCGAGCTCGGCCAGCGGTCGGTCGAGGAGATGGCCCTGGTCCACATCGAGAGCGTCCGCCGCAACATCGTCGACACGATGACGCCCGAGCAGTTCACCACCCTCGGGGTGGCCATGGCCGCGATGCGCGACGCGATCCTCGCCGGTGGCCTGCCCTCCTGCAGCGAGGTCTGAGTCCTCCACCACCCCCGTGCGGTGTGAGTCTGCGCACGCCTGCCGCCACACCCGTCCGTCGCTCCTCAGGAACGGCTGTGACAATGGGTGGCATGACGGCACACCCCTTCGACGCCCCGGCTTCGCAGGCCCTCCTCGAACGCGCGCTCGCCGTGACCCCCGGGGGCGTGAACTCCCCGGTCCGAGCCTTCCGCGCCGTCGGTGGCACGCCCCGCTTCATGGCCTCCGGCACCGGCCCGTACCTCACCGACGTGGACGGTCGCGAGTACGTCGACCTGGTCTGCTCCTGGGGTCCGATGATCCTCGGTCACGGCCACCCGGCAGTCGTCGAGGCCGTGAGTGCTGCTGTCTCCCAAGGCTTCTCGTTCGGCACGCCCAGCGAGAACGAGGTCGCGCTCGGCGAGGAGATCGTCGCCCGCGTCGAGCCGGTCGGGCAGGTCCGCCTCGTCTCCAGCGGCACCGAGGCGACGATGAGCGCCATCCGCCTCGCTCGTGGCTACACCGGTCGTTCGCTCATCGTGAAGTTCGCCGGCTGCTACCACGGCCACGTCGACTCCCTCCTGGCCCAGGCAGGCTCCGGTGTCGCGACGTTCGCGCTGCCCGACTCCGCGGGGGTGCCGAAGGAGATGGCCGCCGAGACCATCGTCCTGCCGTTCAACGACCTCGCAGCCGTCGAGGAGGCGTTCGCCGCCCGCGGCTCGGAGATCGCCGCGATCATCACCGAGGCCTCGCCGGGCAACATGGGTGTCGTCCCGCCGGCCCCCGGCTTCACCGAGGGCCTGCGCCGCATCACCGCCGCGCACGGTGCCCTGCTCATCTCCGACGAGGTCATGACGGGCTTCCGCTGCTCGGCCGCCGGGTGGTACGGGCTCGAGGGCCCGTATGCCGCCGGGGCACCCGACCTGTTCACCTTCGGCAAGGTCATGGGTGGCGGCTTCCCCGCCGCGGCCTTCGGTGGCCGCGCCGACGTCATGGCCCTGCTCGCCCCGGTCGGGCCCGTCTACCAGGCGGGCACGCTGTCGGGTAATCCCGTCGCCACCGCTGCCGGACGCGCCACCCTCCAGCAGTGCACCCCCGAGCTCTACGCCCGGCTCGACGAGGTTGCGGACGCCATCACCGGCGCGCTCGACACCGAGCTCGGCAGGGCGGGGGTGCCGCACACCATCCAGCGGGCCGGCTCGATGTTCAGCGTCTTCTTCCGCGACGGCGCCGTGGGCAACTACGACCAGGCGCGCGACCAGCACGTCCCGGCGTTCGCCGCGTTCTTCCACTCGATGCTCAGCCAGGGCGTCTACCTGCCGCCGAGCGCGTTCGAGTCGTGGTTCGTCAGCGGGGCGCACGACGACGCCGCGGTGGACCGCATCGTCTCGGCCCTGCCCGCCGCGGCGTCGGCGGCCGCCGAGTCGTTTGCGACAATCGACTCATGAGCACCGCCCCCCGCACCGTGGTGCACCTGTTGCGCCACGGCGAGGTGCACAACCCCGACGGGGTGCTCTACGGACGGCTCGACGGCTACCACCTCTCCGAGCTCGGCCGGGAGATGGCGCAGGCTGCCGCCCGCCACCTCGAGGACCACGACGTGACCCACGTGGTCGCCTCGTCGCTGACCCGGGCGCAGGAGACGGCCACCCCGATCGCGCAGGCGCACGGGCTGCCCATCACCACCGACGACCGCGTCATCGAGGCGGGCAACTCGTTCGAGGGGGAGCGGGTCGCCGGCATGCGCGCGTCGGCCTTCGTCCACCCCCGCTACTGGGGTCGCCTGACCAACCCGCTCAAGCCGTCGTGGGGCGAGCCGTACTCCGAGATCGCCACCCGCATGGTCGAGGCGATCGCGGAGGCGCGCGAGCACGCCCGCGGCCACGAAGCCGTCCTGGTCTCCCACCAGCTGCCCATCTGGACCGCCCGCAACCAGCTCGCCGGGCGACACCTGTGGCACGACCCGCGCAAGCGCGAGTGCCGCCTCGCCTCCCTGACCACCCTCACCTACGTCGGTGACGACCTCGAGGCGATCGAGTACTGCGAGCCGGCCGCCGCCCTGCTCACCCGCTCGCACGGAGGCACCGGATGAGCCCGACCTTCCTGCGCACCCCCCGTGTGGCGCGTGCCTCGGCGCTGCTCGCCGTGCCGGTCCTCGCGCTGTCCCTGGCAGCGTGCTCCGAGGACCCGAACTCCATCGCGGCGCAGGCGAAGTCGGGCAGCCGGCAGGGGTACATCTCCGGTGACGGCACCGTCGAGACCATCGCCGCAGCCAAGCGCAACAAGCCGCTGGAGCTGTCGGGCAAGACCCTCGAGGACCAGCCCTGGTCGGTCGCCGACCAGGCCGGCAAGGTCGTCGTCCTCAACGTGTGGGCCTCGTGGTGCCCGCCGTGCGAGAAGGAGGCGCCCGAGCTCAAGGACGCCGCTGAGAAGATCTCCGCGGCCGGGAAGCCGGTGGTGTTCATGGGGATCAACACCCGCGACAACCCCTCCTCGGCCATCGCCACGGCCAAGCGGCAGGGCATCCCCTACCCGTCGCTGGACGACCAGGACGGGACGATGATCCTCGCCCTCCAGGGCAAGGCGCCGTCCCCTCCCGTCACCCTCGTCCTCGACCCGACGGGGCGCATCGCGGCCCGGGTGGTCGGCGAGGTGACGTCCTCGACCCTCACCGGGCTCGTCGACGACGTGCTGGCCGAGAAGTAGGTCGTCGCTCTTGACTGCTGATGTCGCGGACACGGTGACCTCTGGCGCCCTGCCGGTCGCCGTCGTCGTCGCGCTCCTCGCCGGCATGGTGTCGTTCGCCAGCCCGTGCGTGCTGCCGTTGGTCCCCGGCTTCCTCGGGTACGTCACCGGGCTGTCCGACGAGGCCCTCGAGCAGCGGTCGAGGCACCGCATGGTGGCCGGCGCCCTGCTGTTCGTGCTCGGCTTCACGGTCGTGTTCATGGCGACCACCGCGTTCCTCGCCGGGGTCGGCGCGACCCTCGTGGAGAACCGTCAGCTGCTCATGCGGCTCGGGGGAGTGCTCGTCATCCTCATGGCGCTGGTGTTCCTCGGTGTCGGGACCCGGGCCGGGTCCCAGCGCGAACTGAAGATCCACCGCCGCCCGGCCTCGGGCCTCGCCGGGGCGCCGCTGCTCGGCGCGGTGTTCGGTCTCGGGTGGGCGCCGTGCACCGGCCCGACCCTGGGCGCGGTCGTGACGCTGGCGACCTTCACCGACGACCAGCCGGCCGTCGTGCGCGGCATCGCCCTGGCGCTGGCCTACAGCCTCGGCCTGGGCCTGCCCTTCCTGCTCATCGCCGCCGGGTTCGAGCGCTTCGGCAGGGTGTCTGCCTTCCTGCGCCGGCACCAGCGCGGCATCCAGCTGTTCGGCGGCGGCCTGCTGCTGGTGATCGGGGTCCTCCTCGTCACCGGTGTGTGGGAGTCCTGGACCCGATACCTGCAGACCTCGCTGGTCAGCGGATTCCAGACGGTGATCTGACCATGGCCGAGAGCATCACCCAGCCGAAGCTGGGCCTCGTGGGGTGGCTGCGCTGGATGTGGCGCCAGCTCACGAGCATGCGCACCGCCCTGTTCCTCCTGCTGCTGCTCGCGATCGGCGCCGTCCCCGGCTCGATCTGGCCGCAGCGCAGCATCGACTCGGCGCGGACGGCGGACTACATCGCCAACCACCCGAAGTCCGGGCCGCTGCTGGACAAGCTCGGCTTCTTCGAGGTCTACGCCTCACCCTGGTTCGCGGCGATCTACCTGCTGCTGTTCATCTCGCTCGTCGGCTGCGTCCTGCCGCGCAGCAAGGTGCACTGGACCGCCATGCGCTCGAAGCCGCCGCGTGCCCCGGCCCGGCCGGAGCGGCTGCCGGCGTCCGGCCGGCTCGAGCTGGACGTCGAGCCGCAGGTGGCGCTGGACGCCGCCCGAGAGGTGCTGCGGGGCAAGCGGTTCCGCACCGACTCCCACGACGAGACCTCTGTCAGCGCCGAGAAGGGCTACCTCAAGGAGACCGGCAACCTCCTGTTCCACCTCTCGCTGATCTTCGTCATCGTCGGAGTCGCGATCGGCCACCTGTGGGGGTGGAAGGGTGACGTGATCATCCCCGTCGGCAAGACCTTCTCCAACACGCTGCTCCAGTACGACACGTTCAGCCCCGGACCGTGGGTCGACCCGTCCGACCTGTCGCCGTTCACGCTCAAGGTCGACCGCCTCGACGCCACCTTCGAGGAGAACGTCACCGGTCGTGGCCAGTTCGGCCAGCCCCGCGACTTCACGGCGCACGTCACCACGGAGGCCGAGCCCGGTGCCGCGGGGAAGCAGTCGACGATCAAGGTCAACCACCCGCTCGAGATGACCGGCGCCGGTGTGTTCCTGCTCGGCAACGGCTACGCCCCCGTGATCACGGTCCGCGACAGGGACGGCAACGAGACCTACAGCGGGCCAGTCCCCTTCCTCGCCCAGGACAACAACTACACGTCGGTGGGCGCGGTCAAGGTCACGGGCGCGGGCCCGAAGCAGCTCGGCTTCTCCGGGTTGTTCCTGCCGACGGCGATCATCGACAAGGACAAGGGGCCGACCTCGGTCTTCCCCGACGCCAAGAAGCCGGCCCTCGCGCTGACGTTGTTCGAGGGCACCCTGTTCCCCGGCGGTCGGCCGCAGTCGGTCTACGTCCTCAACACCGACGAGATGACCCAGGTCGAGACGGCCAAGGGCGAGCCGCTGCGCATCTGGCTCGAGCCCGGGCAGACGTACACGCTTCCCGGCGACCGCGGCACGATCAGCTTCGACAGCGTCGACCGGTTCGCCGGGCTGTCGATCCGGCACGACCCCGGCCGCTTCATCACCCTGGGTGCGGCGCTCCTCGCGCTGGCCGGGCTGATCGGGACCCTGGTGGTGCGCCGTCGCCGGGTCTTCGTCCGGGTTTCGCCTGCGCAGGACGCGGGACGTACCGTGGTCACTGTCGGCGGACTCGCCAAGGGTGACGACGACGGGCTCCAGGAGGTGGTCGAGGACATCCTCGCCACCGTGCAACGACGATTGGGCAGCGCATGACCGACGAGACCCTGGCTGGCTACGCCAACGTCAGCCTCTACTCCGCGATGGCGGTCTTCACGATCGCCATGCTGTGCTACGCCGTCTACCTCGCCGGGCTGCTCCCGGCGCGCGACCGGGCAGGTGCCCGGGAGGCCGAGGCCGCGGTCGACCGTGACCGCGAGCTCGTCGCGGCGGGCGCCCCTGCAGGGGAGGCCGAGTCGGCCGCGTCCGCGACCCACGCCGGACGTCCGGGTCGCCCCGGCAAGCCGGACGAGTCCGACGTCCCGTCCCGCGCCCGAGCGGCTGCCGGCATCGGTGCCACGACGACCTGGCTGGGCGGGATGCTGCTGCTCGTCTCGGTCGTCCTGCGCGGGCTGTCCGTCGAGCGCTGGCCGTTGGGCAACATGTTCGAGTTCGCCGTGATGGGCTCGATGTTCACCTCGATCGCCTTCTCGGTCTGGGCGACCAAGCGCGACCTGCGCTGGCTGGGCCTGTTCATCACCGGCCCGATCCTGCTCGTCCTCGGCATGGCCGTCCGCGTCTGGTACACCGAGGCCGCAGAGCTGCTCCCGTCGCTGCAGAGCTACTGGCTCATCATCCACGTCACCGTCGCCGTGCTCGCGACCGCGATCTTCACGCTGGGGGCGGCGGCCACCGCCATCTACCTGGTCAAGGACGCCTTCGCTCGGTCCGGCCGCAGCAGCGTCCTGGACCGGTTCCCCGACACCGCCTCCCTCGAGCGCACGGCCTACGGCCTGCACATCGTCGCGTTCCCGCTGTGGACGTTCACCCTCATCGCCGGGGCCATCTGGGCCCGACAGGCTTGGGCGTCCTACTGGAACTGGGACCCCAAGGAGGTCTGGACCTTCGTGATCTGGGTCGTCTACGCGGCATACCTGCACTCGCGGGCGACCAGCGGGATCAGCCGCCAGACGGCGAGCTACATCGCCCTGGCCGGCTACGCCTGCATCATCGTGAACTTCGCCGTCGTCAACGTGTTCTTCGTCGGCCAGCACTCCTACTCAGGCCTGTAAAGGATCCACCCGAACCATGCTGCGGTACTCCGTCCTGCGAATCCTCATCTTCTTCGGGGTGCTCTCGCTGCTCTGGCTCGTCGGCCTGCGCGACCAGGACCAGCAGTGGATGCTGCTCGTCCTCAGCGCCCTCATCTCGATGGTGCTGTCGTACTTCGTGCTCGCCCGGTTCCGCGAGGAGAGCACCCGTCAGCTGGCCGAGCGGGTCCAGCGCCGCACCGAGGCGAAGCAGGCCGCCGCGGCCGCGGGCCACGGGACGGTGCACGGGCGCGACGAGGGCGACGAGGACACCGAGGACGAGCGCGGGCCGGTCGAGTACCGCTGAGCGACTGCGCCTCAGTCGTCGGTGTCGGGTAGCCGGGGCCCGTCCGTCGGGTAGATGCCGACGGCGAAGCCGTACACGGTGTCGCCCGACCGGGGGAGCTCGTCGAACTCCTGCACCAGGGCAGCCATCCGCTCCCAGAACTCGCCGACCCGTTCCTGCGGGAGCCGGGCGTGGCGGATGAAGCCCCAGAGCGTCCCGTCGCGGAAGGCGGCGGCCGACTCCTGGGCGGCGACCTCGAAGTCGTTGAAGTCGCCGGGCAGGTCCGGCTCCTCGGCACCACGCTCCACTGCCACGTAGAAGATCCGCGCGGTGCGGCCGTAGAACCGCTCCTCGACGGCGCGGACCCGGCGGGTGCGGACGACGCGGACGAGCCCCGCGTCGGCCAGTGTCTTCACGTGGTGGGCGATGGTGCTCTTCGGCCGGCCGAGCGCGGTGGCGAGCTCGGTCACCGTGGCGGCCCGTTCGTGGAGCAGGCCCAGGACCGCCGTGCGCACGGGGTTGCTGATCGCGCGGACCTGCGCCGGCGTCGTCAGCGCGAACCGGTCGGCGAGCTCGTAGCCGGGAGGCGTGGCGTCGGGCGTGGCGTCAGGCGTCGCGTCGGGCGGGGTGTTGTCAGGCATGGCGTGCTCAGACTACTCTCACAGAACGTTCCAGATTCATGGATCGTTCAGCAGAACGATGAGGAAGGACCATTCGCCATGGCTGAGGTAGTCGTGTTCCACCACGTCCAGGGGCTCACCCCGGGGGTGCAGGCCTTCGCCGAGCAGCTGCGTGCGGCAGGGCACACGGTGCACACGCCGGACCTGTTCGACGGCGCGACGTTCGCGACGATCGAGGAGGGTATGGCGCACGCCCGGTCCGTGGGCTTCGGTACGGTCCTCGAGCGCGGCGTGGCCATTGCCGAGGACCTGTCGCCCGAGCTCGTCTATGCCGGGTTCTCGATGGGGGCGATGCCGGCGCAGAAGCTCGCCCAGACCCGTGCCGGGGCGCGGGGCGCGCTGCTCCTGCACGGCTGCATACCGGTCTCGGAGTTCGGTGAGCGCTGGCCGGACGGCGTCCCCGTGCAGGTGCACGGCATGGAGGCCGACCCGTTCTTCGCCGAGGAGGGCGGTGACCTCGACGCGGCCCGCGAGCTGGCGGCGTCCACCGACCAGGCCGAGGTCTTCCTCTACCCGGGTGAGGAGCACCTGTTCACGGACTCTTCGCTACCGGCCTACGACGCCGCGGCGACCGCCCTGCTCATGGAGCGGACCCTGGCGTTCCTCGACAGGGTGGGGCGCCCGGCTGCGTGAGCGCCGGTCGGCTCACCCGAGCTCGACGAGCCGGGCCACGCCCGCTGGCGTGTGGGTCGCCAGGCGTTCCCGGACGTCGTCGAGCTCGGCCGACCCGGCGCGACCGGGCGGTGTGCGCGCCGGGTTGAGGGCGACACCCGCCGACCACTCCCGGATGTCGTCCTCGGCCGAGAAGGCTGCGGCGTTGCGGGTGCCCTGGACGATCATCCGGGCCCAGTCCGAGAGGGTGTTGCCGTACTGCGACGGAGAGCAGATCCGGTTCTTCTCAACGTCGTCGTCACGGGTCGCCTCGACGTAGCCGGTCACCGCCGCCCCGAAAGACGGGAAGCCCGCCCTGACCGTCTGCAGGGTGATCGCCTCGGGGCCCCAGACCGGCACCGTCCCCGGGATCCTGAGGCCGTCTGCCGCACAGTGCACCACGACGGCGTCCGGCGCCACGGCGACCGACCCGTCGGCGAAGGTGAGCCGTCCACGGCTGACGGACTGCAGGTGCCCGCGTCGCACGACATTCTCGATGGTGCTCAGCTGGTCGCGTTCCCAGCCGGCCAGGGTGGGCGCCTTGGCCATCGTCGGGGTGACGGTGCGGTCGATCCGCAGCATGATCCCGAGCTCCTCGAGGCGCAGGAACAGCGCGTCGAGGGAGCGGGCGTGGCGGGCCGCCTCCATGAGGTCGGCCAGCATGCCCAGGAAGACCACCGGGTCCGGCTGGATGACCGCTCGGTTCAGCATCCAGGGGTCGCGTGGACGGACCCAGCAGATCGCGTCCGGGTCGACTCCTCGGGCGAGCAGCCAGATGCAGGCGTCGGTGGCGGTCTTGCCCGAGCCGACGACGACGTACTGGCTGGGCGCCACGTCCAGCCTCGCCAGGTCGTTGACCGGCACCACCCGCACGTCGTCGGCGACGGCGAAGGGAGGCGGTGTCTCCGCGGGGATGCTCGGCGACAGGTAGTGGGCGTTCACGACCCGGCAGCGGCGCGGGACCTCGAAGTCGGCGCCCGACACCCGTGAGACGAACCTGCGCTCGCCGACGTACTCGGTGTTGGGGAAGAACTCGACGCGGCCGCCCTCCACCAGCCGGTCGAGGACCTGCGCGTAGTAGCTGCAGATCTCCGGCTGGGTGGCCCGCTCCTGCAGGCCCTGCTCCGGACCGTGCTGCTGGAGCCGCCCGCCACCCAGCAGGGTCGAGGCGACGCCGTAGAAGCACGAGGACTGGTGGAGCCGGACGAAGGGGTACGCGCCCAGCCAGTGCCCACTGACGCCATGCCGACGGTCGACCAGCGCGACCCGGACGTCCGCGTGGTCGACGAGGGCATCGGTGAAGGCCATCCCCATGGCACCGGCCCCCACCACGAGGTAGTCGGCCTCAACGACGCGCGTCACAGGGACACGCTGGCACCGTTTGGGTTGCGCGTCCATGGTCATTCGGTGAGAGGTCCGGAGCGCAGGTGCGGCTCGGTCAGTGCAGCTCGAGCTCCAGCTCTGCGCCGAGGATCTCGGAGAGGCGTGCCGTCTCCTGCTCGAGCTTCCCCCGTGGCGGTGCCTGCGGGGCCAGCCAGGACACCAGCAGCGCCTCGCGCCTCCTCGACCAGGTGCCGCGGACCACGCCGCCACCGAGGACGGGGTTGGCCTTGCGGGTCATCAGGTCGCGCAGCGCAGGGGGAGTGACGTGCTCGTCCTTGGTGCCGGGCCCCAGGACCCACTGGTCGTGGCCGGGCAGGAACCGCACCGCGTCCGACGGTTCGGCAGCGAGGAGGTCGTCCAGGTCCGGTCGCAGGAGCAGGGCCTGGGTGCTGTCGACGTCGAGCTCGACCACGTCGTCGGCGAGGGCGTCGAGCCATCCGTCGAGGCGCTTTCGGCCGGCGCTGAGGCCCTTGCCGAGCCAGTGGTGGACGTGCTCGCGCGTCGTGGGCCCGTAGGTGCGCAGGTACTGCCTGACCGCGTGCCGGCCTGCGTCGTCGAGTGCAGGGATGCCGCGCCAGTGGGTGTTCGTGTCGAGCCGCTGCAGGGTGAGCCGACCATCGCGAGCGGGGGCGATGCTGACGTCGCCCTGCCAGGTCAGCGGTTTGACGAGCGTGCCCGCGCCCTCGTCGAACACCGGCTCCAGGTGGCGGTAGGCGCGGTGCCCGGCCAGGGCCGCACCGAGCTCGATCACCGTCAGGGGCCGGTCGGCGACGGCGTCGCGCACCGCGGCCCGGAAGTCGGGCCAGGCCTCGGCGCTCAGCCCGTAGTAGTCCACCCAGCTGGTGCGCTCCCACTGCCGGCCGGCGGACCTGAGTGCGAGGTAGGCGCCGCCGTCCTCGGGGGACAGGTAGTGGACGGCACCGCGAAAGGCGAAGGCCTTGATGACCGTGCCATCGGCCAGCGCCGTCGCCAGGGCGCCGGGGGCCGATCGCGTCTGGCGCGTGCGGACGGCCAGCTCGGCCAGCGACTCGTCCATCGACGGCACGGCACCGAGCCGTCGTACGACGTCCGCCACCGCGGAGGTGCCGACCGGCGCAAGGAGGTGACGCTGCATACGCCAGGACAGGGCCTGGTCCCACGTGACCGACGGACGGGCTCCCACGGTGACCTCAGCGGGCTGCGGCGACGGTGGTCACCATGACGCAGTTGCCCGGGCCCTTGGGGCGGTCGTAGGTGAAGCCCTCGCGCTCGAACAGGGCGCGGGTGCCGGAGTAGAGCACCGACTTCTTCCGGCCGTCGTTGTCGTGGGGGTACCCCTCCACGACACCACCCCCGGCTGCCGCGACGAGGTCGAGGACTCCCCGCAACGCGACCGCGGAGACGCCCGAGCGGCGGTACCGCTTGTCGACGAACAGGCAGGTGATGCGGTAGTCGGGCAGCCGCTCCGCGGTCTGCTCGTACTCCTTGCGGTGGTAGATGTTCGGCAGCTCGTCGGGACTGCCGTACTGGCACCACGCCACCGCCTCGTCGCCGTGCATGACCAGCGCTGCGTGGGCGCGGTCGCAGCGGACCAGGCGCTCCTTGAGGGCACGGTTGGAGTCGGCTTCGTACGTCTTCTCGCCCGCCATGGTGTGGAAGTACGTGCACCAGCACCCGCCGAACACCCCGTTGTGCCGTTCCATGAGCGCTGCGTATGCCGCCCACGTGTCCGGCCCGAGTGCCTCCACCCTCAGCTCGTCCGCCGTCGCGCGCGCGGTCGTCGCGCGCTTCCCCGTGGCTCTTCCCGTGGTCGTCCCCGCCATGGCGTCACCGTAGACCCGGTTGCGGACGATCCACATCCGCAACCTGGTGAAGGTGCACGGTGAAGGCGTGCGGGATCCCGTATCACCGGTAGGTCGGCCGCCTCCTTCAGACAGGGGTCGGACAACCCGTCGGGCCCAGTTCGGAGGTCGTCATGCGGGACGAGTTCACCTCCCGGGTCGCGAGTTTGGCAGTCGTCGTGGCAGCCCTCGCGACCCTGGGAGCAGTCATCTACCTCTCGGTGCGCGGTGAACAGGTCAACGAGTACCTCGCCGGTCTCGCCGGGCTCACCGTCGGCGCGCTGTTGCCGTCACCGCTGTCCGGGCACTCCTCGGCGACGCCTCAGCGGGGACCGGCGACCCCGCCCGGCGAGCCAGCCGCGGGATGATCCCAGCTGACGGCGCGCGGACTCGTCGTCCACAGGTGGGCGGTCTGTGGTTGACATCCGCAGTCTTGGTATGGCGTGGAATGTGTTGCGGGGCAACGGGTTTCGTCGTGGTCCGGGTGGGGTGGGCTGTCGGTGGTCGCCGGTAGTGTCGGTGTATGGGTCAAGGTCAGACGTTGGAGCAGCGACGCGAGGCGATCGCGGCTGCCCGGGTGGCGTTGACCGGGATCGGTGACTGGTTGTGGCAGGCACCTGGCAACACCAGTGATGGCAGCTCCGCTAGTGGTTGCACTGCTGGTGGTGTGGGTGGGTTGGCGGAGCTGTTGGGTGAGGTCGATGCGTTGGGGTCGGTGTGTGACGCGGCCCGGGTGGCGGTGGTGGGTGAGGCCATCGACCGTGGTGAGCCCGGCTCGGGGGTGCGGGCGATGACTGCGGTTCAGTGGGTGCGGGAGTTCGCGCCGTCGACGCGGGCGGGTGGGGCTCGGGCGGTGGTCGAGGTTGCGGCGGCGTTCGCGAAGCCGGTGAACGAGCCGGTGCGGGTGGCGGTGCAGTCGGGGCGGTTGCCGGTGCGGTCGGCGGCGGTGGTGGTGACGGAGGCGGACCGTCTGCGGCCGGTGCTCGCGGCCGGGGCGGAGCCGCACGTGCTGGCGGGCCTGGTCGACATGGCGGTCGAGCACGGTCCGCGGGGGTGTCGGATGGTTCGGCCGGCGCTGCTGGCCCGGTACGGCCGCGATGGGCAGCTGCAGGTCGAGCAGGACGTGGCACGCCGGTTCGTGGCCTTGTCCGGGCCGGCGGATGACGGGTCGGGCATCTCGGAGTACCGGCTGGTGCTGGATACCGAGGGCAGGGCGGTGCTGGAGGCGGCGTTGGGTCCGTTGTCCGCGCCGCGACCGGTCGAGGGTGAGCGTGACCTGCGGTCGTGTGACCAGCGCCGCGGTGAGGCCCTGGTCGCCTTGGTGCGGCGGGCGGTGGCGGCGGGGCAGGGGGTGGGTCCGGTCGCGAAGGCGCAGCTGGTGGTGACGGTGGACTGGGCTTCCTTGGCCAGCGGTGTGCGTGGCGCTGGGGTCACGGTGGGTGGGGCTGATGCCGGGACGTTGATCGCCCCGGAGACGGTGCGCCGGTTGGCGTGTGACGCGTCGGTGTTGCCGGTGGTGCTGGGGTCGGCGGGGGAGGTGCTGGACCAGGGGCGGGCGGCGCGGTTGTTCACGACGGCGCAGACGCGCAGGTTGTGGCTGCGTGATGGTGGGTGCACGTTCCCGGGGTGCTCGGTGCCGGCGCAGTGGGCTGATGCCCATCACCTGGTGCACTGGGCTGATTTCGGGGTCACGGATGTGGGTAATGCGGCGTTGTTGTGCGGGCGGCACCACACCGTCGTGCACTCCCGACGCCTCGCAGGCCAAGTCGTGGCAGGCCTGGGTGAGGGCGGCGGGGGTGAGCGGGTCGAGTGGGACCTGACCCTGGGCAGCTACGACCAGCTGCTCGCCCGGCGGGCTGCGCAGGAGCCAGCGTGACCCCGCTCCACACCCCGCCCACGCGCGCGGGGTGGTTGCCCTGCCCGCGCCACGAGATGCCTGCGCTCCAGAGCATTTCTTGAGCGGGTGTTGGTGGTCGTCACGAGCGTGGACCGGCGCCTCTCACGCCTTCGCATTGCTATCTTCCACAGGAGGACGGACACCGACTGCGGAAGGGGTCGAGGGATGGGGCCGATGAATGACCAGGCCGCACCTCTGCCACGAGCAGCCCCGATGGCGAAGGACGATCCGGTCGTGCAGTGGCTGCTGCAGGGCGATCCAGCGATCCGTTGGCAGGTGCTTCGTGACCTCGTCGGGGCCTCCGAGGCCGAGGTGGCGACCGAGCGGGCGCGGGTTGAGCACGAGGGCTGGGGTGCTCGGTTGCTGGCACAGCGGGCTCCTGATGGCCTGTGGGCGAACGGGGCCTGCTTTCCCGGTACCGCCGCATTCGCTGAGGCCACCGCGCGGGCTCTGGCTGCCGGTGAGCCACCGCCGCCCTTCCCGTCCACCGAGGGAGAGTCGACCGAGGCGCCGACCGAGGCGCCGACAGACGCGCCGGCCGACGCGCCGACCGACGAGTCGGGTGCCGAACCGGGCCAGCCCTGGACCGCGACCTACCCGGTGCTGCTCGACCTGTGCCACCTGGGAGTGCCGCCCGGCGGCCCGGCCTTGCAGGAGACCGCACACCTGGTGGAACGCAACTGCCGCTGGGAGTACGACGGCCTGCCGTTCTTCGCCGGCGAGGTGGACTGCTGCATCAACGCCGGCACGATCCTGATCGGTACCTACCTGGGCGTCGACGTCGACCTGCCGGTGCAGCGGCTCGTGGCTGACCAGATGCCTGATGGTGGCTGGAACTGCTGGGCCACGACGCGCCCGGCGCCGTCCTCGTTCGCAAGCACCTTGGACGTGGTCGACGCTCTGCTGAGGTGGGAGCGCTGGACCGGCGGATCTGACGAGGTCCGTCGGGCTCGGGCGAAGGGAGAGGAGTACCTGCTGCGGCGCAACCTCTTCCGGTCAGCACGCACGGGGGAGGTGGTCGACCCGGAGTGGGCTCTGTTCTCCTACCCCCCGCGCTGGCACTACGACCTGCTCAAGGCCACGGAGTACTTCGCCCTGCGTGGAGGCACTCCGGATCCGCGGCTGGCCGAAGCCGTCGAACACGTCCGCAGCAAACGCCAGGGCGACGGGCGTTGGCTGCTCGAGAACACCCATGCCGGCGAGGTCCACTTCCGGTTCGAGGAGCCCGACGGCGGGCCCAGTCGGTGGAACACCTTGAGGGCGCTGCGCGTGCTGCGCTGGTACGACGCGTCCGCCCCCTCCGTCAGCGCGAGCCAGGCGCGCTGACGACAGGTGGCGCTCAGACCGCGAGGCTCAGGGCGATACCGGCGGCGAGCAGCACGGCATACACGATCTCGAAGAGGCCCGTGGACGCGAGGACGGGCACGAGATCGCGGCCGGTCGCTCCGGACAGCAACGCCCGCAGCGGCTTGGCGATGACGGCGAGGGACAGCAGCGAGATGAGGGCGAAGACCTGCTGGGTGCTGATCGCGACGACCATCACGACCGCGACGACGACGAGGGCGACGTAGAGGACGCGGGTGCCGCGGTCGCCGAGGCGGACGGCAAGCGTGAGCTTGCCGCTCTCGCGGTCGGTGGGGATGTCGCGCAGGTTGTTGGCGACGAGGATCGCGGAGGCGATCGCCCCGATCCCGACGGCGCCGTAGACGCCGAGCGAGGTGATCTCCTTGGCCTGCGTGTACAACGTCCCGAGGGTGGCCATGAGACCGAAGAAGACGAAGACGTAGAGCTCGCCGAGGCCGCGGTAGCCGTAGGGGTTGTCGCCACCGGTGTACTTCCACGCGGCCAGCACGGCAAGGGCGCCGAGCGGGACCATGATCCAGGCCTCGCTGATCGCGACCAGCGCGAGCCCGACCAGGGCTGCGGCACCGAAGAACGCGAATGCCATGAGCTTGACGTTCTCCGGCTGGGCCTTGTGCTGGCCGACGAGCCGGATCGGGCCGACGCGGTCCGCGTCGGTGCCGCGGATGCCGTCGGAGTAGTCGTTGGCGTAGTTCACCCCGACCTGCAGGCCGAGCGAGACGAGCAGGGCGAGCAGCCCCAGCCCGAGGTCGGCCCGCTCGAGCGGTGCGGCGGCGGCGGTGCCGACCACGACGGGCGCGACGGCGGCGGGGAGGGTGCGTGGGCGCGCACCGGCGATCCACTGGGACAGGGTGGCCATTCGGTGTGTGTTCTCGCTTGCCGTGGGGATGCGGGCGGGGGTCTGGCCCGGGCGACAGGGCCTGGCTCAGAGCCTACGGAGGAAGTCCGGGTCGTCGTCGGGGCCACGCGGGGGACGGGGCTGCGGACTCGGCCCGCGACCGCGCTTGGGCTTCGGCGGTCGCCCGGCGAGGAGCCAGGCGATGGGACCGACGAGCGGGAACAGCAGGACGAGCAGGATCCACATCACCTTGGGCAGGTTGCGGATGCGCGAGTCGTCGGTCTGGATGCAGTCCACGACGGCATAGACGGTCAGGGCGACCGTCACGAGCCAGGGGAGCAGCCGGAGCATGTCCCCATCGTGTCATGGCCGGGTGTGGAACAACGCGGCGATCCCCGCACGGTCGGGTTTGCCCGGTCCGCGCAGCGGGAACTCGTCGAGGACGAGCAACCGGCGGGGCAGTGCGTGGTCGGCGAGGGCGCCGCGCAACGCCGACCGGACCTGCACCACCGAGGGGTGCGGGACCCCCGGGCGGACGACCACCGCGGCTGCGACGACCTGCCCCCACTCCGGGTCCTCGAGTCCCAGCACCACCGCCTCGGCGACGTCGGGCAGCGAGGTGAGCGCGTCCTCGACGACGCGCGGCGAGATCTTCAGCGCCCCGGTGCTGATCACGTCGTCGACCCGGCCGTCCACGTGCCACCGGCCGGACTCGGGGTCGCAGTGTCCGAGGTCGTCGGTCCGGAACCAGCGCACGCCGTCCTCGTCAGTGACGAAGGCAGCGGTCGTGAGGTCCGGGCGGCCGAGGTACCCGCTGGCCAGCGTCTGCCCGCTGAGGTGGATGCGTCCCTCGTCGTCGGTGCGGATCGTGCTCGTGGACAGGGGGCGGCCGTCGTAGACGCAGCCGCCACAGGTCTCGCTCATGCCGTACGTCGTCACGACCGTCGCGCCCGCCTCCCTGGCGCGCACGAGCAGGGCGGGCGAGGTCGCGGCACCGCCGAGGAGCACGGCGTCGAACCCCGCCAGGGCCCGGGTCGACTCGGGATCGTCCAGCACCCGCAGGAGCTGCGTCGGCACCAGCGCGGTGTACCGGCGGTCGCCGGCGAAGGAGCGGGCTGCCGACGTGAACGCCGCGGCCGTGAACCCGGCAGCCAGGTCCACGAAGCCGGGCTCGGTGCCCGCCGCGACGCAGCGCAGCAGGACCTGGACCCCGGCGATGTGGTGCGGGGGCATGGCCAGCAGCCACGACCCCGGGCCCCCCAGCCGCTCGTGGGTCGCGCGGGCGCTCGCCGCGAGCGCGGCCGCCGGCAGCATCGCGAGCTTGGGGGTGCCGGTGGAGCCGGACGTCCCGACGACGATCGCGGTCCCGGGGTCGGGTGCTGCGCGGTCGGGCACCTCGGCGGGGTGGCCGCCGGCGGCATACGGGAGCACGGCGAACTCGCCACCGATGGCCTCGCGGAGGACGGGAAGGGCCTGTGCCGCAGCGGGTCCGGAGGCGATCGCGAGGGGGCGCAGGGACGTCACGACGTCAGGCTAGCCGGAGGCTGGACGACGCCACCCGCTGGCGGGAGGATGGCTGCGGGAGGCGCCATGGACGCGGACTTCGCGGCATACCTCGAGCGCGTGCGCGGGCACCGCGCAGAGCTGCGGGACTCGGTCGCGGCCGTCGACGAGGCCCTCGCCTCACCCATCGCCCGTGGAGGCGCGTGGCGTGAGCGCGTCCGGGCCGCGCTCGCCGAGCTGTCGCACGACTTCCGCGACCACGTCGACCTCACCGAGCGCCCCGGTGGGCTCTACGCCTCGGTACGGCGCGACTCACCCAGGCTCGCCGGCCGGGTCCAGCGCCTGCTGCGCGAGCACGAGAGGTATGGCGAGGACATCGACGCGTACCTCGCTGTCCTCGAGCACGCCGGCACCATGGCCGACCTGCCGGTGTTCCGCGAGGAGGTCACCACGCTGATGGGTCAGCTCGTGCGGCACCGGCAGAAGGGGGCCGACCTGGTGTACGAGGCGTACGACGTCGACCTCGGCGGGTCGGGCTGAGGCTGGGGGCCGGGCCGGGCCGGGCCGGGGCTGGGGGCCGGGCTCCGGGCAGGGGCTCGGCTGGAGCTCAGAAGTACCAGGGGTACGGCGACCAGTCGGGGTCGCGCTTCTCGAGGAACTGGTCGCGGCCCTCGACGGCCTCGTCGGTCATGTAGGCGAGCCGGGTCGCCTCGCCGGCGAAGACCTGCTGGCCCATCAGCCCGTCGTCGAGCAGGTTGAAGGCGAACTTGAGCATCCGTTGCGCCTGGGGCGATTTGCCCATGATCTCGCGCGCGGCCTGGAGCGCCTCGGCCTCGAGCGACGCGTGGTCGGCGACGATGTTGACCGCGCCCATCCGCTGCATGTCCTCGGCCGTGTACGTGCGACCGAGGAAGAAGATCTCGCGGGCGAACTTCTGGCCCACCATCTTCGCGAGGTAGGCGCTGCCGTAGCCGCCGTCGAAGGAGCCCACGTCGGCATCGGTCTGCTTGAACCGTGCGTGCTCGCGGCTGGCGATCGTCAGGTCGCACACGACGTGCAGCGAGTGCCCACCGCCGGCCGCCCAGCCGGGGACGACGGCGATGACGACCTTGGGCATGGTCCGGATCAGCCGCTGCACCTCGAGGATGTGCAACCGGCCGCCCTCGGCCTTGACGCGTCGCTCGTCCACGCCGGCTGCGGTGTCGTCGGCACCGTCCTTGGCGTACTGGTAGCCCGAGCGGCCGCGGATGCGCTGGTCGCCGCCGGAGCAGAAGGCCCACTTGCCCTCGGCGCCCGTCCCAGCCGGGCCGGGGCCGTTGCCCGTGACGAGCACGACGCCGACGTCGGAGGTGCGTCGGGCGTGGTCGAGGGCCTGGTAGAGCTCGTCGACGGTGTGTGGCCGGAAGGCGTTGAGCACCTCCGGCCGGTCGAAGGCGATCCGCACCGCACCGAGCCCGCGGGCCCGGTGGTAGGTGATGTCGGTGAAGTCGAACCCCTCGACGACGTCCCACGCCTCGGGGTCGAAGGTCTCGCTGACGTCTCGCTGCTCGGTCACGCCCGCGAGGTTACCCGCGCGGCGCCGGCGACGAGTCGGGGCGCCCCACCGGTCTGGTGGAGCGCCCCGGACGAGTGTGGACGAGCGCGGACGAGCGCGGACGAGTGCGGCGTGATCAGGCGGCGAGCGCCTTCTCGATGTCGTCGGTGAGCTTGGCCGGCTCGGTGGTGGGGGAGAACCGCTTCACGACCTGGCCGTCGCGGCCGACGAGGAACTTGGCGAAGTTCCACTTGATCTTGGACCCGAGCAGGCCGCCCTTCTCCGACTTGAGCCAGTCGTAGAGCGGGTGCGCGTCGTCCCCGTTGACGTCGACCTTGGCGAACATCGGGAACGAGACGCCGTAGTTGCGCTCGCAGAACGCCCCGATCTGCTCCTCGGTGTTGGGCTCCTGGCCGCCGAACTGGTTGCAGGGGAACCCGAGGACGACCAGGCCCTGGTCGGCGTAGGTGCGGTAGAGCTCCTCGAGCCCGCCGAGCTGGGGCGTGAAGCCGCACTGGCTGGCGGTGTTGACGACGAGGACGACCTTGCCGGCATAGGCGGACAGGTCCTGGTCGGAACCCTCGAGGGTGGTGGCGGAGAAGTCGGACAACGTAGGCATACCCGTCACCGTACGTGCCGTCGACGACCACTGCCCACGATGGACCGGTATGTCCGTTTCTCGGTAGCGTGGGTCGCTCCTGTCAGCGACGACACCGGAGTGCCCCCATGGCCAGTGCCACCGACACGACCCCCTCGACCACGACCGATGGGCGCAGACCCGGCTGGTCCCTCATCGGCCCCGGGCTGGTGGTCGCCGCCACGGGTGTGGGTGCCGCGGACCTCGTGGCCACCCTCATCGCGGGCAGCAAGTACGGCTACGCCCTGCTGTGGACGGTGGTCGTCGGCTGCATCATGAAGGTGGTCCTCGTCGAGGGCGCCGGGCGCTACTCGCTGGCCACCGGGCGCACGATCTACCAGGGCTGGTCCAGCCTGGGGAAGTGGACGACCTGGTACTTCGGGCCGTACATCGTCATCTGGGGATTCGTCTACGGCGCCGCCGCCATGGCCGGCACCGGCCTGCCGCTGCACTCGCTCATGCCCTTCCTGCCGGTGGCCGTGTGGGGCATCCTGTCCGGCCTGATTGGCCTGGCCCTCGTCTGGTGGGGCCGCTACGCGTTGTTCGAGAAGGTCTGCGCAGCACTGGTCGGCATCATGTTCGTGACGATGGTCGGCGCCGCCATCCTCACCCTGCCCAACCTCCCGGAGCTGGCCAAGGGCCTGGTCCCGATGATCCCGGACGGTGCGCTGGTCAACGTCCTCTCGGTCGCCGGCGGCGTCGGGGGCACGATCACCCTGGCGGCCTACGGCTACTGGATCCGGGAGAAGGGCTGGACCACGCCCGGCCACATGCGGGTCATGCGGATCGACAACTCGGTCGCGTACGTCGTCACCGGCATCTTCGTGGTGTCGACCCTCATCGTCGGCGCCGAGCTGCTCTACTCGGCCAACATCGCGATCAAGACCGGTGACGAGGGCCTGCTCAACCTCTCCGACGTCCTGGCCGACCGGTACGGCGTGTGGGCCGGGAGCGTCTTCCTCGTGGGCTTCTGGGCGGCCGCCATGTCCTCGCTCGTCGGCGTCTGGAACGGCGTCTCGATGATGTTCGCCGACTTCGTGGGTCACGTCCGTGGTCTGGCCTCGGACCACCCCGACGTCGGGCTCGGCGGCAAGTGGTACCGCGCCTACATCCTGTGGCTGACCTTCCCGCCGATGCTGATGATGTTCCTCGGCAAGCCGGTCTACCTGATCCTCGCCTACGGCGTGCTCGGCGCGTTCTTCATGCCGTTCCTGTCGATCACCCTGCTGTGGCTGCTCAACACCGACCGGGTGCCGAAGGAGTGGCGCAACAAGCTGCCGTCCAACATCGCCATGGTGCTGTGCGCTGCCGCCTTCATCGCGCTCGCCGCCAACGAGGTGCGCAAGGCGGTGAGCGCAGCCTGACCCTGCCGCCGCGGGGTCTGGGACGCAGGCAGGCGCGAGCGAGGGTGCGGCACCGGCCGGCGCCGGGGCGCGGTTGGATGGGCGGGTGACCTCGCACCCGTCCCCGACCGGGATGCCCGCCCTGGACGACCTGCTGGCGGGGCTGCACGTCGTCTCGATCCCCATGCGGGTCCGCTTCCGCGGCGTCGAGGTGCGCGAGGCCGCGCTGCTGCACGGGCCCTCCGGTTGGGGAGAGTTCTCGCCCTTCCTGGAGTACCAGCCCCCGGAGGCCTCCCGCTGGTTGTCAGCCGCGATCGAGGCGGCGTATGGCGCGTGGCCGGCCCCGCGCCGTACGCACGTCCCGGTCAACGCCACCGTCCCGGCGGTGGCGCCGGACCGGGTGCCTGGCGTGCTGGCGCGGTTCGACGGGGCGACCACCGCCAAGGTCAAGGTCGCCGAGCGGGGTCAGTCGGTGCAGGACGACGTCGACCGCGTCGCCGCAGTGCGGGACGCGCTGGGACCCGCCGGCCGCATCCGGGTCGATGCCAACGGTGGCTGGTCCGTGCAGCAGGCGACCGAGGCGCTGCGGCGGTTGTCCGCCTACGGGTTGGAGTACGCCGAGCAGCCCTGCGCGAGCGTCGAGGAGCTGCGCGACCTGCGGGTGGCATTGGCGCGGAGCGGGATCGACGTGCTCGTCGCCGCGGACGAGTCGATCCGCAAGGCCGAGGACCCGATCCGGGTCGCTCGGCTCGAAGCTGCGGACCTCGTCGTGGTCAAGGTCGCCCCGCTCGGAGGGGTGCACCGGGCGCTGGCGGTCGTCGAGGCCTGCAGGCTGCCGGCCGTCGTCTCGTCGGCCCTGGACACCTCGGTCGGGATGTCGGCGGGGGTCGCGCTCGCGGCCGCCCTGCCCGACCTCGACCACGCCTGCGGGCTGGGCACGGTGGCCCTGCTCGAGGGTGACGTGGTGGACCCCCCGCTGGAGCCCCGCGGCGGGGTGCTGCCCGTCGGCCGCGTGCAGGCGGACGAGTCCCTCCTCGAGCGGTGGGCGGCCCCGGCCGACCGGGTGCGGTGGTGGCGCGAGCGCGTCTCGTCCTGCCACGCCCTGCTCGACGACGCTACGGTCATCCCGTGAACGTCATCTTCGTCGAGCCCGGGTTCCCCGCCAACCAGCGCCGGTTCGCCCTGGCGCTGGCCTCGGTCGGTGCCGACGTCATCGGCATCGGCGAGTCCGAGGAGTGGCAGCTCGACGACGAGCTGCGCGACGCGCTGACCGGCTACTACCGCGTCGGTTCGGTCACCAGCCTGCACGAGATGACCGAGGCGGTCCGCTTCATCCAGACCAAGGTCTGGGTCGACCGGCTCGAGGCCACCGTCGAGGCGCACACGATGACCGCCGCCCACGTCCGTGAGGCGACCGGCATCCCCGGCACCTCCGTCCGCACCACCTGGCTGTGCCGCGACAAGCCCTCGATGAAGCAGGCGCTGCGCGAGGCCGGGGTCCCGACCGCCGCCTCCCGTGGCGTCGACCACGCCCACGAGGTGTGGGCGTTCGCCGAGGAGCACGGCTACCCGCTCATCCTCAAGCCCCGCGACGGCGCCGGAGCCAAGGACACCACCCGGGTCGACAGCGACCAGGAGCTCGCCCGGGCGCTGGTCGACTTCGGCAGCCACGGCGCGGCCTCGATCGCGGTCGAGGAGTTCGTCGAGGGCCACGAGGGCTTCTACGACACCATCACCAGCGGCGGCCGGATCGTCCACGACTGGACCACGCACTACTACCCCAACGTCCTGGAGGCGATGCGCACCCGCTGGATCTCGCCGCAGTTCGTCACCACCAACCGGATCGCGGACTCCGACTTCTACCGCGAGGTCGCCGAGATGGGGCAGCGCGTCATCACGGCTCTCGGCATCGAGACCTCCGCGACGCACATGGAGTGGTTCCACGGTCCCAAGGGCCTGAAGTTCTCCGAGATCGGCTGCCGTCCGCCGGGTGTCGGGTGCTGGGACCTCTACTCCGCCAGCAACGACGTCGACGTCTACCGCGAGTGGGCGCACGTCATCGTCCACGGCGTCCCGGAGCGCCCCATGCTGCGCCCCTTCTCCGCCGGCATCGTCGCGCTGCGCCCCGACGCCGATGGCCAGATCACCGGGTACAGCGGCATCGACGAGATGCAGGCCCGCCACGGCGAGTGGGTCATCGACGCGCACTTCCCTCCGGTCGGCCACCACACCCAGGCCGTCGAGGCCGGGTACATGGCCAACGCCTACGTCCGCATGCGCCACCCCGACTACGACACCCTCCGCGGGATGCTCGACGACGTCGGCAGCTCGATCCACGTGCACGCCGGTTAGTCACGAATCTCCTTGATGCGCACCATTCTGCTCGGACCCCAGCGGTTCATGACCACCGCCGGCACCGCCCTGCGCTCGCTCGGCGTCGAGGGTCGCGTGGCGACCGTCAACGCCGGATGGGAGGAGCGCGAGGACTCCGTCGAGGAGCTCGACGCCGTCCTCGAGGGCCGGGCCACCCACCTGAGGCTCTACCACCGGACCTTCGACGTCATCGAGAAGGACGAGGTGTTCGCCGCGGCGGCGCTGTCCTTCCGCGACCACCACGACTCCCTGCTGTCGCTCTACCGGTTGCGCCTCCAGCACGCGATGGACGGCCTGTACGCCGTGGTCCGGCGCACCCGCGAGGGGGAGCAGCGCGCGAAGGGCGCCCACGCGGCATACGGAGCGGTGGACGATGCCGTCGAGACGGTGCGGCACGTGGACGCCTGGTATGCCGCGCAGCTCAAGAACCTGTACGCCGAGCTCGATGCCGCCGCGCCGCTGGACTCCAGCGGGGTGATCGCCTGGCACCGCGGTGAGATCGAGGCCGTGCTGGCCGACAGCGCTGCCCTGGTGCTGACCGGCGGACACGTCGGGACCCTGCTGCGGGCGTTGCGGTTGTTCGCGATCCGCGTCCCCGACACCCTGCCGGTGATCGCCTGGTCGGCGGGCGCGATGGCCCTGACGGAGCGCGTCGTGCTGTTCCACGAGTTCGGGCCGGAAGGCGCGACCGAGGCAGAGGTCTTCGACCGCGGGCTCGGCCGCGTCAAGGGCGTCGTGGCCCTGCCGCACGCGCGACGGCGGCTCCGCCTGGACGACAAGGACCGCTGCGCCGTCATGGCGCGGCGCTTCACCGACGCGCACTGCGTGCTGCTCGACGACGGCACGGCCCTGGAGCTCACCCCCGATGGCGGACTGCCCAAGGGGGCACGGATCCTCGGCACCGACGGCGCCGTCCACGAGCTCGGAGCCCCTGCGCCCGGCGCCGCAGCGCCCACCGAGCAGGGGGAGAACGCGTGAACGAGCGTCGACTGGCCGTCAACCGGCTCCGCGAACGGCTCCCCGTCGACGGGGCCGCCATCGACCGCTTCCTCGCCCGGCACCCGTCCCCGGTCATCGAGGGGGAGCGGGCGACGTTCCTCTTCCGCGGCGATGCCGACGAGGTGCGGGTGCGCCACCGCGTCGTCGGACTGCCCGACCCGCTCCCGATGCGCCGCCTGCCCGACACCGACCTGTGGGCCGCGACGACGGTGCTGCCGAGCGGGTCCCGCGTGGAGTACCAGCTGGAGACGCGGCGGGGCGACCACTACGAGAGCTTCAACGACCCGCTCAACCCCAAGGTGGCGCACTCGCCCATGGGGTCGAGCTCGGTCTGCGCGGCGACGGGCTACGAGGTGCCCCAGTGGGTGCACCACGACCCCGAGGCTCGGCAGGGCGAGATCGTCGAGGACACGTTGCGCTCCAAGGCTCTTCGCCGCGAGCAGGACGTCAAGCTCTATCTGCCCGCGCGGTACAACACCGCCCTGCGCTACCCCCTGCTCGTGGTCCACGACGGCACCGACTACCTCGACTACGCGGCCATGAAGACAGTGCTGGACAACCTCATCCACCGCCTCGACGTCGCCCCGCTCGTCGTCGCCTTCGTCCCGCCGCGCGACCGGTTGAAGGAGTACCCCAACCACGCGCCGCACGCCCGGTTCATCGCCCGCGAGCTCGTGCCGCGGCTGTCCGAGCGGCTCTCCCTCCTCGACGACCCGCAGGGCCGCTGCCTCATGGGGTCCAGCTTCGGTGGAATCGCGTCCCTGTCGACGGCGGTGCGCTACCCGGGCGAGTTCGGCTCGCTGTTCCTGCAGTCCGCGTCGATGGTCTTCACGGACATCGGCACCGACCACGGGGGTGGCCCGTACTTCGACCCGGTGGTGAAGTTCGTCAACCGCTACCGGGAGAAGCCGACCCGGCCCGTCGAGCGGATCTTCATGTCCTGCGGGACCTACGAGCCCCTCATCACGCCGAACCGCTCGATGGTGCCCGTGTTCCGTGGCGCCGGGATGACGGTGAAGTACGTGGAAGCCCGCGACGGCCACAACTGGGAGGACTGGCGCGACCGGTTGCGCGACGGCCTGTCGTGGATCTTTCCCGGCCCGCAGAAGTTCGTGTACGAGTAGCCGGTCTGCAGTTCCCGCTGGACCACACGCCATACCCGCACCAGCAGAAGGAGGCACACGTGAAGGTCACCGAACGCTGGTGGTCCGACCGGATGGGGCAGGAGCTGTCCCTCGTCCGTTGGGGGCACTACGGCGTGCCCGTGCTGCTCTTCCCGACAGCGGGTGGCGATGCCGAGGAGGTCGAGCGCAACCAGCTCGTCGACCGGCTCGCGCCGATGATCGAGGCCGGACGGATCAAGGTCTACTCGTGCGACAGCGCGGCCGGGCGGGCGATGGCCCAGAAGGTGGGCTCCACGGAGTACCGCATGTGGCTGTTCAACGCCTACCACCAGGCCGTCGCCGAGGAGGTCGTCCCCGCGATCCACGCGGACAGCAACGGCCCGCAGCCGATCGTCACGGCGGGGGCGTCGATCGGGGCGTTCAACGCCGTGGCGATGGTCTGCCGCTACCCGCACCTGTTCAGCGCCGCCATCGGCATGAGCGGCACCTATGCCATCGAGCAGTTCATCGGCGGCCCGAACACCGACGACCTCTACTACTCCTCGCCGCTGCAGTTCGTGCCCGGCCTCGAGGGGGAGGCGCTGGAGACGCTGCGGCACCGGTTCGTCCTGATGGCGTCCGGGAGTGGTGACTACGAGGACGTGGGCGAGTCCTGGGCGGTGGCGAAGGTGTTGGGGGACAAGGGGATCCCGAACCGCGTCGACGACTGGGGTCCGGGGTACATGCACGACTGGCCGACGTGGTGGGAGATGCTCCCGCTCTACCTCGACGACCTGGTCCCGTGAGCGAGTCCGCGCAGGACGCCGTGAGCGGGACGCTTGCCGGCCGCCTCGCTGCCGCCGTCGAGGCCGGTGTGCCGCGGGGTCGGGACGACCTCGCCAGCCTGGTCGCGCTGCGGTCGGTCGCCAACCCCGCGATCGAGCCGGCGTCGGAGTGCGCGGCGTCGGCCGCGCTGGTCGCCTCGCTGTTCACCGAGGTGGGGGTCGACGGTGTCGAGCAGGTGGAGGCGCCCGACGGGTCGCTCGCCGTGGTGGGACGGTCGCCGGGTCCTGACGGGGCGCCCTGCGTGCTGCTCTACTCCCACCATGACGTGGTGCCGGTCGGTGACCTCGACGCCTGGACGACGCCGCCCTGGGAGCTGACCGAGCGTGACGGCCGTTGGTACGGCAGGGGATCCGCGGACTGCAAGGGCAACCTCGTCGCGACCCTGATCGCCCTGCGCGCCGTGCGGCAGGTGCTGGGGTCGTGGCCCGTCGAGGTCGCCGTGGTCTGCGAAGGGTCCGAGGAGCAGTCCAGCGGAGGCATGGAGGCGCTCGCCCGGGAGCGCCCCGAGCTGGTGCGCTGCGACGCCTTCGTCCTCGCCGACACCGGCAACGTCGAGCTCGGCGCGCCGACGCTGACGACGTCGTTGCGCGGCACGGGGAGCGTGCTGGTGACGGTCCGGACGATGACCCACCCCGCGCACTCGGGCATGTACGGCGGAGCGGCCCCCGACGCGCTCCAGGCCCTCCTCATGGCCTTGGCGTCGCTGCGGGACGCCGACGGGGAGACGACGATCGACGGCCTCGACCACGAGGGCACCTGGGACGGTGCGGAGTTCGACGAGGAGCGGTTCGCGCAGGATGCCGCTGTCGTGCCGGGGGTCTCGCCCCTGACCGGTGGTCGGGGAGGGGCCGGGATCGCCGACCGGTTGTGGGCCAGGCCAGCAGCCACGGTGCTGGCCATCGACTGCCCACCCGTGTCGCAGGTCACGGCCGCGGTGCAGGGCGAGGCGCGCGCCGTGGTCAACCTGCGGGTGCCTGCGGCCACCGATCCCCGCGCCGCGCAGGAGCTGCTCATGGCCCACCTGCGGGCCCACACGCCATACGGGGAGGTGGAGATCCGGCCGGTGTCCCTGGGTGAGGGTTTTCGCGCGCGAACCGACGGTCCTGCGTATGCCGCGATGGAGCGGGCGATGGAGCGCGCCTTCGGGCACGCGGTGGTCACCGCCGGCCAGGGTGGCTCGATCCCGCTCGCCACCGCGCTGGCCCAGATCGTCCCCGAGGCAGAGGTGATGCTGCTCGGGGTCGAGGAGCCGGCGTCGCGCATCCATGGCCCGGACGAGAGCGTGCACCCGGACGAGCTGCGCCGGACCGCGCTGGCGCAGGCGCTGTTCCTCGTCGAGCTCGCCGGCATCGACCCGTCCGGCCTCCACGGGGAGGGCTGAGGTGGAGGTCGCGTGGGCGTGGGCGTTCCTCGACCTGCCTCCGGACGGGTTCGACGAGGAGCTGGAGTTCTGGCGGCAGGTGACCCGGACGACGCTGTCGGCGTGGCGGGGTGAGCAGGGCGAGTTCGCGACGCTGCTCCCGGACGAGGGTCATCCGTGGCTCAAGGTGCAGCGCGTGGGCGGACCGGGCGGGGTCCACCTCGACCTCGCCGTCGCTGCGCCCCTGCCGCAGGCGCGGGACGAGGTGCTCGCCCTCGGCGCGACGGTGCTGGACGAGCTCGACGACCTCGTGGTCTGCCGCTCGCCGGCCGGGTTCACCTTCTGCCTCACCCCGAGCGCGCCGTCCGAGCCGGGGCAGGGACAGGTGAGGGCGGGGCAGTCGAGCCTGCTCGACCAGGTCTGCCTCGACATCCCCGCCGATAGGTATGTCGCTGAGCTCGCCTTCTGGATGCGCCTCACCGGCTGGTTGCCGCCGAGTCCGGAGCCGGACGACTCGGGCCTGCTGCCGCTCAAACGTCCCGACGGGATGCCGCTGCGCCTGCTGACCCAGCGCCTCGGTGCGGGCGGCGCGGGTGGCACGAGGGATACGGGTGCCACCGTGGCCTCGGAGCGGCACGGTGGCTCGGTGACGGCGCACGTCGACCTGGCCTGCGCGGACCGCGCCGCGACGACGCGCGAGCACGAGGCGCTCGGCGCCCGCGTGGAGTCGGTCCACGAGGGCTGGACGGTGCTGCGCGCCCCCGGCGGCAGGAGGTACTGCGTCACCGAGCGCGACCCCCTCACCGGCGTGCGCGGCTGACCCGACCCGCGGCTGACCCGACCCGCGGCTGACCCGACCCAGCGGCTGACTCGACCGTCCACAGGGGGGCCGGTGCGGGTGCGGTGTCCACAGGCCAGGAGGCAGGGCTGGGGCACCGCGCCGGCAAGGGCGACGGTGGAGCCATGGTGGGGAGCAGCGAGGACGTGCGGGCGGTGGCCCGGCAGGTGCGGCGGGATGCCGAGCAGGTGCGTGACGTGACGGCGCGGGTCGCCGCGGTCAGGGGCGTGCGCTGGCGGTCGGTGTCGGCGACGAGGTTCCGGGAGGTGGTGACCCTCCGGGTGGCGGGGTTGACGCGAGCTGCGGGTGGGCTCGACGCCGCGGCCGAGGCGCTCGAGTCGCACGCGCTGGCCCTCGACCGGGCCGGGGACGCCATGCGGGCGCTGGGCAGCGGGCTGTCGGGCGCAGGGGGAGGGCGGTGACCGACGACGCGGGCCTCGAGGTTCACGGAGGGGTCGGTGGCACCTCCGTGGGCATCGACGAGCTCGTCACGGCTGCAGGTCACCTCGGGCAGGCTGCCCGCGACCTCGGCGAGCTCGTGGCGGGCCTGGTGGCCGTGAGCGCAGAGGTGGCGGCGTCGTCACCGCTGAGCCCGGTGACTGCGGTGCGGGCCGAGGTCGAGCTGGTCCGGGCAGCCCGCTCCCTGGCGCTGGAGGCGGCTGCGGTGGCCGGCGTCGCGACATCGGTGCGGTCGGCCGCCTGGGCATACCGGGCGGTCGAGGAGGAGGTCGTCCGCACGGCCGCGCTGGCCCAGGACGTCGTGATGGCCGTGGCCGGTCACGGCGCCCCGTCGCTGGTCGTCGCAGTGGTCGCCCTCGACGCGGTCGGGGTGGACGTGGGGGCGCTGGTGGACCGGGCCGTCTGGGAGGTGCCCGAGGTCGCCGAGCTCGCCGGGGGGAGCGGGGGCCTGGTGGTGGGCCTGCGCCTCAACCCGCTCACGGCCCCGTTCGTCGTCCCGTCGCAGACGGGACCGAGCGGGCCAGGGAGGGCCGACGAGGGTGACCAGGGTGACGAGGGGGACGGGGGTGGCAGGGACGGCGACGGTGGTGAGGGTGACGGTGGTGAGGCTGACGACGACCACGTCCACAATTACGGCGGCGGCGTCGTCGGGGTCGACGCGGACGAGGCGGCGGTGGGTGTGCTGGCCGACTCCGCAGCGCTGTGGGGGCTGCTCAGCGAGCAGGGCGCGGTGCAGGTGACTGCGGTGCAGGACGTCGGGGCCGACCCCGGCGTGCCGGTCCGGCCGGCTGCCCTGCACGGGGTGGCCGACCTGGCCCAGGACCAGACGGCCCTCCCCAGGGACGGCCGGGTCCGGGTGGTGGAGGTCCGGGGCGAGCAGGGGCCGGCGTGGGTGGTCGAGATCGCCGGCACGCAGTCGTGGGACGCGCGGGCGGGCAGCAACCCGTTCGACCTCACGACCGACGTCCGCTCCATGGCGGCCGAGTCCACGCTGCTCGCGGCCGGGGTGGAGCAGGCGCTCGCGGCGGCCCAGTCCCGCGCCGCCGCGACCTCCGGGGGGACGCGCGACGTCGCTGCCGAGCCGGTCCTGCTCTCGGGGCACAGCCTCGGCGGGATCGTGGCTGCCGGCCTGGCGTCGTCGGCCCAGTTCAGGTCGGCCCACCGCGTCACCCACGTGGTGGCGATGGGGTCACCGATCGGCAAGGTCCCCGTCCCGCCGGGGGTGCAGGTGCTGGCCGTGGAGCACCGGCAGGACCCGGTGCCCCGACTGGAGGGCAGGGCCAACCCCGACCGCGCCTCCTGGGTCACCGTGTCCCGTGACCTCGAGGACGTCCCCGGCATCGACGAGCGGGCCGGTGCCGCCCACCGGTCGGAGCGCTACGTCGAGACCGCAGCAGCCGTCGACGCCTCGGACGACCGGTCGGTCCGGGCCTGGCGCACGAGCGCTGGGGCGTTCTTCAGCGCTCCCGGTGACGGGACGGAGGTGGCCGTCCGCGACTACCGCATCGCCCGGATGGGCCCGTCACCCTGATGGCACAATCCGACCCGTGAACCCGTCGACAGCCCTCGCCACCGTGCTCGTCGACGAGCTCGTCCGCGCCGGGGTGCGCCACGTCGTGCTCTGCCCGGGGTCGCGGTCGGCGCCCTTGGCGTATGCAGCCCAGGCAGCCGAGCGCGAAGGTCGCCTCACTCTCCACGTCCGTGTCGACGAGCGGTCGGCCGGGTTCCTGGCCGTCGGTCTCGCGAAGCTCACCCGGGTGCCTGCCGTGGTGGTCACCACCTCGGGCACGGCCGTGGCCAACCTGCACCCGGCGGTTCTCGAGGCGCACCACGGCGTGGTGCCGCTCATCGTCGTCTCGGCGGACCGGCCGGTGGAGCTGCGCGGTACGGGGGCGAACCAGACGACCGTGCAGCCCGGGATGTTCGGGGGCGCCGTCCGGTGGTCGATCGACGCCGAGGCGCCTCGGGAGGTTCTGGGTGAGGTCTCGCGCTGGCGGGCCCTGGCCGCCGACGCCGTGAGCCATGCCCTGGGCCACCGGGGTGGTCAGGGTCTATGGGCTGGGCAGGCCGGGCAGGCTGGGCAGGCCGGGCAGGCCGGTCATGGTGGGGAAGGTGGTCAGGGCGTCGCGGGCGGTGAGCCGGGGCCGGTCCACCTCAACCTCCAGCTGCGCGAACCCCTCGTGCCCACCGACGACGAGCCGTGGTTGGAGCCGCTCAGCCCATCCACCACGTCGCATGGAGACCCGCCGGGACGCGGGCATGGGCAAGCGCGCGAGGCGGAGCAGCTGGTGCACGACGTGGTGAGCGACCGCGACACCGCGACTCGGGAGGCCGACTCGTCGAGCGGGCCCGGCGTGCAGGACGTGGCGCGCACCGTGGTCGTGGTGGGGGACCTGCCCGAGCCCGACCAGTTCGACCGGGCGGTCGGCTGGGCGCAGCGGCACGGGTGGCCGGTGGTGGCCGAGCCGTTCGGGACGCACCCGCGCGCCGACGTCCTGCCGCACGGACCCCTCGTGCTGTCCGACTCCGCCTGGCTGGACCAGCACGCCCCCGATCGGGTCATCACGGTCGGGCGGCTCACGCTCTCACGCCCCGTGGCCGCGCTCCTGCGTCGTCCGGGGGTTCGCGTGGAGGCGGTGGCGGCCCACGGCTGGATCGCCTCGCGGCCCGACATCGCCGCCGTGCACCCGGTCTCCGTCCTCGACGCTCCGGCTCCGGACCGCTCGACCAGTGCCGACGACCGGGAGCGGGTGGAGTGGGTGAGCGCGTGGCGCACCGCCGGACGGCAGATCGCCGACGCACTCGCAGCGACCGACACCACCGGGACGACTGTTCCGTGGCCGAGCGGCCTGGCGGTCGCGCAGGCCGTGGTCGCGAGCCTGCCGTCCGGGTCAACCCTGTTCGTCGGGTCCTCGAACTCGGCCCGCGACCTCGACCTGGCCCCGCCGCGGGACGAGCCGCTGCACGTCGTGGCGAGCCGTGGCCTGGCCGGCATCGACGGCTGCGTCTCCACGGCCGTCGGCCTCTCGCTCGCGGGCGCGGGGTCGGGCGCAGGAGCCCCGACCTACGCGCTGATGGGTGACCTCACCTTCTTGCATGACGCGAACGGCCTGCTGGTCGGCCCGCTCGAGCACCGCCCCGACCTGACGATCGTCGTGACCAACGACGACGGTGGTGGCATCTTCACCCTGCTCGAGCCGGGGGAGCCGCAGCGCGAGGCGGACTTCGAGCGCATCTTCGCCACCCCGACCGGCGTCGACGTCGGCGCGCTGTGCGCCGCGCACCACGTGGCGCACCAGCTCATCTCGACCCGGGCCGAGCTCGTCGACGCCCTTGCCCAGCGCCCCTCCGGCCTGCGGGTGCTCGAGGTGCCCTTGGACCGGACCCGCCACCGCGACCAGCACGCCACCCTGCGACGAGTGGCAGTCGACGCGATCAGAGGTGACGCGACTAGAGGTGACGCGATCAGGGCAGGTGACGCAGCGGCATACCCCGCGCGATGAGGTCCTCGCGCAGGTGGTCGGCACCGGTGAAGTGGATGGCGTCCATGCCGGTCTCCTCGGCGGCGAGCACGTTGGCCGGGCTGTCGTCGATGAAGATGCAGTCGTCCAGCCCAGCGCGGTGACGGACCCGCTCCTCGAGGACCTCGAAGATCTCCGGATCGGGCTTGGCCACGCCCTCCTCGCCGGACACGATGATGTCATCGAACAGGTCGAGGAACTCGAACCGGTCGACGGCGACGGGGAAGAGGTCGGCCGACCAGTTCGTCAGGGCGAAGAGCGTGATGCCGGCGTCGTGCAGCTCCCGGAGGATGTCCACGGTGCCATCGACCTCCCCGACGAGGGAGGCGCCGAAGTTCGGGCGGTAGGCGAGGACCTCGTCGGCGTAGTGCGGGTGGGAGGCCAGGGCTGCGTGCTCGGCCTCGTCGAGGGTCCGGCCGGCGTCGTTGGCATGGTTCCACGAGGCGAAGTCGAAGTCCGGGTCGGCCACGAACGCGGCCGCGCGTTCCTGGCCGACAGCTGCGGCGATGGCTGGCACCGGGTCCCAGCGGATCAGCACGTTGCCCAGGTCGAACACGACGACGTCGGCCGGGCGCGGTGCCAGCTCGTCGGGCACGGGGGTCACGGTGTCGGCCATGGCGTCACCGTGCCACGTCCCGGGTCGCTGCGCAGGGAGATCGGGCGCAGGGAGATCAGTGCTGGGAGATCAGGGCAGGGAGATCAGCGCAGGGAGATCGGCGACCCGAGAGCTGTTCAGCCGCCGGTGAGGGCGTCACGCATGGGCACGAGCTTCGCGTCGGACTCGGCGACCTCGGAGTCGGGGTCCGAGCCGGCGACGATGCCGCAGCCGGCGAACAGCCGCATCGAGGCCGGGTCCTCGGCGTCGAACGCCCCGCAGCGCAACGCGATCCCCCACTCGCCGTCGCCGGAGGAGTCCATCCAGCCGACGGGTCCGGCGTACCGGCCGCGGTCCATGTGCTCCAGCTCGGAGATCACGGCGTGGGCGGCGTCGGCAGGGGTGCCGCAGACGGCGGCCGACGGATGCAGCGAGGCGGCGAGCATGAGCGAGGTCGCACCGTCGGCCAGCACCCCGGCCACGTCGGTGGCGAGGTGCATGACGTTGGACAGGTGCAGCACGAACGGTGACTCGGGCACGTTGACCGACGAGCAGTGCGGACGCAGGGCGTCGGCCACGGAGCGCACGGCGTACTCGTGCTCCTCGAGGTCCTTGCTCGACCGGGCCAGCGATCCCGCCAGCGCCAGGTCGTGCTCGTCGTCCCCGGTGCGCCGGATCGTGCCGGCGAGCACCCGCGAGGTGACGAGCCCCTTCTCCAGGCGCACGAGCATCTCCGGGGTCGCGCCGACCAGGCCGTCGACGGCGAACACCCAGGTCGTGTCGTAGCGCTCGGCCAGGCGCCGCAGCAGCCACCGCGCGTCGATCGGCTCCGAGGCGCTCACGTGCAGGTCGCGGGCGAGGACGACCTTGTCGAGGTCGCCGTCGGTGATCCGCGCAACCGCCTCCTCCACCGCGCCGGCCCACTGGGCGGGGGGCAGGGCGCCGTCGGCGAACGCGACGTCGACGGGCTCGACCGGCGTGGACTGCTCGGGCAGCAGTGGAGCCGGGAGCTCCGCGCTGGTCCCGATGGTCGTGACCCACCAGGTGCCGTCCCTGGCGCCGACGACCACCTCGGGGACGACGAGCGTCGCGCCGGAAGGCGACTCGGCGGCATACGAGACCGAACCGAAGGTGACGGGACCGGTGCCGGGCAGGCCCACCTCGTCGCGGACGACGGCGGAGCCGACCACGTCGCGCCACCACTGCTCGGCGAGCGCGAACCGGTCCGCGCCGTGGGCGGTGAACTCCAGTGCGCGACCCCACGCGACGAGGCCCTCGCCACGGCGGACCCAGCTCGCGATCGCCCGCGGGTCACCGAGGTCGGGCAGCAGCGTGAGCAGGCTGCCCGGATCGGTGAGCGCCACGGTGCGGGCGACGAGGGAGGTCCCCTGGCGGGCAGCCGCGGCGGGAGTGGGCAGGGTGCTCATGTCGGGGCCAAGCCTACGACCGACCGGTATGGCGCCCGTGCGAGGGACTCGTCGCAGGTCCGGACCGCCTCGCCGACCGTTCGGGGTGTGCGGGAGGATGACGTCATGACGCGTGCCAGCCTGGAGAAGGACCCCCGTGATGTCGCCGCGATGTTCGACGACGTGGCCGGCAAGTACGACCTGACCAACGACGTGCTCTCCCTGGGGCAGGACCGCCTCTGGCGTCGAGCCGTGCTCAGGGCCGTCGCGGCCCAGCCCGGGGAGACGGTGCTCGACATCGCGGCAGGGACCGGGACCAGCAGCGAGCCGTTCGCCGACGGCGGGGTCAACGTCGTGCCGGCCGACTTCTCGCTCGGGATGCTGCGCGTGGGTCACCAGCGGCGCCCCGACCTGGGGTTCACCGCCGCCGACGCGATGCGGCTGCCGTTCGCGGACGCCAGCTTCGACGCGGTGACCATGTCGTTCGGGCTGCGCAACGTCGCCTCGGTCGATGCCGCGCTCGGCGAGTTCCTGCGCGTGGTGAAGCCGGGAGGGCGGTTGGTCGTCTGCGAGTTCAGCCAGCCGGTCAACAAGGCCTTCCGCAAGGTCTACACCGAGTACCTCATGCGCTCGCTGCCGCCGGTGGCGCGCAAGGTGAGCAGCAACCCCGAGTCCTACGTCTACCTCGCCGAGTCGATTCAGGCCTGGCCCGGCCAGCGCGAGCTGGCCACGACGATCTCCGCGGCCGGCTGGTCGCAGGTGGGGTGGCGGAACCTGACGGGCGGCATCGTCGCGCTGCACCGAGCGGTGAAGCCCGCGTGAGGCCCGCAGCTGGGTCCCACGCTCTGCGTGGCCGGAACGAGCGAGGACCGGAGCGCGGGCTGAACGCGAGGGCAGGCACCGAGCGGTGAAGCCCGCGTGACCTCGCAGCGGTGAGTCGGTCGGTTAGGGCTGCCTTACTAGGAGTGCTGCAGACAGCGGGAATAGACTCCGCAGTGAAGTTCGTGAAGTCGTTCACAAGCGGGTGAGGCAGGCGTGACACACACCATCAGCGAGGTCGCCGGAGACAGCTCGGGCTCTTCATCGATCGGCGCGGCCACCGAGACCGCCGACGTCATCGTCGTCGGTGCGGGTCCTGCGGGCTCGGCCACCGCGGCATACCTCGCCATGGCGGGGCTGGACGTCCTCCTCCTGGAGAAGACGAGCTTCCCCCGCGAGAAGGTCTGCGGCGACGGCCTGACGCCCCGTGCGGTCAAGGAGCTCATCACCCTCGGCATCCCCACGCCCGAGGAGGACGGCTGGATCAAGAACCACGGCCTGCGGATCATCGGCGGCGGCATGCGCCTGTCCCTCCCGTGGCCGGACCTCGCGAGCTTCCCGCCCTACGGCTTGGTCCGTACGCGCCAGGACTTCGACGACATCCTCGCCAAGCACGCCGTCAAGCACGGCGCGCGCCTGCGTGAGGGCACCAACGTCACCGGCCCGATCCTGGACTCCAAGGGCTCGATCGTCGGCGTGACCGCCAAGGCCACCGACGAGAAGGGTCGCGCAGCCGGGCCGGAGCTGCGCTACACCGCACCCCTCGTCGTCGCCGCCGACGGCAACTCCTCCCGGCTCTCGCTGGCGATGGGTCGCGAGAAGCGTGAGGACCGCCCGATGGGTGTCGCGGTCCGCACCTACTACACGAGCCCGCGCCACGACGACGACTACCTCGAGTCCTGGCTGGAGCTGTGGTCCACCGACGCCAACGGCAAGAAGGTGCTGCTGCCCGGCTACGGCTGGATCTTCGGTGTCGGCGATGGCACCTCCAACGTCGGCCTCGGCATCCTCAACACCTCCAGCGCCTTCGGCAAGACCGACTACAAGGACGTCATGCGGCGCTGGGTCGCCACCATGCCGGACGAGTGGACCTACTCCGACGAGACCATGGTCGGCCCGATCCGCGGCGCCGCGCTGCCGATGGGCTTCAACCGCCAGCCGCACTACGACAACGGCCTCCTGCTCGTCGGCGACGCCGGTGGCATGGTCAACCCGTTCAACGGTGAGGGCATCGCCTACGCCATGGAGTCGGGGCGCCTCGCCGCCGAGGTGATCGCCCAGGCGTTCGCCCGCAGCGACGACGCCCAGCGCGAGCGCGTCCTGCAGTCCTACCCCGGGGTCATGGCCGACTCGCTGGGTGGCTACTACACGCTCGGCCGCTACTTCGCGAAGATGATCGGGAACCCCGAGATCATGCGACTGGCCACGAAGTACGGCCTGCCGCGGACGACGCTCATGAAGTTCCTGCTCAAGGTGATGGCCAACCTGGCCGAGCCGCGCGGGGGCGACGCGAGCGACCGCCTCATCACCGCGATGTCGAAGATGGCGCCCGACGCATGACCCGTCGTGCAATCTCGGAGGCCACCCCTAGGATTGGGGCGCGCGCGTCGCGGCCCGGCTGCACATCCCGCGCAGATGCCCACCACGGCGTCGCAGACGACTTCAACGATGACTTCGGAAGGGGAGTGGCACGGCGATGAGCAACCCCTACGTCCCCCTGCTTTTCCTGCTGGCGATCGGTGGCGGCTTCGCCGTCTTCTCGGTCTTCGCCGCCTCCATCGCGGGGCCCAAGCGCTACAACCGGGCCAAGCTCGACGCGTACGAGTGCGGGATCGAGCCCACGCCGCAGGCTGCCGGCGGTGGTCGCGTGCCGATCAAGTACTACCTGACCGCGATGCTCTTCATCATCTTCGACATCGAATCGGTGTTCCTCTACCCGTTCGCCGTCGCCTTCAACCAGCTCGGTCTCTTCGCACTCGTCGAGATGGTGCTGTTCATCCTGACCGTCTTCGTGGCCTACGCATACGTGTGGCGCCGCGGCGGCCTCGAGTGGGACTGACGAGGATCAAGGACTAGCAATGGGAATCGAAGAGAAGCTGCCCGCAGGCTTCCTGCTGACCACGGTCGAGCAGGTCGCCGGCTACATGCGCAAGAGCTCGGTCTGGCCCGCGACGTTCGGCCTGGCCTGCTGCGCCATCGAGATGATGGCCGTCGGCACGCCCGACTACGACATCGCCCGCTTCGGCATGGAGCGGTTCTCCGCCACGCCGCGCCAGGCCGACCTGATGATCGTGGCCGGGCGGGTGAGCCAGAAGATGGCCCCCGTCGTGCGCCAGGTCTACGACCAGATGCCCGAGCCCAAGTGGGTCATCTCGATGGGTGTCTGCGCCAGCTCCGGCGGCATGTTCAACAACTACGCCATCGTCCAGGGGGTCGACCACATCATCCCGGTCGACGTCTATCTACCGGGCTGTCCGCCCCGCCCCGAGATGCTGCTCAACGCGATCCTCACGCTCCACGAGCAGATCCAGAACAGCAAGCTCGGCGTCAACCGCGTCGCCGCGGCCCGCGCGGCCGAGGCCGCTGCGCTCTCGGCGACCCCGACGCACCAGATGACCGGCCTGCTCGCGCAGGGTGCCGGGACGAGCCTGCCGCTGGCCGGCGCCGGTCACAGCCACACGCACAGCCACGACCACGGGGCGCACGGAGGTGTCGCGTGAGCGACGAGAAGGACCCGACCCAGGCGACCGCCAACAGCGACGTCCTCGGCAACAAGGCCGCTGACGCCGCCGCCGAGAAGGGCAACGGTCCCGACCAGCCCGCCGCGGTGGTGGCCGGCGCGACCGTCGGTGCCGAGCCCGGTGCGGTCGTCGACCGCGAGACCGGGGAGCGCCTCCCCGCAGCGCCCGGCACGACCCCCGACCCCGTCCAGGTGGGCGAGCGGCGCGGCATGTTCGGCGCCGCGGACACCGGGGACACGACCGGGTACGGCGGCATGGTCAGCCCGATCTTGTTCCCCGCGGCTGCGGTCAAGCCCTACGGCAGCTACTTCGACGAGGTGGCGGACCGCCTCGAGAAGACCCTCGTCGGTGGGTCGGCGTCCTGGTCCGAGGCCATCGAGCGCGTCGTCGTCGACCGCGGCGAGCTGACGTTGTTCGTGCGCCGCGAGCACCTGCGGGCGGTCGCCCGCGCGCTGCGCGACGACGCCGGGCTGCGCTTCGAGATCTGCACCGGTGTCTCCGGTGTGCACTACCCGCAGGAGGAGGGCCGCGAGCTCCACGCGGTCTACCACTTCCTGTCGATCACCCACGGCGGCCGCCGGATGCGCGTCGAGGTGACCGCACCCGACGCCGACCCGCACATCCCGTCGATCGTCGAGATCTACCCGGCGAACGACTGGCACGAGCGCGAGACGTGGGACATGTTCGGGATCCAGTTCGACGGCCACCCGGCCCTCACCCGGATCCTCATGCCCGACGACTGGCCGGGTCACCCCCAGCGCAAGGACTACCCCCTCGGCGGCATCCCCGTCGAGTACAAGGGGGCCACGGTCCCGCCGCCGGACCAGCGGAGGTCTTACAACTGATGAGCACCGAAACCACCGACATCTACGCGACCTCCGGGGCGGACGCCGCCGCGGCAGAGGGCGCGCACATCTTCAACGCCACCGGCGGTGACTGGGACCAGCTCGTCGACGAGGCCGCTGCCCTCCACGAGGAGCGCATCGTCGTCAACATGGGTCCGCAGCACCCGTCGACCCACGGCGTGCTCCGCCTGATCCTCGAGCTCGACGGCGAGACGGTGACCGAGACCCGTGCGGGCATCGGCTACCTGCACACCGGCATCGAGAAGAACATGGAGTTCCGCACCTGGACCCAGGGCGTGACGTTCTGCACCCGCATGGACTACCTCACGCCGTTCTTCAACGAGGCCGCCTTCTGCCTCTCGGTCGAGAAGCTGCTCGGCATCACCGACCAGATCCCCGAGCGGGCCAACGTCATCCGCGTGCTGATGATGGAGCTCAACCGCATCACCTCCCACCTCGTCGCCCTGGCGACCGGTGGCATGGAGATGGGAGCCAGCACGGTGATGACCGTCGGCTTCCGTGAGCGCGAGCGCATCCTGGCCATCTTCGAGATGGTCACCGGCCTGCGCATGAACAACGCCTACATCCGCCCCGGCGGCGTGGCCCAGGACCTGCCCCCGGGCGCCATCGACAAGGTGCGGGACATGATCCCGCAGATGCGCAAGGGCCTCGGCGAGCTCGAGCTGCTGCTCAACGAGAACCCCATCCTCAAGGGACGCACCGTCGACGTCGGCTACCTCGACCTGTCGGGCTGCATGGCCCTGGGCATCACCGGCCCGGTGCTCCGCTCGACCGGCCTGCCGCACGACCTGCGCAAGCTCGACCCCTACTGCGGCTACGAGACCTACGACTTCGAGGTCATCACCCGCACCGAGGCCGACGCCTACGCCCGCCTGCGGATCCGCATCGACGAGATGTACGAGTCGCTGAAGATCGTCGAGCAGGCCATCGACCGCCTCCAGTCGAACCCCGGCCCCGTCATGGTCGCCGACAAGAAGATCGCCTGGCCGGCCCAGCTGGCCATCGGCGGCGACGGCATGGGCAACAGCCTCGACCACATCCGCGAGATCATGGGCACCTCGATGGAGTCCCTGATCCACCACTTCAAGCTGGTCACCGAGGGCTTCCGGGTCCCGCCCGGCCAGGCGTATGCCGCCGTGGAGAGCCCGAAGGGCGAGCTCGGCTGCCACACGGTGTCCGACGGAGGCACGCGCCCCTACCGCGCGCACTTCCGGGACCCGTCCTTCAACAACCTGCAGGCCACGGCCGCGATGTGCGAAGGCAGCCAGATCGCCGACGTCATCGTCGCCGTCGCCTCGATCGACCCCGTCATGGGAGGCGTGGACCGCTGATGGAGCACTACGGACTGCAGACGGCGGCCGGCCACCTCACGGTGGCGGCCGAGTCCAAGGAGCCCTACGCCGACGACGTGCTGGCCCAGCTGCACGACGACGCCGAGCAGGTCGTCGCGCGCTACCCGCAGAAGCGTTCGGCGCTGTTGCCGCTGCTGCACCTCGTGCAGAGCGTCGACGGCTACGTCACCGGTCGTGGCATCGACTTCTGCGCGGAGGTCCTGGACCTGACCACCGCCGAGGTGTCGGGCGTCGCGACCTTCTACACGCAGTACAAGCGCCACCCCAACGGTGAGTTCACCGTCGGGGTCTGCACCAACACGCTCTGCGCGATCATGGGCGGCGACCAGATCTGGGACGAGGTCTCCGAGCACCTCGGCATCGGCCACGACGAGACCACCGCCGACGGCAAGATCACCCTCGAGCGCGTCGAGTGCAACGCGGCCTGCGACTACGCCCCCGTGGTCATGGCCAACTGGGAGTTCTTCGACAACCAGACGCCCGACTCGACCAAGCAGCTCGTCGACGACCTGCGCGCGGGCAAGGACGTCGCCCCGACCCGGGGCGCCGCCAAGGTCTGCAGCTTCAAGCAGGTCTCCCGCGTCCTCGCCGGCTTCCACGACGGCCTCGCCGACGAGGGCGTCGGCGCCGGCCCGTCCTCGCTGCGCGGCCTCGAGCTCGCCAAGGACCGCAACTGGACCGCCCCCAACGGCAAGCACGCCGCGAAGGCCGACGGCGACGCCGGCACCGCGGGTCTGGCCCCGGGACGCAGCTCCTCCACCGACACGCCCTCCAACGACGCCGACGAGCAGGCGGGCTCCAAGCCCGCCGAGGGGAAGTGACAGCCGTGGCCACCACGCTCACCCCGATCCTCACCAAGTTCTGGGACGACCCCCAGTCCTGGACCCTGGAGACGTACGAGAAGAACGAGGGCTACCAGGCGCTGAAGAAGGCGCTGTCGATGGCCCCTGCCGACCTCGTGCAGATGACCAAGGACTCCGGCCTGCGCGGTCGTGGCGGCGCAGGCTTCCCGACCGGCATGAAGTGGGGCTTCCTGCCCCCGCCGGACGGCGGCCCCCGCTACCTCGTCGTCAACGCCGACGAGTCCGAGCCGGGCACCTGCAAGGACATCCCGCTGATGATGGCTGCGCCGCAGTTCCTCATCGAGGGCTGCGTCATCACCTCCTACGCCATCGGCTGCAACCACGCCTTCATCTACCTGCGCGGCGAGGTCGTGCACGTCTACCGCCGCCTGCTGCGCGCGGTGGAGGAGGCGTATGCCGCGGGCCACCTCGGCAAGAACATCCACGGCTCGGGGTTCGACCTCGACATCACCGTGCACGCCGGCGCCGGTGCGTACATCTGTGGCGAGGAGACCGCGCTGCTCGACAGCCTCGAGGGCCGTCGCGGCCAGCCGCGCCTCAAGCCGCCGTTCCCGGCCGTCGCCGGTCTCTACGCGCGCCCGACCGTCGTCAACAACGTCGAGTCGATCGCCTCGGTCCCGCCGATCCTGCTCCACGGCGCCGACTGGTTCTCCGACATGGGCACCGCCAAGTCCCAGGGATTCGGCATCTTCAGCCTGTCGGGCCACGTCAAGCGTCCCGGCCAGTACGAGGCCCCGCTCGGCATCACGCTGCGCGAGCTGCTCGACATGGCCGGCGGCATGCGCGACCCCAACCACAAGCTGAAGTTCTGGACGCCCGGTGGCTCGTCCACCCCGCTGTTCACCGACGAGCACCTCGACACCCCGCTCGACTTCGAGTCGGTGGCGGCCGCGGGGTCGATGCTCGGCACCCGCGCCCTGCAGATCTTCGACGACACCACCTGCGTGGTGCGCGCCGTCGACCGCTGGACCGACTTCTACAAGCACGAGTCCTGCGGCAAGTGCACCCCGTGCCGTGAGGGCACCTGGTGGCTCAAGCAGATCCTCGGGCGCCTCGAGCACGGTGAGGGGTCCGAGGAGGACCTCGACAAGCTGCTCGACATCTGTGACAACATCCTCGGCCGCAGCTTCTGCGCGCTGGGTGACGGTGCGACGTCGCCGATCACCAGCAGCATCCAGTACTTCCGCGAGGAGTACCTCGCCCACCTCACCAACGGTGGCTGCCCCTTCGATCCGAGGGAGTCGTCGCTGTTCGCGAAGGAGAAGGCCACCGCATGACGGTCCAGACCAGTCCCAGCGCCGGCGGCAACGCCGTCAGCAAGGGCGGCGATGCCACGCCGCCCCCGTCCGTCGAGCAGGTCACGCTCACCATCGACGGCGTGGAGGTGTCGGTCCCCAAGAACACCCTGGTGATCCGCGCCGCCGAGGAGATCGGCGTCCAGATCCCGCGGTTCTGCGACCACCCGCTGCTCGAGCCGGTCGGCGCCTGCCGCCAGTGCCTCGTCGACGTCGCGACGCCCGGCCCCGACGGCAGT
The DNA here is from genome assembly GCF_039532215.1 of Pedococcus aerophilus. Classification (NCBI taxonomy): domain Bacteria; kingdom Bacillati; phylum Actinomycetota; class Actinomycetes; order Micrococcales; family Intrasporangiaceae; genus Pedococcus; species Pedococcus aerophilus. Next base: position 1,548,156 of record NZ_BAAARN010000001.1, on the reverse strand, counting down.
ATGCGCGCCATGCCCAAGCCGCAGGCCTCCTGCACGATCACCGTGTCGCCCGGCATGGAGGTCAAGACGCAGCAGACCTCCGCCGTCGCCGACAAGGCGCAGCAGGGCGTCATGGAGCTGCTGCTCATCAACCACCCGCTGGACTGCCCGGTCTGCGACAAGGGTGGCGAGTGCCCCCTCCAGAACCAGGCGATGAGCAACGGTCGCGCGGTGTCCCGCTTCGAGGACGTCAAGCGCACCTACCCCAAGCCCATCAACATCTCCAGCCAGGTCCTGCTCGACCGAGAGCGCTGCGTCCTGTGCGCACGCTGCACCCGCTTCTCCGACCAGATCGCCGGTGACCCGTTCATCGCCCTGGTCGAGCGCGGTGCCCTCCAGCAGGTCGGCATCTACGAGCAGCAGCCGTTCGAGTCCTACTTCTCCGGCAACACGGTCCAGATCTGCCCGGTCGGCGCGCTGACCGGCGCGGCCTACCGCTTCCGCAGCCGTCCGTTCGACCTCATGTCGACGAGCAGCGTCTGCGAGCACTGCGCCTCGGGCTGCTCCATCCGCACCGACCACCGTCGTGGTGTCGTGCTGCGCCGCATGGCGATCAACGACCCGGCCGTCAACGAGGAGTGGAACTGCGACAAGGGCCGCTGGGCCTTCCAGTACGCGACCACCGGTGACCGCTTCCAGTTCCCGATGGTCCGTGACGAGGACGGCGAGCTCCAGGTCGCGTCCTGGCCCGAAGCCCTCGAGGTCGCGGCCAGGGGTCTGCGTGCCGCCAAGGGTGTCGGGGTGCTCGTCGGTGGCCGCGTGTCCGCCGAGGACGCCTACGCCTACTCGAAGTTCGCCCGCACGGTCGTCGACACCAACGACATCGACTTCCGCGCCCGCCCGCACTCGCAGGAGGAGGCGGACTTCCTCGCCTCCACCGTCGTCGCGACCGGCCCCGGTGGCTCGGCCGTGACCTACGCCGAGCTCGAGACCGCGAAGACGGTCGTCCTCGTCGGCTTCGAGCCGGAGGAGGAGAGCCCGATCGTCTTCCTGCGGCTGCGCAAGGCGCACCGCAAGAACAAGACAGCCGTGTATGCCGTCGCCCCGTTCGCGACGCGCGGCCTCGAGAAGCTCGGCGGCACGCTCATCCCGGCCGCGCCCGGTACCGAGGCCGAGGTGCTCCGTGCGCTCGGTGACGGCGTCACCGGGGACGGTGCTGCCGCGAAGGCGGCGCAGGCCCTGCAGGAGCCCGGCACCGTCGTGCTCGTCGGCGAGCGACTGGCCACCGTGCCCGGCGCGCTGTCCGCCGCCGCAGCCCTGACCTCGTCGGTCAACGCGCGCCTCGCCTGGGTGCCCCGCCGTGCCGGTGAGCGCGGTGCGCTCGAGGCCGGTGCGCTGCCGACCCTGCTCCCCGGTGGCCGCCCCGTCGCCGACCCCGCAGCCCGCCAGCAGGTCGCCGAGGCCTGGGACGTTGTCGGCCTGCCCGACACGCCCGGGCGTGACACCGCCGGAATCATCGCCGCGGCGACCACCGGCGAGGTCAACGCCCTCGTCGTCGGAGGCGTCGACGCCGCCGACCTGGCCGACCCGCGCGCCGAGGAGGCCCTCGCCAAGACGTTCGTCGTCTCGCTCGAGGTGCGTCCGTCCTCGGTGACCGAGGTCGCCGACGTGGTGTTCCCTGTCGCCGCCCACGCGGAGAAGGGCGGCACGTTCGTCGACTGGGAGGGCCGCACCCGGCCCTTCGCCACGGCGATCGACACCGCGTACAACTCCGACTACCGCGTGCTGGACATGCTGGCCGGTGAGCTGGGCTCCTTCCTCGGAGCACGCACGCTCACCGAGGTCCGTGCCGACATGAGCGCCCTCGGGCCGTGGGAGGGGCAGCGTCCCGCAGCCCCGTCCGTGTCCGTGGGCGAGGTGCCCAGCGCCGGTGACGGCCAGGCCGTCCTCGCGACCTGGCACCACCTGCTGGACCGCGGGTCGCTCCAGGACGGCGAGCCGTTCCTCGCCGGCACCGCGCACGCCACCCGGGCCCGCGTGTCCGCCGCCACCGCCGAGGCCTTCGGTCTCGTCGACGGCGACAGCGTCCGTGTGGCCGCCGGCCGCGGAGCCGTCACCGCGCCGGTCGAGGTCGTCGCAGGCATGGTCGACCACGTCGTGTGGCTGCCCACCAACTCCGAGGGCAGCCGGGTCCGTGCCACGCTGGGCGCCGACGCGGGAGCCCTCGTGTCGCTGACGAAGGCCGAGAGCGCCGTGGACAGGAAGGTCACCCCGTGAGCACCGTGACGTATGCCGCGCAGGCAGTCACCGCCCTGCCGCACCTCCCGGCCGGGCTGGCCTCGGCACCGTTCGCCGACAACCCCAGCCTCGACTTCAGCGACACCCCGTGGTGGCTGCACCTGGTCAAGGCGCTGCTCGTCTTCGTCTTCCTGCTCGTCAACACCCTCATCGTCATCTGGTTCGAGCGGCGTGTCATCGGCCGCATGCAGCAGCGCCCCGGTCCGAACCGCACCGGTCCGTTCGGTCTGCTCCAGACCCTGGCCGACGGCGTCAAGCTGGCCCTCAAGGAGGACCTGACGCCGAAGAACGCCGACAAGATCGTCTTCGCCCTCGCCCCGGTCATCGCCGGCGCCATGGCGTTCGTCTCGTTCGCGATCATCCCGCTGGGTCCGACCGTGTCGATGTTCGGCCACCAGACGCCGTTGCAGCTCACCGACATCCCCGTCGCCGTGCTCCTCGTGCTCGCGGTCGCCGGCGTGGGTGTCTACGGCATCGTGTTGGCCGGCTGGTCGTCGGGCTCGACCTACCCGCTGCTCGGTGGCCTGCGCTCCACCGCCCAGGTCATCTCCTACGAGATCGCCATGGGCCTGTCGCTCGTCGCCGTGTTCCTCTACTCCGGCTCGATGTCGACCTCGCAGATCGTGGCGGCCCAGAAGGACCTCTGGTACATCATCCCGGCGTTCTTCAGCTTCTTCGTCTACGTCATCACCATGGTCGGCGAGACCAACCGACTGCCCTTCGACCTCGCCGAGGGCGAGGGCGAGCTCACCGGTGGCTTCCACACCGAGTACTCCTCGCTGAAGTTCGCCATGTTCTTCCTCGGTGAGTACGTCAACATGTTCACCGTCGCCGCCCTGGCCACGACGATGTTCCTCGGCGGCTGGCAGGCACCTCCCGGCATCGCCGCGATCAACGACGGCATGTTCAACGAGGGCTGGTGGGGCCTGCTCTGGTTCGTCATCAAGCTCTGGCTGTTCATGTTCTTCTTCGTGTGGCTGCGCGGCTCGCTGCCCCGTGTCCGCTACGACCAGTTCATGCGGTTCGGCTGGAAGTTCCTCATCCCGGTCACCCTCGCCTGGGTCGTCGTCGTGGCCTTCATCCGCGGCAGCCAGCTCGGCTACTTCGGTGACGCGGCCCTGACCCTGGGCAACCGGCAGTTCCCGGTGTTCAGCATCGTCTTCGTCGTCATCGTCTCCCTGGGCGCGCTGCTCGCGGTGTGGGTCTGGGACAACAAGAAGATCGAGAAGGACGCTGCCCGCTCCGCGCCGGCCCCGGAGGAGATCGACCCGTTCGCGGGTGGGTACCCCGTGCCGCCCCTGCCCGGACAGCGCCTCAAGGAGCCGACCATGGCCATCAGCGACCGCACGGACGCAACCGACAAGGAGGCCGCTCGTGGCTGACCGACCTGCTGACAGAGCTGCTGACCGCCCGGCCGACGACAAGAAGACCGGGTTCTTCGCCGACCTCTTCGCCCCCGTCGGCGGGTTCGGCGTCACGTTCGCGACCATGTTCCGCAAGCTGGAGACCGAGGAGTACCCCGAGGAGAAGCGTCCGACGCAGCCCCGGTACCACGGTCGCCACCAGCTCAACCGGCACCCCGACGGGCTGGAGAAGTGCGTCGGCTGCGAGCTGTGCGCCTGGGCGTGCCCGGCCGACGCGATCCTCGTCGAGGGTGCGGCGAACGACGACAGCGAGGGTGGCGCCGGTCGCTTCTCGCCCGGCGAGCGCTACGGCCGCGTCTACCAGATCAACTACCTGCGCTGCATCTTCTGCGGCCTGTGCATCGAGGCCTGCCCGACGCGCGCCCTGACCATGACCAACTTCTACGAGCTCGCCGACAACAACCGCGGCGACCTCATCTTCACCAAGGAGCAGCTGCTCGGACCGTTGTCCGAGGGGATGCTGCCCGCGCCGCACCCGATGGTCGACGGCCTCGAGGAGCGCGACTACTACCAGGGCAAGGTCGCCCGGGCGACCCCTGAGCAGGAGGCATGGGTGAAGGAGCACGACGCCGCGCCCCAGGACGGGCTCGCCGCCACCGGCGACCCGGTCGAGGGTGTCGACACCGTGGTGACCGGCCAGGCCACCCGCGACAGCAGCGGAGAGGCGGTGCGCCGATGACCGGCACGGGTGAGCAGGTGCTCTTCTGGGTCCTCGGACCCCTCTCCGTGATGGGGGCCCTCGGGCTCATCTTCGCCAAGAAGGCCGTCCACGCCGCGCTCGGCATGGCCCTGGTCATGATCAACCTCGGCATCTTCTACATCGCGCAGGAGGCGGACTTCCTGGGCATCATCCAGATCTTCGTCTACACCGGCGCGGTCATGATGCTGTTCCTGTTCGTCCTCATGCTCGTCGGTGTCGACTCCTCCGACTCCCTGGTCGAGACGCTCAAGGGCCAGAAGTGGGCCTCGCTCGTCCTCGCCCTCGGCCTCGGTGCGCTGGTCTTCTCCGCGGTCGGGCGCGTGCAGTTCGGCCCGATGAAGGGGCTGTCCGGGGTCAACGACAACCCGGGCAACGTCACCGGCGTCGCCGAGCTCATCTTCGGCAAGTACGTCTGGACCTTCGAGATCACCTCGGCCCTGCTCATCACCGCCGCGCTCGGCGCGATGGTGCTGGCCCACCGCGAGCGCATCGGTGCCAAGCCGAGCCAGCGGCTGTGGTCCGAGCGGCGCATCCGTGACAACCGCAACGTCGCCGGCCTGCCGGCCCCCGGTGTCTACGCCCGCAGCAACGCGGTCGACACCCCGGCCCTGCTGCCCGACGGCACCCCGAGCGACCTGTCCGTCTCCCGCGTGCTGACCGCCCGTGAGCAGATCGTCACCCCCGTCCGCCACGTCGAGTCCGAGAAGGACATCGAGCACGAGATCGAGGAGGGCTCGCAGCGGTGAACCTCGTCAACTACATCTACCTCGCGACGATCCTGTTCGCGATCGGTGGGGCCACCGTCCTCATGCGGCGCAACGCCATCGTCGTCTTCATGGGCGTCGAGCTCATGCTCAACGCGACGAACCTGATGTTCGTGACCTTCGCGCGGATGAACGGCTCCCTCGACGGGCAGGTGATCGCCCTGTTCGTCATGGTGGTCGCCGCCGCCGAGGTCGTGGTCGGTCTCGCGATCATCATGGCCATCTTCCGTGCCCGCCGGTCGGCCTCGGTCGACGACGCCAACCTCCTGAAGCTGTAGAAGGGGCCTCGAAGGTGACTTCCCTCGCAACGCTCGCCGCTGCCGCAACCGCCGCTGAACCCGCGGCCGCGACCGCGGCAACCGGCATCACGGCATACGCGTGGCTCCTGGTGGCCCTCCCGCTGCTCGGTGCCGCCGTCCTCCTCCTCGGGGGACGCGCCACCGACAAGTGGGGTCCGCTGTTCGCGACCGCCATGTCGTGGGCCGCGTTCCTCGTCGGCGCCATCATCTGGATCTCGATGATCGGTCGCGACCACGAGTCGCGGGCCGCCTCGCTGCACCTGTTCAGCTGGGTGCCGGCCGGGTCGTTCAACGTCGACGCCGGGATGCTGGTCGACCAGCTGTCCGTGGTCTTCGTGCTGCTCGTGACCTTCGTCGGCTCGCTGATCCACGTCTACTCGATCGGGTACATGGAGCACGACCCGGACAAGCGCCGGTTCTTCGCCTACCTCAACCTGTTCGTGGCCGCGATGCTGCTGCTGGTCCTGTCGGACTCCTACCTGCTGCTCTACGTCGGCTGGGAGGGTGTGGGCCTCGCGTCCTACCTGCTCATCGGGTTCTGGAACCACAACCCCGCGTACGCGTCGGCCGCCAACAAGGCGTTCGTCGTCAACCGCGTCGGTGACTTCGGCCTGTCCGTCGCAATCATGATCATGTTCGCCGCGTTCGGCACCGTGTCCTTCGCCGGTGTCCAGCAGGCCGCCGAGGGAGGTGCAGGCGAGGGCGTCCTCACGGCCATCGGCCTGATGCTGCTGCTCGGTGCCTGCGGCAAGTCGGCGCAGTTCCCGCTGCAGAGCTGGCTCGGCGACGCCATGGCCGGTCCGACGCCCGTCTCGGCGCTGATCCACGCGGCGACCATGGTCACCGCCGGTGTCTACCTCGTCGTGCGCAGCGGCTTCATCTTCAACAACGCCCCCGACGCACAGCTCGTCGTCGTCATCGTCGGCGCGATCACGCTGGTCTTCGGTGCGGTCGTCGGTTGCGCCAAGGACGACATCAAGAAGGCCCTCGCGGCCTCCACGATGAGCCAGATCGGCTACATGATGCTCGCCGCGGGCCTCGGCCCGGTCGGTGCGGCGTTCGCGATCTTCCACCTGCTCACGCACGGCTTCTTCAAGGCCGGGATGTTCCTCGGGGCCGGCTCGGTCATGCACGGCATGAACGACCAGGTCGACATGCGCCGCTTCGGTGGGCTGTCCGGTGCCATGAAGATCACCTGGGCGACGTTCGGCCTCGGCTGGCTCGCGATCCTCGGTGTCCCGCCGTTCTCCGGCTTCTGGTCCAAGGACAAGATCATCGAGGCCGCCTTCATCGGTGAGGGCTGGCGCCCGTGGGTCTTCGGCTTCACCGCGCTCATCGGTGCCGGCATCACCGCGTTCTACATGTCGCGCCTGTTCTTCATGACCTTCCACGGCAAGAAGCGCTGGACCGATGACGTGCACCCGCACGAGTCCCCGCTGACGATGACGATCCCGATGATGGTGCTGGCCGTCGGCTCCGCGCTGCTCGGCCTCGTCCTGTCCATCGGTGGCACCTTCACGCACTGGCTCGAGCCGGTCGTGGGGGAGCACGGCGAGGAGCACCCGGTGCTGTCCGTCCCGGTCATCACCGGCCTCACGCTGCTGCTCGTCGCCGGGGGCATCGCGCTGGCCTGGATGCGTTACTGGCGTGACTCGGTGCCGCAGGCCCAGCCGACCGGTTCGCTGGTCACGCGGGCCGCACGCCGCGACCTCTACCAGGACGACGTCAACGAGGGTGTCTTCATGCGCCCCGGCCTGCACCTGACGCGCGCCCTCGTCTTCGCGGACAACCGCGGAGTCGACGGCGGGTTCGGTGGTCTGGCAGCGCTCGTCGGTGGCACCTCCAGCCGCCTGCGTCGCCTCCAGAACGGCTTCGCACGTTCCTATGCCCTGACGATGCTTGCCGGCGTCGTCGTGATTCTCGGTGCTCTGTGGGTGATCCAGTGATGACGAACTTCCCCTGGCTGACCGTGATCGGGTTGATCCCGCTCATCGGTGCTGCCGTCGTGGCCGCCCTCCCGGCAGGGGTGACCGACCGTGCCAAGCACATCGCGCTGGGCTTCTCCCTCGTGACGTTGGTGATGGGCATCGCCGCGGCGCTGCAGTTCTCCACCAAGTCCGACCAGCAGTTCCAGCTCACCGAGCAGCACGAGTGGATCCCGCAGTTCGGTGTCTCCTACGCCCTCGGCGTCGACGGCACCGCCCTGGTCATGATCCTCATGGCCGTCATCCTGACGCCGGTGTGCGTGCTCGCCGCGTGGAACGACGTGCCCGAGGGCGGCAAGCGCGAGAAGAACTACTTCGCGCTGATGCTGGTGCTGGAGACGTTCATGGTCGGCGTGTTCGCCGCCACCGACGTCTTCCTGTTCTACGTCTTCTTCGAGGCCATGCTCATCCCGGTCTACTTCCTCATCGGCTCCTACGGTGGCGCGCGTCGCCAGTACGCCGCGGTGAAGTTCCTGCTGTTCTCCCTCGCGGGTGGACTGGTGATGCTCGTGGGCGTCCTGGCGCTCTACCACTACGGCCCCGGCGGCTCGGACGGCTTCCTCGTCTCCAAGCTCACCGGGCTCGACCTCGGCACCACGCCCGAGCGCCTGATGTTCCTCGCGTTCTTCTTCGCCTTCGCCGTCAAGGCCCCGATGTGGCCGGTGCACACCTGGCTGCCCGACGCCGCGACCGAGGCGCGTCCCGCGACCGCGGTGCTGCTCGTCGGCGTGCTCGACAAGGTCGGCACCTACGGCATGATCCGCTTCTGCCTCCAGCTGTTCCCGGAGGCCTCGCAGTGGGCGACGCCCGTGGTCCTCACCCTCGCGGTCATCTCGATCATGTACGGCGCGCTGCTGGCCATCGGCCAGACCGACATCATGCGCCTGATCGCCTACACGTCGATCAGCCACTTCGGTTTCATCGTGCTGGGCATCTTCGCCCTGACCACGACCGCCGGCGCAGGGTCGACGCTCTACATGCTCAACCACGGCTTCTCGACGGCAGCGCTGTTCCTCATCGCTGCGATGCTCATCGCGCGTCGGGGCAGCAAGCGCATCCCGGACTTCGGTGGCTGGCAGCGGGTGACGCCCGGTCTCGCCGGCGTCTTCCTCGTCGCTGGGCTGTCCGGCCTGGCCCTGCCGGGTCTGAGCTCGTTCGTCTCGGAGTTCCTCGTGCTCGTCGGGACGTTCCAGCGCTACAAGTTCGCGGCCGTCGTCGCGACGGCATGCATCGTCCTGGCCGCGCTGTACATCCTGCTCATGTACAAGCGGATGATGACCGGCCCGAAGCCCGAGCTCGACACTCCTGTCCGAGACATCTCGATGCGCGAGAAGATCGTCGTCGCCCCGCTGATCGCCGCGTTCATCGTCCTGGGGTTCTACCCCAAGCCGGCGCTGGACGTCCTCAACCCGGCGGTCGCCAAGACCCTGAGCTACGTCGGTGTCACCGACCCGGCCCCCACCTCCGCTGACGGGAGCACGAAGTAATGCCCGCCGTGACCGTCCTGTCCACGCCGATGGTGCCGGCTGCCTTCCAGGCCGCCGACTTCAACTACGGCGCCATCGCCCCGATGCTCATCGTCATCGGTGGTGCCCTCGTGGGGGTGCTCGTCGAGGCCTTCGCGCCGCGCCGGATCCGCCACACCACGCAGGTGGCCCTGGCCCTGGCGACCCTGCTGGCCGCCTTGGTCGTCCTCATCACGGTCTCGGCCGACGAGGTCAACCGCGGTGCCACCCTCGCCCAGGCCGTCATCATCGACGGGCCGTCGCTGTTCCTGCAGGGCTCCATCCTCGCGATGTCGATCCTCGGTGTGCTCACCATGGCCGAGAAGTTCGGTGGCCAGGGGGCCGACGCCTTCACGCCCATGGGCGCGGCCGTCCCCGGCTCGCCCCACGAGGCCGCCGCCCTGCGCGCGGGCCTGGCGACCAGCGAGGTCTTCCCGCTGACGATCTTCGCCGTGCTGGGCATGCTGCTCTTCACGGCCGCCGGTGACCTGCTGACGATGTTCGTCGCGCTCGAGGTCCTCTCCCTGCCGCTGTACCTGCTGTGCGGACTGGCACGTCGTCGCCGCCTGCTCTCGCAGGAGGCGTCGCTGAAGTACTTCCTCCTCGGGGCGTTCAGCTCGGCGTTCTTCTTGTTCGGTGCGGCCCTGCTCTACGGCTACGCCGGCTCGCTCTACATCGCCGACATCGCGCGGGCGGTGACGGCCGCCTCGGGCGACCTCGAGGGCCTGCTCCTTCCTGGCGTGGTCTTCGTGCTGGTGGGCCTGCTGTTCAAGGTCGGCGCCGTGCCGTTCCACTCCTGGACCCCCGACGTCTACCAGGGCGCCCCCACCCCGGTCACCGGCTTCATGGCCGCGTGCACCAAGGTCGCCGCCTTCGGTGCGATCCTGCGCCTCGTCTACGTCGGCATCGAGGCCAACCGCTGGGACTGGCGCGGAGGCGTCATCGCCGTCGCCGCGATCACCATGGTCGTGGGTGCGGTCATGTCGGTCACCCAGACCGACGTCAAGCGCCTGCTGGCCTACTCCTCGATCGCCCACGCCGGCTTCATCCTCGTCGCCGTGCTGTCCTTCGACCGGACCGGTGTCTCGGGCACGATGTTCTACCTCGTCGCCTACGGATTCATGACGATCGCCGCCTTCGCCGTCGTCTCGATGGTGCGCCAGGGTGGGTCCGAGGCCTCGCACCTGTCCCAGTGGGCGGGCCTGGGCCGCAACCACCCCGTCGTCGCGGGTGTCTTCGCGTTCCTCCTGCTCGCCTTCGCCGGCATCCCGCTGACGTCGGGCTTCACCGCGAAGTTCGCCGCCTTCTCGCCTGCTGTCGCATTCGGTGGCCGCGCCGGGGTGTCGCTGGTCGTCATCGGTGTGCTGTGCAGCGTGATCACGGCGTTCGTCTACGTCCGCCTCATCGTGCTCATGTACTTCACCGAGCCGCCGGCAGGGGAGGCCGTCGTCGCCGAGACCGCGTCGCCGTACCTCACCGTCGCGATCACGGTGGGCACGCTCATCACGCTCGTCCTCGGCGTGCTGCCGGCGCAGGTCCTCGACCTCGCCGAGCGCTCGTCGCAGTTCATGCTGCGATGACCCGGACTGCTCGTTGAGCCCCACCCCACCGGTCCTGGCCCTCCCGGCCACCTCCGACGCCCTGAACGCCCGGCTCGTCGACGGCCTCGAGGCCGTCGACGCGCTGCTGCGGCGCGAGGTCGACCACGAGGACCCGTTCATCGCCGGTGCCAACATCCACCTCGCCGAGGCCGGGGGGAAGCGGTTCCGTCCGCTGCTCACCCTGCTCGCGTCCGAGGTCGGCTCCGGCGTCAACGACGACGTCGTCGCGGCGGCCACCGGTGTCGAGCTGACCCACCTCGCGTCGCTGTACCACGACGACGTGATGGACGAGGCGGACGTGCGCCGCGGTGCCCCGAGCGCCAACGCCAAGTACGACAACTCGACGGCGATCCTCGTCGGCGACCTGCTCTTCGGCACGGCGTCGTCGATCATCGCCGACCTCGGCCCGGAGGCCGTGAAGATCCAGGCCCGCACCTTCATCCGGTTGTGCGCGGGCCAGATCCGCGACACCCGCCGTGCCCCGGCAGGTGCCGACGCGATCGACTACTACCTGCAGGTCCTCGCCGACAAGACTGGTGTGCTCATCGCGACCGCTGCCCGGTACGGCGCGATGTTCAGCGGGTGCGACGCCGCGACCACCGAGACGCTGCGGGAGTACGGCGAGCGGCTCGGCATGGCGTTCCAGCTCGCCGACGACCTCATCGACATCGCCTCGGACCCCGAGGACACCGGCAAGACGCCGGGCACGGACCTGCGTGAGGGCAAGCGGACGCTGCCGGTCCTGTACGCCCTCGCGTCGACCGACCCGGCCGACGCCCGGCTCCAGGAGCTGCTGCTCTCCGAGACCCAGGACGACGCGACCGTCGCCGAGGCCCTGGCGCTGCTGCGGGTCCACCCCGCCATGGAACGCGCGCAGGAGCGCACCAACGCCGTGGCCGCCGAGGCCACTGCCGCTCTGGCCGGTCTGCCGGACAGCGAGGCCAAGGCCGCCCTGGCCGCGTTGGCGACCAGCGTCGTCACCCGCGTCGGCTGACGCACCTTCCCCGAGCCGCCGACGTCGCACCCCACGCGACAGAGGCGCCATACCGCCCACGACAGGGACGGTATGGCGCCTCGGCGCACCGGTGCGCGGGGTCAGCGCTGGCGGATCTGGATCACGCTGGGGCGGGGCTGTCCGTCACCCTGGTAGGGGAACTGGCTGGCCGGGGCCGCCGGTGAGGCGCCCTCGGTCTCGCCCGGGTGCTGGACCGCCGCGAGGACCGTCTTCTGGTCCCAGGTGACGAGCGGGCCGCAGCACTCGGAGTAGGCCGGCACCGAGAGGAACTGCTGCAGGTGACCCTTGTGCGGGCCGGACAGCGGGTAGAGGTACATCCCGTCGCAGGCGCCGAGCGCGTTGCCGTCCGTCGCGATCCACATGTTGCCCTCGTGGTCGAAGGCGACGTTGTCGGGGCAGGAGATCGGCGAGACCTCGGACCGGTCGTACCCGTTGAAGTAGGTCGTCGGGTCGTTGGGGTCACCGGCGATGAGGACGATCTTCCAGGTGAAGGTCGTCGTCGTGTCGTCACCGCGGGAGGGGACGAGCTCGATGATGTGCCCGTGCTTGTTGTTGGCGCGCGGGTTGGCCTCGTCGATCTGGCTCGGCTGGCGGCTGGAGTTGTTGGTGCAGACGACGTAGGTGCGGCCGTTGACGAGGTTCGGCTCGACGTCCTCGGGGCGGTCCATCTTCGTCGGGCCGACCTTGTCCGCGGCCAGACGCGTCCAGACGAGCACCTCGGCGACGCTCATGCCCGCGACGTACGACGTGTCGTCGACGACGAGCGGCAGCCAGTAGCCGGTGCCGTCGCTGATGCCGTCCTCGAACCCGTCACCGGTGAACTTGGCGACGTACAGGTCGCCGGAGGACAGCAGCGAGAGGTTGTTCTGGCGGGCCTTGCGCGAGTCGCCCTTCTGGTACTTCCCGTGCGAGACGAACTTGTAGAGGTAGTCGAAGCGCTCGTCGTCACCCATGTAGGCGACGACCCGGCCGTCGGGAGCGATGGTGACGTTGGCGCCCTCGTGCTTGAGACGGCCCATGGCGGTGTGCTTGACCGGGGTGGAGGACGGGTCCGACGGGTCCAGCTCGACGACCCAGCCGAAACGGTTGACCTCGTTGGGCTCCTGCACGGCGTCGAAGCGCTGGTCCACGCGCTCCCAGCCGCGGCCCTTCGAGCCGGTCAGGCCGTAGCGCTTGTACGCGTCGGCCTGGTCGGCCGGGGCGGTCGCAGCGGAGAAGTAGCCGTTGAAGTTCTCCTCACCGGACAGCACCGTTCCCCAGGGGGTGACACCGCCGGAGCAGTTGCCGAAGGTGCCGAGCACGCGGCGGCCTGAGGTGTCCGCCGAGGTCTTGAGGAGCGTGTGGCCGGCGGCCGGGCCGTCGACCTGGAACGGCGTGGTGGCGGTGACGCGGCGGTTGACGCGGTCGATCCGCACGTGGCGCCACTGGTCACGGGGGTTGCGGCGGCGCACGGCGACGACGGACATGCCGTGGGCGGCCATGCTGATCCGCAGCTGCTCGTTGGTGAGGCCGGCCGAGCCGGTGTAGCCGCGGAACATCAGGTCGTCGTTGGTGTACTCGTTGTTGCACACCAGGGTCCCGCGGTTGGCGTCGGGGCCCGGGATGAGGACGGTGTAGTCGTTGTTGTAGCCGAACTGGCCCTCCTGGGCCTTGGCGCTCTGCTTCTCGAAGTCGAACTCCGGCGCGCCCGAGATGATCGGGTCGCCCCAGCTGATGATGGTCGACCAGACGAAGCCCTCGGGCACGACGACCTTGTCGGTGCCGGCCGGCTGCGGCTGGATCGGGGTGAAGCCGAACGGCGACTTCGAGCCCTTGGGGGCCGTGGCGGGGGTGCCGGCGGGTGCCGCGGCGGGGGCCGCCGCGGCGGCACCGGTCCCGGCGAACGCGCCGAGGCCCACGACGGCAGCAGCGAGGCCACCACCCTTGAGGACGTTCCGGCGTGAAGCGAGCGAGGAGACCAGGTCGCCGAAGTAGGAGTTGTCGGTCTCGTTCGGCACCGGCTTGCTGCAGGCGTCGTCGCACTTGAACTTGCAGGTCATCGCAGAGCGGCCACCCTGGTGGGTGCGCAGCAGGGGGAGCACGGTGCGCTGGGGGGTGGGCGCAGGGCTGCGCTCGGGCGCGGGTGCGGACATCGGGTTACCTCCGGTGGGAACGTGGGGCGCCCGCCTCCAGACTGGGCCGGGCCGCCTCGCTCACGCTAGGAACCGGGGGCGGAGACCGGGCGGCGTCCGGGTGAACCCTTGGTGATCTTCGGTGAACAGCAGGTATGGCGCCGGTAGGGTCGGGAACGTGACCCTGCTCCGGGGCGTCCCCCTCGACGCCGGCCCCGCGGGGGTCTCTGCTGCCTGGGACCTCGCGACCGCGGGGCTGCCCGCCCCGCTGGCGGTGGTCGACCTCGACGCGTTCGATGCGAACGCCGACGACCTCGTGCGTCGGGCGGGCGGCCTGCCGATCCGCGTCGCGTCCAAGTCGGTGCGCTGCCGGTCGCTGCTCCAGCGGGTGCTGGCCCGTCCGGGGTTCCACGGCGTGATGGCGTACTCCGTGCGCGAGGCCTGCTGGCTGGTCGACTCCGGTCTCGAGGACGTCTTCGTCGCCTACCCCAGCGTCGACGTGCTGGCAGTCGCCGAGCTGGCGCTGGACGGCTGGGCAGCCCGCCAGGTCACCCTCACGATCGACTCCCTCGACCACGTCCGCCTGCTCGCGGGGCTGCACCGACCGCACGGCCTGCGGGTGGCCGTCGACGTCGACGCCTCGCTGCGCGTCGGGCCGGTCCACATCGGCGTGCGCCGGTCGCCGGTGCGCACCCCCGAGGACGCCGCGGTCGTGGCGCGGGCGGCTGCCGACGCGGGCCTGTCCGTGGTCGGGCTGATGTTCTACGACGCCCAGGTCGCAGGGCTGCCCGACAGCTCCCCGGCGGTGCGCTTGGTCAAGGCGCGGTCCTCGGCGTCGCTGATGAACCGTCGGCAGGCGGTCGTCGCCGCGGTGCGTCGGGTCGCCGACCTCGAGTTCGTCAACGGTGGCGGCACCGGCTCGGTCCACCTCACCGCGCTCGATCCGGCCGTCACCGAGGTGGCTGCCGGCTCCGGGCTGTACGGCCCGACGCTGTTCGACGGGTACGACGACTTCAGCCCGAGACCTGCGGCGGCCTTCGCCCTGGCGGTCACCCGGCGCCCGGGGCCGGGGTTCGTCACCGTGTCCGGGGGCGGGTTCATCGCCTCGGGGCCGCCCGGGTGGGAGCGGCTGCCTGCGGTGTTCGGCCGGCGGGGACTGCGACTCGTCCGGCGCGAAGGTGCCGGCGAGGTGCAGACCCCGTTGCGGGGCAAGGGCGCTCGCGACCTGTCCGTCGGCGACCGGGTGTGGTTCAGGCACGCCAAGGCCGGCGAGCTCTGCGAGCGCTTCAACGCCCTGCACCTCGTCAGCGGCACCGACCTCGTCGAGACCGTGCCGACCTACCGCGGCGAAGGACGGAACTTCGGGTGAGCACACCGACCAGCGCGACCACCCCGACGACGACGAGCGGGGCCACCTGGACCAACTGGGGCCGCAACCAGACCTGCCACCCCGCCGAGGTCGTGGTCCCCAGGGACGTCGACGAGCTCAGGGCGACGCTCGCGCGGGCGCACACCCGCGGCATACCGGTCAGGGCGGTGGGCTCGGGGCACTCCTTCGCACCGGTCGCGGTGACCGACGGGCTGCAGCTGCGGCTCGACCACCTGGCCGGGACCACGGCGTTCGACGCGGAGGCGGCACGGGTGACGGTGGGCGCCGGCACGCCGCTGCACGTCCTCAACCCCGCCCTCCAGGCGCTCGGCCTCGCGCTGCCCAACCTCGGGGACATCGACCGCCAGACGATCAGCGGCGCGATCTCGACCGGGACGCACGGATCGGGGCTGCGGCGGCAGGGGATCGCCTCGGCCGTGGTGGGCCTGACGCTCGCGCTCGCCGACGGCTCGCTGCTGCGGTGCTCGGCGGACGTGGAGCCCGAGGTGTTCGCTGCCGCCCGCGTGGGTCTCGGGGCGCTCGGCGTCATCACCGAGGTCGAGCTGCAGTGCGTGCCGGCGTTCAGGGTCCACGCCAAGGAGTTCACCGCCGACCTCGCCGAGGTGCTGGCCACCGTCGACGACGACGTCAGGGCGCACGACCACGTCGACATGCACTGGTTCCCGCACACCCCGCGGGTCCTGGTGAAGCACAACGACGACGTCGGCGCGGACGACCCGGGCCGGGTGCTGCCCGCGTGGCGCGAGAAGCTCGACGACGACGTCCTGTCCAACGGCTTCTTCGAGCTGGTCAACAGGGTGGCCACCCGTGCGCCCCGCATCGTCCCGCGGCTTGCGCAGGTGACCGCCCGGACGTTGTCCGACCGGGAGTTCACCGGCGACTCGTGGCGGGTGTTCTGCTCGCCGCGGCGGGTCCGGTTCCGGGAGATGGAGTACGCCGTGCCGCTGACGTCCTTCGTGCCGGTCGTCACCGAGCTGCGTGCGTGGATCGACTCCCACGACGTCTCGCTGCCGTTCCCCGTGGAGCTGCGCTTCACCGGCGCGGACGACATCTGGCTCTCGACCGCCCACGAGCGGGACAACGCCTACGTCGCCGTGCACCAGTACCACCGCCTCGACGACGGCGGCGTCTTCGCGGCGTTCGAGGCGATCGTGGCCGAGCACGCCGGGCGACCGCACTGGGGCAAGCTGCACACCCTGGGTGCCGACCAGCTGCGTGCGCTCTACCCGAGGTTCGACGACTTCCGTATCGTGCGCGATCGCCTCGACCCCGACCGCACCTTCACCAGCGACCACGTCCGCCACCTCCTCGGCGACTGACCCCCCTCCCCGCGACTTCGTACCCGTAGTTCCGCTTCTGAAGGGCTCGACGCAGGGTGTGAGCGGGTTGGCGGGTACGAAGTCGCAGCGCTGACGGCTCGCTAGGGTGCGGGGATGGTGAGGGACGAACCGCGCACGGGCGACGAGACGACGGTCCTGGTGGCGGCGCTGCAGAGCCACCGCGACGTGATGCTGTGGAAGCTCGACTGCCTCAGCGACGAGCAGCAGCGGTGGTCGCCGGTCCCCAGCGGGACCAGCCTGCTCGGGCTGGTCAAGCACTTGGCGAACTCGGAGTACGGCTGGTTCTGCGAGACCTTCGGGCGGCCGCACGAGCCCCTGACCGACATCTCCGAGGACCTCGAGGCCGACATGCGTGCGTCGCCGGGGGAGACCACGGCCGAGATCGTCGACTTCTACCGACGGTCCTGGGCCGCGGCCGACGCCTCCATTCGCGAGCTCGGGCTCGACGCCCTCGGCACGTCCTATGCCGGCAACACCGTCAGCCTCCGCTGGGTGCTGGTCCACATGATCGAGGACACGGTCCGGCACGCCGGCCACGCCGACATCCTGCGCGAGCTGATCGACGGTGGCGCCGGCCACCACGTCCCGCAGGCCTGACCCCACCGACTCCGCCGCACAACGTCGCGCTTTCCGTCCGACCTCGTACCCGCAGTTCCGCTGATCGGCCGCTCCACGCGGGGCTTGAGCGGGTTGGCGGGTACGAAGTCGCTGCGGAAGGGAGGGGCGTCGTGGCGCGGTAGCTAGGAGCGCATGGCGACGCCTTCGCGCCAGTACCCCATGAAGGCCACCCGGGACCGCTCGACGCCGAGCTCGGAGACGAGCACCCGACGCAGCGCGCGGACGCACCACGACTCCCCGGCGATCCACGCATACGTGTCGCCGAGGTCGGGCCGGGGCGAGGTGGGGACGGACGCGGCCCCCACGGGTCGGGTGGCGGACGCGGCTGGGTCGCCGAGGTCCTCCCCGGCGGAGGAGTAGCGCGGGGTCTCCCACACCTCGACGTCGAGGGTGCTCGGCACCTCGGGCAGCGGGGCGTCGAGGTCAGCGGGCGGGAGGCCGAGGTGGGCGCGGACCGCGGCGACGAGGGGGCGGCCCTGTCGCGCGCCGTCGCGCGGCAGCCACGTGACGTCGACGAGGTCGTGCCCCGGCAGCACCGGGATGTCGGCCGCGGTCGGCACCTCGACGAACGCGTGCCCGGTGTACCCCGGGCCGATGTCCTCGAGGATCCGCGCGATCGCCGGCAGTGCCGTCTCGTCACCGATGAGCAGCAGGTCCCGCAGGTCGCCCGGCTCGAACTCCGTGCCGCCGTACATCGGCGACCGGCGGTGCGGGCCGACGATGTGCACGACGTCGCCGACGGCAGCGGACAGGGCCCACCGGCACGCCGGCCCCAGGGCCGAGTCCTGGCCGCCGGAGCCGTCCAGGCTGTCGGAGTCGCCGCTGGCCTCGTGGACGACGAAGTCGGTGACCAGCCGGACCTCGTCGCGGGCCGTGGTGATCTCGCGGATCGTGTACGTGCGCATGGGCGAGCGCTCCGCGTCGGGCATGGCCCGCCAGGACTCCTGCCACTGCTCGGGGGTCGAGGCGGGCGCGGGGAGCAGGCCGGTCGGTCCTGGGAAGACCACCTTGAACCGCGTGTCGAACCCGTCCGCCGTGCTGAGGTCGGCCAGGCCGGGGCCGCCGAAGGTGACCCGCATGAACGCCGGGCTGAGGCGTTCGACGGCCTCGACGCGGACCGGCGTGACCAGGGTGGTGGGCTCGCTCGTGGTGGCGACGGCGGTGGTGGCGACGGTCGTGGCAGTGCTCACGGGGTTCCTCCGTTGGGTATGGCGCGCGGCTGGTTCCGGCGACGGTCCGGCTGGGGGGCTTCGGTCGGTCGGGGCTGGTGCCGCCCGACGGGCACCACCATCGGGGTGTGCGAGACCGGGTCGGGCACGACGCGACAGCGCATGCCGAAGACCTCGAGCACCGACTCCTCGGTGATGACCTGCGCGGGCGGGCCCTCGGCCACGACCTTCCCGTCGAGGAGCGCGACGACGTGGTCGGCGTACCGCGCCGCGAGGTTCAGCTCGTGCAGCACCATGACCACGGTGGTGCCGCGGGTGGCGTTGAGCTCGGCGAGCAGGTCGAGGACGTCGACCTGGTGGGCGACGTCGAGGTAGGTGGTGGGTTCGTCGAGCAGGAGCAGGTCGGTCTCCTGCGCGAGCGCCATCGCGATCCAGACGCGCTGGCGCTGCCCGCCGGACAGCTCGTCGACGACCCGGTCGGCGAGCTCGAGGGTGTCGGTCGCCTCCAGGGCGCGGATGACGGCCTGCTCGTCGGCGGTCGACCACCGTTGGAACCGCCCGTGGTGCGGGGTGCGACCCCGACCGACGAGGTCGACGACGGTGACGCCCTCGGGGCAGACGGGGTTCTGCGGGAGCAGGCCGAGTCGCTGCGCCACGTCGCGGGTCCCCATGGCGTGGATGGAGGACCCGTCGAGCACGACCTGGCCCGACGACGGCTTGAGCAACCGCGCCATACCTCGCAGGAGCGTGGACTTGCCACATGCGTTGGCACCGACGACGACCGTGATCTTCCCGTCGGGGACGGCGGTGGAGACCTCGTCGACGACGACCCGGTCGCGGTAGCCAAGGGTGACGTCCTCGGCACGCAGCCGGCTGCCGCGGACGGTCCCGGTGTCGACGTGGCTGGGGTGGGTCAGGGTGGTCACGAGGTGCTCCTCGAGGTTCGGCCGGTGGCGAGCAGCCACAGCAGGAACGGCGCCCCGAGGGCGCCGGTGACGACGCCCACGGGCAGGTTGGTGTCGGCGACGAGGTAGGCGCCGATGTAGTCGGCGCCCGTGACGAGCGCGGCGCCGGTGAGCGCCGCGGCGAGCAGCGACGTGCGTCCGGCGTTGAGGGCGCGGGCGATCGGCCCGGCGAGGAACCCGGCGAAGGACACCGGGCCGGCTGCCGCGACCGCGACGCTGACGAGGAGCACCGCGAGCCCGAGCAGCAGGTCGGTGCGCCGCGGGGAGGACCCGAGGGCCGTCGCGGTGTCGCGGCCGAGCTCGGTCAGGCGCAACGACCGGGCACACCAGGCGACCAGCGGCAGCAGCACGGCGAGCGCCACTGCGAGCTGGGTGACGAGGGTCCAGTTGGCGGCCGCGAGGCTGCCGGTGAGCCAGATGAGGGCAGCCTGCGCGTCGTAGATGTCGGCGCGGGTGAACAGGTACTGCACGACGGCGGACAGGAACGCCGCGGACCCGACCCCGACGAGGACGAGCCGGTATCCGGCGTGGTCACCGGCGACGAGACGGATCACCGCGCAGACCCCGAGGGCGCCCACCACGGCGAACGCCGACACGGCCGGCCCGGACAACCCGAGCGTCACGATGGCGAACACGGCCGCGGCGCTCGCGCCCATGCTGACGCCGATGACGTCGGGGCTGGCGAGGGGGTTGCGCAGCGTGGTCTGGAAGATCGCGCCACCGAGGCCGAACGCCGCCCCGACGAGCAGCCCGAGCGTGGCGCGGGGGAGCGTCGAGTCGAGGACGATGAACGTCGCGCCGGGGATCTGCGCCCCGCCGAGGATGCGGATGAAGTCGGGGATGGTGACGGTGAAGTCGCCGAGGAGGACCCGCACGAGGAACGTGCCGAGCGCCAGGACCGCCAGCGACCCGACGACGACCCGACGGCGGGCGGTCGTGCGACGTCGGGCCCGGCGGACGACCTCCACGGCGGACGGGGACGCGGTGTCGCGCGCGGCAGGGGTGAGCCCTGCTGAGGCGCTTGGGGTGGCGCGGGCCTGCGACGGGGCGCAGGTGCTGGTCGGGGTGCTCACAGCGCCCCCATCCGGCCGCGGCGGACGAGCGCCAGGAAGACAGGCACCCCGACGACGGCGGTCATGATCCCCACCTGCACCTCGGTGGGCGGCAGCACGACCCGGCCGGCGGTGTCGGCCAGGACCACGAGGGCAGCGCCCAAGGCCAGGCTCGTCGGCAGCACCCGGCTGTAGTCGACGCCCACCATCATGCGGGCGAGGTGGGGGGCGAGCAGGCCGACGAAGACCACGGGTCCGGCCAGTGCGGTGGCGCCGCCGCACAGCAGGACGATCGCGAGGCCGGCGACCACCCGGTCGAGCCCGGCCCGCCGCCCGAGGCCGCGCGCGAGGTCGTCCCCGAGCGCCATGACGTTGAGCAGCCGGCCCCCGACGAGGGCGAGGACGGCTCCGACGAGCAGGAACGGCAGCACCGGCCACACGACGTCGAGCGCCCGCCCGCCGACGGTGCCGACCTGCCAGAACCGGAAGGTGTCGAGGGTCTGCCGGTCGGTGAGCAGCAGCGCGGTGGTCCAGCTGGACAACCCTGCGGTCAGCGCCGCCCCGGCCACGGCGAGCTTCACGGGGGTGGCGCCTCCGTGGCCGAGGCCGGCGATCGCGTGGACGGTCACCGCGGCGACCGCGGCGCCGAGGAAGGCGAACCACAGGTAGCCGCTCAGCTCGGCGATCCCGAAGACGGAGATCGCCAGCACCATCGCCAGCGCCGCGCCGGCGTTGACCCCGAGCAGGCCAGGGTCGGCGAGCGGGTTGCGCGTCAGTCCCTGCATGGTCGCCCCGGCGAGGCCGAGGGCGCCACCGGCGACGAGCCCCACGACCGTGCGCGCGACGCGCGCCGACACGACGGCCTGGTCGGGGTTCGCGGGGTCGAAGGCCGACAGCGCGGCCCAGACCTCGTGCAGCGGTATCGCGCGTGAGCCCACCGTGAGCGACAGGGCCGCCCCCACGGTGACCACGGCCACGAGGGCCGCGGTCACCGCGGGCGGACGTCGCCGACCGGTGGTCGGGCTCACGATGGTCGCCATGGTCAGGCGGCGCGGTCGACCGCAGCGGCGACGAGCGGGACGAACTTGTCCATCGCCCAGGGGATGGCCAGCGGGGAGGGCGCCGAGAGGCCGAGGGAGTCGGTCTTGTTGGACGCGTCGACCCAGCCGCCGGAGGCGAAGGCCGGGATCTGGCGCAGCAGGGGGTCCTTGAGGTACTTCTCCATCTCGCCGCTGGCCTCGGTGTAGGTGACGAAGACATCGGCGTCGAGCGTGGCGGCCTGCTCGGCGGAGATGGTCTTGAAGAACTCCGTGCTGCCGGCGCTCAGCTTCTCGACGACGGGGGAGTTCTCCATGCCGAGGTCGACGAGCAGGCGCGGGCGGTTGTCGAGCGGTGTGTAGTAGCTGATCGACGAGGTGTCTGTCGGGGTGAGGGCGCCGAAGATGAACGACTTGCCCTGGGTCTGCGGGTACTTCGTCGCCGCTGCCGCGATCGAGGCCTCGGTCTCCTGCTTGAGGGTCGCTGCCTGCGTCGTGCGGCCGAGGGCCTTCGCGACGAGGTCGAGCGAGGTCTGCCACGAGGTGCCCCAGGCCTCGCCCGGGTAGGCGATGACGGGGGCGATCTTGGAGAGCTTGGTGTACTCGTCCTTGGTGATCCCGGAGTTGGTCGCGAGGATCAGGTCGGGCGCGAGCCCCGCGATCTCCTCGACGGGGGCGCCGTCGGCGTCGCTGTACCGCGCGGGCTGGGAACCGCCCAGCTCGGCGAGCTCGGCGTCGTACCAAGGGGTCGAGCCCTGGGCGTTGCCGCCCCAGGTGATCTTGACGGCGCCGACCGGGGCGACGCCGAGCGCGAGGGCGAAGTCCTGGTCGGACCAGCCGAGCGTCGCGACCCGCGTGGGGGCCTTCTCGATCGTCGTCGAGCCGTGGGCGTGCTCGATGGTGACGGGGAAGGCGCCGGCGTCCACGCCCGAGGAGGCAGGCGCAGCGGCGTCGGTCGAACCGGAGGCGCCGGTGCTGCAGGCGGCGACGGAGAGGGCGAGGAGGGCCGCCGCCGAGGCGGCCACGAGGCGAAGGGGTCTCATGTTAGGAGAGCCTAACCTTAGTGACCCCGATTAACGCAAGCCGGGCGTGCCGTTAATCATCAGGCGGACGGCGACGGCGGCTAGGGCGCGACCTCCGCGGGGTGCGTCCGGCTTCGGCCGGGGAGGTTGCGCAGGGAGTCGACGGTCAGCACGGCCAGCGCCACCCAGACGATCCCGAACCCGATCCACCGGCTCGTCGACATGTGCTCGTCGAGGAGCAGCACCCCGCACAGCAGCTGGAGCACGGGGGTGATGAACTGCAGCAGCCCGATCGTCACGAGCGGCACCCGACGCGCGGCGCCGGCGAACAGCAGCAGCGGCGCAGCGGTCATCGCGCCCGCAGCGACGAGCAGCCCGGTGTGCACGGCCCCCTCGGTGGTGAACGTGGTGTCCCCGCGCACCGTGAGTACCGCGAGCATCACCGCGGCGATGGGCGCCAGGACCGCGGTCTCGGCCGCGAGGGAGTGCATCGCCTGGAGGGAGAGCCCGACCTCCTTCTTGACCAGTCCGTAGAGCCCGAACGACATCGCCAGCGTGATCGCGATGACCGGGACCGAGCCTGCCGCGACGGACAGGTAGACGAACGCGAGGCCGCCGATGGCCACGGCGACCCACTGCAGCGGCCGCAGCCGCTCCCGCAGGACGAACACGCCGAGCGCCACAGTGACCAGGGGGTTGAGGAAGTAGCCCAGCGCGGCTTCCGTGGTGCGCCCGCCCAGCACCGCCGCGACGTACACGACCCAGTTGACGGCGATGAGCAGCGCGGCCGCGGTGACCCCGAGCCCCAGCCGCGGGCGCTGCCACAGCTGCCGTGCCCAGGCGAGGTCGCGGCGGACGAGCAGGACGAGGGCGCACAGCAACAGCGTCCACAGGATGCGGTGGGCCAGGATCTCCCACGCCCCGGCGGGTTTCAGCGCGTGGAAGTAGAGGGGGAACAGCCCCCAGAGTCCGTAGGCGAGCAGCCCCTGGAGGGAGCCGCGGCGGGTCTCGTCGTGGCCCGTCACAGGAGCTGCAGCGGGAGCTGCCCGGGGGACTTCTCCGGCGGCTCCTCCGGGGGCGGCTGCCCCGGCGGCGTTCAGGCCACGGTCCAGGTGTCGCGCCCGTGGATCAGCGCGTCGAGGTCGGCGTCGGTGGCCGGTCCTCCGGCCGTGTCGATCGCGGCGTCGACCTGGGAGCGCACGAGGTCGTCGTAGGTCGGCCGGGCGACGTTCCGGAAGATCCCCATCGGGACGTGCGTCATCTGGGGGGAGTCGAGCCGGGACAGGGCGAAGGCCTGCGTCGGGTCGCCCGCGGTCGCGTCGTGGACCACGACCTCGCGCTGGCCGACCTCGGACTCGGGCACGAACTCCATCGCTCCCGCTGCGCCGCGGACGAGGACCTGGCGGTCACCCTCGGGGCCGACCTGCACCTGCTCGCCGTCGGCGAGGTGGACGATCCGCGCCTCCTGCTGGCTCCGGTCCTTGATCAGGTCGAACGCACCGTCGTTGAAGATCGGGCAGTTCTGGTAGATCTCCACGAGTGAGGTCCCACGGTGGGCGGCTGCTGCCTTGAGGATGCCGGTGAGGTGCTTGCGGTCGGAGTCCATGGTCCGGGCGACGAAGGTCGCCTCGGCGCCCAGAGCGAGCGAGACCGGGTTGAACGGGTGGTCCACCGAACCCATCGGCGTCGACTTGGTGACCTTGCCGACCTCGGACGTGGGCGAGTACTGGCCCTTGGTGAGGCCGTAGATCTGGTTGTTGAACAACAAGATCGTCATGTTGACGTTGCGGCGCAGCGCGTGGATCAGGTGGTTGCCACCGATCGACAGCGCGTCGCCGTCACCGGTGACGACCCAGACCGACAGGTCCTCACGGCTGGTCGCGAGACCAGTCGCGATCGCCGGCGCGCGGCCGTGGATCGAGTGCATGCCGTAGGTGTCGAGGTAGTACGGGAACCGCGACGAGCAGCCGATGCCGGAGACGAAGACGATGTTCTCGCGCTTGAGCCCGAGCTCGGGCAGGAACCCCTGGACGGCGGCGAGGATCGCGTAGTCGCCGCAGCCCGGGCACCAGCGCACCTCCTGGTCGGAGGTGAACTCGCGCTTGGTCTGGGGCGTGGCGTCGTCAGCGAGGCGCGGGACACCTGCGGTGCCGTGCGGGACGCCGAGCGACGGCATGCCGAGTTCGGTGCTCACGCGGGGTCCCCTCGAAGTATTCGGCGGAGCGGAGCGGGGGAGGAACTTCGTGGGGTGCTCATGCGTGGGCCTCCGTGGTGGCTGGTGAGTCCGAGGCGTCGTCCGCGCCGTCGGCGCCGAGGCCGACGATGGCGTCGGCGAGCTCGACGGTGGTGAAGGGCAGTCCGCGCACCTGGGTGAACGAGTGGACGTCAACGAGGTACTTGGCGCGCAGGAGCATCGCGAGCTGGCCCATGTTCATCTCGGGGACGAGCACGCGGTCGTAGCGGCGCAGCACCTCACCGGTGTTGGCGGGGAAGGGGTTGAGGTGGCGCAGGTGTGCGCGGGCGACCTTCGCGCCGGTGTTGCGCACGCTGCGTACCGCCGCGGCGATGGGCCCGTAGGTCGAACCCCAGCCGAGCACGAGGACGGACGCCTCGGCGCTCGGGTCGTCGACCTCGAGGTCACCGATGGAGTCGGCGATGCGCTCGATCTTGCCCGCGCGCAGGCGGGTCATGAGGTCGTGGTTGTCGGGGTCGTAGGAGATGTTGCCCGTGACATCGGCCTTCTCGATACCGCCGATGCGGTGCTCGAGACCAGCCGTCCCGGGGACGGCCCAGGGGCGCGCGAGCGTCGCCGGGTCGCGCAGGAACGGGTGGAAGACCGGCTCGCCCTTCTCGTCGGTGGCGTTCGGCTCGGAGGCGAACTCGACCGTCAGGTCGGGCAGCTCGGAGACGCTGGGGAGCGCCCACGGCTCGGAGCCGTTGGCGAGGTAGCCGTCGGAGAGGATGAACACGGGCGTGCGGTAGGCCGTCGCGATCCGGACCGCCTCCAGCGCTGCGTCGAAACAGTCGGCAGGTGACTGCGGCGCGATGATCGGCACCGGCGACTCGCCGTTGCGACCGAACATCGCCTGGAGCAGGTCGGACTGCTCGGTCTTGGTGGGGAGGCCGGTCGACGGTCCGCCGCGCTGGACGTCGACGATGACCAGCGGCAGCTCGAGCGACACGGCGAGGCCGATGGTCTCGGACTTCAGCGCCACACCGGGGCCGGAGGTCGTCGTCACGCCGATCGAGCCGCCGAACGAAGCGCCCAGTGCCGCACCGATTCCCGCGATCTCGTCCTCGGCCTGGAGCGTCGTCACGCCGTAGCGCTTGAGCCCGGAGAGGGTGTGCAGGATGTCGGAGGCCGGCGTGATCGGGTAGGACCCGAGCAGCATCGGCACCTTGGCACGGTGCGAGGCGGTGACGAGGCCGTAGGCGAGGGCGACGTTGCCGGTGATGTTGCGGTAGGTGCCCGCAGCCATCGGCGCAGGGGCGATCTCGTAGGAGACCGCGAAGTCCTCGGTCGTCTCGCCGTAGTTGACGCCGGCCTTGAGGGCCGCGAGGTTGGCCGCGAGGATGTCGGGCTTCGCGCCGAACTTCTTGGTCAGGAAGTTCTCGGTGCCGCTGGTGGGACGGTGGTACATCCACGACAGCAGGCCGAGCGCGAACATGTTCTTCGCGCGCTCCTTGTCCTTGCGGGACAACGAGTCGAACTCGGCGAGCGCCTCGACCGTGATCGACGTCAGCGCCACCGGGTGCAGGTGCCACGAGTCGAGCGAGCCGTCCTCGAGGGGGTTGCTCGTGTAGCCGACCTTGCCGAGGTTGCGCTTGGAGAACTCGTCGGTGTTGGCGATGATCGTCGCGCCGCGCGGCAGGTCGCGCAGGTTGGCCTTGAGGGCGGCCGGGTTCATCGCGACGAGCACGTCGGGGGCGTCGCCCGGCGTGAGCACGTCGTGGTCGGCGAAGTGCAGCTGGAAGCTCGAGACGCCGGGCAGCGTGCCCTGGGGCGCCCGGATCTCGGCCGGGAAGTTGGGCAGCGTGGACAGGTCGTTGCCCAGTGCTGCGGTCTCGGACGTGAAGCGGTCACCGGTCAGCTGCATGCCGTCGCCGGAGTCCCCGGCGAAGCGGATGACGACGCGGTCCAGCTTCTCGACGGTCTTGCGGCTCATGCGGTCCTGACGGTCGTGGACGAACAGTTCTGGAGACTGTCGCCGCGGCGGGTCCGGTGCCGCTGGGCTCACGGACGACGCGGTGCGCAGCCTGTGAATCCATCGTACGTCTGGACAAGTGAGGGCAACCTGCCCACCCTGCTTTTGAGACGGGTAACACGCTGTTATGGGTTGGCCGTGGTCTCCAGCTGGCCCGACCACGCCTGCCAGGTATGGCGCAGGGCCGAGTCGTGCGCGTCGGTCACCAGCTGCCGGGCGAGGGCGCCCGGCTCGTGCAGCGTGAAGAGCGGGGGCTGCGAGGTGGTGGACGGGTCCGTTGCGTGCAGGGCCGGGCGGGGCGCGGGCCGCCACCCGAGGGCGGTCACCGAGTCGACCACACGGGCGTCGCCGAGGACTCCGGCCCCGCCGCCTCCCGGTGAGCCACCCAGGGTGAGCTCCTCGACGAGAGCCGGCCGAGCGGCATACGTCATGGTCGTGCGGCAGGTGAGGTCGCCGCCGACCTGGCCGCTGCGGCCGAGGGCGACGCGGTCGCGCAGCAGCAGGCGCCCCGTGTCGGTCACGTCGACGTCGAGGGTGCGCACCACGCGGGCTCCGTCGCAGACGACGAGGGGTGCGCCGGCCCAGACGAGCACCGCTCCGGGGTGGACGGTCAGGGAGACGGCGACGAGGCACTCGCGTCCGCGGCCGTGGTAGGCGACCGTGCCGGCGACGTCGCGCAGGTCGAGCCGCAGACCCGGACCGACCTCCACCGACAGGCGCAGCTCGTCGCCGCCGAGCAGGGTCGCGGTCGTGGCGATGAGGGCCACCTCCGCGCTCGCGGCGCCCTGGTGCACCACGCGCGGGGTGACGAGCCCGCCGCGCAGCTCGAGCCGGGCACGACCTCCGCGTCCGGTGTCGTCGGGCAGCAGGGCGATCCGGGCGGTCCGGACCTCAGTGCGTGTGGGCACCCTCACCGCCGTGCGCGTGCAGGGGCCCGTCGGCGTGGGAGTGCGGGGCCATCGGGCCCGGGTCGACCGGGGTGTGGCCGCCGGAGCGGTGCTGCTCGAGCACGTCGAGCACCCAGGCCCGCAGCTCGGCGACCGACGACGGGTCGGTGCGCGACAGGGCGATGACCGGGCGGCCGTCTCGGGCCTCGCGACCCTGCTGCGCCATGAGGGGAGCGTCGACCCCGACGTACGGCGCGAGGTCGGTCTTGTTGACCACGAGCAGGTCGGCGCGCGAGATGCCCGGGCCGCCCTTGCGCACGACGTCGCCGCCCCCGGCGACGTCGAGGACGAACACCTGCGCGTCGACCAGGGCGGGCGAGAACGTCGCCGTGAGGTTGTCGCCACCGGACTCGACGAGCACGAGGTCGAGCGGCGCGAAGTCGGCCTCGAGGTCCTCGACGGCGAGCAGGTTGGCACTGACGTCGTCACGGATCGCCGTGTGCGGGCAGGCGCCCGTCTCGACCGCGCGGATCCGTTCGGGGTCCAGGACGCCGGCGGCGCGCAGCATCCGGGCGTCCTCGTCGGTGTAGATGTCGTTGGTGATCACGCCGAGCTCGAGGGTGTCGCCGAGCTCGCGGCACAACATGCCGATCAGCGAGGACTTGCCGGTGCCGACGGGGCCGGCGACGCCGAGGCGCAGGGCGCGGGTGGGGGACGGGCTGGCCTCAGGCACTGAACAACCTCCGGGAGTGGGTGGGGTGGTGGTGCGCCCACTGCTCGAGCAGCGGGGCGGCAGGAGCAGGTATGGCACTGGGATCGGTCAGGTGCGCGACCGCACCGACGACGCCCTCGACGTCGGCCCCAGCCTCCAGCAGCCAGGCGGTGGCGTCGGCGGGATCCAGCGGGCAGAGCTTGAGGGCGGCGGCGCAGAGGGTCTGGACGTCGTCGTAGGCCACCAGCCGGGCGGTGCGCGCGGCGTCGAGACCGGCGGCTGCAGCCATCGCGCCCAACGCGACCGGCCGTGCCGGCGTGCGCAGGTCGGCCAGCGACGTCGCCGCGGCCGACGTCGGCCACAGCCGCAGCGCCAGCCGCCGCTGACCACGACCGACAGCGACGGACGCCGCGCGTGACACCTCGCTCGGGGTCCGGGCCGCCCAGGCGTCCTGCACCGGCTGGAGCGGCAGACCGGCGAGGACGTGGTGCCGGGCGACGACGGCGACGGCGGCCTCGACGCGGACCACCGTGCGCAGGCGGGTCCCGACCAGCCGTGGGATGTCCGACTCGGCGAGCCCGCCGAGCAGCGCGGGCTCGAGACCGGACGACTGGGTGTGGCCGCCGACGGGCAGCCGACCGTCAGCGAGCAGCATGGCGGCGAACTCGGGGTGGGGCAGGGAGGACGTCACAGTCGGCTCAGAACAACGAATAGCGCTGGGCGAGAGGCAGTTCCGTGGCCGGTGAGGGGACGACGACCTCGCCCTCGACGCGGATCTCGAACGACTCGGGGTCGACCTCGATGTCCGGGGTGGCGCTGTTGTTGACCATGTCGGCCTTGGTGACGTCGCGGGTGGGCCGCACGCCGACGAGCCTGCTGCGCAGGCCCAGCGTCTCGGCCAGTCCGGCGTCCAGCGCCGCCGGGGCGACGAACGTCAGGGACCGGTCGGCGCCCGCCCCGCCCTCGGCGACCAGCGCCGGGCGCATGAGCACCGGCTGCGGGGTGGGGATGGATGCGTTGGGGTCGCCCAGGGCGGCGTACACGATCGCACCACCCTTGATGACGACGTCGGGGCGCCACCCGAAGAACTTCGGGTCCCACAGCACGAGGTCCGCGAGCTTGCCCGCCTCCACGGAGCCGACCTCGTGGTCGATGCCGTGCGCGACGGCCGGGTTGATCGTGTACTTCGCGACGTAGCGCCGGGCCCGCTCGTTGTCGGCCGGGAGGCTGCCACCGAGCGCGCCGTACCGCGCCTTCATCACGTGCGCGACCTGCCAGGTGCGGGTGACCACCTCGCCGATGCGGCCCATCGCCTGGGCGTCCGAGCTCGTCATCGACAGGGCCCCGAGGTCGTGCAGGAGGTCCTCGGCCGCGATGGTCGTCGCACGGATCCGGCTCTCCGCGAAGGCCAGGTCCTCTGGTACCGCGGGGTTGAGGTGGTGGCAGACCATGAGCATGTCGAGGTGCTCGGCGACGGTGTTGACGGTGTGGGGCAGGGTCGGGTTCGTCGAGCCCGGCAGGACGTTCGCGTGGCTGGCGATGGTGATGATGTCGGGTGCGTGCCCGCCGCCGGCGCCCTCGGTGTGGAACGCGTGGATGCTGCGCCCGCCGATGGCCCGCAGCGTCGAGTCGACGTACCCCGCCTCGTTGAGGCTGTCGCTGTGCAGCGTCACCTGGAGCCCGAGCTCGTCCGCCGCGCGCAGCGCCGCGTCGATCGCCGCCGGGGTGCTGCCCCAGTCCTCGTGCACCTTGTATGCCGCCGCACCGGCCAGCGCCTGCTCGCGCAGTCCCGCGGCGCTGACCGTGTTGCCCTTGCCCATGAGGAGCACGTTGACGGGCAGGTGGTCGAGCCCGCGCAGCACCGACTGCAGGTGCCACGGCCCGGGGGTGACGGTGGTGGCCTTGGAGCCCTCGGACGGACCGGTGCCGCCCCCGCCGAGGGTGGTCAGCCCGGCAGCGAGCGCCTCGTGGACCTGGCTGGTCGACAGGAAGTGGACGTGCAGGTCGATGCCGCCGGCGGTGAGGATGCGGCCCTCGCCGGAGATGACGTCGGTGCCCGGGCCGATCTCGAGGTCGGGGTGGACGCCGTCGGCGATGTCGGGGTTGCCGCTGCGGCCGAGGGCCACGATGCGACCGTCCCGGATGCCGACGTCGGCCCGGACGATGCCCCAGTGGTCGAGCACGATGGCGTTGGTGATGACGGTGTCGAGCGCGCCGTCGGCGTTGGTGCGCAGGCCCTGCGCCATCGACTCGCGGATCGACTTGCCGCCGCCGAAGACGGCCTCCTCGCCCCCGAAGGTGAGGTCGTCCTCGATCTCGACCCACAGGTCGGTGTCGCCGAGGCGGACCTGGTCGCCGGTCGTGGGGCCGTACAGCGCGGCATACCGCTCGCGGTCGAGGTCAGCCATCGAGGCTCCCTCCCTCGCCGTGCTCGTCCACCCTGCCGTCGACCTGCAGTCCCGGCACCCTCCGCCGTCCCCGCAGGGCGACGGCGTCGACCTCACGGCTCACCCCCGGCTCGAACCGGACGGAGGTCCCGCTCGGGATGTCGAGGCGGAACCCGTGGGCGGCGTCGCGGTCGAAGGACAGCGCGGTGTTGCTGTCGGGCAGGTGCAGGTGCGACCCGATCTGGACGGGGCGGTCGCCGGTGTTGACGATGACGAGGGTGCGGCGTTCGGCGTCGGTGCGGTCGGCGTTGATCGTGACGGTGCCCGGCCTGACGCGGACGGCCCCCGGTCCGGAACTGGTGCTGCTCAAGGGATCTCCTGCTCTCGGCGGTCTGGGGTGAGTCGGGTCAGGCGATCGGGTGGTGGAGGGTGACGAGCTTGCGGCCGTCGGGGAACGTCGCCTCGACCTGCACGTCGGCGATCATCTCCGCGACCCCGTCCATCACCTGCTCGCGACCCAGGACGGTCCGGCCCTCCTCCATGAGGTCGGCGACGAGGGCACCCTCGCGGGCGCGTTCGATGACCCAGGTGGACAGCAGGGCGACCGACTCGGGGTGGTTGAGCAGCACGCCCCGGGAGAGCCGGTCGCGCGCGACCATCCCGGCGACGGACAGCAGGAGCTTCTCGGTGTCCGCGGGGGACAGGTGCATCGCAGCCTCCTGGGTGCCGGGGGTGTGCCGGGTCTCGTGGTCGGGTGTGCCGGCTGTCGTGGTCGGGTGCTCTCGGGGGTCAGTAGACCAAGGCAGTGTTTCAAGCGGGTTTCGCCACGGCTACCCGAGATCTGGCTAGCGTGCTCGGGGTGACCGCCGACGTGCTCGTGCTGCCCAGTCCGCTGCTCGGGCCGGCCGCCTACGGTCCGCTCGCCGCGGCCCTGGCCTCCCGTGGGTCGACGGCCGTGGTGGCGGGCCTGCCCGACGGTGTCCTGACCCCGGCTGCGGTCCTGTCGGGTTTCGCCGAGCAGCTCGTCTCGTCGGGCGCGTCCCTCGTGGTGGCCCACAGCAACGCGGGCTACCTCGTCCCGGCACTGCGTGCTGCCGTCCCGGTCGACGCGGTCGTCCTCGTCGACGCGGCGCTGCCACCGACGGCTGGGACCAGCACACTGCTGGCGCCGGCACAGTTCGGCGAGTTCGTCGCCGGGCTGCCGCAGGACGGCGGGCTGCTCCCGCCGTGGCCGCTCTGGTGGGACCCCGCCGACGTCGCTGCGCTGTTCCCCTCATCGGACTGGCACGAGCGGGTGACCGCCGAGGCACCCCGGCTCCCGCCGTCGTGGTTCACGACCCCGGTGGAGGTGCCGGTCGGCTGGGAGGCGCTGCCCGCGGCATACCTCGGGTTCGGTGGGACGTATGCCGAGGAGCTCACCTTGGCGCGCGGGGAGGGGTGGCCCGTCGAGGTGCTGGACGGACACCACCTGCACCTTCTCGCCGAGCCGGACGCCACCGCCGATGCGGTCCTGGCCCTGGCGCGAGCAGCTCGGGCGAGTTCTTCCTAGGGTGGAGGGCATGGACCGACCTGCCCTCCAGGACGCCCTCAAGAACCGTGACGCGGTGCTGCGCGCCTTCGTCCGCCCCGACGGCAGCCTCGTGTCGATCCCGACCAAGATCAGCAAGCGGCTCGTCGTGCTC
Source organism: Pedococcus aerophilus (assembly GCF_039532215.1). Classification (NCBI taxonomy): domain Bacteria; kingdom Bacillati; phylum Actinomycetota; class Actinomycetes; order Micrococcales; family Intrasporangiaceae; genus Pedococcus; species Pedococcus aerophilus. Next base: position 1,516,009 of record NZ_BAAARN010000001.1, on the reverse strand, counting down.
GACCTCATCGCGCAGGAGTTCGCGGTGGGTGAGGTCTACGAGGAGACCGAGGTGAACGCGACGCTGCGGGCGTTCCATCCCGACGTGGCGGCGCTGCGGCGGTACCTCGTCGAGCAGGAGTTCATGGACCGGCGCGACGGCCGGTACTGGCGCGCAGGGGGGACCGTCGACGGCATCTGAGTCACGTCGGGCAGGGTCCGCGGCCCGGCGCTGCGGGTGCCTGACCGAACCGCGGGCAATGTCGTGCCGGACGCTGCGCGGGCTGCCAGACTCTGCGCATGCTGCGGCTCGAAGACCACTGGGTCTGGGACTCCTGGATCGCCGACGACGGCGACCTCTACCACCTGTTCTTCCTCATGGCGCCCCGGTCGCTGGTCGACCCGGGCACGCGGCACACGGCCGCGACCGTGGGGCATGCGACGTCGCGGGACCTCGTGACCTGGGACTACCTGGGGGAGTGCTTCGGGCCGGCGGAGACCGGGTTCGACGACCTCGCGATCTGGACCGGGTCGGTCGTCCGTGACGGCGACCGGTGGCGGATGTTCTACACCGCGGTCTCCACCTCCGGGCACCACGTCTATGACCAACGCGTCGGGTCGGCCGTCTCGGACGACCTGCACCACTGGTCGCGGGTGTCCAGCGAGCCCGCTGTGCGCGTCGACGGGCGCTGGTACAAGAACCTCGCCAACACCCCTGCGCCGACCGAGGGGCCCGACCTCGAGGGGTCGAGCGAGACCTGGCGCGACCCGCTGGTGTTCGCGGACGCCGACGGTGACGGCTGGCACCTGCTGCTCGCCGCCCGGGCCCGAGACGCCGCCCGCAACGACGACGGCGTGGTCGCCCACGCCACCAGCCCCGACCTCGAGCACTGGACGCTCCAGCCGCCACTGTGCGAGCCGGGTGCGGGGTTCGGCCAGCTGGAGGTGTTGCAGGACAAGCAGATCGACGGTCGTTGGGTGCTCGTCTTCACCTGCCACCCGCAGGAGATGACGGCGGAGCGCAAGGCCCGCACCGGCGAGTACTGCACCTGGTCGGTGCCCGGCGAGGGTCCGCTCGGGCCCTGGGACATCGACGCGGCCCAGCCGTTCGAGGCCGAGCCCCACCTGTTCGCCGCACCGCTCGTGCAGCGGCGTGACGGGTCGTGGGCGCTGGTCGGGTTCCGCAACGTCGAGCCGGAGGGCTTCGACGGGTTCGAGATCATCGACCCCATCCCGGTGACCCTCGACGCAGACGGCTACCTCGTCGCCACGGACGACTACGCGCCGCACCCCAGCAGCTACGCCCGCCTCGCGACCGCCGAGAAAACAGCAGGCGAGTCGGCCTGAACCGTGGCTAGGGTCGCGGGCATGCTGATCCGCCGAGAGCTGCCGAGCGACGCCGACGCGATCCGGGCGGTGCACCTCAAGGCGTTCGCCAAGCCGGCCACCGACGACGCTCCCGCCCAGGAGGGCACCCTCGAGGCGAACCTCGTGGACGACCTGCGTGCCGACGGCGACCTGGTCGAGGAGTGCTGTCTCGTCGCCGAGGTCGACGGAGTCGTCGCCGGGCACGTCGCGATCAGCAGGGCGTTCCTCGACGACGAGCCCGCGCTGGTCGCCCTGGGTCCGCTCGGCGTCCTGCCGGAGGTCCAGCGGTCGGGGATCGGCTCGGCCCTCGTGCACGCCGCGCTCGCGGCCGCTGACGCCCTGGGTGAGCCCGCGATGGTGCTGCTCGGCCACCCCACCTACTACCCGCGCTTCGGGTTCGGCCCGGCCGTCGACCACGGCGTCACGCCGCCGCAGGACTGGGGTCCGCAGTACTTCATGCTGCGCCCGCTGCACGCCTGGGGCGAGGGCCGGCCCGGTGCGTTCCGGTACGCCCCCGCCTTCGAAGGCCTCGACGGCTGACGCGGGCCCGGCCCAGAAACCCGCTCAGTCGCCGGTCTGGCCGTCGGCGAGCTCGCGGAGCAGGTCGAGGTGGCCGTTGTGCCGGGCGTTCTCCTCGATGAGGTGCAGGATCACCCAGCGCAGCGTCGGGTGCTCGCCGCTGCGGAACGGCGTCGCCGAACGGTCGTCGAGCTCGAGCCCCGCGATCAGGGCGTCGGTGCGGACTGCCTGCGCGGCATACTCCTCCAGCGTCTGGGCGATGGGCGTCTCGGCGCCCACCGTGAACTCCCGGTCCGGCTCTGTCGCGGTCCACGGCCCGAGGTCGGGGCCGCCGACGAAGCGGTTCTCGATCCACGAGTGCTCGACCCACCGCAGGTGGTTGATGACGCCGCCGATCGACATCAGCGGCGAGCCGGGGAGGGGAGCGGCGCCGATGTGGTGCGCGGCCAGGTCGCGCGCCTTCCCGGCCGCGACGTCGCGGGTGTACTGCAGCATCGTCATCAACGTGGTGCGCTCGTCCCACGCGCTGGGGGTGTCGTCGGGGGTCATGCCCCGACGATGGCGCACGCAGAGGGCCTCCGCCACCGGATTCTCCGAGGGGACGTGTGCGTCAGTTGGGGTTCCAGCCGTGCTCCGGCGTCGGGGGCACGACGCCGAGCGTCTGGGCCAGGCCCTGCTCACGACGGACCAGGCGCAGGCCGAGCCGCAGCCTGGTCTCGGTGTCGGGGGCGGCCAGCAGACGTTGCCGGTCGCCGAGGTCGAGCCCGACGGCGTCCCCCACGGTGTACGACAGCTCGACCGGGTCGTGCGACCACTGCGGCTCCTGCGCCCCGAGCGTCCGCGCGTACCGGTGCAGGGCGTCGTGCAGCCGCGTCACCAGCTCGGCCACCTCCTGCGCATCACCCTCGCGCTCCTCGAGGACGGTCACCTCTCCCGTGAGGTACGGCGAACCCGTCTCCGCGAGCCCGTCGAGGTGGAAGCGCTGGACGCCCGTGCTGACGACCAGGTAGCGGCCGTCGCCCACCGAGGCCGCTTGGGTCACCCGGGCGAGGCAGCCGACCTCGTGCAGGTCGTGGGCCGACTCCGGACCGACCTCGTGGCCCTGCCTGATCGCCACCACCCCGAACTCCGGCACCTCCATCGCGTTGACGAGGTCGCTGAGCATCACGACGTAGCGCGGCTCGAAGATCTGCAACGGCAGGGGGGCGCCCGGCACCAGGACCGTGCCGAGCGGGAAGAGCGGGACCTGCGCCATACCTCCCACGGTAGGTCTCGGAGGGTGGGACCGACACCCCACGGCGACGTATGGCGCGACGCCCCCGCCCGGGGACGGCCCACTAGGCTGCCAAGCGTGTCGCCCTACGTCGTCGTCGCCGCAGTGGTCGTGGTCGGCCTGCTGCTCTTCGTCGCCGCCATGGGGGCCCGGAGGCTGCTCGCGCCGAGTGCTCCGACCCGCGCGAAGCTGACGACCTACGAGTCCGGCGTCGACCCCGTCGGCCGGGACTGGGCGCAGACGCAGATCCGCTACTTCGTCTACGCGTTCCTCTACGTCATCTTCGCCGTCGACGCCGTCTACCTGTTCCCGTGGGCGCTGGTCGTCCGCTCCGCCGACCTCGGCGCGGCCTCCCTCGTCGAGATCGCGGTGTTCATCGGCGTCCTGCTCGTCGGTCTCGTGCACGCCGCCCGCCGTGGCCTGTTGAGGTGGCTGTGATGCCTGGGTCCAGCAAGGTCAACCTGCCCATGCCCCGCGTCGGGGCCGGCACCGAGCACGCTCCCCAACCGATCCGGGTCGTCCTCAACTGGGGTCGCCGCTACTCCCTGTGGGTCTTCAACTTCGGCCTGGCGTGCTGCGCGATCGAGTTCATCGCGGCGTCGATGGCCCGGCACGACTTCATCCGCCTCGGCGTGATCCCGTTCGCCCCGGGCCCCCGACAGGCCGACCTCATGGTCGTCTCGGGCACCGTCACCGACAAGATGGCGCCCGCCGTCCGTCGGCTCTACGACCAGATGCCCGAGCCGAAGTACGTGATCTCGTTCGGTGCGTGCTCCAACTCCGGCGGCCCCTACTGGGACTCCTACAGCGTCACCAAGGGCGTCGACACGATCATCCCCGTCGACGTCTACGTGCCCGGCTGCCCGCCCCGGCCCGAGTCGCTGCTGCAGGGCATCATCAAGCTCCAGGAGAAGATCGCAGCAGAGACGTTGTCCACCGAGGGGATGCGGGCCAGGTACGCCGGGCACCGCCCCGCCTCCGCCGCCGAGGTGACGCGAGGACTCGTGGCCCCACCCGCTGCTGCCGCTCGACCGACCGTTCCGGGTGGCCCGGCCGGCGCCGCTCCTGCCACCGACTCCGGGGAGCCGTCGTGAACGACCCGGCAACCGTGCAGCGCCGGGAGGTGCCGAGCCAGGAGTGGGTCGAGTCGATCGAGGCGGCCCGCGCGGAGGGCTTCACCTTCTTCGACTGGTTGACCGCCGTCGACCAGACCGACGCCGCCGACACCCCGGGGTTCGACGTCGTCTGCCACCTCATGGACGGATCGACCCCGACGTCGTTGCGGCGCATGATGATCCGTACCCGTGTCTCTGACGGCGAGGCGCTCGCCTCGGTCACGCCGGTCTTCCGTGGTGCTGCCTGGCACGAACGCGAGACGCACGAGATGTTCGGGCTCGACTTCGACGGGTTCGACGACGGCACCGGGCAGGACCTGCGGCCGCTGCTCCTCCCCGACGGCTTCGAGGGCACGCCGCTGCGCAAGTCGTTCGTCCTCGCCGCGCGCGCGTCCAAGGCCTGGCCCGGCGCCAAGGAGCCCGGCGAGAGCGAGCACAGCAAGCCGACCGGTCGCCGGCGTGTCTCCGCACCCGGCGTCCCCGACGCCGACTGGGGTCCGCGGTGACCGGGGTCGAGGCCCTGGAGGTCGTCCTGCGCTCGGTCGCCGTGCTCGCGGCCTTCCTCGTGCTGCCGCTGCTCGTCGGCCAGACCGAGCACAAGGTCATGGCCCACATGCAGGGACGCCTCGGACCCATGTACGCCGGCGGGTTCCACGGGTGGGCGCAGCTCGTCGCCGACGGGGTCAAGTTCGTGCAGAAGGAGGACATCACCCCGGCCGCGGCCGACAAGGGCGTCTTCCGGTTCGCCCCGGCGGTGGCGCTCATCCCGTACCTCGTGGCCATGGCGGTCATCCCGCTGTCGCCCGACGTGGTCGCTGCCGACGCCCCGGCGAGCGCCGTGTTCGTCCTGGCGGTGACCGCCGTCGGCATCCTCGGCACGCTGATGGCCGGCTGGGCCAGCGCCAACAAGTACTCGCTGCTCGGCGCGATGCGGGCCGGCGCCCAGCTGCTCTCCTACGAGCTGCCGCTGGTCCTCGCCGTCGCGAGCGTCTGCCTGGCGGCCGGGTCGCTGTCCCTGTCGGGCATCGCCGCCGCGTGGTCGCCGTGGTGGCTGCTGTGGCAGCTGCCCGGCGCCGTCGTCTTCCTCGTCGCCGCCGTGGCCGAGCTCCAGCGCCCGCCGTTCGACATGCCGGTCGCCGACAGCGAGATCGTGTTCGGCGCCTACACCGAGTACACCGGGCTGCGGTTCGCGTTCTTCCTGCTCAGCGAGTACGCCGGGATCGTCGTCATGTCGCTGCTGTTCGCCGTGCTCTACCTCGGAGGCTGGCAGGGTCCGTTCAGCGACCAGCTCGGCTGGGTCTGGACCATGCTCAAGGGGTTCGTCATCGCCGTCGTCGTGATCTGGCTGCGGGTGTCCTGGCCGCGGCTGCGCGAGGACCAGCTCCAGCGCCTCGCCTGGCTCGTCCTCGTGCCGCTCGCCCTCGCGCAGCTGGCCCTCACCGGTGTCTGGGTGGTGCTGACCGCATGACCGAACCCCTCGAGTCCGAACCCACCAAGCCGGCACCCACGAAGCGCAGCAGCGGCGGCGCCATACCGGGGATCCTCAAGGGCCTGGCCACGACGGCACGCACCCTCGCGACGCCGTCGCACACGGCGGAGTACCCCGACGTCCAGCCGCACCTGCCGCCGCGCAGCCGCGGCGTCATCGCGCTGCTCGAGGAGAACTGCACCTCCTGCATGCTCTGCGCCCGCGAGTGCCCGGACTGGTGCATCTACATCGACTCCCACAAGGAGACGATCCCCGCCACCACGCCGGGAGGGCGCGACCGGCAGCGCAACGTCCTCGACCGGTTCGCCATCGACTTCAGCCTCTGCATGTACTGCGGCATCTGCATCGAGGTCTGCCCGTTCGACGCGCTGCACTGGAGCCCCGAGTTCGAGTACTCCGAGCTCGACATCCGCGACCTGCTTCACGAGAAGGACCGGCTCGGCCAGTGGATGCCCACGGTGCCGCCCCCGCCCGCCCTCGACGAGCACTCCGCCGAGCCGGCCGAGATCGCCGCCACGAACAAGCCCGCCCGCCCCGTCCGCACCCCTGCGGCCCGTCCGACGCGGGTGACTCCGCAGCCGGAGGCCGACGCGTGACCGGCCTCGACGTCGCCTTCGCCGCGGTCGGGCTCGTCGCCGCGGCCAGCGGGCTGCTCGCGGTGACCACCCGCCACGTGGTGCACGCCGCGCTGTGGCTCGTGGTCTGCCTCGGGTCGGTCGCAGGGTGCTACCTCGTGCTCGGCGCAGAGTTCGTCGCGCTGGTGCAGGTGCTCGTCTACGTGGGGGCCGTCGTCGTGCTGGTCCTCTTCGCGCTGATGCTCACCCGCGCCCCGATCGGCCCGCACGCCGAGATCGCCACGAGCCGCCTGCACCGGGTGCTCGCCGCGGTCCTCGGCGCCGGGGTCACCGCCATGCTGGCGGCCGTCCTGCTGCCGCTCGCGGCGCGCGTGCAGCGCACCGAGACCGACACGACCGCGCTCGCCGGTGAGCTCTTCGGGACGTGGGTGTGGCCGTTCGAGCTGCTGTCCCTGCTCCTGCTGGTCGCCCTCGTCGCGGCCCTGGCCGTCTCCCGCGTGGCCGGCCGCGCCGCGCGCGCCGACGCCCCCGCGAGGACCGCGGGGACGACCTCCGAGGGGAGCGCGTCGTGATCCACCTCGCCGGTCCCTACCTGCTCGCCGCCGTGCTCGCCGGCCTGGGGACGTATGGAGTCCTGGCCCGCCGCAACGCCGTGCTCGTCCTCATCGGGGTCGAGCTGGTCCTCAACGCGGCCACCCTGCTCCTCGTCTCGGTCGGGGCCTCCGGCGGAGACCGCTGGGCGGCGGGCAACGTGCTGACCCTGTTCGTCATCACCATCGCCGCCGCCGAGGTCTGCGTCGCCCTCGCAGTGGTGCTGGCCGTCCACCGGTTGCGGGGCGACATCGACCTGGACCGTGGACGAGACCTCGACCGAGACCTCGACCGAGACCTCGACCAAGACCTCGACCGGGCCCGCCCGTGAGCGCGTCAGCAGCACGGCTCGTCGTCCTCGTCCCCGTCCTCGCGGCCGTCCTCGGGCTGTTCCTCGCCCGTCGGTGGGACGGGCTCGACCCGCGGGCGGCCCGCGCGACGGCCGTCGGAGCCTCGCTCGTCACGCTGGTGGTGGCCCTCGTGCAGCTCGTCGCCGTCCACACCTCCGGACAGGCCCGCGCCGTGGGCACCCTCCCCGCCCTCGCGGCCGGAGAGCTTCGCATCCCGCTCCAGCTCCAGGCCACCGCGGCCACCGCCCTGATCGCCCTCGTCGTCGCCGTCGTCGGGTGGGCGGTCCAGGCGTTCGCCGGGTGGTACCTGCGCGAGGACGACCGCTACGGCGTCTTCGCTGCCACCGTCTCGCTCTTCACGGCCGCCATGCTGCTCGTCGTCCAGTCCGCCGACCTCGTCCTCACCCTCGTCGGCTGGGAGGTGATGGGTTGGTGCTCCTACCTGCTCATCGGGCACTGGAGCCGCAAGGAGTCGGCGCGGCGGGCCGCGCTCAAGGCCTTCCTCGTCACGCGCCTCGCCGACGTCGGCTTCGTCCTCGGGGTGGTGCTCCTCGCCGCCAGCGCCGGGTCCACGGCATACGGCCAGGTGGTCCAGGCCTGGGCGGGGGCGACCTGCACCGACACCGGTGCCTGCGCGGCCCCGGACATCCGGCTGCTCACCGCCGCGATGGTCCTGCTGGTCGTCGGGGTGCTCGGCAAGTCCGGCATGGTGCCGTTCCACGACTGGCTGCCCGACGCCATGGAGGGCCCGACCCCCGCATCCGCCCTCATCCACGCGGCGACGATGGTGGCCGCAGGGACCTTCGTGCTGGCGCAGCTCTTCGACCTCCTTGCCGCCAGCGACGTGGCCCGCTGGGTCCTGGCCGTCAGCACCGCCGTGACGATGGTGTGGGCCGCCGTGCTCGCCTTCGGGCAGAGCGACCTCAAGCGGCTGCTGGCCTACTCGACGCTGAGCCAGGTCGCGCTGATGCTGTCGGCGCTCGCCGTCGCTCCGGCCGACGAGGGCCCGGGGGCAGGTGTGCTCCACCTCTACTCCCACGCGTTCTTCAAGGCGTTGCTGTTCCTGGCGATCGGGTGGCTCAGCGTGACCGTCGGGGGCACGGCCGCCGCCGCGCTCAAGGGCGGCTTGCGCGGCCACCTGCTCCTGCGCCCCGCCATGTTCGTCGGCCTGCTGTCGCTCGCGGGGGTGCCGCCGCTGGTGGGGTTCGTCTCCAAGGAGCACGTGCTCTCGGCTGCGGAGGCGGGAGTCGGGCTCGGGGGCGGCGCCACGGCCCGCGCGTGGGTCGTCCTCGTGGCCGGGCTGGTCACCGTCGCCCTCACCGCGGCCTACTGCACCCGCGCCTGGCTCGTCCTCGACGACCTGGCCAGCGCCGACGTCGAGCGCCACGACACCGACACCGCCACCCGCCCGGTGCGCACCGCCGTCGTCGTGCTGGCCGCGCTCACCGTCGTCGGTGGTCTCGTCGTCCTCACGCCGCTGGTCGACCTCGAGGGCCACGTCGGGTGGTTCGTCGCGGTCCTCAGCATCCTGCTCATCGCCGGCTCGGCGCTCGCCGTGCGCCACATCACCGTGGGCCGCCACGGTGCGGGGGAGGACCCCGCCAGGCTCGTCGGGTCGCGCCAGTCGTCCTTCGACGGCGGCTTCGGCGTGGACCGCCTGTACGTCGCACTGGTCGCCACCCCGGTCCTGGCCCTTGCCCGGCTCGTGGTCTTCCTCGACCGCGAGGTGGTCGACGCCTACGTCCGCGGTGCCGCGGTCGGTGCCGTCCTCGCCGGTCGGGGCGGTGACCGCGCCCACCGCGCCGAGCGCGCCGCCACCGGACTGGTCTGGGTGGTCGCCGGTGCGGTCGCCGTCGCGCTCGCGGGGGTGGCGCTGCTGTGATCCTCGCTGCCCTCCTCCTTCCTGCCGCCGTCGCGGCCTGGCTGCTCACCGCCGGCCGCGGCCTGACCCACCGCGCGGTCAACCGTGTCGCGGGCGCCACCAGCGTCGCCACGCTGGTCGCCGTCGTGGCGGCCGTCGTGCTGCGGCCGGAGGTGGACCGCGCCTGGGTTCCGGCGCTCGGCCTGCGCTGGCACCTCGGCGTCGATGGCCTCAGCGCACCGCTGCTGCTGCTCACCGCCCTGCTCGGCGTGGCCGTCGTCCTGCACACCCGCGAACGACCGCCCGTCGGTGGCACCAGCGCGGCCTTCCACGCCTGCCTGCTGCTCGTCGAGCTCGGGGCTCTCGCGACGTTCTTCGCCCGCGACGCGGTGCTGTTCTTCGTGGCTTTCGAGGTCGTCCTCGTCCCGATGTGGGTCCTCATCACGCGGTTCGGTGACGCGCACCAGCCCGCCGCCAGGGCCGACGCCGGGGGCCGGTTCGTCCTCTACACGGCGTTCGGCTCGACCATGATGCTCGTCGGCATCCTCGCGCTCGTGACGTCGGCCGGGACCTCCGACCTCGGGGTCCTCGCGCAGGACGCCGGGCGCGGCCTCTCGTCGACGACCCAGCTCGTGGTCGCGGCGCTGCTCGTGGCGGGGCTCGCGGTCAAGGTGCCCGTCTTCCCGCTGCACACCTGGCTGCCCGCCGCCCACACCACCGCCCCGACCGCCGGCTCGGTGCTGCTCGCGGCGGTCCTGCTCAAGATGGGCACCTACGGACTGGTCCGCCTGCCGCTGGCCACCGTCCCCGACGGGTTCGCCCGGGTCGCGCCGTTCCTCGCCGTCCTCGGAGCCGTGGGGATCGTCTGGGGAGGCCTGGCCTGCCTCGTCGAGCGCGACCTCAAGCGGCTGGTCGCCTACTCCTCGGTGGCGCACATGGGGTTCGTGGCCGTCGGCCTCGCCAGCGGCACCCGCTCCGGCCTCCAGGCGGCGCTGTTCGCCAACGTCGCCCACGGTGTCGTCTCCGCCCTGCTCTTCGTCGTCGTCGGCGGCCTCAAGGAACGCTGGGGCAGTGCCGACCTCGACACCGCGCGCGCCGCCGTCCGCGAGACCGCACCGCGCCTCGGCTTCGCGCTCATCACGGGCCTCGCGGCCTCCCTCGGGCTCCCCGGCCTCGCCGGTTTCTGGGGCGAGTTCCTCGCCGTGTATGCCGCGTGGTCGCCGGCCGATGACCGTCCCCTCGGCCTGTTCCGCACCGTGGCCGTCGTCGCCGCGGTGGGGACGGTGCTCGCCGCCGCGTACGCGCTGCGGGTGGCCCGGGTCGTCTGGGCGGGGGAGCGCACCTCGCCCGCGATCGAGGACAGCCGGGGCAGCGAGTGGGCCGTGGTCGTGGTGCTGGTGCTCGCGACCGTGGCCCTGGGTGTCGTCCCGGGCCCGCTCCTCGCGTTGACCAGCGACGCGGTCGGCACCCTGATCGGGGCAGCCCCGTGAGCCACACCGTCGTCACCGCCGGGCAGGTGGCCAGCCTCGACTGGCTCGTGCTGGGCCCGGTGCTCGCACCCGCCGCCGGTGCCGTGCTCGTGCTCGTCGTCGACGCGGTCGCACCGCGCCTCGCCCGCCTGCACTCCCTCATCGGTGTGCTCGCGCTTGTCGTCGGCGCCGCCCTGGCGTTCCCGACGGCTCTGGGATCGGCCGCCAGCCCACGGCGCTCGCTGTGCCTGCCCGCCCCCGACGGTGCCTGCCTCTACGAGGCCGGTCCGGTGGCCGGGGCCCTCCAGGTCGCCGGACTGCTGGCCGCCCTGGTCGTGCTCCTGCTCGCCTGGCCGGCGCGGGAGGCCGCCGGAAGCGTGAGGGACGACGTGCCGTCGGGCGACTCGCCGTCGGAGGACCCGCCGCTGCGCGGTGGCCCCGCGGTCCTGGTGTCGCTCGTCCTCGCCGCCACAGCCGGGGCGGCGGGCGTCGCTGCCGCCCACGACCTCGGGTCGTGGCTGGTGGCGCTCGAGCTGGCCACCCTGCCGGCCATCGCGCTCGTCGCCCTGCGTGCCACCCCGGAGGCGGGCCGCGGAGCGCTCGCCCTGCTGACGACCTCGCTCGTGTCGTTCGCGCTCGTCGTGCTGGGCGCTGCGCTCTGGCTGCTCTCGACGGGTGAGGCGGTGTTCTCCGGTGCGGCTGCTGCCACGGCTCTCGCCGATGCCGACCGCCGGGCCGTCCTGCTGCTGGGGCTGCTGTTCCTCCTCGCCGGGGTCGGCTTCAAGCTCTCGCTCGTCCCCTTCCACGTCTGGACCCCGCAGGCCTACGCGGGCGGCACCGAGCCCGTCGCGACCTTCCTCGCGGCCACGTCGAAGGTCGCCGCGCTCGCCGCCCTGCTCGTGGTCCTCGGGCCGCTCGCCTCCGCGGCCAGTGCCGGTGGACCCGCCGCCGGTGGTGCGGCCCCCGTGCTCGTCGTCGTCGGCATCGTGGCCGCCGTCTCGATGACGGTGGGCAACCTCGTCGCCCTGGTCCAGGACGACCCCGTGCGGCTGCTCGCGTGGTCGACCATCGCCCAAGCCGGCTGGGTGGTCCTGCCCCTGTCCGTCGCGACGTCGCAGGCGGCCCAGGCGTCGGGCTCCTACCTGCTCGCCTACGTCGTGGCGACGCTCGTCGCTTTCGTCGTCGTCCACCTCGTCGCCCGCACGCCGGGCGGCACCGCGCCGTCGCGCGGTCGGACGCTCGCGGCATACACGGGGCTGCTGCGCTCGCGCCCCGTCCTCGGTGGCGCGCTCGGGCTGGCCCTGCTGTCCCTCGCCGGGCTGCCGCCCGGCGTCCTCGGCCTCGTGGCCAAGGTCGTCGCCCTGCGGCCGGTGGTGGGGGACGAGCAGTGGCTGCTCGCGCTGGTCGCGGTGGCCAACGCCGTCCTCGGCATCGCCGTCTACCTGCGTTGGTTCGCCGTCCTGCTGCGCGATCCCGCCCCCGCGACCGGAGCCACGGACGACGGCGACGAGTCCTTGGCGGAGCTGGTCGACGGCCCGGTGCCGCGCCCCGCGCTCGCGGCCCTGCTGCTGTCGGGGGCCGTCCTCGTCGCTGCCAGCGTCCTGCCGCAGCTCGTGCTCGGCCTGCTCGGCTGACGAGGGAACGCGCGCACGAAAGGGAGCGTTGAGGCAGACATGCACAACCACTTCAACGGACTCAAGACCGCGGCCCTGTTCGGCGGGATCTTCGCCGTCCTTCTGGCCATGGGTTCGGTCATCGGCGGCGGCAGGTACATCTGGCTCTTCGCCCTCTTCGGCGTCGGCATGACGTTCTACGGCTACTGGAACTCCGACAAGCTGGCGATCAAGGCGATGCACGCCTACCCCGTCAGCGAGGCCCAGGCGCCCGCGATGTACCGGATCGTCCGTGAGCTCTCCACGGCCGCAGGCAAGCCGATGCCCCGCCTCTACATCAGCCCCACCCCGGCGCCCAACGCCTTCGCGACCGGCCGCAACCCCGAGAACGCCGCGGTCTGCTGCACCGAGGGCATCCTCGGGCTCCTCGACGAGCGGGAGCTGCGCGGTGTCCTCGGCCACGAGCTCATGCACGTCTACAACCGCGACATCCTCACCGGCTCGATCGCCGCGGCAGTCGCCGGTGTCATCACCTCGGTCGCGCAGATGCTCATGTTCACGAGCATGTTCGGTGGCGGCGGGAACGACGAGGACCGCCCGAACCCGTTGGCACTGCTGGCGATGGCGCTGCTCGCACCGTTCGCCGCGATGATCATCCAGATGGCGATCAGCCGGACCCGCGAGTACGACGCGGACGAGGACGGTGCCCGTCTCACCGGCGACCCGCTAGCCCTCGCGTCGGCCCTGCGCAAGCTCGAGAGCGGTGTCGCCCGCGCACCCCTCCAGCCGACGCCGGCCATCCAGAACTCGAGCCACATGATGATCGCCAACCCGTTCCGGCCCCAGGACGTCTCGCGCTTCTTCTCGACGCACCCCCCGATGACCGAGCGCATCGCCCGCCTCGAGCAGCAGGCGTACGGCTTCCGCCAGAGCTGAGTCCGCGCCTGTCGGACGTTCTCGCGATGCTTCCACCGAAGCCGTCCGGGTGCGTCCGACAGGCCGTGCGGGGGCGATGTGGCAAACGGTCCCCGACGCGGTATGGTTGACGCAGTTGCAGTTGCAGTTCCTCGTCTGAGTGGGCCCGCCAGTGTGCGGGCCTTTTTTCTTCAGCGGCTTGTTCCGTGTCGTGGTGGTGTGCGCAGCTGGTGAGTCGCGTCCGCGACCCACCTCGGCCAACAGGAACGAGAAATCCCATGGCACAGGGAACTGTCAAGTGGTTCAACGCTGAGAAGGGCTTCGGCTTCGTGGAGCAGGACGGCGGCGGCCCCGACGTCTTCGTGCACTACAGCGCGATCGAGTCCAGCGGCTACCGCTCGCTCGACGAGGCACAGCGCGTGGAGTTCGACATCACGCAGGGCCCCAAGGGCCCGCAGGCCGAGAAGGTCCGCGTCATCTGAGACCACCGCAACCGGTGATTTCGCCGAGGCCCCCGACCAGTTCTTGGTCGGGGGCCTCGGTCTGTCCCGGGGGTGTCGGTCCCCCCGGTGGCAGGGCTGGTTGAATCGGTCCATGCCGTCCCTCACCCGGTCCGAAGCCCGCGAACGCTCAGCACTGCTGGAGGTGTCGCGGATGCAGGTCGACCTCGACCTCGACCAGGGGGACGAGCACTTCGGCTCCACGACGCGGATCGCGTTCTCCTGCAAGGAGCCGGGCGGCTCGACGTTCGTCGACGTCAAGCCCGCAGAGCTGCGCTCGATGGTGCTCAACGGTCAGCCGGTCGACGTGTCGACCCTCACCGACGGACGCGTCACGCTGAGCGACCTCGCTGCCGACAACGTGCTCGAGGTCGAGGCCCAGATGGCCTACAGCCGCGACGGCCAGGGGCTGCACCGCGCGGTGGACCCCGCCGACGGTGAGCACTACGTCTACGGCCACCTCTTCCTCGATGCAGGGCCGCGCGTGTTCGCCTGCTTCGACCAGCCAGACCTCAAGGCCCCCTATGCCGTGACCGTCGCCGCCCCCGAGGCGTGGACCGTCCTCGGCAACGGCGCGGCCACGAAGGTCGCCCCGGGGCGCTGGGAGCTCGCCGAGACCAAGCCGCTCGCGACATACTTCGTCACGGTCTGCGCCGGGCCCTACGCGTCCGTGCGCGACGAGCACGACGGCATACCGCTGGGCATCCACGCCCGCGCCTCGCTCAAGGAGGCCCTCGAGCACGGGGCGCCCCAGATGCTGGAGGTCACCAAGGCGAGCTTCGACTACTACCACCAGCTCTTCGGCATCCGGTACCCGTTCGGGGAGTACCACCAGGTCTTCGTTCCCGAGTTCAACGCCGGTGCCATGGAGAACCCCGGCTGCGTCACGTTCCGTGACGTCTACGTCTTCCGTGGAGCAGCGGCCCGCGACGAGATCCTCACCCGCTCCAACACCATCGCCCACGAGATGGCGCACATGTGGTTCGGCGACCTCGTGACGATGCAGTGGTGGGACGACCTGTGGCTCAACGAGTCGTTCGCGGAGTACATGTCGCACCGCACGCTCGACGCCGCGACCGAGTTCGGCACCGAGGCGTGGGTGGACTCGACCATGGCCCGCAAGGCGTGGGGGTATGCAGCGGAGCGCACCCCCTCGACGCACCCGGTCGCCGGCTCGGCCGCCCTCGACGCCCAGTCCGCGCTCCAGGACTTCGACGGCATCTCCTACGCCAAGGGCGCGGCCACGCTGCGGCAGCTCATCGCGCACATCGGTGACGACGCGTTCATCGCCGGGGTCTCGGCCTACCTGCGTGAGCACTCGTTCGGCAACGGCACGCTGGCCGACTTCATGGGCTTCATGGAGCGTGCGAGCGGCAAGGACCTGGCCGCCTGGACCCGTGCGTGGCTCCTCACCGCAGGCGTCGACGTCATCTCCCTGGACCGCGCGACGGGCACCGTGAACCGCACGGTCCCGGAGGCCTTCCCCGCCGACCGCCCGCACACCTTCGACGTCGCCGGCTTCAGCGAGGGTCGGGAGACCTTCCGCCTCCCTGTGACGACGGAGGGGGACGCGACGCAGGTCGACGGGCTCGCTGCGGCCCAGGCGGACCTCGTCGTCCCCAACGCCGGCGACCTCACCTGGGCCACGGTGACCCTCGACCCCGCTTCGATCGAGGCGCTGCCGGAGCAGCTCGCCCAGGTGCCCGACCCGCAGGCGCGTGCCGTGGTGTGGGTCTCGCTGGTCGACGGCGTCTGCCTCGGCACCGTCGACCCCCGTGTCATGGTCCGCACGGTGGGCGCGGCGTGGCCGCACGAGGACAACGCCTCGATCCTCAACAGGTCGGCGGGCAGCCTCCTCGGGCGGATCATCCCGACCTTCCTGCCGCACGAGGAGCAGGACGCCGCGGAGCAGGTCGTGGCCGGTGCCGCGGCGGCGGTCCTCGAGGCCGCGACCCCCGGCTCGACCCGGGCCCTCGTCGCCGCCCGCGCCGTTGCCCGCACCTCTGCCGACGAGGAGCTGCTGCGGGCCTGGGCCGCCGGGGACCGGCGACCGGCCGGCCTGGAGGCGGACTCCGACTTCGGCTGGATCGTGGTGCGCAACCTCGCGTCGCACGGGCTGGCCGGCCGCGAGCTCATCGAGGCGACCCGGGAGCGCGACGACACCCTCCAGGGCCGCCTGAGCGCCCTCATGGCGGCCGCGTCGATGCCGGACGAGGAGGCCAAGGCCTGGGCCTGGGCGGAGATCACGACCAACCGCCAGCGCTCCAACTACGAGCTCAACGCGCTCGCGCAGGGCTTCTGGTCGTCCGGTGACCTCGACGTGCTCCGACCGTATGCCGCGCGCTACTTCACCGACGTCCCGGCCATGGCCGAGTGGGTCGGCGACGACGCGTTGGCGCGGGTGGCCTCGCTGGGCTTCCCGTCGCGGGTCGTCGAGGAGGCCACGGCCGACCTGAGCCGGGCGGCCCTGGAGCGCGACGACCTCACGCCCGCCGTGCGCCGGGGCATCGTCGACGCGATGTCCGAGCTGGGGGAGGCCCTGCGGTCCCGCCTCACCTTCGGCTGAGCCGCGGGCCCGGACATCCGGGCGCGCTCACCTGCGGCCACCCGCTGTGACGGGTGGGACGAACGGTGTCCTCGCAGGTCAGCGGCTGGATGGGACCGTCGCCTTTGGCGCGCGGTTTGCCCCGCCGGGGCTTACGATGGGGGTCGCGAGGTTCTTGAGATGTCAATCGACGTACACCTCGGTCGATGGAGGTCTCCTCGTGGAGCTCGCAGCGTGAACAGGTTGTCTGAGGGGTTCGTCCTCGGCGACCGTTACGTCCTGGGGGCCCGCATCGCATCCGGCGGCATGGCCGACGTCTGGGCCGGTGCCGACCAGGTGCTCCAGCGCTCGGTGGCCATCAAGGTGATGCGTCCCGACACCGGTCACGAGGAGCTGTTCGCCAAGCGCTTCCGCGACGAGGCGGTGCACTCCGCAGCCCTGCTGCACACCAACATCGCCACCCTCTTCGACTACGGCGAGGACGACGGTCTCGCCTTCCTCGTCATGGAGCTCGTCAAGGGTGAGCCCCTGTCGCTGCTGCTGCGGCGCCGCGGTGCCCTGCCCCCGCCGGAGGTACGGTCGCTGCTCGGTCAGGCCGCGCTCGCCCTCGGGGTGGCCCACGAGGCCCGGGTCGTGCACCGGGACGTCAAGCCCGCCAACATCCTCGTCCGGCCCGACGGCCTGGTGAAGCTCACCGACTTCGGGATCGCCCGGGCCCTGGACGCAGCAGGTCACACCCGCGTCGGCGAGATGCTCGGCACCCCGCACTACATCAGCCCCGAGCAGGCGCTCGGCGAGGCGGCGACCGGTGCCAGCGACCTCTACGCCCTCGGGGTGGTCGCCCACGAGATGCTCACGGGGCAGCGCCCGTTCGACCGCGGCACGCCGGTCGCCACTGCGCTGAGCCACGTCAACGAGCCGCCCCCGCCGCTGCCGGACGACGTCCCGCGGGATCTCGCCGACCTCGTCAACGCCTGCCTGTCCAAGGACCCGGCCGACCGTCCCGCCAACGCCCGTGAGGTCGCCAGCCGCGTCGGCATCGGCGACCACGAGATGGCCGGTCTGGCCCTCGGCCTCGCGATCGCCCTCGACGGCTGGAACGACGACTCCCCGGACACCGACTCCGACGGATCGGTGCTGCGCTTCCCGGACCTCGGCGGCCCGACGATCGCCATGGAGGCCTGACCGGACCTCCTACGCCGGACATTCCCGTCCCGCGGAGGTCCTGGTCCAGCGAATGTGCCTGTCCCGCAAGGGATCCCGTGGCCATCCCACGACAGACGTGTGCCGCCGCGCCCTACTCGGGCACGGCGGCACACGTCTGTCGCGGGGTGGTCAGCGGTAGTTGGTGAACTGGATCGCGAAGTCCAGGTCGTCCTTGCCCTTGAGCAGCGCCTGGACGGACTGGAGGTCGTCGCGGGACTTGCTCGTCACGCGCAGCTCGTCGCCCTGGATCTGGCTCTTGACGGA
Organism: Pedococcus aerophilus; assembly: GCF_039532215.1. Lineage (NCBI taxonomy): Bacteria > Bacillati > Actinomycetota > Actinomycetes > Micrococcales > Intrasporangiaceae > Pedococcus > Pedococcus aerophilus. Next base: position 1,498,378 of record NZ_BAAARN010000001.1, on the reverse strand, counting down.
CTTCGGGGCCTCGTCGCGGATGATCTTGCCGATCTTCTTGGCGTTCTCCTGCGAGATGCCCTCCTGGAGGCCGAGTTCGAGGCGGTACTCCTTGCCGGAGAGCTGCGGTCCGCGCTCCGGGACGTCGAGGTGCTTCAGCGACACCTTGCGCTTCACCAGCCACGTCTGGAAGACGTCGAGGACGGCGTTGGCACGCTCCTCGGTGTTGGCCTTGATGACGACCTTGTCGTCGCCGCTGGCCTCGATGGAGGCGCCGACGTTCTTGAAGTCGTAGCGCGTGGCCACCTCGCGGGCCGCGCTGTTGAGCGCGTTGGCGACCTCCTGGTGGTCGATCTTGCTGACGATGTCGAACGAGCTGTCGGCCATGGGGGCGTGTCCTTCCTGGGCGTCGCCATGGTGCGGCGGACGCCGGTTTCAGCAATCGCGGTTGTCCTTGCTATTCTTCCACGCGCACCAAGGCAGGTTGCCCGAGCGGCCAATGGGAGTGGACTGTAAATCCATCGCGAAAGCTTCGAAGGTTCGAATCCTTCACCTGCCACCGAGTGTGGAGAGGGCCCCCGACCGCCAGGTCGGGGCCCCTCTCGTCGTCCGGGTGTTACCGTCGGGGCAGGTGTTCCGTCAGGAGACGGGGCGCACCGCGACGGGCACCGTCGCGACAGCCAGCGCGTGAGGACGCCGCGCCGGCCCGGACGCACCGTGCGTGCACGTCACCACCCCCTCGGGTGGTTGTGCTCCTCGTCGGCTGTCGGCGCGGGGATGACAGGAAGGCTCGCCCATGTCCGCGTCCCACTCGTTCGCCACCTCCGCCCCGGCGGACCCGACCCCGGCGGCGGTCTCGTTCCAACACCTGTTCCACCTGACCGACGACATCGGCCTGTTCGAGCTCGCCGAGCTGACCACGCCGAGGCGTGAGGAGGGGTACTGCGTCGACGACGTCGCACGGGCGTTCGTCACCACGGCCCGTGAGCCGGCGCACACCGCAGCCCTGACCGCCCTCGCGTCGACCTACCTCACCTTCGTGCTCGACGCGCAGGACGAGGGAGGGTCCTTCCGCAACCGCCGTGCCGCCGACGGCTCGTGGTCCGACCACCCCGCCGTGGACGACTCGTGGGGCCGGGCGCTGTGGGCTCTCGGCACCGGCGTCGCCCGCGTGCCCGAGGTCGGTGACTGGAGGGCCCTCGAGTCCTTCACGCGTGGTGCCGCGCTGCGGTCGACGTCCACGCGGTCGATGGCGTTCGCCGGGCTCGGGGCCGCCGAGGTCCTCGCGGTGCGCCCCCGCGACGTCGTCGCCCGGACCCTCCTGATGGATGCCGCCACCCTGATCGCCCCACCGGACCCGTTGCTGGGCCGTCGGGCGGCACACGTCGAGGGCTGGCACTGGCCGGAGCCGCGCCTCACCTACGCCAATGCCGCGCTCGCCGAGACGTTGCTCGCAGCCGGGTCGCTCCTCGGGGTGTGGAAGTGGCTGACGGAGGGGTTGGCCATGTTGAGCTGGCTCCTCGAGACCGAGACCACGGACGGGATCGTCTCGGTCTGCCCGGCCGACGGCTGGGGGATCGGCGAGGCGCGGGCTCCGTTCTGCGAGCAGCCGACGGACGTCGCCGCCCTCGCCGACGCCTGCGCCAGGGCGTTCGACGTGACGGCCGACCCGCGCTGGAGCGCGGCTGTCGCCCGGTGCGCGGCCTGGTTCGAGGGCGCGAACGCCTCCGGCACGACGCTGCACGACCGCGACAGCGGTGGCGGCTGCGACGGACTCGAAGAGGGCGGCCGCAGCGAGAACCAGGGCGCGGGGGCCACCATCGCGATGATCTCGACGTTCCAGCAGGCCCACCGGTTGGGCGTGGGCGTCGCGAGGTAGGTTCGCAGGAGTGGGCACCGCCGGTGCCATCCGGTCTGGAGGTCCTCGTGCGCGTCGTCGTCACCGGAGCGGGGGGCTACATCGGCAGCCGGCTCGTGCCGGCCCTGCTCGGCGACGGGCACGACGTCACGGCGACGTTCACGAAGGCGTCCTCGGCGCAACGGTTCTGGTGGGCCGACCGGGTGCGGGTCGTGGAGATGGACGTCCTCGACCGGGGTTCCGCACGGGCCGCCTTCGCCGACGCGCAGGCCCTCTTCTACCTGATCCACGGCCTCGGCGGTGACGACTTCGCCACCACGGACCGCGAGGGTGCCTACAACGCCGCGCACGCCGCCGTCCGGGCCGGGGTGGGCCGGATCGTCTACCTCGGCGGTCTCGTGCCGGACCTTCCCGACGCCGACCTGTCGCCGCACCTGCGCTCCCGGCTCGAGGTCGAGGACGTCCTCACCGACTCCGGTGTGCCGACCATCGCCCTGCGGGCCGCGATGGTCGTCGGCAGCGGCTCGACGTCGTTCGAGGTGATGCGCCAGATCAGCGAACGGCTCCCCGTCCAGGTGCTCCCCACGTGGATGCGGACCAGCCGCGTCGAGCCGATCGCGGTGACCGACGTCGTGGCCGCCCTGGTCGGCGCCCTCGATGCCCCCGCGCGCAGCCGCGCCTACGACGTGGGCAGCGGGGAGCCCCTCGCGTATGCCGCGTTGCTGCGGCGCTACGCGAAGCTCGCCGGCCTCACGCGCGTCCAGGTCAGCGTGCCGCTGCTGCCGACCGCGCTGGTCTCGCGCCTGGCCCCGGTGCTGACCGCCGCCCCGGCGACGACGGTGCAGACGCTCGTCGAGAGCCTGCACCACGACATGGTCTGCCGCGAGGACGACTTCCGCCGCGACCTGCTCCCGTCCGGTCATCGGCTGGTCCCCGTGGGGCGGGCCCTCGAGCGTGCGCTGCACGTGCCCGGTGACGGGGTCGCCGACGCCGACCGCGACGTCATGGGCCCGCTGGGCTCGGATGCGGACTGGGCCGGCGGGCAGGTCTCGCGCAGCGACGGGCGTCCCGTCCACCACCGGCACGGTGGCTGGCGCGGCCTCCTGCTGGGGCCGCCCCCTTCCAGCTGAGCGCCCTCAGTGGTGGGACCTCACCGGTCGGCTGGCGCCGGGACCTCAGCGCCGCGACTTCAGGTGGCGGTCGAGGTTGTGCGCGAACCCCGCCCCCATCGCCGCGATGACCCCCTGCATGGTGGTCTGCACCGCGGGCTTGGCGATCTTGGGGAACGGCAGGTCGACGTGCACCCCGAGGTCGATCGCGAGGTGCGTGCCCTGCGCCTGGTCGGTCAGCGTGTAGGTCCCCTCGACCCCGGCCCGTTCCTCGCCCTTCGGCGTGTGGGTGAACTCGATCCGCTCGGTCGGCCGCAGGTCCATGCGCTCGGTGAAGGACAGGCCGATGCTCTTGCCGAGCACCTCGATGGGGGCGAGCTTCCACAGCCAGGTGCCGCCCTGGTCCTCGATCGAGCGCACCATCGGCGTCAGCTTCGCGACGAGCCCGGCGTCGCTGAGGACCGACCAGACGTCCTCGCGGGTGAAGGGCACGACGGCCGTGGAGCGCTTGGAAGCCGAGAAGACCGTCATGGCCCGAGTCTGCTGCATGGGTCCTCGCGTCGCGCCCCGGGGCCCGAGGGGCAGACTGACCGCATGGTCGAACGCAACTGGGCCGGGAACCACACGTATGCCGCGGCCCGCCTCGTGGCGCCCCGGTCCGTCCCCGACCTCCAGGCGCTTGTCGCCGGTGCCGACCGCGTCCGGGCGCTGGGCTCGCGGCACTCCTTCACCGGGCTCGCCGACACCGAGGGCGTCCTCGTGTCCACGGCGGCGCTCGAGGACCCGTCCACCCCGGGGGCGGTGGAGGTCGACGCAGGTGCGAGGACCGCCACGGTCCCCGGCGGGGCGTCATACGGGCTCGTCGCGGCCGAGCTGGAGCGGCAGGGGTGGGCGCTCGCGTCCCTCGCCTCACTGCCGCACATCAGCGTGGCCGGTGCCGTGGCCACGGGCACGCACGGGTCGGGGGACCGGACCGGCTCGCTGTCGGCGGCGGTCGCCGGGCTCGAGCTGGTGGCGGCCGACGGGTCGCTCGTGCAGGTCCGGCGTGGTGACGAGGGTTTCGAGGGGTGCGTCGTCGCCCTCGGTGCTCTCGGCGTCGTCACCCGCGTCACGCTGGACGTCGAGCCGACGTATGCCGTGCGGCAGGACGTGTTCACGGGTCTGCCGTGGTCGGTGCTGGAGTCCGACCTCGACGCGATCACGGGAGCGGCCGACAGCGTCAGCCTGTTCACGCGGTTCGACGACACGGGGGTGCGCCAGGTGTGGTGCAAGAGCCGCGGCGCGGACTCGACTCCCGACTTCTTCGGCGCACCCCGCGCGACCCGGGTCATGCACATGCTCGACGGTGCGCCCACCGAGTCGGTGACCGACCAGACCGGGGAACCCGGCCCGTGGCTCGAACGGCTCCCGCACTTCCGCCTCGAGTTCACCCCGAGCCGAGGGGCGGAGCTGCAGAGCGAGTACCTCGTGCCGCGTCACCACGCGCTCGCCGCCCTTGCAGAGCTGCGGCGGTTGCAGCCGGTGTTCGCGTCGGTGATGCAGAACGCCGAGATCCGCACCGTGGCGTCAGACCCGTTGTGGCTCAGCGGATCCCACGACGTGGACGTGGTGGGGTTCCACTTCACCTGGGAGCTCGACGAGGCGGGCGTGCATGCCGTCCTCCCGGACATCGAGGCGGCTCTCCTCCCGCTCGGCGCACGGCCGCACTGGGGCAAGTGCTTCGCGGCGTCCGCTGACGAGCTGGCTCCGCTGTACCCGCGGTGGGACGACTTCCAGCGGCTGCGCGACGCCCACGACCCGGGGAGGAAGTTCGGCGGTCCCTTCCTCGACCGTGTCCTCGGTTGACGCCTCACGGTCGAGGGCGACGACGTCCCCACGAGGGGGAGGCCCGCTGTGAGAGTGTGGCCGCGTGACTGACGCAGCAGCCGGGGCTCCCCGCAGAGGGAGACCCGGGTACGACCAGGAGACGGTGCTGCGCCGAGCCATCGACCTGTTCAACGAGCAGGGCTACGACGGCACGAGCATGGGCGACCTGGCCCGTGAGCTCGGGTTCAGCAAGTCCGCGATCTACCACCACGTCCCGAGCAAGACGCACCTGCTCTCCCAAGCCCTCGACGAGGCGCTCGACGGGCTCACCGAGGTCCTCGACGAGGCGAGCCGGGAGGTGCCCGGCGCCACGGCCTACGACCGCCTGCGCCGTGCCGTGCGCCTCAGCGTCGCCGTCCTCGTGGACCACCAGCCCGCGGTGACCCTGCTGCTGCGGGTGCGTGGCAACAGTGAGGTCGAGGTGGCGGCGCTGCGTCGGCGACGTGACCTCGACGCGAGGTTCGCGGCACTGGTGCGGGAGGCCGTCGAGGAGGGCTCGCTGCGCTCGGACGTCCCGCCGGCGCTGGTGAGCCGCCTGCTGTTCGGCATGGTGAACTCCCTCGTCGAGTGGCACCGGCCCGGGGGAGCGGTCGACGCCGGGCAGCTCTCCGACGCCATCACGACGATCGCCTTCGACGGCCTGGCCCTCGGGCGGGGCAGCTCAGGTCACCAGTCGTAGAAGCCGCGGCCGGTCTTGCGGCCGAGCTCCCCGGCTGCCACCTTGTCGCGCAGGACCTGCGGCGGCTCGAACCTCGGGCCCAGCTCACGGGTGAGGTGCTCGGCGATCGCGAGCCGCACATCGAGGCCGACGATGTCGGTCGTCCGCAGCGGTCCGACCGGGTGGCGGTAGCCCAGCGTCATGGCGGTGTCGATGTCCTCCGCGGACGCGACCCCCTCCTGGACCATCCGCATCGCCTCGAGCGCGATGGCGACACCGAGGCGGCTGCTCGCGAACCCCGGTGAGTCCTGCACCGTGATCGCGGTCTTGCCCAGGGCCGACACCCAGCAACGGGCGTCATCGACGAGCGAGGCAGCGGTCTGCTCGCCGACGACGACCTCGACGAGATCGCTGGCCGGGACGGGGTTGAAGAAGTGCAGCCCGACGAACTGGTCTGGGCGGGCCAGCCCGGCAGCCAGCGCGCTGACCGACAGGGAGCTGGTGTTGGTGGCCAGCACGGCGTCGGGCGCGGCCTGCTCGGCCTGTCGGAGGACGGTGAGCTTGAGCGCGGTGTCCTCGGGGACGGCCTCGACGACCAGGGCGCAGCCGGCGAGGTCGGTGGGGGTGGTGGTCACGGTGAGCCCGCCCAGCACCTCCTCGGGGGAGCCGATCAGGACGCCACGGTCGGCGGCCTTCCCGACGCTGCTGGCGACCCGGCCACGGGCGGCTTCGGCGAGCGCGTCGTCACCCTCGACGACGACGACCCGTGAGCCGGAGACGAGGAACGCGTGCGCGATTCCTGCACCCATCCGGCCACCTCCGTAGACGCCGACGACAGCGGGCAGCGTCGAGGACCCAGAGCTCATCGTCAGACCCTCTCCACGAGCAGCGCCGCGCCCTGGCCGACCCCGACGCACAGGGTCGCGAGCCCGCGGCGGGCCTGCGCGCGCTCGAGGCGACCCACGAGCGTCAGCAGGATGCGGGTTCCTGAGGCGCCGAGTGGGTGGCCGAGGGCGATGGCGCCACCGTCGGCGTTGACGATCTCCTCGTCGAGGCCGAGGTCGCGGATGCAGGCCAGCGACTGCGAGGCGAAGGCCTCGTTGAGCTCGACGGCGTCGAGGTCGCCGATCGACCAGCCCGCGCGGTCGAGTGCCTTCTGCGTGGCTGGGACCGGACCGATGCCCATGACCTCCGGCGCGACCCCGGAGCTGGCGGAGGCGACGAGCCGTGCGCGCGGCTCGAGGCCGTGGCGGGTGACGAACGCCTCGCTGGCCACGACGACAGCAGCCGCGCCGTCGTTGAGCGAGCTGGCGTTGCCGGCGGTCACCATTCCTCCGGGGTGGTTGACCGGACGGAGCTTCGCGAGTCGCTCGAGCGAGGTGTCGGCCCTCGGCCCCTCGTCCACGGCGAACTCGCCGTCGCCCACCGGGACGGCCACGATCTCGTCGGCGAATCGTCCGGCCTCGATCGCCGCGACCGCCCGCTGGTGCGACCGCAGCGCGAACGCGTCGAGCTCCTCACGCGTCAGCCCCCAGCGCTCGGCCACCCGCTCGGCCGTCTCCGGCATCGACAGCGTGGTGTCGGCGTCGAACCGCGGGTTGGTGAACCGCCACCCGATCGAGGTGTCGAACGTCGCCCCCGGCCGCGCGAACGCCTTGCTCGGCTTCTCCATGACCCACGGCGCCCGCGTCATCGACTCGACGCCACCCGCGACGACGAGGTCGGCATCACCCGACGCGACCATCTGGCGGGCTGTGGCGACCGCGGTGAGGCCCGAGGCGCACAGCCGGTTGACGGTGAACCCGGGCACCGACTGCGGGAGCCCTGCGAGCAGGGTCGCCATGCGGGCGACGTTGCGGTTGTCCTCACCGGCCTGGTTCGCCGCCCCGAGGACGACCTCGTCGATGAGCTCGGGGTCGACACCGGCGCGCTCGACGGCCTCACGGACGACGAGCGCCGCGAGGTCGTCAGGGCGCACGGTGGCCAGCCCGCCGGCATACCGGCCGATCGGGGTCCGGGCTCCGTCGAGGAGGAAGGCCTCGGTCACGGTGGTGCTCCTTCAAGGGTGCTCGTCGGTATGGCGCGGAGCCAGCCCCGGCGGGTGGCTCCGGTGGGTCAGGCGTCGAAGTCGACGGTGACCGTGTCGCTGACGGGGTGGGTCTGGCAGGTGAGGACGAAACCCTGCTCGACCTCGCGCTGCTCGAGCGCGTAGTTGCGGCGCATGTCGACCTCGCCCTCGCGGACCAGCGCGCGACAGGTGCCGCAGACGCCGCCCTTGCAGGCGAAGGGCAGGTCGGTGCGGGTGGCCTGGGCGGAGTCGAGGATCGACTGGCCGCGGGACATCGGCGTCGTCGAGGACAGGCCGTCGAGCACCACCGTGACTTCGCTCGTCTCCCCCTCGACGACCGCGTCGGCGCGGTGCAGCTCGGGCGGCGGCTCGTCGACGTAGAACAGCTCGAAGTGCACCTTGTCGGCGGGGACGTCGAGCTCGGTGAGCACCTCGCGGGCCGACTGGATCATCGCGAGCGGACCGCAGAGCCAGACGTGGTCGACGTCGTGGACGGGCACGAGCACCTCGAACAGCCGGCGCAGGCGGTCGGCGTCGAGGCGGCCCGAGAACAGCTCGACGTCGCGGGGCTCGCGGGACAGGACGTGCACGAGCTGGAAGCGGGAGCCGTGCCGGTTCTTCAGGTCGGCGAGCTCCTCGGCGAACATCACCGAGCCGGTGGTGCGGTTGCCGTAGAGGAGCGCCACCTCCGCCTCGGGGTTGGCGAGGACGGTGCTCGCGATCGACAGCATCGGGGTGATGCCGGATCCCGCGGCGATGCACAGGTGGCGGCCGCCCTCGGCGGGGTCGGCGCGGAAGGTCCCGTGCGGCGTCTGCACCTCGACCTCGTCACCGGGGCGCAGCTCGTGCAGCAACCACTGGGAGAACAGGCCGCCGGGGATCTCGCGGACGCCGATGCGCGGGCGGTCGCCGACGGTGGCGCAGATCGAGTAGGTGCGTCGGTGCTCGACCCCGTCGATGCGGCGGCGCAGGGTGAGTGACTGGCCGGCGGCGAACGCGTAGGCCCGGGTGAGCTCGTCGGGCACGTCGAAGGAGACGGCGGCGGCGTCGTCCGTGAGCTGCTCGACCGAGTGCACGGTCAACGTGTGGAACGTGGGGGCAGGGCGTCGAGGCTTCTTCAGCAGCAACGAGGGGGCGGCCGAGGTCACTCAGATCTCCTTGACGTGCTCGAAGGGCTCGAAGCAGCTGGTGCAGCGGTAGAGCGCCTTGCAGGCGGTGGGGCCGAACTCCGAGGTCAGCTCGGTCTGCGCGGATCCACAACGGGGACAGTCGATCTCGCGACGGGTGGGCATGAGGGACAGAGCGACCGGACCGCTGCGGGCTGGCACCCGGCCGGGAGCCGAGAGGCCGTGGTCGCGCAGGGCCTGGCGGCCGCGCTCGCTGATCCAGTCGCTCGACCACGCCGGGGTGAGGGAGACGCGCACGCGTGCTCCGGGCAGTCCGGCCTCCTGCAGCGAGCGGACGAGGTCGTCGCGCATCGCGGCCATGGCAGGGCAGCCGGTGTAGGTCGGGGTGATGGCGACGACGACCTGACCCGCCTCGTCGACCTCGACCTCGCGCAGGACACCGAGGTCCTCGAGGGTCAGCATCGGCATCTCCGGGTCGGTGACGGTCCGCGCCACGGCGATCGCCTTCTCCCGCAACGTCTCCCGCTCGGTCGATGTAAGAACGCCGTGATTCTCGGGCGTGTTCACATCGACCCGGGGGGAGGTGGCGGTGGGAGCCGGGCCGATCGAGCTCATGGTCACCACTTCCCGCTGGGGTGGGCGCGCGCGACCACCTGCATCTCCGCCAGCAGCAGGCCGAGCGCCTCGGTGTGCAGCCCGTCGCGGCCCTGTCGTCCCTGGACCGCGGCGAGCGCTCCCTGGGTCGGCTGGTCGACACCGCTGACGGCGAAGACCTGGGCGAGCACGACGGCGACGTCGTCAGCGGTTGTCGCGGGGTCGACCCCGACCCCCGCCGCGGCGACCCGGGCCTCGACCTCGTGCGTCGCGAACAGCTCGGCCTGGAACGGCCAGACGAGCGCGAGGGCGGTGTCGAGACGACGGCGCGACTCCTGCGTGCCCTGCGCCAGGGTGAGGAACCAGCGACCCGCGTAGTCGCGGGTGTAGGTGAGCTCCTTGACACCCTTCGCCGCAACAGCCGACAGCACGTGGTCCCGGCTGGAGGCCAGTCGCTCCAGCAGCGCGAGCCGGGCGGTCGCGAAGACGAGCAGCTTGACGATGGTCACGGCGAAGTCGCCGTTGTCGGTCTCGACGAGCCGCACGTTGCGGAACTGCCCGGCCTCACGGAAGAACGCCAGGGCGTCCTCGGGCGGCACCGGGGAACCGTCGGGGAGGACCGGCACGAGCGAGGGGTCGGCCGCCGCGGCCCGGGCGAGCAGCAGCCGGGCCTGGCCGAGGAGGTCGAGTGCGATGTTGGACAGCGCGATGTCGTCCTCGAGGTCGGGCGCCCGGCTGGTCCACTGCGAGAGCCGTTGCGAGGCGATGAGCGCGTCGTCGGCGAGCATGAGGCAGTAGGTGCCGAGGTCGTGGGCGTCGACGCCGTCGGGGACGGTCGTGTCGACCCCGGCCAGCGGGTCCTCGAAGTCGGTGCCGAAGGCCCAGTGCGACGGGTCGCCACCGAGCAGCCCGTCGTAGACCGAGCCGTGGGCGTCGGAGGGGTCGGGGGCCGGGTGGGAGGCCGGCTCCGGCGCGGCGTTGGAGCCTGGCTCGGGACGCGACGTCGACTCGGGAGCGGGGTGCGAGGGGGAGTCGGTCATCTCGGGCCTCACATGTGGGGGACGTTGTCGGGGATCTCGTAGAACGTCGGGTGCCGGTAGACCTTGTCGTTGCTCGGCGCGAACATCGGGTCCTTCTCGTCCGGGCTCGACGCCGCGATCTCCTTGGACTGCACCACCCAGATGCTCACGCCCTCGTTGCGTCGGGTGTAGACGTCGCGGGCGTGGCGCAGCGCCATGTCGTCATCGGCCGCGTGCAGCGAGCCCACGTGGACGTGGTTGAGGCCGCGCTTGCCGCGGACGAACACCTCGTACAGCGGCCACTCGGCCTTGACGTCGCTCATGCGGCACCCCCGGCGGTCGCGACGGAGGCCTGCTTGGCGGCGTACGCGGTCGCGGCCTCGCGCACCCACGCACCGTCCTCGTGGGCCTTGCGGCGGTGGGCGATCCGCTGGGTGTTGCAGGGGCCGTTGCCCTTGACGACCTGCATGAACTCGTCCCAGTCGGGCTGGCCGAAGTCGTGGTGGCCGCGCTCGTCGTTCCAGCGCAGCTCGGGGTCGGGGAACGTGACGCCCAGCGCGGCAGCCTGCGGCACCGACATGTCGACGAACCGCTGGCGCAGGTCGTCGTTGCTGTTGCGCTTGATGCCCCAGGCCATCGACTGCGCCGAGTTGGGCGACTCGTCGTCGGGCGGCCCGAACATCATCAGCGCCGGCCACCAGAACCGGTTGACCGACTCCTGCACCATGGCGCGCTGCTCGTCGGTGCCCTGCATCATCGTCATGAGCAGCTCGTAGCCCTGCCGCTGGTGGAAGGACTCCTCCTTGCAGATGCGGATCATCGCGCGGCCGTACGGTCCGAACGAGGTGCGGCACAGCGGCACCTGGTTGCAGATGGCGGCGCCGTCGACGAGCCAGCCGATGGTGCCCACGTCGGCGTACGACAGGGTCGGGTAGTTGAAGATCGAGGAGTACTTCTGCGCGCCGGAGATGAGCTTCTCGGTGAGCTCGCCGCGGCTGACCCCGAGGGTCTCGCACGCGGAGTAGAGGTAGAGCCCGTGGCCGGCCTCGTCCTGCACCTTGGCGAGCAGGATCGCCTTGCGCCGCAGCGACGGTGCGCGGCCGATCCACGCGCCCTCGGGCTGCATGCCGATGATCTCGGAGTGCGCGTGCTGGGCGATCTGGCGCACCAGGGTCCTGCGGTACCCGTCGGGCATCCAGTCGCGCGGCTCGATCCGGTCGCCGTGCCCGATGGTCGTGTCGAAGCCCGCCTGCAGCGGGTCGGTGGCCGCGGTGTCGGTGGCTGCGGTGTCGGTGGCGGTCATGGGTCCTCCACGAGGTCGGGGGCCGGGGTCAGATCAATTACTGACCGAACGGTCGGTAACAGTTTCGCAGATGCCCACCGCCCGGGCAACCACCGTATGCCGCCGCGCAGCCACCTCCCAGCCCCGCTCACTCGGGTCAGCGGCGGCTGCGGTTCCGGTGCGCGATCGTGCCGGACAGCACGGTGGCGAAGCCGCACCACGCGGCATACGCCCCGATCGCCACGGCCTTGCCGCGTCCCGCCGCGCCCGCGCGGCGGGCGAGGTCGGCCGACGAGAGGGTGAGGACAGCGCACTCGGCGGTGGCCAGCCACGGGCGACGGGCCCGGAAGAACAAGCCGGTCCAGGCGGTGTTGAGGGCCATGTTGAGAGCCAACGCCTGCTCGAGCTCCTTCGCCTCCTTCTCCCGGCCCGCCTCGGCGAGGTAGGAGGAGGACACGGCGCTGACGAGGGCGACATCGGCGTAGAGGCCGGTCCAGACCACGGGGAAGGCTGCGGGCGGCGGCTCCCACGAGGGCTTGTCGAGCTTGCGGTACCAGCGGGAGGTGGGGTCGGTGAGCAGCGAGCCGGTGACAGCGGCGGCGCCGACCATCGCACTGGTGCGGGCGAGCGTGCGGCGCCAGCGGAACGGGTCGATGCCGCGGTTGGCCTCGCGGATCGCGTCCGCGAACCCGGTCCGGCCACCGGGCGGCGGGCCGGTGACGTCGAGGATGTCCTGCTCGTCGCAGACGGCCTCGTGGACGAGGCTGCCGATCAGCGGGCGCCCGATGCCGCGGGAGATCGGGGTGACGATGTCGATCCAGAGCCCGGCGAGCTTGGGCGTGAGGACCGGGACCGTGGTGATGAAGCGGCGACCCAGGCCGACGATCTCGGCGTACTGCTGCATCATGTCGGCGTAGGTGAGGACCTCGGGTCCGCCGATGTCGAAGGTGCGGTTGACCTCCGGACCCATCAGGGCCGAGCCGGCGAGGTAGTGCATGACGTCGTCGACCGCGACCGGCTGGATCCGGTTGCGCAGCCACCGTGGCGCGACGACTGCCGGAAGCCGCTCGGTGAGGTGGCGCAGCATGTCGAACGACGCCGAGCCGTCCCCGAGGACGATCCCCGCCTGGAGCACGGTCGCGGGGACCGGGCCGTCGAGGAAGATGTCGCCGACCTCGACGCGGGAGGCGAGGTGGTCGGACAGGCGGCCCTGCGGGTGCAGCCCGCTGAGGTAGACGATGCGACCGACGCCACGGTCGTGGGCGGCGTCGGAGAAGGTGTGTGCCATCTCCCGGTCGCGCTGCATGAAGTCGCCCTTGCCGTCCATCGAGTGCAGCAGGTAGTAGGCGACGTCGACGTCCTCCAGCGCCCGGCGGCAGTCCTCGGGGGAGGTGGCGTTGCCCTCGACGACCTCCACGCGCCCGGCCCAGTCGTGGCCCTCGAGGCCACGGCGGCTGCGCGTGAGGACCCGCACGGTCCAGCCCCGGTCGAGCAGGACCGGGACGAGGGCGCCTCCGACGTAGCCGGTGGCGCCGGTGACCAGCACCCGACGGGGGGCGGTGGAGGAGTCAGGCGATGAGGACATGTTCAGCTTCCTGAGGAAAGGACGGTGGGCAGGAGGAAGAGCATCCCGAGCGACCACGTGAGGTGCGTGATCACCGGGCCGAGGATGCCGCCGGTGACCCGGCGCTGCAGCCCGGTCAGCAGGCCGAGCAGGGCGGCGGCGAGGACGAGCAGGGGGATGCCGGAGCCCACGGTCGTCAGCGCGTAGACCACCGTCGTGACCAGGACCGCACGGCGGCGGCCGATGGCGGAGTAGAGGGCGCCCCGGAAGTACAGCTCCTCGGAGATGCCGTTGACCGCCGTGATGAGCGCGACGACGGGCAGCGACCCGAGCCGGGCGTGATCGAGCAGGTTGGTCACGGGGTCGCGCAGCAGCGGGACCTGGGCGATGACCAGGCCTCCCAGCAGGAAGATCGCGAGGAGCAGCGCCCCGAGGGCCAGTGACTGCACGATCGGCCGGGCGTCCCCGCCTGCGCGCGTGTGGGCGCGACCGAGGTGCAGCGGGCCCGAGGCGAAGGCGCCGACGGTCCAGACCAGGGCCAGCCCGACGGTCGCGACGTAGAAGGTCGGGTCGCCGGGCGGGATGCGCAGCGCCAGCGTGAGCACGGCCGTGCCGACGAGGAGGGTGACGACGGCGACGAGGCGGCGGCGGCGGAAGGCGGCGTCGGACTCGGTGTGGTCGCGGGGGACCGGGGTGACGAGGGCGGCACGGACGAACGAGCGCACCTCGCTCACCGGGTTGATCACGACGACCCCGACCCTGACGAGCCGGACGACTGGGAGCCGCGCGCCGCCTCGTACCGGCGCAGCGCCTCGCGCCGCTCCTCGGCGTGGTCGACGATCCGCTCGGGGTAGTCGTGGTCGTACCCCTCGTCGTGCTTCCACGGCTCGTGGACGGCCTTGCCCGGGATGTGCGCCAGCTCGGGGACGTAGCGGCGCACGTAGTCGCCCTGGGGATCGAAGCGCTGGCCCTGGGTGATCGGGTTGAACACCCGGAAGTACGGCGACGCGTCGGTGCCGGTGCCGGCGACCCACTGCCACCCGTGGTTGTTGGAGGCGATGTCGCCGTCGAGCAGGTGGTCGAGGAAGTGCCGCGCGCCGACCGGCCACCAGACGTGCAGGTCCTTGGTGAGGAAGCTCGCCGTCACCATCCGCATCCGGTTGTGCATCCACCCCTCGGTCAGGAGCTGGCGCATCGCGGCGTCGACGACGGGGTACCCGGTGCGGCCCCCCTTCCACGCCTCGACGAGGTCCTCGTTGTCCTCGTAGGTGATGCCTGACAGCGCGGGGCGCAGGTCGTGCCACGACGACCTCGGGTTGTGCCAGAGCACGTCGGCGTAGAACTCGCGCCAGCACAGCTCGGTCTCGAAGGTCTGCGCCCCCTGCCCCGTCCGGCCGTCGAGCTCGGCGAGCAGCGTGCGCGGGTGCACCGCGCCGATCTTGAGGTAGGGGGACAGCCGCGACGTCCCCGGCCGGTCGGCCCGGTCGCGGTCGCCCTTGTATGCCGTGAGTGCGTCGTCGAGGAACTCGCGCCACCGCGAGAGCGCGGCCTCCTCGCCGGCGTCGGGGAGGTCGGGCAGTCCGTCGGCCTTGCGCGCCTCGCGCAGGGTCTTCCACCCGTCGTCGTCCGAGGCGACCCGGGCGAAGGTGACCCCGGAGGGCTCGGTGGCCGGGGCGGGCCAGCCGTGGTCGCGCCAGGCGCGGCTGAACGGGGTGAACACCTTGTAGGGGTCACCGCTGCCGTTGGTGATCGAACCCGGCCCGACGGCATACGGCGTCCCGGTCTCGACCCAGTCGACGCCGGCCTCGGCGAGCGACGCCGCCACGGCGCTGTCCCGGCGCACCCCGGCCGGGGTCGTCTCGCGGGAGACGTGCACGGACCCCGCGCCCACCTCCTCCACCACGGACGGGACGACCTTCGCCGGGTCGCCGACGCGCAGGCAGAGCCGGCCGTCGTACGCCTCTCGGGCCGCCTCGAGGGTCGCGGCGAGCCAGGCCCGCCGGACCGGGCCGGCTCCCTTCCACAGGGCAGGGTCGAGGACGAAGAGCACGAGCACCGAGCCGCCGTCGGCGGCCTCGGCAGCCCGACCCAGGGCAGGGAGGTCGCCCCTGCGCAGGTCGCGGCGGAGCCAGAGGATCGAGGCGGCGCGAGACATGTCCTCAACCCTAGGTGGGCTCGTCCGACCCCGCAGGGGGCGAGCGGTGAGGGCGGTCCCGCGGGCGGCCCGACCCGCCGCGTACGGGTCGGATCGGGCATTACTCGCGAGTCACCGACGATCGGTGGCAGGCTCGGGGCTCGGCGGCGTGCGGTCTGCGCCGCCAGCCGTCGTCCGTCTGTGCTGGGAGGCCCCCTCGATGTTCTCGCGCATCGCCATCGTCAACCGTGGAGAGGCCGCGATGCGGCTCATCCACGCCGTGCGCGACCTCAACGCCCAGGCCGGGGTCGGCGGGCACCGCATCGAGACGGTCGCCCTGCACACCGAGGGCGAGAAGCGCGCCATGTTCGTCCGCGAGGCCGACCTCGCGTACGACCTCGGCCCGGCGGCCAACCGCCCCTACCTCGACTACGCGGTGCTCGAGAAAGCGCTGCGCGAGACCGGCGCGGACGCCGCGTGGGTCGGCTGGGGCTTCGTCGCCGAGCACCCGGAGTTCGCCGAGCTGTGCGCCAGGATCGGCGTGACCTTCATCGGGCCGAGCGCCGAGGCGATGCGCAAGCTCGGCGACAAGATCGGCTCCAAGCTCATCGCCGAGGAGGTCGGCGTCCCCGTGGCGCCGTGGAGCCGCGGCGGGGTCGACACCCTCGAGGACGCCAAGGCCGCCGCCGCGGACATCGGCTACCCCCTCATGCTCAAGGCGACCGCCGGCGGTGGCGGGCGCGGCATCCGGATGGTCGCCTCCGACGCCGACCTCACCGACGCCTACGAGCGCACCCGCGACGAGGCCGAGCGGGCGTTCGGCTCCGGCGTGGTCTTCCTCGAGAAGCTCGTCACCGGCGCCCGCCACGTCGAGGTGCAGGTCATCGCCGACTCGCACGGCAGCGCCTGGGCGCTCGGCGTCCGGGACTGCTCCGTGCAGCGCCGCAACCAGAAGGTCATCGAGGAGTCCGCCTCGCCCGTCCTCGGCCCGGACCAGGTCGCCGAGGTCAAGGCCAGCGCCGAGCGCCTCGCCATCGCGGTCGGGTATGCCGGCGCGGGCACCGTGGAGTTCCTCTACCACCCGGGTGAGAAGTTCTTCGCCTTCCTCGAGGTCAACACCCGCCTCCAGGTCGAGCACCCCATCACCGAGGCGACGACCGACACCGACCTCGTCAAGCTCCAGATCCATGTCGCCGGGGGTGGGCGACTCGAGGGCGAGCGCCCGGTGGAGGAGGGGCACGCCGTCGAGGCCCGCCTCAACGCCGAGGACCCCGACCGCGACTTCGCTCCGTCGCCGGGTCGGATCGCGCTGCTCAACCTGCCGTCCGGCCCCGGCGTCCGGGTCGACACCGGTGTCGGCGAGGGCGACTCGATCCCCGCCGACTTCGACTCGATGATCGCCAAGATCATCGCCGTCGGCAGCGACCGCGACGAGGCCCTGGCCCGCCTGCGCCGTGCGATGTCCGAGACGACCGTCGTCATCGAGGGCGGCGCCACCAACAAGAGCTTCATCCTCGACCTGCTCGACCAGCCCGAGGTCATCGACGGCAGCGCCGACACGGGCTGGATCGACCGTGTCCGCGGTGAGGGCCGACTCGTCCTGCACCGCCACTCCGGCATCGCCCTCGTCGCCGCCGGCATCGAGGCCTACGAGGACGAGGAGGAGGTGGAGCGCACACGACTCCTCGAGACCTCCCGCGGTGGACGGCCCCAGGTCCAGCACCGCACCGGCCGCGCCATCGACCTCAAGCTCCGCGGCACGGCGTACAAGGTCACGGTCTGGCGGATCGGACCGCACCTGTTCCGCGCCACCGTGGCCGGCGGGACGGTCGAGCAGACCGTCGACGCCGAGCTCGACCGCCTCGACGAGTACACGAGCCGCCTCACCACCGGCGGCCGCACCCACCGGCTCATCACCGCCACGCACGGGCCGGTCCAGCTCGTCGAGGTGGACGGGGTGACCCACCGCGTGAGCCGGGACGAAGGTGGCGTGCTGCGCTCCCCGGCCCCGGCCCTCGTCGTCGCCACCCCTGCCCCCGTCGGCAGCGAGGTCGCAGCCGGTGCGCCCGTCCTCGTGCTCGAGTCCATGAAGATGGAGACCGTCCTGCCCGCGCCGTTCGCCGCGCGCGTCAAGGAGCTGCTCGTCTCGACCGGCAGCCAGGTCGAGACCGGTGCGCCGATGGTGCGCCTCGAGCCGCTCGGTGACCCCGACGCGGTCGCCGAGGCCGCCCCCGAGAACACCGTCGACCTCGACCTGCCCGCCACCGACCTCAGCGGTGCCGGTGCGCAGGAGGTCATCGACCGGTCGCGGGCCTCGCTCTGCGCCATGCTGCTGGGCTACGACGTGGACCCCCGCGACGGCGGCGGCACGCTGCGCTCCTACCTCGCTGCGCGTGAGGAGCTGGTCGCGGCCGGGCACGCCCAGATCGGCGACGAGGTCGCCGTCCTCGAGGTGTTCGCCGACTTCGCCGAGCTGAGCCGCAACCGGCCCGCCGGCGAGGAGGACCACGTCGAGAACCGCGTGCACAGCCCCCGCGAGCACTTCCACACCTACCTGCAGAGCCTCGACGTCGAGCGCGGGGCGCTGCCCGAGCAGTTCCGCAGCAAGCTCTCGCAGGTGCTGCGCCACTACGGCCTGGACGGCCTCGACCGGACGCCGCAGCTCGAGGAGGCCGTCTTCCGCGTCTTCCTCGCCCAGCAGCGCTCGGCCCCCGAGGTCGCGCTCGCCACGGCGCTGCTCCAGCACTGGATCGTCGAGCCCCGGCCCGAGCCGCCGCTTGACGCCAGCGCCCGCGACGTCCTCGACCGCCTCGTCGTCGCCACCCAACTGCGCTACCCCGTCATCGGCGACCTCGCGCGCAGCGTGCGGTTCCGCTGGTTCGACCAGCCGCTCGTCGACGCCGACCGAGCCACCGTCCTCGGTGGCGTCCGCGACGAGCTCGCCGCCCTCGAGGACGTGCCGGGGGGAGACGAGCGCGCGGGCCGCATCGACGCGTTGGCGGCGATCCCCGAGCAGATCGTGCAGTTCCTCGCCGAGCGCCTGGAGTCCGGCGTGCCCAGCCGCGAGCCGATGCTCGCCGTCCTGATCAAGCGGCACTACCGCGAGCACGAGCTCACCGGCCTGCGCGAGCTCCAGGTGGAGTCGCGCCCCTTCGCCGTCGCCGACTACACCCTCGACGGCCGCCCGACCCACCTCGTGACCTCCATCGGTCGCGTCGACGAGCTCGCACCCGACTCCGGCCTCGTGGCGGGCGTCGCCGAGCAGCTGGCGGCGCGCGGCGAGGGCGACGAGGCCGTCGTCGACCTCTACCTCGCCTGGGCCGACGAGCCGTCCTCCGCCGAGGAGGCCTCCGCCCACCTCGCGACCGCGCTCGCCGCGGTCCCGTTCGCCCAGCAGGTGCGTCGTGTGGCCGTGGCCGTCTGCCCGGGCGGCGGGCGACCGGTCAGCTACTTCACCTTCCGCCCCGAGGACGGCTCGATGGTCGAGGACCGCCTCGTCCGCGGGGTGCACCCGATGGTCGGGCGCCGGCTCAACCTGTGGCGGCTGCGCGACTTCGACATCACCAGGCTGCCGGCCCCGGAGGACGTGCTGCTCTACCGCTGCGTGGCCCCCGGCAACGAGTCCGACCAGCGGCTCGTGGCGCTGGCCCAGGTGCGCCAGCTCGCCGTCGTCCGGGACGAGAGCGGTCGCGTGACCGCCCTGCCGCACGCCGAGCGCGCCATCGCCAACTGCCTCGAGGCGATCCGTCGTGCCCGTGCGGCTGCCGGCTCGGCCGGGGCGCGCCTCGACATGAACCACGTCTGGGTGCACATCTGGCCGCCGATCGAGGCCGACCTCGACCAGCTCACCGCGCTCCAGGCGAAGATCTCGCCGCTCACCGCCGGTGCCGGGATCGAGGAGGTCCTCGTGCAGGGCCGCATCGCGACCCCGGACGGCGCCAGCGCCCCTCTCGCGGCTCGGTTCCACTACCAGCCCGGCTCCGGGGTCGTGACCTCGGTCGAGGAGCCGCCGACCGAGCGCCTGCTGCCGCTGGACGACTACGCGCAGAAGGTCGTCCGCGCCCGTCGCCGGGGCGTCGTCTACCCCTACGAGCTCCAGGCGATGATCGCCGGCCACGGCGGCACCGCCACGGAGTACGACCTCGACGACCGCGGCAGCCTCGTCCCCGTCGACCGCCCCTACGGCCTCAACAAGGCAGGCATCATCGCCGGGGTCATCACGACGCCGACCGAGCGGTACCCCGAGGGCATCACCCGCGTGCTGCTGTGCGGCGACCCGCTCAAGGCGCTCGGCGCGGTGGCCGAGGCCGAGTGCATGCGTGTCATCGCGGCCCTCGACCTGGCGCAGGAGATGGGGGTGCCGGTCGAGTGGTTCGCCCTCTCCGCCGGCGCCCGGATCTCGATGGACTCCGGCACGGAGAACATGGACTGGGTCGCTCGGGCGCTCAAGCGGATCATCGAGTTCACCCAGGACGGCGGCGAGATCAACATCGTCGTCGCCGGCATCAACGTCGGCGCCCAGCCCTACTGGAACGCCGAGGCCACGATGCTCATGCACACCAAGGGAATCCTCGTGATGACCCCGGACAGTGCCATGGTCCTCACGGGCAAGCAGTCGCTCGACTTCTCCGGTGGTGTGTCGGCCGAGGACAACTTCGGCATCGGCGGCTACGACCGCGTCATGGGCCCGAACGGTCAGGCGCAGTACTGGGCCCCCGACCTCGCCGGCGCCCGTGACGTCCTCATGGCGCACTACGACCACACCTACGTCCACCCGGGCGAGGACGGCCCGCGTCGGGCGCGGACCACCGACCCCGTCGACCGTGACGTGACGACGTTCCCGCACACCCTCGCGGACTCCGGCTTCACGACCGTCGGCGACATCTTCTCCTCGGAGACCAACCCCGACCGCAAGAAGCCGTTCGACATCCGCACCCTGATGGCCGCGGTCGCCGACCAGGACCACGAGACGCTCGAGCGCTGGGCCGGCATGGCCGACGCAGAGACGGCCGTGGTGCAGGACGCCCACCTCGGCGGGATCCCGGTGTGCCTGTTGGGGATCGAGTCCAAGACGGTGGCTCGTCGCGGCTTCCCACCCACCGACGGCCCGGACACCTACACCGCGGGCACGCTGTTCCCGCGGTCGTCGAAGAAGGCGGCACGGGCGATCAACGCCGCGTCCGGCAACCGCCCGGTCGTGGTCCTCGCCAACCTGTCCGGCTTCGACGGGTCGCCGGAGTCGATGCGCAGCCTCCAGCTCGAGTACGGCGCCGAGATCGGCCGCGCGATCGTCAACTTCGACGGTCCGATCGTCTTCACCGTCGTCTCCCGCTACCACGGCGGCGCCTTCGTGGTGTTCTCCAAGGTGCTCAACCCGCGGATGACGGTGCTCGCGGTCGAGGGCTCGTTCGCCTCGGTCCTCGGCGGTGCGCCCGCGGCGGCGGTCGTGTTCTCCCGTGACGTCGATGCCCGTACGGCGTCGGACGCCCGGGTGCGCGACCTCGAGGCCGCCATGGGTGAGGCCGACCAGGCCCGCCGGGCCGAGCTGGCGACCGAGCTCGCCGAGGTGCGCAGCGCAGTCCGCTCGGAGAAGCTCGGCGAGGTGGCGTCGGAGTTCGACAAGGTGCACAGCATCCACCGAGCCGTCAGCGTCGGGTCGGTCGACGCCGTGATCTCGGCCAACGAGCTGCGGCCGCGGATCATCGCCGCGATCGAGGCCGGGCTCAAGGGCTGACGATGACGGTCCCCGAGGAGGAGCCCCGCCCCGTGGCGGGCCTCCTCCTCGCCGCCGGCGGAGGCCGTCGCATGGGCCGGCCCAAGGCCCTGGTCGCCGACCCGGCCGGCGGCACCTTCCTCGAACGGGGGCTGCGGGTGCTGAGGGAGTCGGGCTGCGACCCGGTCCTGGTCGTCCTCGGCGCCGGCATCGACGAGGCGCGACCCCTGGCGGAGGCGGGGACCGCCCCGGCCGACGTCGTCGTCGAGGCCGCGGACTGGGCCGACGGCCAGAGCGCCTCGTTGCGAGCGGGGCTGCGGGCGGTCGCCGGCACCGGCGCGGAGGCCGTCATCGTCCTGCTCGTCGACCTCCCTGACGTCGGCCCGCAGGTCCTCACGCGGCTCTTGGCTGCTACGGCGGGCGAGGGGCCCGCGGTCCTGGCGCGGGCGGCATACGAGGGGGTCCCCGGCCACCCGGTCCTGATCGGCCGCGAGCACTGGGCGGCGGTCCTCGACGGCGCCACCGGCGACCGCGGGGCTCGCGACCACCTCGCCACCCACCCGCACACCGTCGTCGAGTGCGGTGACCTGGCCACCGGCCGCGACGCCGACACCCCCGCCGACCTGACCTGACTTGACCTGACCACGGCCCGGCGACCGTCCAGCCCGCGGATGGTCGCCGGGTGGCTCGCACCGCTGACCGCGGCGAATGCCCCTCTCGTCGTTCACACATCTGCATTCCCCTTTCGGTTCGGGCCCGCGTGGGTGATGATCGGCACATGGAGCCACGGGAGGCCTTTGCGTCGGCCGGGGAGCTGACACGTGGCCTCGGGGACACCGGGTACCTCGCTGACGCATCCCTCGCCACGGTCGCGTGGCTCGCCCTGCGCCTGCAGCGCCCGCTGCTCCTCGAAGGGGAGCCCGGCACGGGGAAGACCGCTCTCGCGGAGGCGCTCGCCGAGACGCTCGACCTGCCCCTCATCCGGCTCCAGTGCTACGAGGGCATCGACGCGACGCAGGCCCTCTACGACTGGGACTTCCCCCGACAGATCCTGCACCTGCGCGCAGTCGAGGCGGTCGCCAGCGACCAGGCGCGCGACGTCGCGGAGGTCGAGGACCAACTGTTCGACCAGCGCTTCCTGCTCGCCCGACCCGTCCTGCGCGCGCTGCAAGAGTCGCCCGCGGTTCTCCTCGTCGACGAGATCGACCGCGCCGACGACGAGTTCGAGGCGTTCCTGCTCGAGGTGCTCTCGACCTGGCAGGTCACGATCCCCGAGCTCGGCACCGTCACCGCCGCCACGCCCCCGGTGGTCATCCTCACCTCCAACCGGACCCGTGAGCTGCACGACGCCCTCAAGCGCCGATGTCTCTACCACTGGATCGACCACCCGGGCCTCGCCCGGGAGCTGGAGATCGTCCGGTCCCGTGCCCCCCACGTCTCGGAGTCCCTTGCGGAGCAAGTGGTTTCGGCGGTCCAGGTACTCCGTCAGGACCACGACCTCATCAAGCCGCCCGGTGTCGCCGAGACCCTCGACTGGGCACGCGCCCTGCACGAGCTCGGAGCGCCCAGCCTCGACCTCGAGACAGCCTCCGCCACCCTCGGCGTCGCCGTGAAGTACCGCGAGGACTCCGAGCGGGTCCGCGCCGCCCTCGACCGGATCCTCACCTCATGAGCGCGTCCGAGGCCCCCACCGCGCCGTGGCACGCCCCTGACGCGGTGCTGCTCGGGTTCGCCCGGGCGCTGCGGGCCTCGGGCGTGGCCGTCACCGCCGACCGCGAGCGCACCTACCTCGAGGCGGTCGCCGCGGTCGGGCTGCTGGACCCCTCCGGCGTCTACTGGGCGGGGCGGGCGACGCTGTGCTCCTCACCAGCCGACCTCGAGCGCTACGACCAGGTGTATGCCGCGTGGTTCGGCCTCGAGCGCGCCGGCACCCGCCCGCGCCAGGAGGCGTCCCCCACGCTGACCATGGCTCCCCTCGAGGGTGACCAGGGTTCGGGCGAGACCCGGGAGCAGGAGGAGGACGCCGTCCGCGCGCAGGCCAGTGCGACCGAGGTGCTGCGGCACCGCGACATCGCGAGCCTCGGCAGCGCCGAACGCGCCCGGCTCGCCGCCCTGTTCGCGCAGCTGCGACCCCGGGCCCCGCGCCGACCGGCGCACCGGGCCACACCGTCCTCCCGGGGGGCCGTCGACGCGCGCCGCACCCTCCGCGACCAGCTCCGCCGCATGGGGGAGCCGGGACCCATCGCCTGGCAGCGCCGGGGCACGCGTCCGCGCCGGGTCGTCCTGCTGGTCGACGTCTCCGGCTCCATGAGCCCCTACGCCGACGCGCTGCTGCGCCTCTCGCACACCTACGCCGCGACCGGCCTGCCCGTCGAGGTCTTCACCCTGGGCACCCGCCTCACCCACATCACGCGACCGCTGCGCCAGCGCGACCCCGAGCGGGCCCTGGTGGCCTGCGGCAACGCCGTCCCCGACTGGTCCGGCGGCACCCGCCTGGCCCAGGGCCTCAAGGTCTTCCTCGACCGGTGGGGCCGTCGGGGGATGGCCCGTGGCGCCGTGGTCGTGGTGTTCAGCGACGGCTGGGAGCGGGAGGCGCCGGAGGCGCTGGGGGAGCAGATGCGGCGTCTGCGGGCCCTCGCCCACCGGGTCGTGTGGGTCAACCCCCACCGGGGCAAGGCGGGGTACGAGCCGGTGCAGCAGGGGATCGTCGCCGCCCTGCCCCACATCGACGACTTCGTCGCCGGGCACTCGATGGCGGCCTTCGAGGAGCTCGTGGAGGTGGTGGCCCGTGCGTGAGGTGATGCCGGAGCTGCTCCGGTGGTGGCGGGCCGGCGCCACGATCGGGGTCTCGACCGTGGTGGCGACCTGGCGCTCGGCGCCCCGGCCGGCCGGCGCCTCGATGCTCGTCGGCCCCGGCGGTGAGGCCGTCGGGTCGGTGTCGGGTGGCTGCGTCGAGGGCGCGGTCTACGAGCTCGCCTCGGGCGTCGTCGCCGACGGCACCCCGGTCCTGCAGCGTTACGGCGTCAGCGACGACGACGCCTACTCCGTCGGCCTGACCTGCGGCGGCATCCTCGACGTGTTCGTCGAGTCGGTGAGCCAGGAGTCGTTCCCCGAGCTCGGAGAGGTGGCCGACGACGTCGAGGCGGGTCGTCCGGTCGCCGTCGCCACCGTCATCGAGCACCCCGACCCCGCGTGGCTGGGCCGCCGCCTCGTCGTCCGGCCAGAGGGTTCCGAGGCGGGCGACTCGGGCTCGCTGGGCTCGACCCGCGCCGACGACGCCGTGACCGACGACGTCCGCGGGCTGCTCGCGTCGGGCCGGACCGAGACGCTCACCTACGGTCCCGACGGGGAGCGCCGCGGTGAGGGGCTGCGGGTCTTCGTCTCGTCGTTCGCCCCGCGACCCCGCATGCTCGTCTTCGGTGCCATCGACTTCGCGGCGGCCGTGGCCCACCAGGGCAGCTTCCTGGGCTACGAGGTCACCGTCGTCGACGCCCGGCCCGTCTTCGCCACCACCAGCCGCTTCCCGTCCGCCGACGAGGTCGTCGTGCAGTGGCCGCACCGCTACCTCGAGGCCGAGCGCAACGCGGGCCGCCTCGACGCGCGCACCGTGATCTGCGTGCTGACCCACGACCCGAAGTTCGACGTCCCCGTCCTCGAGATCGCCCTGCGCCTCCCCGAGGTGGCGTTCATCGGGGCGATGGGCTCGCGCCGTACGCACGAGGACCGGATGGCGCGGCTGCGCGAGGCCGGCCTCACCGGTGCGGAGCTGGACCGGCTGTCCAGCCCCATCGGGCTGGACCTCGGCGCGCGCACCCCGGAGGAGACGGCGGTGAGCATCGCGGCCGAGATCGTCGCCCTCCAGTGGGGCGGCCGCGGCGACCGGCTGGCCCACCGGGAGGGCCCCATCCACCACCACGGAACGACCCCGCACGAGTCCCACGGGACCGCCGGGGCCACCCCCACCCACGCAGGAGGTGGGGCCGGGACGTAGCCGGTTTGGGCGGTTGTCAGAGCAGGGCAATGCAGCAAGGATCCGAAGAGGCACCGGCAGGTGCAGCTCGAACACAAAGGAGTGTTGGATGACCCGCATCAACGTCACGGTCGACGGAGTCGGCTACGAGGACGAGGTGGAGCCGCGCACGTTGCTGGTCCACTACCTCAGGGAGAGCCTGGGCAAGACCGGCACCGTCATCGGTTGCGACACGAGCAACTGCGGTGCGTGCACCGTCCACCTCGACGGCCGCAGCGTGAAGTCCTGCAACGTGCTCGCGGTCCAGGCCGACGGCCACGAGGTGACCACCATCGAAGGGCTCGCCCAGGACGGTGAGCTGCACCCGATGCAGAAGGCCTTCCACAACTGCCACGCCCTCCAGTGCGGCTACTGCACCCCCGGCATGATCATGCAGGCCATCGACGTGCTCAACGAGAACCCCGACCCCTCCGAGGAGCAGATCCGGGTGGGCCTCGAGGGCAACCTGTGCCGCTGCACCGGCTACCACAACATCGTCAAGGCGGTGCAGGAGGCCGCGGGCTCCGGCGCCACCGCTGGTGCACGGGAAGGAGCGCAGTCATGACCGCCGTCGACGACCGCCCCGCGACCGAGATCGGGTCCTCGCGCAAGCGCAAGGAGGACCAGCGGCTCATCACGGGACGCACCAAGTGGACCGACAACATCCAGCTCCAGGGGATGCTGCACCTGGCCATGGTGCGCAGCCCCTTCGCCCACGCGAAGATCACCGCGATCGACACCTCGGCGGCCGCGGCTGCTCCGGGTGTCTCGGCCGTGATGACCGGCGAGGACGTCAAGGACATCCAGGGCTCGCTGCCCAACGCCTGGCCGATCACCGCCGACCAGAAGGCGCCGCCGCACCCGTCGATCGCGGTCGACCGCGTCGCCTTCGCCGGGGAGATCGTGGCCGTGGTGGTCGCACGCTCGGCCCGCGCCGCCCGTGACGCCGCCGAGCTCGTCGACGTCGACTACGACGAGCTGCCCGCAGCGCTCGACCTCAAGGAGTCGGCCGAGGACACCGTGCTCGCGCACCCCGACCTCGGCACCAACAAGAGCGCCTTCTGGCAGTTCGACTCCGCGGACGCCGGCACCGGAACGGCCGTCGACGACGCCATCGCCACCGCGCGCGACGGCGGCATCGTCATCGAGCGCGAGTACCGCCAGCAGCGCCTCATCCCGGCGTTCATGGAGCCGCGGTCGTTCGTCTGCGACCCCACCGGCGAGCAGATCACCATCTGGTCCTCGACGCAGGTGCCCCACTTCGTCCGCATCTTCACCGCGGCCACGCTCGGCATCCCGGAGAGCAAGGTCCGCGTGATCGCCCCCGACGTGGGCGGCGGCTTCGGCGGCAAGCTCCAGTACACGCCGGAGGAGGTCATCGTCACCCTGGCCGCCCGCAAGACGGGCAAGCCGGTCAAGTACACCGAGACCCGAAGCGAGTCCCTGCTGTCGGCCCACCACGGCCGCGACCAGTGGCAGCGGCTCACCCTCGCCGCCACCAAGGACGGCACCGTCACCGGGCTCAAGGTCGACCTGCTGGCCGACATGGGCGCGTACCTCGGCCTCGTCACCAGCGGTGTGCCGATCCTCGGCGCGTTCATGTTCAACGCGATCTACAAGTTCCCCGCCTACCAGTTCAACTGCACCAACGTCTTCACCAACAAGACGTGGACCGACGCCTACCGCGGCGCCGGGCGCCCGGAGGCGACCTTCGCCATCGAGCGGCTGATGGACGAGCTCGCGGCAGAGGTCGGTGTCGACCCGCTCGAGATCCGCGAGAAGAACTGGATCAAGCACGAGGAGTTCCCGTTCACCTCGGTGTGCGGCCTCGAGTACGACTCCGGCAACTACGAGGCAGCCACCGCCCGCGCCAAGGACCTGTTCGACTACGACGGCCTGCGTCGGGAGCAGCAGGAGCGGCGGGACCGCAAGGACCGCGTCCAGCTCGGCATCGGTGTCTCCACCTTCACGGAGATGTGCGGCCTCGCCCCGTCGCGGGTCCTCGGCAGCCTCTCGTACGCTGCGGGCGGCTGGGAGCACGCCGAGGTCCGGATGCTCCCGACCGGCAAGGTCGAGGTCGTCACCGGCGCCAGCGCCCACGGCCAGGGCCACGAGACCGCCTGGAGCCAGATCGTCGCCGACCGCCTCGGCATCCCGTTCGACGACATCGAGGTCCTGCACGGTGACACGCAGGTCGCCCCTCGTGGTCTGGACACCTACGGCTCACGCTCGCTCGTCGTCGGTGGACAAGCTCTCGTCATGGCCGCCGACCGGGTGATCGAGAAGGCCAAGCCGATCGCGGCCCACATGCTCGAGGCGTCGGTCGACGACATCGAGTTCAGCGGCGGCACGTTCAAGGTCAAGGGCACCGACAACGGCAAGGCGATGGCCGAGGTGGTCTGGGCGGCCTTCACCGCGCACGACCTGCCCGAGGGCACCGAGCCGACGCTCGACGCGGAGGCGACGTTCGACCCGTCGAACTTCTCCTTCCCCCACGGCACGCACCTGTGCGCCACGGAGGTCGACACCGAGACCGGTGCGGTCAAGATCCGCAGCTACGTCTCCGTCGACGACATCGGCAACATCATCAACCCGCTCATCGTCGAGGGGCAGATGCACGGCGGCATCGTGCAGGGCATCGCGCAGGCGTTGTGGGAGGAGGCGGTCTACGACGACCAGGGCACGCTCGTGTCGGGCTCGTTCGTCGACTACACCCTGCCCACGTCGGCCGACACGATCTCGTTCGTCACGGACAACACCGTGAGCCCGGCGACCTCGAACGACCTCGGCGCCAAGGGTGTCGGCGAGGCAGGATGCATCGCCTCCACGCCGGCCGTCGTCAACTCGATCGTCGACGCCGTCCGGCCGCTGGGGATCAACGACATCCAGATGCCGTGCACCCCCGAGCGGGTGTGGCGCGCGATCCAGTCGGCCGGCAGCCAGCAGGCCGACCCGACGACGGAGAGCGCCCAGCCGCACTTCGACGAGGAAGCGCCCAACCAAGCGCCGCCGGACCCCAGTAGCAGCGCCTCCGCGGAAGGAGCAGGTCAGTGATCCCCGCACAGTTCGACTACCTCGCGCCCACCTCGATCGCCGACGCGCTCAGCGCGCTGGCCGAGGCCGGGGACGACGCCAAGGTGATGGGCGGCGGGCAGAGCCTGCTTCCCATCCTGCGGATGCGACTCAACGCCCCGGACAAGGTCATCGACCTCGGCCGGATCGAGGAGCTGCGCGGCATCCGCGACGAGGGTGACCACGTCGTCATCGGCGCCATGACCACGTATGCCGACGTGCTGGCGAGCGACCTCGTCCGCCAGCACGCGGGCGTGCTGGCCGATGCGATCGAGGAGGTGGCTGATCCCCAGATCCGCCACCGCGGCACGGTGGGTGGGGCCCTGGTCCACGCCGACCCGGCCGGCGACGTGGGTGCTCCGGCGCTCGCGCTCGACACCGAGTTCGTCATCACCGGCCCCGGCGGGGACCGGACCGTCGCGGCGGGCGACTTCTTCGTCGACCTCTTCGAGACGGCGGTGGGCGAGGGCGAGCTGCTCACCTCCATCCGCATCCCGAAGCACACCGGGTGGGGGAGCCGCTACGAGAAGTTCGTGCGGGTCGCCCACCAGTGGTCGATCGTCGCGGTCGCGGCGACCGTCCGCGTGGAGGGCGGCACCATCGCCGAGGCCCGGATCGGGTTGACCAACATGGGATCCACGCCGCTGCGGGCGACCGCCGTGGAGCGGGCCCTGGTCGGCAAGGCGGCGACCGACGACGCGGTCCGCGAGGCCTGCGCGGCCGCTGCCGACGGCACCAACCCGCCGTCGGACCTCAACGGCGACGCCGACTACCGCAAGCACCTCGCCACCGTCCTCACCCGGCGTGCGGTCCTCGCCGCGGCAGGCGGGTGAGCCCGTGGAGCTGAGCCACACCTTCACGGTGCCCGCCTCGGTCGACGAGACGTGGTCCACCTTCATGGACCTCCAGGAGGTCGGGAGCTGCTTCCCGGGCGCGCAGGTGACCGAGGTGACCGACGCCGGGTTCGCCGGCACGGTCAAGGTCAAGCTCGGCCCGATCGCACTCGTGTACTCCGGCACGGGCTCGTTCATCGAGCGTGACGACGCGGCCCACCGCGCCGTCATCGAGGCAAAGGGCAAGGACAAGCGGGGCAACGGCACCGCCGGCGCCACCGTGACGATCCAGCTCACCGACGCCGGGGACGGCAACACCAGGGCCGACGTCCAGACCGACCTCAACGTCACCGGCAAGCCGGCGCAGTTCGGCCGGGGTGTCATGCAGGACGTGTCCGACAAGCTGCTCGGCCAGTTCGTCGCGTGCATCGAGGGCAAGGTCGGCACGCCGGCCGAACCCGAGGTGGCGGCAGAGCCGGTCGTGGCACCGACGGCGTCACCCAACGGGTCGGCGCCCAACGGCTCGGCGCCGACCGTGGCCCCCGGTGGGAGCAGCCCTGCCCCCGTGCCGGCGGCAGCAGCAGCGGCACGGACACCCACCCCCACCCGGGAGCCGGAGGCGCTCGACCTGGGCACCGCCGTCCTGCCGGTGGTGCTGAAGTCCTACGCCAAGCAGATCGCGGCCGGGCTGGTCGCCCTGGTCGCCGGGATCGGGCTGGTCCTGCGGCGGCGCCGCAAGGGCTGACCGCGACATACGCACGAGCGCAGGGGCTCCACCCACCCGGGTGGGGCCCCTGCGCACGTCCTGCTCCGTCCCGCTGCTGTCCATGTCTTTGAGCGCCTGACCACGCCTGGACGTGGTCAGGCGCTCAAAGACCATTCAAAGACCGAGGGGTATGGCGCCCGCTCACCTACGCTGGGCGCATGACCGGCCCGAGCGAGCCCACCGTCGTCGTCCTCAACGGCCCCAACCTCAACCTGCTCGGCGAGCGGGAGCCGGATGTCTACGGCCACGACACCCTGGCCGACGTCGAGGCGCTGTGCCGCGAGGTCGCCGCCCAGGCCGGGCTGTCCGTCGACTTCCGGCAGAGCAACCACGAGGGCGTCCTCATCGACGCGATCCACGAGACCCGCACGTCGGCAGCCGGGTTCGTCGTCAACGCGGGTGCCCTGACCCACACCTCCGTCGCGCTGCGGGACGCGCTGGCCACGGTCACGGGACCGGTCATCGAAGTGCACCTGTCGAACGTCCACGCCCGCGAGGAGTTCAGGCACCACTCCTACCTGTCGGCGATCGCGTCCGGCGTCATCGTCGGCTGCGGCCCGAGCGGCTACGCGTACGCCGTGACCCGGATCGCCGAGCTGGTGCAGCAGCGCGACTGACCGACACTGCCGTCGTGATGGGGGCAGGATGAGGCCATGGCCTCCACGACCCGCCGCCCGCTCGACCCCATGGACCTCGCCGGCATCGACGACCTCCTCAGCGACGAGGAGAAGGCGGTCCGCAGCACGGTCCGGACGTTCCTCGACCAGCGGGTCGAGCCCCACGTCGCCGACTGGTTCGAGCGGGGTGAGGTCGACGACATCCGCGGCCTGACCAAGGAGCTCGGCTCCCTCGGCCTGCTGGGCATGCACCTGGAGGGGTACGGCTGCGCCGGGATGTCGGCGGTCGACTACGGCCTGGCCTGCCTCGAGCTCGAGGCCACCGACTCCGGCGTCCGCAGCCTCGTGTCGGTGCAGGGGTCGCTGGCGATGTTCGCGATCCACCGCTGGGGCAGCGAGGAGCACAAACAGCAGTGGCTGCCCGCGATGGCGACGGGCGAGGCGATCGGCTGCTTCGGCCTCACCGAGCCCGACCACGGCAGCGACCCCGCGTCGATGCGTACCCGCGCCCGCCGCGACGGCGACGACTGGGTCCTGGACGGGGCGAAGATGTGGATCACCAACGGCTCCATCGCCGATGTCGCCGTCGTCTGGGCCCAGGCCGAGGAGGACGACGGCACGAGCGCGATCCGGGGGTTCGTCGTCCCGACCGACAGCCCCGGCTTCTCTGCCCCGCAGATCAAGCACAAGATGAGCCTGCGGGCCTCGGTGACCAGCGAGCTCGTCCTCGAGGGGGTCCGCCTGCCGGGTGACGCGGTCTTCCCCGAGGTCCGTGGCCTCAAGGGTCCGCTGTCCTGCCTGTCGGAGGCGCGCTACGGCATCGTGTGGGGCTCGCTCGGCGCGGCCCGCTCCAGCCTCGACACCGCCCGCCGCTACTCGATCGAGCGCCACCAGTTCGGGCGCCCGCTCGCCGGCTTCCAGCTCACCCAGCAGAAGCTCGCCGACATGGCCCTCGAGCTGGTCAAGGGCCAGCTGCTCGCGCTGCACCTCGGACGCCGCAAGGACGCCGGCACGCTGCGCCCCGAGCAGGTCAGCCTCGGCAAGCTCAACAACATCCGCGAGGCGCTCGACATCTGCCGCACGTCGCGAACCATCCTCGGGGCCAACGGGATCAGCCTCGAGTACCCCGTCATCAGGCACATGAACAACCTCGAGTCCGTGCTCACCTACGAGGGCACCGTGGAGATGCACACCCTCGTCATCGGCCAGGCGATGACCGGGGAACAGGCCTTCCGGTAGGGGTCGCGCAGGGGGTCCGAAGCCCACCCCGTACCGGCTCCCGACCCTCGATTTTCGGTCCGGGCACCGGAGCGTGTAGTCTCACCGTCGCACTTCCGCGCGGCTCCCAGAGCCCCGGTGTGCAGGCCCCCTTAGCTCAGTCGGCAGAGCGTTTCCATGGTAAGGAAAAGGTCGTCGGTTCGATTCCGACAGGGGGCTCTGGGAGAGGCATCGCGAGGTGCTGCACCCCATGGCGGGGTAGCTCAGCTGGTTAGAGCGCACGACTCATAATCGTGAGGTCGCGGGATCGAGCCCCGCTCCCGCTACAACCGCGATTTCAGGATCAGCCTGAATTCGCGTAGCCTGATGTGTCGCTGCCCGATGTCGCTGGATGTCGCGCGCGGCGTCCAGACTTCACCACCGTCAGTTCCGAGAGCAGGTTGCCCCGTGGCTAGCAAGAGCGCAGACGTCCGCCCCAAGATCACCTTGGCGTGCGTGGATTGCAAGGAGCGCAACTACATCACCAAGAAGAACCGTCGGAACAACCCCGACCGTCTCGAGATGAAGAAGTTCTGCCCCCGCGACAAGAAGCACACGGTCCACCGCGAGACCCGCTGACCTGACGCGTTTCGACAGCCGCCCCGGACGAGAGTCCCCGGGCGGCTTTGTCGTGTCCCCGTTCCCCGTGCCACCTCCCGTCCCAACTAGGGTGGGGCCATGGCCGTGAACGCAGACTTCGTGGGGCGCAGCTACCCGCCCAGTGGCCCGTATGCCGTGACGGCAGAGGGCCTCGCGGCCTTCGCCGCCGCCGTGGGCTCGACCGATCCGGTGCACACCTCGAGCGAGGCGGCGCGAGCCGCCGGGTACGCCGACGTGATCGCGCCGCCGACGTTCGCCGTGACGATCGCGCAGCAGTGCGACGCGGTGTTCGTGCAGGACCCGGAGGCCGGCATCGACTACAGCCGGGTGGTCCACGGCGAGCAGCGCTTCGTCCACCACCGCCCCATCACCGCGGGGGACGAGGTGCTCGGCACCCTGACGGTCGACTCCGTCCGCGCCGCCGGTGGCCACTCGATGGTCACCACCCGCACCGAGCTCACCACGGCCGACGGCGAGGCGCTGTGCACCTCGACGTCCACCATCGTCATCCGGGGAGGGGAGTGAGCATGAGCGTGCGCACCCTGGCCGACACCTCAGTCGGCGACACCATCGAGGCCCGCACCGTCACGGTCGGCCGCGACACTCTTGTCGCCTACGCGAACGCGTCGGGCGACCAGAACCCGATCCACCAGGACGAGGCCTTCGCCACCTCGGTGGGCCTGCCCGACGTGATCGCCCACGGCATGTGGACGATGGGTGCGGCCGGCTCGGTCGTCGAGGAGTGGGCCGGTGACGGGGGTCGGGTCGTCGAGTTCGGCACCCGCTTCACCAAGCCCGTCGTCGTGCCGCAGGACGGCGGCGCGATCGAGGTCTCCGGTGTCGTGAAGTCCGTCGACGAGGACGCCCGCCGCGCCACGGTCGAGGTGAGCGTCACCAGCAGTGGCGACAAGGTCCTCGGCCGCTGCCTGGCCGTCGTCCAGCTCGACTGACACGACCTCCATGCGCGAAGAGCACGACGTCCCCCTGGCCGACCTGACGACGATGCGGGTCGGTGGCCCGGCCGCCCGCCTCGTCACGGCCTCCTCCACCGACGAGGTCGTCGACGCGGTCCGGGAGGTCGATGACGCCGACGAGCCGCTGCTCGTCATCTCCGGGGGGAGCAACGTCGTCGTCACCGACGCCGGCTTCCCCGGCACGGTCGTCCGCGTCGCCTCCGACGGGATCGAGGTCGAGTCGGCCGACCTGTGCGGTGGCGTCATGGTGCGCGTCGCGGCAGGCGTCCCCTGGGACGACCTCGTGGCCCGAGCCGTCGTCGAGGGCTGGTCGGGCATCGAGGCGATGTCCGGCATCCCCGGCGGGACGGGTGCGACGCCGGTGCAGAACGTCGGCGCCTACGGCCAGGAGGTGGCCCAGACGATCGCCTCTGTGCGCGTCTGGGACCGCCACGAGCAGCGGGTGCGTACCTTCGCCGCCCTCGACTGCGCGTTCACCTACCGCCACTCGATCTTCAAGGCCACCAGTCGTTTCGTCGTCCTCGACGTGCTGTTCCAGCTGATCCCCAGCGAGCTCAGCCAGCCGGTCGGGTACGCCGACCTCGCCCGCCAGCTCGACGTCGCCGTCGGTGACCGGGTGCCGCTGGCGGCAGCACGGGAGGCTGTCCTGCACCAGAGGCGTCGGCGCGGCATGGTCCTGGACGCCGAGGACCACGACACGTGGTCGTGCGGCTCGTTCTTCACCAACCCGATCCTGTCGGTGCACCACTTCGCCGACCTCGAGGCCCGGGCGACGGCCCGGCTCGGTGCCGACGGCCCGACGCCGCCGCGGTTCGCCGACCCTGACGGCAACGTCAAGACCAGTGCGGCCTGGCTCATCGAGAAGGCCGGCTTCGACAAGGGGTTCTGTCTGCCCGGCAGCTCGGCGGCCATCTCCGGCAAGCACACCCTGGCCCTGACCAACCGTGGCGGAGCGACCGCCGCGGAGGTGTCGGCGCTGGCCCGCGCGGTCCGCGACGGCGTCCACGAGGCCTTCGGCGTGGTCCTCGTCAACGAGCCCGTCCTCGTCGGCCACGGCCTCTGAGGAGTCCGGGTGTCAGGTCCCTCGTCGGAGGACGTCTTCGAGGATCCCCTCGAC
This sequence comes from Pedococcus aerophilus, assembly GCF_039532215.1. Lineage (NCBI taxonomy): Bacteria > Bacillati > Actinomycetota > Actinomycetes > Micrococcales > Intrasporangiaceae > Pedococcus > Pedococcus aerophilus. The sequence goes on along the minus strand of NZ_BAAARN010000001.1, from coordinate 1,464,162 downwards.
GAGGCTCCGGAGGACGCCGATGGTGACACCTGGTACGTCGGGGTGTCTCGGCCGCTCGACGCCGGCAACGAGCCCGTGGCGGCCGACGACGCCCGCGACCTGCCCCACGCGATGGCCGCGCGGGAGAACGGTTTCGAGGTCGCTCCCGATGCCCCGCTGTGGCTCTTCCTCCCCGCGGTCTGGCCGGCGGCCCACCGGACCTGGATCCGCGACAACCGGGTCAGGAGCCAGCGCGCCGCCGTGGACGGGGACGTCGTCGACCTGCCCTGGTCGACCGCCGACTACCTGGACATGGAGGCCCACGAGCTGTCGGTCCTGCGCGCCCTGGGCCTGCCACCCCGACCTGCAGGGCGCGTCTGGTTGCTGCGGCCACCGCCCGGCTGCCGCGACCTGGACGACACCCTGAGACGGGTGACGGACGCAGCCCACGCGGCTGGCGTGCCCACCGAGCTCACCCGCGAGTTCGTCGACCACGTGGTGGTCACCCTGCGCACCCTCTTCGAGCCCGCCTGACGGTGGGCGGGGCCGGCTGTGGGCGCTTGAGTGGTCAGGACGCCAGCAGGTCGTGTCAGGCGGGAGTCGCGAGCCAGGCGTCGACGTCCGCCAGCGCCGCCTCACGGACCGCGGACGGTGCGCGGCTCGCGCGCAGCGAGCCCCGGGCCAGCTCGGCGAGCTCCTCGTCGGTGAAGCCCAGCACGTCACGGGCCGTCTCGTACTGCTCCGTCAGCCGCGACCCGAACAGCAGCGGGTCGTCCGCCCCCAGCGCGACCGGTATGCCGTGCTCGACGATCGTGCGCAGCGGCACGTCCTCGGGGGAGGCGTAGACGCCGAGGGCTACGTTGCTGCGCGGGCACACCTCGAGCGCGACGCCCGACTCGGCGACCCGCTCGAGCACCCGCGGCTCCTCGACGCAGCGGACGCCGTGGCCGAGCCGGTCCGGCTCCATGGCATCGAGCGTCGCCTCGACGGCTGCGGGTCCGAGCAGCTCGCCTGCGTGCGGCACCAACGCGAGTCCGGCGCGCCGCGCCAGGGCGAAGGCCGGCGCGAACTCGCCCGTCACGCCGCGCCGTTCGTCGTTGCTCAGCCCGAACCCGACCACCGCGCCCGGGCCGTCACCCGCGTACTGCGTCGCGAGCCGGGCGAGCGTCCGCGCGTCGAGCGGGTGGCGGATGCGGCTCGCCGCGACGACGACGGCGACCTGGGTGGCCTCCTCGCGGGAGGCCGCGGCCGCCTCGTCGAGCACGATCTCCAGGGCCGGGGTGATCCCGCCGACGAACGGGGCGTACGACGTCGGGTCGACCTGGATCTCCAGCCAGCGCGAGCCCTCGGCCGCGTCGTCCTGGGCGGCCTCGCGGACGATCCGGCGCAGGTCGGCCTCGTCGCGCACGCAGGCGCGGGCCGCGTCGTACAGGCGCTGGAACCGGAACCACCCGCGCTCGTCACGCGCGCTCAGCTGCGGCGGCCACCCCGTGGTGAGGGCGTCGGGCAGGTGCAGGTGGTGCTTGGCGGCGAGGTCGCGCACCGTCTCGACACGCATCGACCCGGTGAAGTGCAGGTGCAGGTGCGCCTTCGGGAGGGACTCGACCGGACGGGGCATGGCGAGCAGTCTGGCACCGCCGGGGACGGGCAGAGGCGCCGACCCACGGGGGTCGGCGCCTCTGGAAGACGATGGGCGCAGGGGAGGCGTGGCGGTCAGTCGCCCTCGACGACGTGCATGGCCTGCTCCTCGGCGCTGAGGTCGCTCGCGCCGCCGCTCTCGTCGCCGACGAGCTCGGAGTCGACGTCCTCACGGGCCCCTTCGTCGGGGTCGGTGAGGGCGCCGGCCTGCGCGTCGCCCACCTCGGCGTCGCCCAGGAAGTCCTGGTCGGCCTCGATGCTGTCGGGGTCGTCGCCGCCGACGCGGGGCTCGCCGTCCAGGCCCGACTCGTTGTCGGGGGCGCCGTACGCCGAGTCGGGGTCGGGCACCTCCTGCATGATGCGCTGGTCGATGCTCTCCTCGAGGCCCTGCTCGGTGGCCGTCGTGCCCCACTCGGTGTTGCGGGGCTTCTGGTCGGGCGGGGACCAGGGCTCGTTGTCGCCCTCGCTGGAGTCCAGGAGGCCCTCCTGGCCGCTGCCGGCGTCGACGGAGTCGTCCACGCTGTAGCTGCCGAGGTCGTCCTCGATGCTTTCGGTGCCGGGCTGATCGCTCATGTCCCCACCCTGCGGCAGGCGCGGTGGCGCCGCAAGGCCAACGGTCCCCTCCCTGCCGGAGGGCTGGCGCGCCATACCGATCCGGTATGGCGCGCCAGCCCGGTCAGGCGCGGTGTGCGCCGCTCGCCTGCTCGGCGGCGGCGAGCAGGACACAGGTGGCCACGGCCTCCATCGCCTCGGTGACCTGGCCCAGCGGCGGGAAGGTCGGGGCGAGGCGGATGTTGCGGTCGCGCGGGTCGTCGCCTAGGGGGAAGGACGAGCCGGCGGGGGTGAGGGCGATCCCGGCCTCCTTGGCCAGCTGGACCACGCGGGAGGCGGTGCCGTCGAGGACGTCCAGGCTGACGAAGTAGCCACCCGTCGGCCGGGTCCACGTCGCGATGCCGAGGCCGTCGAGGCGCTCGGTGAGGACGCGCTCCACCTCGGCGAACTTCGGGGCGATGATCTCGCGGTGCCTGACCATGTGGTCGCGCACACCCTGCGCGGAGCCGAAGAACTGGGCGTGCCGCAGCTGGTTGACCTTGTCGGGGCCGATGGAGCCCTTGCCGAGGTGGCCGAGGTACCACTTCACGTTCTCGACCGAGGCGGCGAGGAAGGCCACTCCCGCACCTGCCCAGGTGATCTTGGACGTGGAGGCGAACATGATCGGGCGGTGCGGGTGACCCGCGGCGGCGGCGAGGCTGAGGATGTCCGCGCTCTTGGCCTCGTCCCGGGTGAGGTGGTGCAGCGCGTAGGCGTTGTCCCAGAAGATCTTGAAGTCGGGCGCGGCGGTCTCCATCGACGCGAGGCGCGCCGCGACCTCCTGCGTGACGACCGAGCCGGAGGGGTTGGCGTAGGTGGGGACGATCCACATGCCCTTGATGCTCGGGTCCGTGGCCACCAGGGCGGCGACGGCCTCGGCGTCCGGGCCGTCGTCGTTCATCGGGACCGTCACCATCTCGATCCCGAACGACTCCAGCAGCGTGAAGTGCCGGTCGTACCCGGGGACGGGGCAGACGAAGGTGACCTTCTCCTCCTGGCTCCACGGCCGGGGGGAGTCGACCCCGCCGTGGAGCAGCAGGTCGACGAGGGTGTCCTTCATCATGGTGAGGCTGGAGTTGCCACCCGCGACGAGCTGCTCCGGCTCGACCCACAGCAGCTCGGCGAACATCTCGCGCAGCTCCTTGATCCCGTCCAGCCCGCCGTAGTTGCGGGTGTCGGTGCCACTGGCGTCGGTGAAGCCGCGGGGCAGCGTCAGCAGGTCGTTGGACAGGTCGAGCTGCTCGCTCGCCGGCTTCCCGCGCGTCAGGTCGAGCTTCAGCCCGCGCTCCTTGAGGGCGGCGTACGCCTCCCGCTGCTCCGCGGCGAACGACGCGAGGTCGTCGGGGGAGCGCTCGGCAAGGGGGGTGGGCTGGCTGGTGGCGGTCTGCTCGGTCACCGGCCCATCGTCCCAGAGCCGCGTGCGCGTGCGCAGCGGGCGTCCGCATGCCGCACAGTCGGGAGCGAGTTCGCATTCGGGGCCGCGGCTCACGTATGCTTGCTCCTCGGTTGACTTCGACCATGCTTCCGACGTGCCCTCCGGCGGGTCAGGCAGGTGGGGGTCGACCACCGGAACCACTCGCTCCCCGCGAGGCGTTCCGTAGGGCAGTGGCTCAATTGGTAGAGCACCGGTCTCCAAAACCGGCGGTTGGGGGTTCGAGTCCCTCCTGCCCTGCGTTGCAGGACCTGCGGCCGACCCGGCAGCACGGCACACATCAGTGAGAAGAGGCATCGTGACGGACGTGAGCGCGGAGACCCGCGGCTCTGGTCGCACCAGCCGCAAGGGCGGGAAGGGCGGCAACCCGGTTTCCCGGTTCTTCCGCTCCCTGTCCCTGTTCGTCAGCCAGATCCTCGACGAGCTGCGCAAGGTCGTCCGACCGACGCGCTCGGAGCTGATCAACTACACGATCGTCGTGATCGTGTTCGTCGTGGTCATGATGGCGCTCGTCTCGTCCGTGGACTTCGGCTTCACCAAGCTCGTCCTGTGGGTCTTCGGCGGCTGATCGCCGCAGTGCCGCACTGACCCGGGGTTCTCCCGGTGAACACCAGAAGGAAGTAGGTCATCAGCGTGTCCGACCAGTGGACCACCGACAACGCGGAGCCGCAGACCGACGAGGTCACCGCGAGCACCGACGCCGCCGAGCTCGAGCAGCCCGGGACGGACTCTGTCGACGACTCCGTGGACACCGAGGCCAGCGCCGACTCCACCGAGGGCGACGAGACGGACGGTGACGACGCCCAGGGCGACGACACCGACGACACCGATGATGACGACAGCGACGCTGCCGCCACCGCCGAGGTCTCCTTCAGTGACGACGACGCGTCCGCCAACGACGCCGCCTCCGGCGCCGAGGCCGGCGACGAGGTCGACGTCGACGCCCCGCCGGTCGACCCGGTCAAGGAGTTCAAGGACACCCTCGCCAGCAAGTTCGGCGACTGGTACGTCGTGCACTCCTACGCCGGCTACGAGAACCGCGTGAAGGCGAACCTCGAGAACCGCACGACCTCCCTCAACATGGAGGACTTCATCTTCGAGGCCCAGGTCCCGATGGAAGAGGTCACCGAGATCAAGAACGGCCAGAAGAAGCTGGTCAAGCGTGTCCGGATGCCCGGGTACGTGCTGGTCCGCATGGACCTCACCGACGAGTCGTGGGGCGCCGTGCGCCACACGCCCGGGGTGACCGGCTTCGTCGGCAACGCCCACCAGCCGGTGCCGCTGAGCCTCGACGAGGTCTACACGATGCTCGCCCCCGCCGACCTCGAGCAGCAGGCTGCTGCCGCGGCCGGTGGCGCAGGTGGCGGCAAGCCCCGCGAGGTCGCCGTCGTCGACTTCGAGGTCGGCGAGTCCGTCACCGTCATGGAGGGGCCCTTCGAGACCCTTCCCGCCACGATCTCCGAGATCAACGCCGACACCCAGAAGCTCAAAGTTCTGGTCTCGATCTTCGGCCGGGAGACCCCGGTCGAGCTGTCGTTCAACCAGGTCGCCAAGATCTGATCGTCCGGCTCCTGCCCCCGGTCCTCGGGGGTACTGCAACCGGGTCATCGCCCACGGCGTAGGCCCAGCAACCACGTAAGGAACAGCAATGCCTCCCAAGAAGAAGAAGGTCTCCGGCTTCATCAAGCTGCAGATCCAGGCCGGTGCCGCGACGCCCGCCCCGCCCGTCGGCCCCGCCCTCGGTCAGCACGGCGTCAACATCATGGAGTTCGTCAAGGCGTACAACGCTGCGACGGAGTCCCAGCGCGGCAACGTCATCCCCGTGGAGATCACGGTCTACGAAGACCGTTCCTTCACCTTCATCACCAAGACCCCTCCGGCCGCCGAGCTGATCAAGAAGGCTGCCGGCGTCCCCAAGGGCTCCGGTGAGCCGCACAAGACCAAGGTCGCCAAGTTGTCGGCCGACCAGGTCCGCGAGATCGCCACGATGAAGATGGAGGACCTCAACGCCAACGACGTCGAGCAGGCCATGAAGATCATCGCCGGCACCGCGCGTTCCATGGGCGTCGAGACCGACCTCAAGTAACACCCCGAACCTCCTCCGGTGTGCCGCTGCGGCGGCACACCGGGGAACCGTGGCAGGACCGCGCTGGTCCGCTAGACCACAACTCCACCGCACCACCTGAGATCAGGAGCAGAAATGAAGCGCAGCAAGTCCTACCGCGAGTCCGCGGAGAAGATCGACGTCACCAAGGCCTACGCCCCGCTCGAGGCCGTCCGCCTCGCCAAGACCGGCGCCAAGGCCAAGTACGACGAGACCGTCGAGGTCGCCATGCGCCTCGGTGTCGACCCCCGCAAGGCCGACCAGATGGTCCGCGGCACCGTGAACCTTCCCCACGGCACGGGCAAGACCGCCCGCGTCCTGGTGTTCGCCAACGGCGACAAGGCCGAGGCCGCCCGTGAGGCCGGCGCCGACTTCGTCGGCTCCGACGACCTGCTCGAGAAGGTCGCCGGCGGCTGGCTCGACTTCGACTCCGTCGTCGCCACCCCGGACATGATGGGCAAGGTCGGCCGACTCGGAAAGGTCCTGGGCCCGCGTGGTCTCATGCCCAACCCGAAGACCGGCACCGTCACGATGGACACCGCCAAGGCCGTCACCGACATCAAGGGCGGCAAGATCGAGTTCCGCGTCGACAAGCACGCGAACCTCCACTTCATCATCGGCAAGGCCTCCTTCGACGAGACCAAGCTCGTGGAGAACTACGGTGCCGCGCTGGAGGAGATCCTGCGTCTGAAGCCGTCGGCGTCCAAGGGCCGCTACATCCTCAAGGCCACCATGACCACGACGATGGGCCCCGGCATCCCGCTGGACTACAACCGCACCCGCAACCTGCTGGTCGAGGACGAGGCCACCGCCTGAGTCCCACCGCACCGCGCAGAGCCCGCCACCCCCCTGGGGGAGGCGGGCTCTGCCGCGTGGAGGCGCCATACGAGGGCGGTTATGGTGGTGTGGTCAACGCGAACTCGCACCGCACCACATCTTTCTGGGGGACCTGCATGAAGACCACCTCGATCGCTGCCGTCGCGCTCGCCGCGGCGCTCGGCCTGAGCGCCTGCGGCAGCTCCGACACCGCCGAGCCCGCCGCCTCCAAGAGCTCCTCGACGAGCAGCTCCAGCAGCAGCTCGAGCGCTGCCGGTGCCGTGAAGGCGGGCGACTCCGTCGACGGCGCGGCCCTGGCCACCCGGATGACCGACGCGATGATCAAGGCCGGTTCCGGCACGGTGACGATGGACCTCGGGGCGCAGGGGAGCGCGAAGGGCTCGTTCACCATGAAGGACGGGAAGATGGAGCAGTCGATGGAGATGGGGATCCAGGGCCAGACCCTGCAGATCGTCTCCTCCGACGGCATCATCTACATGAAGGGCCTGCCCGGCTCGAAGAAGCCGTGGGTGAAGATCGACCCCAAGGGCACCGACCCGATGAGCAAGATGTTCGCGGGCCTCACCGGTGACATGGGCGACCCGCGCCAGCTGGCCACCGCCCTGAAGGGCAGCAAGGCCACCGTGGTGCGCAGCTCGGCCGACGAGTCGGTCTACGACGTCACCATCGACCCGTCGGCCCTCATGGGTGGCAGCACCGCGACCGCCTCGCCGTCGGTGGCGCCGGTCAAGGCCCGCTACACGCTGGACGCTCAGGACCGCCCGACCAAGATGACCGTCGACGCCCAGGGCCAGACCATCAGCATCGTCTTCGCTGACTGGGGCAAGCCGGTCACCATCACCGTTCCGCCCGCGGACCAGGTGGGCACCTTCGAGCTCCCGACCAGCTGAGCCGGCGCGCCCGGGCCGTCGTCCGCTGACGGCCCGGGCCTTGCCACGGCACCACGTCGCGCCACCGTCCCTCCCGGGGCGGTGGCGCGATTTGGTCTGCGGGGTGGGCTGCGCCTACTCTGGTCCCTGACCACAGACCGCTTGGTTGTCGCGTGCCACCGCAAGAGGCAGCACGTGACCGAAGGTCCCACCGAGGTGGGCATCCAGCGCAGGCCACGATTCACCCGCAGTCCGGCTCCTCGAGCCTGACAGCGTGCGAGCCCCGTGCCTGTGCACGGGGCTCTTCTCATGCCGGGCCCTCACCTCCGATCGGTCGAACACACGGAAGGGAGGCCCCATGGCCAAGGCTGACAAGGCTGCCGCCATCGCCGAGCTGTCGGACAAGTTCCGCACCTCCGGCGCGGCCGTGCTGACCGAGTACCGCGGGCTTTCGGTGAAGCAGATCACCGACCTGCGCAACTCGCTGCGCGGAAACGCCACCTTCGCCGTCGTGAAGAACACGCTGACCGAACTTGCTGCCAAGGATGCCGGAGTCACGGCATTCGACGGACAGCTCGTCGGCCCGTCCGCCATCGCCTTCGTTGACGGTGACCCGGTCGAGGCTGCCAAGGGCCTGCGTGACTTCGCCAAGGCGAACCCCCTCCTCGTGATCAAGGGCGGCGTCCTCGACGGCAAGGCCCTCACCCCCGAGGAGATCACGAAGCTTGCGGACCTCGAGTCCCGCGAGGTTCTCCTGGCCAAGCTGGCCGGTGCCCTTCAGGCGTCGCTCAGCCAGGCTGTCTACCTCTTCGCTGCACCGCTGTCGCAGACCGCTCGGGTCGTCGACGCGCTGCGTGCCAAGGTCGAGGCAGAGGGTCCGGTGGCTGACGCCGCTGCTCCCGCTGCCGAGTCCGACGCCGCGGAGACCCCCGCCGAGGCCCCTGCGGCCGAGGCCACCGACGTCGCCGAGGGTGGCGACGCGAGCTGACCCGGCTCGGGGGTGACCCCGACCAGTCCAGCTCACACACCAAACCGCCACTCACGGCATACCGAAACACACGAAAGGACGCCCATCATGGCGAAGCTCTCCACCGACGAGCTCCTTGAGGCCTTCAAGGAAATGACCCTCATCGAGCTCTCCGAGTTCGTGAAGCAGTTCGAGGACACCTTCAACGTCACCGCTGCTGCCCCCGTGGCCGTTGCTGCGGCCGGCGCCCCGGCCGGCGGCGACGCTGCTGCTGCCGAGGAGCAGGACGAGTTCGACGTCATCCTCGAGGCTGCTGGCGACAAGAAGATCCAGGTCATCAAGGAGGTCCGCGCGCTGACCTCCCTCGGCCTGAAGGAGGCCAAGGACCTCGTCGACGGCGCCCCCAAGCCCGTCCTCGAGAAGGTCGACAAGGCTGCCGCGGACAAGGCCAAGGAGGCCCTCGAGGGCGCCGGGGCCACCGTCTCCGTCAAGTGATCTGACGCTTCCCCGCTCCGGCGGGGAAGCACTGCATCTCCGCAAAGGCGGGTCCGACTCCGGTCGGGCCCGCCTTTCGGCGTCCCTGGGTGCGCCGCGTTGCCGGCGCAGCCGTCCGGTCGCCCCAGCCCGGGGATGCCAACCGCGAGGTATGGCGCGCAGCCGGCATCCCCGACGCCTCGTGAGCCGCGCCACGCGCTCCTAGCCCCGCGGCATGCCGGGCCGTAACTTCGGGCAGGTCCCCTCGTTGAGCCATGCGAACCGGGGTCGGCCGTGGGTTGGCTGACTCGTAGTACCCCAACCACGACGAGGTGAGCAGTGGGCGTTGAGATCAAGGTCGAGGGCCTGACCAAGCGTTTCGGGTCCCAGGTGATCTGGAACGACGTCACGCTGACCCTTCCGGCCGGCGAGATCTCGGTGATGCTGGGGCCGTCCGGTACGGGCAAGTCGGTGTTCCTCAAGACCCTGGTCGGCCTGCTCAAGCCGGATGCCGGGTCGATCATGATCGAGGGCCGCGACCTGACGCGGCTGCGAGAGCACGACCTGTACGAGATCCGGAAGCTCTTCGGCGTGCTGTTCCAGGACGGCGCGCTGTTCGGCTCGATGAACCTCTACGACAACGTCGCCTTCCCCCTGCGCGAGCACACCCGCAAGAGCGAGTCCGAGGTCCGCACCATCGTCATGGAGAAGATGGAGCTCGTCGGCCTCACGGGCGCGGAGACCAAGCTCCCCGGCGAGATCTCCGGCGGGATGCGCAAGCGCGCAGGGCTCGCCCGGGCCCTGGTCCTCGACCCAGAGATCCTGCTCATCGACGAGCCCGACTCGGGCCTGGATCCGGTGCGCACGTCGTACATCAACCAGCTCTTCATCGACCTGAACGCCCAGATCGACGCGACGTTCCTCATCGTCACCCACGACATCAACACCGCCCGCACGGTGCCCGACAACATCGGCCTGCTCTACCACAAGCACCTCGCGATGTTCGGTCCGCGCGAGATGCTGCTGAGCTCCGAGGAGCCGGTGGTGCGCCAGTTCCTCAACGCGCAGACCATCGGCCCGATCGGCATGTCCGAGGAGAAGGACGCCGACGAGCTGGCCTCCGAGGAGGGGCAGGAGCTGCCGCCCCTGCCGCCCATCCCGTTGCAGCTGCGCACGAGCAACGGGACGACCCGGCACGCCGAGCGACCGGCGGGCCAGTGGTGCCACGACAACGGCATCACGCCGCCCCCCGGGTCGTTCGAGTCCGGCAACGCCGGGGTCCCCGGCGTGCGGTCCGGCAGCACGTCCGCCCCCGCCACGACCGACACCCCGGCTGTGGGGACGGCCGATGTCCCCGCGGCGCAGGGCGAGTCCCCGGCCGTGGCGCAGGAGTCCGTCTGATGGCCAACCCCGTGACCGGGGCACTGCGGCAGAGCGGTTCGCTCTTCGCCCTGGTGCTCGACGTCGTGCGGGCGCTGCCCAAGCGGCCGTTCCAGACCAAGGAGTTCATCCAGCAGTGCTGGTTCATCGCCTCGGTGACGATCGTCCCGACGGCCCTGGTCTCGATCCCGTTCGGGGCGGTCATCGCCCTCCAGCTCGGCACCCTGACCAGGCAGCTCGGCGCCCAGTCGTTCACCGGCGCAGCCTCGGTGCTGGCCGTCATCCGTGAGGCCTCACCGATCGTCACCGCCCTGCTCATCGCGGGTGCGGGTGGCTCGGCCATCTGCGCCGACCTCGGGTCACGCAAGATCCGCGAGGAGATCGACGCCATGGAGGTGCTGGGCATCAGCCCCATCCAGCGCCTCGTCGTGCCGCGCGTCCTCGCCGCCATGCTCGTCGCCCTGCTGCTCAACGGCCTCGTGTCGGTCGTCGGGGTCGCGGGTGGCTACTTCTTCAACGTCATCATCCAGGGCGGCACACCGGGCGCGTACATCGCGTCGTTCACCGCCCTGGCCCAGCTCGCCGACCTGTGGACCAGCGAGATCAAGGCCGTGATCTTCGGGTTCATCGCCGCGGTCGTCGCGTCGTACAAGGGCCTCACCGCCGGAGGGGGACCGAAGGGGGTGGGCGACGCGGTGAACCAGAGCGTCGTCATCACCTTCATGTTCTTGTTCGTCGTCAACTTCGTCGCGAGCGCCATCTACTTCCAAGTCGTCCCCCAGAAGATCTGAAGGAGGTGCAGAGATGAGACATCACTTCGGCACATGCTCCTCGCCCCTGCGGGCCTCGCTCGTGCCTCACTCGTGTCCTCAGGGAGTCGTCGCATGAGCAAGGTGCAGGAGCTCGCCGGCCGACCCGGCCAGGCGCTCGACAGCCTCGGTGAGCAGATGCGGTTCTACGTCCGCTCGCTGGCGTGGAGCCCGCGCACGATCCGGCGGTACAAGAAGGAGGTCCTGCGCCTCCTCGCCGAGGTCTCGCTCGGCTCGGGCGCCCTGTCGGTCATCGGCGGCACGGTCGGCGTCATCGCGTTCCTCGCGTTCTTCACCGGCAGCCAGGTCGGCCTGCAGGGCTACTCCTCGCTCAACCAGCTCGGCACCGGCGCCTTCACCGGGTTCGTCTCCGCCTACCTCAACACCCGTGAGATCGCCCCGCTCGTCGCAGGCCTGGCGCTCGCGGCCACCGTCGGCTGCGGGTTCACCGCGCAGCTCGGCGCCATGCGCATCTCCGAGGAGGTCGACGCCCTCGAGGTGATGGGCGTCCCGTCCCTGCCGTTCCTCGTCACCACCCGCATGATCGCCGGCTTCGTCGCGGTCGTGCCCCTCTACGTGCTCGGCCTGCTGTCGTCGTACGGCGCGACCCGGTTCATCGTCACCGAGTACTTCGGGCAGTCCAAGGGCACCTACGACCACTACTTCCACCTCTTCCTGCCGCCGATCGACGTGCTGTTCTCCTTCCTCAAGGTGATGGTCTTCGCGGTCGTCATCATCCTGATCCACTGCTACTACGGCTACAACGCCTCCGGCGGTCCGGCCGGCGTCGGCGTGGCCGTGGGCAAGGCCGTCCGCACCTCGATCGTGGCCATCAACATCGTGGACTTCTTCTTCTCGCTCGCGGTGTGGGGCGCCACGACGACCGTCCGGATCGCGGGTTAGCGCATGTCCGACACCACCACCGTGGGCCCCGCCAAGGGCGCCCTGTCCCGCCTGGGCAACAAGGCGTATGGCGTGGCGTTCATCGCCGTCGTCGCCCTCCTCGTGGGCCTGAGCATCGCCTCCTTCCAGAAGCGGTTCACGCCCGTCGTGACCGTCACCCTCCTCACCGACCGCATCGGCTCGCAGCTGCAGGCGGCCTCGGACGTGAAGCTGCGCGGCCTCATCGTCGGCGAGGTGCGCTCGATCCGCACGACGGGCAAGGGGGCCAGCCTCGAGCTGGCGCTCAAGCCGGAGATGGCCACGCTCATCCCGGCGAACGTCACGGCCCGGCTCCTGCCGAAGACCCTCTTCGGTGAGCGGTACGTCGACCTCGTGTCACCGGACGCGGGTGGACCGGGGGGCACCATCGCCGAGGGCGACGTCATCACCCAGGACCGGTCGAGCGTGGCGATCGAGCTGGAGAAGGTGTTCGCGGACCTGTTGCCGTTGTTGCGGGCGGTGCGGCCGGAGAAGCTGTCGGCGACGTTGAACGCGTTGGCGTCGGCGTTGGAGGGTCGTGGGACGCGGTTGGGTCAGAACCTGGTGCTGGTGGACTCCTACTTCAAGGAGCTGAACCCGAAGGTGCCGGTGATCCAGGCGGACATCTCGGGGTTGGCTGACCTGGCGAGCACGTATGCGGTGGCGGCGCCGGATCTGGTGCGGGCGGCGTCGACGTTGGCGACGACGAACACGACGATCGTGCAGAAGAAGGAGGTGTTGGCGGGGTTCCTGGCGGGGACGGCGGGGTTCGCGAACGAGGCGTCGGGGTTCCTGGAGGCGAACGGGGAGCGGATCATCCGGGTGGGTCAGGTGCAGCGGCCGACGGTGGAGCTGTTCGCGAAGTACTCGCCCGAGTACCCCTGCATGGCCACCGCCCTGACCAACTGGGTGCCGCGCATCGACGAGGCGTTCCGTGACGACACCTTCCACATCACCGTCGAGGTCGCCCCCCAGCGCCCCGGCTACCAGCCCGGTGAGGAGCCCCGCTGGGGCGAGACCCGCGGCCCGAACTGCTTCGGCCTGCCGGGCACCTTCGGCAACCAGGCCAAGCCCCGCAAGGGAATCCACTTCGACGACGGCACCAGGGCCGGTGGCACGAGCGCAGGCAGCGCACTGCCGACGGCCTTCTCGGGCGCATCGGGGTCAACCATCGTCGGGGCCGACTCGGGTCTCGCCGGCACCGAGGAGGAGCAGCACGTGGTCGCGGCCCTGCTGTCCGGGACCGGCTCGGCCGAGCCGTCCGCCATCACGACCCTCCTGGCAGGGCCGATGCTCCGCGGAACGGTGGTGTCCCAGCGATGAACATCACCCCACGAAGTTCTGCGTTCCTCCGTCACTCCGATACTTCGCGAGGACCCCGATGAACACTCGTTCGAGCCTCGTGAAGTTCATCGTCTTCGTCGTCGCCACCCTGCTGGCCACGGGCACCCTCGCCGCGACGATCGCCAACATCCAGTTCGGCGACAAGGCGACGTACACCGCCGTCTTCGAGGACGTCACCGGCCTGGCCGCCGGCCAGGAGGTCCGCATCGCGGGCGTCCGCGTCGGTGAGGTCAAGGCCATCGCCGTCGCCAAGGACCGCGTCCACGCCGATGTCGAGTTCAAGGTCCTCAAGACCAGCGTCCTCACCGAGGGCACCAAGGCGACCATCAAGTACCGCAACCTCGTGGGGGAGCGCTACATCGCCCTCACCCAGGAGGTCGGCGGGGCCCGCCCGCTCAAGGACGGCGCCACCATCGGGTTGAAGCGCACCCAGTCCGCCCTCGACCTCACGGTGCTCTTCAACGGGTTCAAGCCGTTGTTCGCCGCGTTGTCCCCGAAGGACGTCAACGAGCTCTCGGGCAACATCATCAGCGTCCTGCAGGGGGAGGGCGGCAACATCAACTCGCTGCTCGCGAAGACCGCCTCGCTCACCTCGACGCTGGCCGACCGCGACGAGGTCATCGGCCGCACGATCAGCAACCTCAACACCGTCCTCGGCACCGTCGACGAGCGCGACGCGGCACTCAAGGAGCTCATCGACCAGCTCCAGCGGTTCGTGTCAGGGCTGGCCGCCGACCGCAAGACCATCGGCGCCTCGCTCACCAACATCAACTCGCTGACCGCGCAGACCGCTGACCTCCTCAAGGTCACCCGGGCGCCCCTGAAGTCCGACATCGCCAACCTGCGGTCCCTCGCGACGAACCTCAACGAGCCGGCCAACACCGCCACCTTCGAGAAGTTCCTGACGACCTCGCCCGGGAAGATCAACACCATCACCCGGACGGCGACCTACGGCTCGTGGTTCAACTTCTACCTCTGCGACTTCAGCGGGACGATCAAGCTGCCCGTCGGCCCCGCGGTGAAGCTCGACAAGCCCGAACAGCTCTCGGCTGCGAGGTGCTCCTGATGGCCATCCCGTTCCGCGAGCGCAACCCCGTCCCGATCGGGGCGGCCGGGCTGCTCGTCATCGCCGTCCTGCTGCTGCTGGCCTTCAACATCCAGAGCATCCCGCTGATCGGCGGCGGCGACTCCTACCGGGCAGCGTTCAGCGAGGCCGGAGGACTGGTCGAGGGCGACGACGTCCGCATCGCCGGCGTGAAGGTCGGAAAGGTCCAGGGCGTAGACCTCGCGGGCGATCACGTCGTCGTCGACTTCAAGGTCACCGAGCCCGCCGCCTTCGGCACCCAGACCGCCGCATCCGTGCGCATGAAGACCCTGCTCGGTCAGAAGTACCTCGCGCTCGAGCCCGCCGGGCCCGGCCAGCTCAAGGAGGACACCGAGATCCCGCTCGACCGCACCGTGTCGTCCTACGACATCGTCAACGCCTTCAGCGACCTCGCGACGACCACCGAGCGCATCGACACGGGGGCGTTGGCGACCTCGCTGACGACCCTCGCCACAGAGTTCAAGGACAGTCCCGAGGAGGTCAGGGCGGCCCTCGACGGACTCAGTCGGCTGTCCCGGACGATCGCCTCACGCGACGCCGAGCTGAAGAAGCTCCTCGCCTCGGCCAACAGCGTCTCCGGCACGGTGGCCCAGCGGAACAAGGCGATCGAGTCGATCATCAAGAACGCCGACCTGCTGCTGGTCGAGCTCGAGGCGCGGCGCGAGGACATCCACACGCTGTTCGTCAACACCTCGGCGATGGCCCAGCAGATCACCGGACTGGTGCGCGACAACCGGGCCCAGCTCAAGCCGGCCCTGGACCAGCTGACCAAGGTCCTCGCGGTGCTGCAGAAGCACGAGAAGGACCTGGGCGACACGATCGCGGCGATGGCGCCGTTCACGCGGCTGTTCGCCAACGTGCTCGGCAACGGCCGCTGGTTCGACACCTACATCGAGAACCTCACCACCCCCGTCGAACTCGGAGGCCAGTGATGGCACGCCCGACCACCGGCCCCCTCGCGGGCTTCATACCGAAGGCCGTGGCCGCGCTCACGGTCGTGGCCCTCGCTGCCGGCGCCTACGCCTTCTGGCCCCGGCACGAGACGATCCGGGTGACCGGCGAGTTCTCCCGGGCCGTCGGCCTCTTCCCCGGCTCCGACGTCCGCATCCTCGGCGTGCAGGTGGGGGAGGTCAGCGAGGTGAACCCGAAGGGCGACAAGGTCGAGGTCGTCTTCGAGTACGACGCGAAGTACAAGGTGCCGGCGCAGGCCCAGGCCGCAGTCGTGGCACCGTCCCTCGTCAGCGACCGCTACGTGCAGCTGTTCCCCGCCTACACCGGGGGACCGGTGATGAAGGACGACGCCAAGATCGGCCTGGACCGCACCGCCGTACCGGTCGAGCTCGACCGGATCTCCTCGAGCCTGGACGACCTGCTCGTGGCGCTCGGCCCCACCGGCGCCAACAAGGACGGTGCCCTCGCGGACGCCCTCGACACCGGCGCGAAGAACCTCGACGGCCAGGGCCAGAAGCTGCACGACACCAACCGCGACCTCAGCCTGGCGCTCCAGACCCTGTCGGGCGGACGGAACGACCTGTTCGGCACGGTGAAGAACCTGCAGACCTTCACCTCGATGCTGGCCACCAACGACGCCCAGGTCCGGCGCCTCAACGCCGACCTCGCCAGCGTGTCGACCCAGCTCGACGCCGAGCGCGACGACCTCGCGGCCGCGCTGAAGAACCTCGCCGTCGCCCTGAGCGAGGTCAGCTCGTTCGTCCGCGACAACCGGACCTCGCTCACGACGAACATCGGCCAGCTCGCGTCCGTCACCGGCACGGTGGCCAAGCAGCGCGACGCCCTGGCCGAGACGCTGACCAACGCTCCGGTCGCGATCAGCAACCTCCAGAACGCCTACAACCCCAAGAGCGGCACCCTCGACACCCGCGCCAACGTCAACGAGAACCTCAAGCTCCAGACGCTGCTGTGCAACCTCATCACCGCGAGCGGCCAGCCCCCGAGCCTGTGCACGACCGTCGACGGGCTCCTCAAGCCGATCACCGACCTCCTCGACACCCTCGAGGGGGCGGGGGTGGACCTCCCCACCGACCTGCTGAGCGCCATACCGAGGTCGCAGGGCGGCACCGGTCCCGAGGCATCGACCACGAAGACCGCGACCTCGACCACCCCGTCGACCCAGAGCACCCCGGGCGTCCGGCTGCGAGGGGCCGACCCCACCCTCGGTGGGCTCCTGGAAGGGAACCGGTGAGCACCATGAAGACCATCGACCGGACCCACCGCCCGACCCGTATGCCGCGGGGTCGTCTCCTCGCGGTCGGCCTCGCCGTCGGCGCCGTGGTCACCACCACCGGGTGCCAGGGGGCCTTCGACCTTCCGCTGCCCGGTGGGGCCGCCAACCGGGGCGACACCATCCGCGTCACGGCGGAGTTCGCCGACGTCCTCGACCTCGTGCCGCAGTCCTCGGTCAAGGTCGACCAGGTCACCGTCGGCTCGGTCGAGAAGATCGAGCTCAACGGCTGGACGGCCCGGGTCACGCTGCGCCTGCCCAAGGACGTCAAGCTGCCCGACAACGCCGTGGCCGAGCTCAAGCAGACCTCGCTGCTCGGCGAGAAGTACGTCGAGCTCGCGCCGCCGAAGGCCGGGGCACCCGAGGGGGCCCTCGGCAACGGCGACAACATCCCCCTCGACCGCACCGGGCGCAACCCCGAGGTCGAGGAGGTGCTGAGCGCGATGTCGTTGCTGCTCAACGGTGGTGGCGTCGCCCAGCTGAAGGTCATCGAGACCGAGCTCAACAACGCGCTCAGCGGCAACGAGACCGAGATCAAGGACCTCATCACCCAGCTCGACACCTTCGTCGGCGGCCTGGACCAGCAGAAGAGCGAGATCGTCCGCGCCATCGACAACATCGACAAGCTGGCCGCGCGCCTGGCCGCCCAGAAGGACGACCTCCAGCGGGCGCTGGACACCATGCCCGGGGGCCTGAAGGTCCTGGCCGACCAGCGCAAGCAGCTCGTGCAGCTGCTCGCGTCGCTGAGCCGACTCGGCGCAGTCGGCACCGACGTCATCGCCCAGAGCAAGGCCGACACCAAGGCCAACCTCGAGGCGCTCGAGCCGATCCTCGCCCAGCTCACCAAGGCCGGGGACGACCTCCCGAAGTCGCTCCAGCTGTTCCTGACCTATCCCTTCCCCGACAGCGCCACGGGCGCCATCAAGGGCGACTACACGAACCTCTCGGCCGACCTCGACCTCAACCTCACCAACCTCGCCGGCAACCTCGGCCTGCCCACCCTGCCGGGCGGCGGGCTGCCCACGGGGCTGCCGACCGGCCTTCCCACCGACCTGCCCACGGACCTGCCCTCGCTGCCGTCGCTGCCGTCGGTCCCCTCGCTGCCGGTCCCGAACCCCCCGAGCGTCCCCAGCGTGCCCGACCTGCCGCTGCCCCAGGGCACCTCGTCGTCGAGCAGCAGCACGTCCGGTGGCGGGGTGGCCTGTCCGCCGCTGTGCCTGTCCTCCCAGCAGTCGGGGTCCGGATCCGACGGCTCCTGGCGCTCGCTCTATGGAGGTGGCGCATGATCCGCCGCTCGGTGAAGGTGCAGCTGTTCGCCTTCCTCCTCATCACGCTCGTCACCGTGTCGGTGCTGTCGGCCCGCTACGTCGGCCTCTACGACCGGGTGGTCGGCGGGCAGTTCCACGTCGCTGCGGACTTCGCCCAGTCCGGCGGCATCTTCGTCGGCTCCGAGGTCTCCTACCGCGGCGTCACCGTCGGTCGCGTCGACAACCTGCGCCTGTCCAGCGACGGCGTCGTCGTCGAGGCCAAGATCGAGCGGGGGGTGAAGATCCCCAAGGACACCAAGGTCGTCGTGGAGAACCGCTCGGCGGTGGGGGAGCAGTACCTCGACTTCCAGCCCCGCAGCGAGGGTGGGGAGGTGCTCGCCGACGGCGACACGATCCCGCGCAAGGACACGCAGTACCCGTTGCGGGTGGACACCCTCCTGCTCGACCTCGACCGCACGGTCAACTCCGTCGACCGTGACGACCTGTCGACGGTCGTGGACGAGCTCGGCGACGGGTTCGCCGACGGCGGCAAGGACGTCCAGCGGCTCATCGACAGCGGCGACGCGCTCACCAAGGCGGCCACGGAGGCCCTCCCCGAGACCAAGAAGCTGCTGGACGACGGCCGGATCGTGCTCGACACCCAGCGCGACACCTCGGGCGAGATCAAGGTCTTCGCCTCGAACTTCGCCGACCTCGCCGACACCCTCAAGGCCTCCGACGGCGACCTGCGCCTGGTCCTGGACCGCGGGGTGGTGGCGTCCAAGGAGCTCGAGGCCCTGATCCGCGACAACCAGGGCAACCTTGCCGCCCTGCTGGCCAACCTCATCACCGTGGGCCAGGTGACCACCGCGAGGGTCGACGGCATCCAGCAGCTCCTCGTCACCTACCCCGACGTCGTGGCCGGCGGCTACACCGTCGTGCCCGGGGACGGAACGGCCCACTTCGGCCTGGCCCTGGCCCAGGAGCCGCACGTCTGCGAGGCCGGCTACGGCGGCACCAAGCGCACCAACCCGAAGACGACGACGAACCTGCCTCCGGTGAACACCAGCGCCCGGTGCACGGCGCCGCGCGGCTCGGGGACAACCGTGCGCGGTGCGCAGAACGCTCCCGGGCCCTCGGGCGGGGGAGCCAACGCGACCGTGCCGCTGGCTTTCGGCGACCAGCCCGTATCCCCGGGCATGGCTGCGTCGTTGGGCATGACAACGCCACAGGTGACGGTGCCCGTGCTCCCCCCAGGGGGTGAGAGCAGCGATCCCTCGTGGTTGTGGATCATGAAGGAGGCTGCTCGATGAGCACGATCACCACCCACGCCGGGAGGGCGGTGAACGCGGACACCCCGACCCCACGGTCGTCCGCCGACACACAGCAGGAGACCGACACCGCCCAGCGGGTCGGCGTCGCACGCATCACCCCACGCCTCGTGTGGGTCCTCGTCGTGCTGGCGCTCGTCGCGTCCGTGGCCCTCGCGGCCACCCGCGGACGGGACTGGTATGCAGCGCGGCAGACGACCGCGGCGAACGCCGCCGCCACGGCGGCGGCCAGGCAGCTGGCCATCAACTTCGTCAGCGTCGACCACACCACCGTGGATGCCGACACCGCCCGAGTGCGGGCCGGTGCCACCGGCGACTTCCTCAAGAGCTACTCGACCTCCGTCGACCAGCTCAAGAAGGTCCTGGTCGCCAACAAGACCGTCTCGACGGTCCAGCGCTCGGAGGCGGCTCTCGTCTCCGGCGACCTCGACTCCGCGGTCGCGCTCGTCGGCGTCGTCGCCCCGACGAAGAACACCGCCGTGCCGGCGGGGGAGACCAAGACCTACCGGATGCGGCTGGAGCTGCGGAAGGTCGGCGCAGACTGGAAGGTGGAGAACCTTGAGTTCGTCGGCTGACACGCCCCGTCCCCGTCCGAAGGTCGCCGGCCACCGGTCCCGGGCCCGCGCCGCATCGCACGGCGCGGAGGTCGAGACCTCGGTGACGGGGACCCCCCTGCCGAGCGCCAGCACGGCCGGCGGCGGGCCGACGACCGGCACCGCCCCCGACGCCCGCACCACCTCCGACGCCCGGACGACGTCCGACGCCCGCCCCGCCGGGCGCACGTTCGCCGTGAAGCGGCCAGGGCGCCGTACCCCTCCCGTCGCCGACCGGACCGTCACGGCAGGCGGGCAGTCCGACGGCACCGGAGGGGGACGTCGTCGATGGGTCGCGCCAGTCCTGTCCCTCGTCGCGAGCCTGGCCGTGCTGGGCACCGTCGCCGGCGTCAGCCTCCAGGACGGCGGAGCCGACGAACGCGCCGAACGCGCGGCCACCAACCAGGCCCGCACGTCCATCGAGCAGATGCTCAGCTACAACTACAAGACCATCGACGGGCAGGCCGCCCAGATCGAGGGCCTGCTCACCGGCGGGTTCAAGGCGGAGTTCTCCACCGCCATGGACAAGGAGATCAAGCCGCTCGCGGTGAAGAACCAGACCGTCGTCCAGGCCCGGGTGTCCGACCTCGGCGTGGTGAGCTCGTCCCCGACGAGCGTGAAGGTGATGGCCTTCGTCAACCAGGCGCGGGTGGGGACCGACCAGAAGGAGCCCGTCGTCGACCAGAACCGCGTCCTCGCCACCCTGTCGAAGGTCGGGGACCGGTGGCTGATCAGCCGGGTCGACGCCTTCTGACCCACGGACCACGACCACGCTGACCTGCGGCGACGTCCCCACGGGGACGTCGCCGCCGCCGTGCAGGGGGACCGTTCGGCTCCTCCTCGGGGTGGCGCCCTTGACGTCGGGCCGTGGGCGCGTCATCCTCGTCTGCGTCGACCCGCCCCTTGTGGGGGCGAGACCCCCGTCAACGGCTGGGCTGAGCCCGCTGGACACGGTTGGACGAGGCTGCCCTCCACGTGTATGCTCATCCTTTGCGCTGCCCTCTTTCGCGCCCCCACTTCGGACAGAAGCTCTTCGCCGTGCCCTCCGGCACGGACACGGAGCCCCTGCCGACCAGGGTCGTGACGGCGGCTGGCGCCAATTCGGTTTCGAACCATCAGTTTTAAGACAGGCCCGTGGAAGGACCCCTCCTTGGCTGCCTCGCGCAACGCGACTCAGACTGTGTCCACCGCACGGACGGCTTCTGGCCGTCTGTCGTTCGCGAAGATCCGCGAACCCCTCGAGGTCCCCGACCTCCTGGCGCTGCAAACGGAAAGCTTCGACTGGCTGCTCGGTAACGAGCGCTGGCAGGCCCGTGTCGCAGAAGCCAAGGCCGCGGGCCGGGGGGATGTGCCGGATCGCTCCGGCCTCGAGGAGATCTTCGAGGAAATCTCTCCGATCGAGGACTTCAGCGGCTCCATGTCGCTGTCGTTCCGCGACCACCGCTTCGAGGACGTCAAGTACTCCATCGAGGACTGCAAGGAGCGCGACCAGACCTACTCCGCGCCCCTGTTCGTCACCGCGGAGTTCATGAACACCACCACCGGCGAGATCAAGAGCCAGACGGTGTTCATGGGTGACTTCCCGCTCATGACCGAGCGCGGCACCTTCGTCATCAACGGCACCGAGCGTGTCGTCGTGTCGCAGCTGGTCCGCAGCCCCGGCGTCTACTTCGAGCGCACGCCCGACAAGACGTCCGACAAGGACATCTACACGTCGAAGATCATCCCGAGCCGCGGTGCGTGGCTCGAGTTCGAGATCGACAAGCGCGACATGGTCGGCGTCCGCGTCGACCGCAAGCGCAAGCAGTCGGTCACCGTGCTCCTCAAGGCGCTCGGCATGTCCGAGGCCGACATCCTCGAGGAGTTCGGCGACTACGAGTCGATGCGACTCACCCTGGAGAAGGACCACACGGCCGGCCAGGACGACGCGCTGCTCGACATCTACCGCAAGCTGCGTCCGGGCGAACCGCCGACCCGTGAGGCGGCCCAGACGCTCCTGGACAACCTCTACTTCAACCCCAAGCGCTACGACCTCGCCAAGGTCGGCCGCTACAAGATCGACCGCAAGCTGGGCGTCGCCGCCGAGCTCGGCGACTCGGTCCTGTCGGTGGACGACATCGTCGCGACGATCAAGTACATCGTCACGCTGCACGCCGGAGAGACCACCCTGGCCGGCAAGAACGGCGAGGAGGTCGTCGTCGAGGTCGATGACATCGACCACTTCGGCAACCGTCGCCTGCGCAACGTCGGCGAGCTCATCCAGAACCAGGTCCGCACCGGCCTGTCCCGCATGGAGCGCGTCGTCCGCGAGCGCATGACCACGCAGGACGTCGAGGCGATCACGCCGCAGACCCTGATCAACATCCGCCCCGTGGTGGCCTCGATCAAGGAGTTCTTCGGCACCTCGCAGCTGTCGCAGTTCATGGACCAGAACAACCCGCTCGCGGGCCTGACGCACAAGCGGCGTCTGTCGGCCCTCGGCCCGGGTGGTCTGTCCCGTGACCGCGCCGGCATGGAGGTCCGTGACGTCCACCCGTCGCACTACGGTCGCATGTGCCCCATCGAGACCCCGGAAGGCCCGAACATCGGCCTGATCGGCTCGCTGGCGTCCTACGGGCGGATCAACGCCTTCGGCTTCATCGAGACCCCGTACCGCAAGGTCGTCAAGGGTCAGGTCACCGACGAGATCCACTACCTGTCGGCTGACGAGGAGGACCGCCACGTCATCGCGCAGGCCAACGCCGTCATCGACGCCGAGGGCAACTTCACCGACGAGCGCGTCCTGGTCCGCACCAAGGGTGGCGAGGTCGACTACATCCCCGGTGAGGACGTCGACTTCATGGACGTCTCCGCCCGCCAGATGGTGTCGGCCGCGACCGCGCTGATCCCCTTCCTCGAGCACGACGACGCCAACCGCGCGCTCATGGGCTCCAACATGCAGCGCCAGGCGGTGCCGCTGGTCAAGTCCGAGGCGCCGCTGGTCGGCACCGGCATGGAGTACCGCGCCGCGCTCGACTCGGGCGACGTCGTCCGTGCCGAGGCCGCTGGTGTGGTCACCGAGGTCTCCGCCGACCTCGTCACCGTCGCTGGTGACGACGGCTCGACGCGCACGTACCGGATCACCAAGTTCGGCCGCTCCAACCAGGGCACGTCCTACAACCAGGTCGTCGTCGTCAACGAGGGCGACCGGGTCGAGGCCGGCGGCGTCATCGCCGACGGTCCCGCGACCGAGGGCGGCGAGATGGCCCTCGGGCGCAACCTGCTCGTGGCGTTCATGCCGTGGGAGGGCCACAACTACGAGGACGCGATCATCCTCAGCCAGCGCCTGGTGCAGGACGACGTCCTCTCCTCGATCCACATCGAGGAGCACGAGGTCGACGCCCGTGACACCAAGCTCGGGCCGGAGGAGATCACGCGGGACATCCCGAACGTCTCCGAGGAGGTCCTGGCCGACCTCGACGAGCGCGGCATCATCCGCATCGGTGCCGAGGTCCGCGACGGCGACCTGCTCGTCGGCAAGGTCACGCCCAAGGGTGAGACCGAGCTGACGCCGGAGGAGCGCCTGCTGCGCGCCATCTTCGGTGAGAAGGCCCGCGAGGTCCGTGACACGTCCCTGAAGGTGCCCCACGGCGAGACCGGCACGGTCATCGGCGTGAAGGTGTTCGACAAGGACGAGGGCGACGACCTGCCCCCGGGCGTCAACCAGCTCGTCCGCGTCTACGTCGCCAACAAGCGCAAGATCACCGATGGTGACAAGCTCGCCGGCCGTCACGGCAACAAGGGCGTCATCTCCAAGATCCTGCCCGTCGAGGACATGCCGTTCCTCGAGGACGGCACCCCCGTGGACGTCGTGCTCAACCCGCTCGGTGTCCCCGGCCGCATGAACGTCGGCCAGATCCTCGAGCTGCACCTCGGCTGGGCCGCCTCACGCGGCTGGGAGATCGCCGGCAACCCGGACTGGGCCAAGCTCATCCCGGAGGACGCCCGCACGGCGCCCGCCGGCACGCGCGTGGCCTCCCCGGTGTTCGACGGTGTGCGCGAGGACGAGATCGTGGGTCTGCTCGACTCCACGACCAAGACCCGCGACGACGTGCGCCTCATCGACGGCTCCGGCAAGTCCCGGCTCTTCGACGGTCGCTCCGGCGAGCCGTTCCCCGAGCCGGTCTCCGTGGGCTACATGTACATCCTCAAGCTCCACCACCTCGTGGACGACAAGATCCACGCCCGCAGCACCGGCCCGTACTCCATGATCACGCAGCAGCCGCTGGGTGGTAAGGCGCAGTTCGGTGGCCAGCGCTTCGGTGAGATGGAGGTGTGGGCCCTCGAGGCCTACGGCGCCGCCTACGCGCTGCAGGAGCTGCTCACCATCAAGTCCGACGACGTCCAGGGCCGCGTGAAGGTCTACGAGGCGATCGTCAAGGGCGACAACATCCCCGAGCCCGGCATCCCCGAGTCCTTCAAGGTGCTCATCAAGGAGATGCAGTCGCTGTGCCTCAACGTCGAGGTCCTCAGCAGCGACGGCACGTCCATCGAGCTGAAGGAGTCCGACGAGGACGTCTTCCGCGCGGCGGAGGAGCTCGGAATCGACCTGTCCCGGCGCGAGCCCAGTTCGGTCGAAGAGGTCTGAGGCACTGGTGTGCCGCGCGGTCACCCCGGTGACGCGCGGCACACCGCCCCTCCTCCCGACCAACCCCAAGATTTACAGCTAGAGACACGGAAGAAGGAACCACGTGCTCGACGTCAACTTCTTTGACGAACTGCGCATCGGCCTGGCCACTGCTGACGACATCCGTCAGTGGAGCCACGGTGAGGTGAAGAAGCCGGAAACCATCAACTACCGCACGCTCAAGCCCGAGAAGGAGGGCCTGTTCTGCGAGCGCATCTTCGGCCCCACCCGGGACTGGGAGTGCAACTGCGGCAAGTACAAGCGGGTCCGCTTCAAGGGCATCATCTGTGAGCGCTGCGGCGTCGAGGTCACTCGCGCCAAGGTGCGTCGTGAGCGGATGGGCCACATCGAGCTCGCCGCCCCCGTCACCCACATCTGGTACTTCAAGGGCGTCCCGTCGCGCCTGGGGTACCTGCTCGACCTGGCCCCGAAGGACCTCGAGAAGGTCATCTACTTCGCGGCCTACATGATCACGTCCGTCGACGACGAGCAGCGCCACAAGGACCTGCCGTCGCTCGAGGCGCAGATCGAGGTCGAGAAGAAGGAGTTCTCCAACAAGCGTGACTCCGAGGTCGAGGCCCGCGCCAAGCGCCTCGAGTCCGACATCGCCGAGCTCGAGGCCGAGGGTGCCAAGGCCGACGCGCGCCGCAAGGTCCGCGAGTCCGCCGAGCGCGAGATGAACCAGATCCGCAAGCGTGCGGACCAGCAGATCGAGCGCCTCGAGCAGGTCTGGGACCGGTTCAAGAACCTCAAGGTCCAGGACCTCGAGGGTGACGAGATCCTCTACCGCGAGATGCGCGACCGGTTCGGCCTCTACTTCGAGGGCGGCATGGGCGCCGCGGCGATCCAGAAGCGTCTGCAGACCTTCGACCTCGAGGCCGAGGCGGAGCTGCTGCGCGAGATCATCGCGACCGGCAAGGGCCAGAAGAAGACCCGTGCCCTCAAGCGGCTCAAGGTCGTCACCGCGTTCCAGGTCACGACCAACAAGCCCGACGGCATGGTCCTGGACGCCGTCCCGGTCATCCCGCCGGACCTGCGTCCGATGGTGCAGCTGGACGGTGGCCGCTTCGCGACCTCCGACCTGAACGACCTGTACCGCCGCGTCATCAACCGCAACAACCGCCTCAAGCGGCTGCTCGACCTCGGTGCGCCCGAGATCATCGTCAACAACGAGAAGCGGATGCTCCAGGAGGCCGTCGACAGCCTCTTCGACAACGGCCGTCGTGGTCGCCCGGTCACGGGTCCCGGCAACCGTCCGCTCAAGTCGCTGTCCGACATGCTCAAGGGCAAGCAGGGTCGTTTCCGCCAGAACCTGCTCGGCAAGCGCGTCGACTACTCCGGCCGTTCGGTCATCGTCGTCGGCCCGCAGCTGAAGCTGCACCAGTGCGGTCTGCCCAAGCAGATGGCCCTGGAGCTCTTCAAGCCGTTCGTGATGAAGCGCCTGGTCGACCTCGACCACGCGCAGAACATCAAGTCGGCCAAGCGCATGGTCGAGCGCGCCCGTCCGGTCGTGTGGGACGTCCTCGAAGAGGTCATCACCGAGCACCCCGTGCTGCTCAACCGTGCACCCACGCTGCACCGTCTCGGCATCCAGGCGTTCGAGCCGCAGCTCGTCGAGGGCAAGGCCATCCAGATCCACCCGCTCGTCTGCTCGGCCTTCAACGCCGACTTCGACGGTGACCAGATGGCTGTCCACGTGCCGCTGAGCACCGAGGCGCAGGCCGAGGCCCGCATCCTCATGCTCTCGAGCAACAACATCCTGAAGCCGGCCGACGGTCGTCCGGTGACCATGCCCACCCAGGACATGATCATCGGCCTCTACCACCTCACCTCCGAGGTGGAGGAGGGTCGCGGCACCGGTCGTGCGTTCTCCTCGGTCTCCGAGGCGCGGATGGCGTTCGACGCCGGCCAGCTCGAGCTCGGCAGCAAGATCAAGATCCGGCTGCTGGACGTCGTCCCGATCCCGGGCACCGAGCTGCCCGAGGGTGTCGAGGCCGACGCCCAGGGCCAGGTCGCGTCGCTGACGTTCGAGACGACCCTCGGTCGCGCGCTGTTCAACCAGACGCTGCCGGTGGACTACCCGTTCGTCGACGCCGTCGTGGACAAGAAGCGCCTCTCGACGATCGTCAACGACCTCGCCGAGCGCTACAGCAAGGTGCAGGTGGCTGCGAGCCTCGACGCACTCAAGGAGTACGGCTTCCACTGGGCGACCCGCTCGGGCACCACGGTCGCCATCTCCGACGTCGTGACCCCGCCGCGCAAGCTCGAGATCCTCGAGGCGTACGAGACCAAGGCCACCAAGGTCCAGGTCCAGTACGAGCGCGGTCTGATCACCGACGACGAGCGTCGTCAGGAGCTCATCGAGATCTGGACCCAGGCGACCAACGAGGTCGCCAAGGAGATGGAGGCCAACCTCCCGAAGACGAACACCATCTACAAGATGGTGTCCTCGGGTGCGCGTGGTAACTGGATGCAGCTGCGTCAGATCGCCGGTATGCGTGGTCTGGTGTCCAACCCGAAGGGCGACATCATCCCGCGTCCGATCCGCGCGAACTTCCGCGAGGGTCTGTCGGTGCTCGAGTTCTTCATCTCCACGCACGGTTCCCGTAAGGGTCTTGCCGACACCGCCCTGCGCACCGCCGACTCCGGTTACCTGACCCGTCGTCTGGTGGACGTGTCGCAGGACGTCATCATCCGCGAGGACGACTGCGGCACCGACCGTGGCCTCACCATGCCGATCGCGCAGAAGAACGCGAACGGTGCGCTGGTCGAGCACGACGACGTGGAGACCTCGGTCTACGCGCGGACGCTCGCCGCGGACGTGGAGAAGGACGGCTCCGTCCTC
This sequence comes from Pedococcus aerophilus, assembly GCF_039532215.1. NCBI lineage: Bacteria > Bacillati > Actinomycetota > Actinomycetes > Micrococcales > Intrasporangiaceae > Pedococcus > Pedococcus aerophilus. The sequence continues at coordinate 1,436,788 of NZ_BAAARN010000001.1, read as the reverse complement.
GCCGTGGCCGGCATCGACCTCGGTGACGTGGTCATCGACGCTCTCGTCGCCGCCGGCGTCGAGGAGGTCAAGGTCCGCTCGGTGCTCACCTGTGAGTCCCACGTCGGCACCTGCGCCGCCTGCTACGGCCGTTCGCTGGCCACCGGCAAGCTCGTCGACATCGGTGAGGCGGTCGGCATCATCGCCGCCCAGTCCATCGGTGAGCCCGGCACCCAGCTGACGATGCGTACCTTCCACACCGGTGGTGTGGCTGGTGACGACATCACCCAGGGTCTGCCGCGTGTCGTCGAGCTCTTCGAGGCCCGTACCCCGAAGGGTGTCTCCCCGATCGCCGAGGCCTCCGGCCGCGTCACGATCGAGGACACGGACAAGACTCGTCGCCTGATGCTCACGCCGGACGACGGCTCCGAGGAGCACGCCTACCCCGTGAGCAAGCGTGCGCGCCTGCTCGTGCAGGACGGCGAGCACGTCGAGGTCGGTCACCAGCTGACGGTCGGTTCCATCGACCCGAAGCAGGTCCTGCGCATCCTCGGCCCGCGTGCGGTCCAGATGCACCTGGTCGACGAGGTCCAGCACGTCTACCGCCAGCAGGGTGTGTCGATCCACGACAAGCACATCGAGGTCATCGTGCGGCAGATGCTGCGCCGGATCACGATCATCGAGTCCGGTGACGCCGACCTGCTCCCCGGTGAGCTGGCCGAGCGTGGCCGCTTCGAGAACGAGAACCGTCGCGTCGTCGCCGAGAGTGGCCGCCCGGCCTCGGGTCGCCCCGAGCTCATGGGTATCACCAAGGCGTCGCTCGCCACCGACTCGTGGCTGTCGGCCGCCTCCTTCCAGGAGACGACCCGCGTGCTGACCGAGGCTGCGATGAACGGGAAGTCGGACCCGCTGCTGGGTCTGAAGGAGAACGTCATCCTCGGAAAGCTCATCCCGGCCGGCACGGGTCTCCCGCGCTACCGGAACATCAAGGTCGAGGCCACAGAAGAGGCCAAGGCGGCGATGTACTCGATGCCGAGCTACGAGTACGACTACCCGGTCTTCGGCCCGGGCTCCGGCGAGGCCATCCGCCTCGACGACGCCGAGCTGGGTCTGGACTGACCACTCGCTCGCACAGCACGATCCCGAGGGGGTCGGTCCGGTTCGCCGGGCCGGCCCCCTCGGCCGTGCGGGGCCCCACCGCGCGGCATACAGGGGCGCCTGCCGGTGTTGAGGACTGTGCTGCCGTGGCGGGGGAGCGGGGTCGTACCGATTTGGTGGGCCACCACGCAGGCGGTATCTTTGAACACTGTGTCTGAGGTCCACTTCTCGGACACGCCCGCTGGAGCCGCCGCCGGATCAGGCTGGTGGGCCAGCACCACCTCTCGCCGGGCAATCCACACCAGATCCGCATGGGTCTGGCATGGAGAGTGCAGGGGGGAGCGCCGAGCACGACACACCCGAGTGCGGGGGTCGGGCGAGGCACCACACCAAGGAGTGCCCAAGGTCCGCTGACGCGGAGCGACGGCGCAGAACATCAACTACGTACGGAGAACAGGTTGCCTACGATCAACCAGCTTGTGCGCAAGGGGCGTCAGGACAAGGTCACCAAGACCAAGACCCCTGCCCTCAAGGGCTCGCCCCAGCGCCGTGGTGTGTGCACGCGCGTGTACACCACCACCCCCAAGAAGCCGAACTCTGCCCTGCGCAAGGTCGCCCGTGTGCGCCTCACCAGCGGCATCGAGGTCACGGCCTACATCCCCGGCGTCGGCCACAACCTGCAGGAGCACTCGATCGTGCTCGTGCGTGGTGGTCGTGTGAAGGACCTCCCCGGCGTCCGCTACAAGATCGTGCGTGGCTCGCTCGACACCCAGGGTGTCAAGAACCGCAAGCAGGCCCGCTCCCTCTACGGCGCCAAGAAGGAGAAGAAGTAATGCCTCGTAAGGGACCCGCGCCCAAGCGCCCCCTCGTCGTCGACCCGGTCCACAACTCCCCGTTGGTGACCCAGCTGGTCAACAAGATCCTGCTCGATGGCAAGAAGTCCATCGCCGAGACGATCGTCTACGGCGCCCTCGAGGGCTGCCGCGAGAAGACCGGCACCGACCCCGTGGTCACGCTCAAGCGTGCCCTCGACAACATCCGTCCCACCCTCGAGGTCAAGTCCCGCCGTGTCGGTGGCGCGACCTACCAGGTGCCGATCGAGGTCAAGCCCAACCGCGCGACCACGCTGGCCCTGCGCTGGATGGTCGGCTACTCGCGTCAGCGTCGTGAGAAGACGATGACCGAGCGCCTCATGAACGAGATCCTCGACGCGTCCAACGGCCTCGGTGCCGCGGTGAAGCGTCGCGAGGACACCCACAAGATGGCCGAGTCCAACAAGGCCTTCGCGCACTACCGCTGGTAGCAGCGCCCGGTGTGCCGCGCGCCTCGCGCGCGCGGCACACCGGAGGTGCGTGGTGGCCACGCGCCCCCCCGCACCACACAGCATTTTTCGTAACGAGCGAGATGAGACGATCACATTGGCACTCGACGTCCTGACGGACCTGACCAAGGTCCGCAACATCGGGATCATGGCGCACATCGACGCCGGCAAGACGACGACGACTGAGCGCATCCTCTTCTACACCGGGGTCAACCACAAGATCGGTGAGACCCACGACGGTGCCTCCACCACCGACTGGATGGAGCAGGAGAAGGAGCGCGGCATCACGATCACGTCTGCCGCCGTGACCTCCTTCTGGGAGGGCACCCAGATCAACATCATCGACACCCCCGGGCACGTCGACTTCACCGTCGAGGTGGAGCGCTCGCTGCGCGTCCTCGACGGCGCCGTCGCGGTGTTCGACGGCAAGGAGGGCGTCGAGCCCCAGTCCGAGACCGTCTGGCGCCAGGCCGACAAGTACGACGTCCCCCGCATCGCGTTCGTCAACAAGATGGACAAGCTCGGCGCGGACTTCTACTTCACCGTCGACACCATCAAGGACCGCCTCGGTGCGGAGCCCCTCGTGCTGCAGCTCCCGATCGGCGCCGAGAACGACTTCGTCGGTGTCGTCGACCTCATCTACCGTCGCGCGCTCGTGTGGCCCGGTGACGCCAAGGGTGACGTCACCATGGGTGCCAAGTACGAGATCCAGGAGATCCCGGCCGACATGCTCGAGAAGGTGGAGGAGTACCGCCACGCCCTCGTCGAGCGCGTCGCCGAGTCCGACGACGAGCTCATGGAGAAGTACCTCGGTGGCGAGGAGCTGACGCCCGAGGAGATCAAGGGCGCGATCCGCAAGCTCACGGTCAACTCCGAGCTCTACCCGATCCTGTGCGGCTCCGCCTTCAAGAACCGCGGCGTGCAGCCGATGCTCGACGCCGTCGTCGACTACCTGCCGTCGCCGCTCGACGTCCCCCCGATGGTCGGCCACAAGCCGAACCACGAGGAGGTCGAGATGACGCGTCGTCCCGACACCAGCGAGCCGTTCTCGGCCCTGGCGTTCAAGGTCGCCTCGCACCCGTTCTTCGGCACGCTGACCTTCATCCGCGTCTACTCCGGCCAGATCTCCTCCGGCTCCGCGGTCGTCAACACGACCAAGGGCCGCAAGGAGCGCATCGGCAAGCTGTTCCAGATGCACGCCAACAAGGAGAACCCCGTGGACGAGGCCCTCGCGGGTCACATCTACGCGGCGATCGGCCTGAAGGACACCACGACCGGTGACACCCTGAGCGACCCGAACGAGCAGATCGTGCTCGAGTCGATGACGTTCCCGGACCCGGTCATCCAGGTGGCCATCGAGCCCAAGACCAAGGGTGACCAGGAGAAGCTCTCCACGGCCATCCAGAAGCTCTCCGCCGAGGACCCGACCTTCCAGGTCCACCACGACGAGGAGACCGGCCAGACCATCATCGCCGGCATGGGCGAGCTCCACCTCGACATCCTCGTGGACCGCATGAAGCGCGAGTTCAAGGTCGAGGCCAACGTCGGCAAGCCGCAGGTGGCCTACCGCGAGACGATCCGTCGCGCCGTGGAGAAGTACGACTACACCCACAAGAAGCAGACGGGTGGCTCCGGCCAGTTCGCCAAGGTCCAGGTCTCCATCGAGCCCCTGGACACCCAGGACGGCGAGCTCTACGAGTTCGAGAACAAGGTCACCGGTGGTCGCGTCCCGCGCGAGTACATCCCGTCGGTCGACGCCGGTATCCAGGACGCCATGCAGTACGGCGTGCTCGCCGGCTACCCGCTGGTCGGGATCAAGGCGACCCTGCTCGACGGTGCCTACCACGACGTCGACTCCTCCGAGATGGCGTTCAAGATCGCCGGTTCCATGGTGCTGAAGGAGGCCGTCCGCAAGGCCGACCCCGTGCTCCTCGAGCCGATGATGGCCGTCGAGGTCCGTACGCCCGAGGACTACATGGGCGACGTCATCGGTGACATCAACTCCCGCCGTGGCCAGATCCAGGGCATGGAGGACATCAGCGGTGCCAAGGTCGTCCGCGGCCTCGTCCCGCTGTCCGAGATGTTCGGCTACGTCGGCGACCTGCGTTCCAAGACGCAGGGTCGGGCGAGCTTCTCCATGGAGTTTGACTCCTACGCCGAGGTCCCCAAGGCTGTGGCCGAGGAGATCATCAAGAAGACCCGTGGTGAGTGACCGCTAAGATTCACGGTCGAAGCACGGTCTGACTGACCCCCAAGCACCACCCCCACATCGCGCCACGTCCCACCTGGGCACAAAGGCGTTCCACCAAGAAGAGAGTCCTGAGGAGGACACCAAGTGGCGAAGGCAAAGTTCGAGCGGACCAAGCCGCACGTCAACATCGGCACCATCGGTCACATTGACCACGGTAAGACGACGCTGACGGCTGCGATTTCCAAGGTCCTGCACGACAAGTACCCGGACCTGAACCCGCAGTTCGCGTTCGACGACATCGACAAGGCGCCCGAAGAGAAGCAGCGCGGCATCACGATCTCGATCGCGCACATCGAGTACCAGACGGAGGGTCGTCACTACGCCCACGTCGACTGCCCCGGTCACGCTGACTACGTGAAGAACATGATCACGGGTGCGGCGCAGATGGACGGCGCCATCCTCGTGGTCGCGGCGACCGACGGCCCGATGCCCCAGACGAAGGAGCACGTCCTCCTGGCCCGCCAGGTCGGCGTCCCCTACATCGTCGTGGCGCTCAACAAGGCCGACATGGTCGACGACGAGGAGATCCTCGAGCTCGTCGAGATGGAGGTCCGCGAGCTGCTGTCCTCCTACGAGTTCCCCGGCGACGACCTCCCGGTCGTCAAGGTGTCGGCGCTCAAGGCCCTCGAGGGCGACGCCGAGTGGGGCCAGAGTGTTCTGGACCTCATGGACGCTGTCGACAACGCCATCCCCGAGCCGGAGCGCGAGATCGACAAGCCGTTCCTCATGCCCGTGGAGGACGTGTTCACGATCACCGGTCGTGGCACCGTCGTCACCGGTCGTATCGAGCGCGGCATCCTCAAGGTCAACGAGGAGATCGAGATCGTCGGCATCCACACCGGTCCGCCGACCAAGACCACCGTCACCGGTGTCGAGATGTTCCGCAAGCTGCTCGACGAGGGTCGTGCGGGCGAGAACGTCGGTCTGCTTCTTCGTGGCACCAAGCGCGAGGACGTCGAGCGCGGCCAGGTCATCTGCAAGCCGGGCTCGATCACGCCGCACACGGACTTCGAGGCCAACGTCTACATCCTGTCCAAGGACGAGGGCGGCCGTCACACGCCGTTCTACGACAACTACCGCCCGCAGTTCTACTTCCGTACGACTGACGTGACGGGTGTCGTGCACCTCCCCGAGGGCACCGAGATGGTCATGCCCGGTGACAACACCGAGATGAACGTCGAGCTCATCCAGCCGATCGCCATGGAGGAGGGCCTCAAGTTCGCCATCCGCGAGGGAGGCCGTACCGTCGGCGCCGGTCGCGTGACCAAGATCCTCAAGTGATCTGACGTCACCACAGCACCACTGAGGGGCCCGCAGCTTCGGCTGCGGGGCCCTCTGCCGTTGCCGGACACCGAGGGGGAGACGCGGACGGTCGCAAGATCGGGCGCGGGTGTCCGGTATGCCGCGATGGTGCTGTCCGGCCTACGCCCGGTGGGGGAGGTGTGTCGGTCGCCAGAGTCCTAGCGTCAGCGGCATGACGGGTCGTCGACGTCGCGTGGTCCTTGCCGCGGCGGTGCTCCTGACAGCAGTGGCCCTCCCGGTGTCCTCGGCACCGGGCGACCCGACGGTGCGGTTCAGCGCTGCAGGCGACTTCTCGTCCTCGGCTGCGGCCCAGTCGGTGTTCAGCACCATCGGGGGGCTCGACAACGACCTGCACCTGGCGCTCGGCGACCTCTCCTACGGTGCCGTCGGTGCCGAGCAGCAGTGGTGCGACCTCGTCAAGACCGGGGTCGGCGAGGGGTATCCGTTCCAGCTGCTGTCCGGCAACCACGAGAGCAACGGCCAGAACGGCAACATCAACGACTTCTCGGCCTGCCTGCCCAACCAGCTGCCGGGGGTCAGGGGCACCTATGGTCGGCAGTACTTCGTGGACGTCCCGCAGGCGGCGCCGCTGGTGCGGTTCGTCAACATCTCGCCGGATCTGCCCTTCCCCGACAGCACGTGGTCGTACGCCGCAGGGTCGCCGCGCTACCTGTGGACGGCGGCGGCCATCGACTCGGCGCGCGCGGCCGGCATCCCGTGGGTCGTGGTCTCGATGCACAAGCCCTGCCTGAGCTTGGGCGACTACGCATGCGATCCGGGCGCGGCACTGCTCAACCTCCTCGTCGACAAGAAGGTGGACCTCGTCCTGTCCGGGCACGAGCACCTCTACCAGCGCACCAAGCAGCTGGCGACGCGTCCCGGGTGCACGGCCATCTCGCCGGGCGCCTTCAGCAGCGCCTGCGTCGTCGACTCCGACGACAGCCTCCTCAAGGGCGCGGGCACGGTCTTCGCCACGGTCGGCACGGGTGGCATCAACCTGCGCAACGTCAACGCGGCCGACCCCGAGGTCGGCTACTTCGTCTCGTCGTCGGGGCTCAACCAGAACCCCACCTGGGGCGTCCTGGACGTCTCGGCCACCGCGACCCGGTTGGACGCCTCCTTCGTCCGGGCGTCGGGCGGTACCTTCACCGATGCGTTCACCATCGCGGCCGGACCCCCACCGGCCAACCAGGACCCGGTCGCGGTCTTCACCCCGTCCTGCGCGCAGCTCGCCTGCACCGCGGATGCCACGGCCTCGGGCGACCCCGACGGGACGATCACGACCTGGGCCTGGCAGTGGGGCGACGCGACCACCGGTTCCGGCCAGACCGCCTCACACACGTATGCCGCCCCCGGCACGTACCCGATCACCCTCACCGTGACCGACGACGACGGAGCCACGGCCACCACGACGACGTCGGTGACGGTGGCAGCGGCGAACCAGGCCCCGACGGCGGGCTTCACCAGGGACTGTGACGACCTGAGCTGCGCGTTCGACGCCGGCCCCTCGACCGACCCCGACGGCACCGTCGCCTCGTGGGCCTGGCAGTTCGGCGACGGGGCCACCGCCACCACGGCCTCGCCGGTGCACGCCTACGCGGCCGCCGGCACCTACACGGTCCGGCTCACCGTCACGGACAACCAGGGGGCCACCGGCACCACGACGACGGCGGTGACCGTCACGGCACCGCCACCCCCGGTCACGGTCGTCGCGGCTGACGCCTTCGGCCGCACCCTGGCCAGCGGGTGGGGCAACGCCGACACCGGCGGTGCCTGGACCTCGACCGGCGCCGCGGCGAACCTGTCCGTCGGTGGTGGCTTCGGCCGGTTGCGCCTCGGTGCGGGCAGCGGCCAGACGGTGGTGCTGGGGTCGGTCAGCTCGTCAGGGGTGGACCTGCTCACCACCTACTCCCTCGACAAGGTGCCCACCGGCAGCGGCCACTACCTGTCGGTGCTGGGCCGGCGGGTGCCGGCCGCCGGCGACTACCGGGCCAAGGTGCACCTTCTCGCGAACGGCAGCGTCGGGCTGTCCCTGCAGCGCGCGACGACGGCAGGGGCCGAGACCGCACTGGCCGCGGAGACCACGATCAGCGGGACCACCGTGGCGGCGGGGGAGCAGCTCAAGGTGCGCGTGCAGGTGGTCGGCACCTCACCGACCACCCTGCGCGCCCGGTTGTGGAAGGCAGGGACCACGGAGCCGACGACCTGGCAGAAGACGGCGACCGACTCCACGACGGGATTCCAAGCGGCTGGCAGCCTTGGCCTCTACGGCTACCTGTCCGGCTCGGCGACGAACGCACCCATCACGACGTCGGTCGACGACCTGGTGGTGAACCCCTCGCCGTGAGCGGCCGAAGGATCAGTCCGCGCGCAGGACGTGCGGCCCGACCTCGTCCACGGCGCCGATCCCGCACAGGCCGAGCGTGAGGTCGAGCTCGGCGACGACGTTCTCGATGACGTCCCGCACCCCGTCCTGCCCGGCGAGGGCCAGGCCGTAGACGTAGGGGCGACCCACCGCCACTGCGTCGGCGCCGCAGGCGAGCGCCTTGACCACGTCCGACCCGGTGCGGACCCCGCTGTCGAGCACGAGCGGCATACCGGGGCCGACCGCCTCCCGGATCGGTCCCAGGGCGTCGAGGGAGGCGATCGCGCCGTCGACCTGGCGACCGCCGTGGTTGCTCACGACGATGCCGCTCACGCCGAGCTCGGCCGCCCTGCGGGCATCGTCGGGGTGCAGGATCCCCTTGAGCAGGATCGGCAGGGTGGTGCGCCGGGACAGGCTGGCGAGCGCATCCCACGACAGCCCCGGGTTGGAGTAGATGTCGAGGAAGGTCTCGACCGCGGCGCGGGGCGCAGCCGAGCGGAGGTTCTCGCGCAACGACCCCGGGTGCTCGCGGCTGATGGACAGCAGCGACCGTACGGCACCGAGCGTGACCTTGACGTCCTCTCCCCGACCGGACGCGGCCTTCGCCGCCACCCGTTCGCGGACGATCTCCTGGAAGCGGGGGTCCGAGGTGTACTGGGCGATGCCGATCCCCTGGGAGAACGGCAGCGACCCGAGGTTGAGGTCCTGGGGACGCCAGCCGAGCATCGTGGTGTCGAGGGTGACGACGACTGCCGCGGCACCGGCGGCCTCGGCCCGGTGCAGCAGGCTGTCGACGAGCAGCTCGTCGGTCGACCAGTAGAGCTGGAACCACCACGGGGCGCCGTCGAGGGCCGCGGCGACCTCCTCCATGGGTGAGCACCCCTGGTTCGACACGATGTAGGGCACGCCGCAGCCGGCCGCAGCCCGGGCGACGGCGAGGTCGCTGCCCCTCGCGACGACGCCGGCGGCACCGATGGGAGCCAGGAGCAGGGGAGTCGGCAGCCGGTGGCCCAGGAGCGTCGTGGAGAGGTCACGGCTCGTGCGGCCGGTCGCCATGCGGGGGACCAGCTCGCGTCGGTCGAAGGCAGCGCGGTTGGCGCGGACGGTTGCACCGCCCCCTGCGCCGCCTCCGACGTAGGCCCGGGCGCGGGGAGCCATCGCCGCCGTGGCCCGGCGCTCGAGCTCCGCCGCGTCCGTGGGGACGGCCGGTCGGCGCCCGAGGACCCCCGCGCGGTAGATGAGTGCCTGTCGCCTGCGCCCGGGACCCACGGAGGCGGCGGCGGGGTCCGGGGCGGTCGTGGTCGTCGGCGTCATGCGCCGATCCTGTCACCGGGGTCGGCACCGTGGGGGAGTGGCGAGGGTGCCGGCCTCCCGCCGTCCTCGCACCCCGCGCAGACGACGGCCACGGCCCACGAGCGCGAAACCGGCTGCGCGGCACGGGAACCTGTGGGTGCGCCCGACGGCTGACAGGTGGCTGACAGGTGGCTCACGGCTGGGCGCAAGGCGTGCTGCGCACGGTGGGTGGACTGCAGGGGCGTCGCAGAGGCCGTCCCCACCACGAGAGGAACCACGCATGTCTCCAGTCCGCACGTCCGTGAAGATCGCCGGGGCGGCAGGCGTCGCCGCCATCGCCGCGGGGATCGGGGCCAGCCAGGCCCTGGCAGACACGACCACACCGGCCCCGAGCAGCACCAGCAGCTCGGCTCCGGCCCAGCCCGACGCCGACACCCCGGCGGGCAAGGGCCCCGGTGGTCCCGGTGGTCCCGGTGGTCGTGGACACGGTCCCGGCGGGGCCGACGCCGCGGCGCTGGCCAAGGAGCTCGGCGTCACCGAGGCCAAGGTGAAGGCGGCTCTGGACGCCGTCCGTGAGGCGAGCCGGCCCGACAAGGCGCCCACCCCGCCCACCGAGGGGACCAAGCCGACCCCGCCCACCGAGGCCGAGCGGACCGCCAGGGAGAAGGCGCGCACCAGCGCGCTGGCCAAGGAGCTGGGCCTGTCCGAGGCCAAGGTCCAGGCAGCCTTCGACGCCGTCAGGGCCGACCGCGAGGCCGCCCGGAAGACCGAGCTGTCGAGCCGGCTCGACACCGCCGTCGAGGACGGGAAGCTCACCGCAGCGGACAAGGCCTCGGTCCTCAAGGCCTTCGAGGCCGGCGTGCTGGGTGGTCCCCGCCCCTGACGACCCGGCTGCCACCGGCGACGCCCACCGTTCCCCCCGGACGGTGGCCGTCCTGCGTCCCGTCCCGGCAACAGCCGCGAGTGCTCACCGTGAGTCGTATGGCGCCGTACCGGCATTGCGCGGAGGTGGCCACCCGCAGCACTGGTCGGCGCGCGGCAAGGGAGGCCGTAGGGTGGGTGGACGTGGCGCGACGCGCCACGAGGCCACAGTTGCCGAGCCGCTGGACCTCGATTTGGTAGGTCGCGGGGGGCTCTGGCACACTGGACCGGTTGCTTGACGCGCGCCGTTGACCCATGTCGACGCCGCCACCCCCGGTGACACACCTCGAACCGAGTGCCTACGCGCTCGGGGCGACACTCCAGGGAAGCGCAAGCCCCGGCTCTGCCGGAAACTATCCGATCTGCGTGACCACTGCGTGAAAACGCATGTCGCCGGACCGCGAAGCGGGTGCGACACACCCGACCGCGGGGGTCGGAGAAGACCACAGGGCCGGTTAGATGTTCGGCGAGAGAGAGACGTAACGGAGATGGCGGGACAGAAGATCCGCATCCGCTTGAAGTCGTATGACCACGAGGTCATCGACAACTCGGCGCGCAAGATTGTCGACACGGTCACCCGTGCTGGCGCGACGGTGGTCGGCCCAGTGCCGCTGCCCACGGAGAAGAATGTCTTCGTGGTCATCCGTTCGCCGCACAAGTACAAGGACAGCCGCGAGCACTTCGAGATGCGCACCCACAAGCGCTTGATCGACATCATCGACCCGACGCCGAAGGCCGTCGACTCGCTGATGCGTCTCGACCTGCCGGCTGACGTCAACATCGAGATCAAGCTCTGAGGCTGGCGACAATGACCGACACTGCTACCAAGACCGTGAAGGGTGTGCTGGGCAAGAAGCTCGGCATGACCCAGGTGTGGGACGCCGAGAACCGGCTCATCCCCGTCACCGTCATCGAGGCTGGCCCCTGCGTCGTCACGCAGGTGCGCGACGCCGCCACCGACGGCTATGCCGCCGTCCAGATCGCGTTCGGCGCGATCGACCCCCGCAAGGTGACCAAGCCCCTCACCGGCCACTTCGAGAAGGCCGGCGTGACCCCGCGTCGCCACCTCGTGGAGCTCCGCACCGCTGACGCCGCCGAGTACTCGCTCGGCCAGGAAGTCACGGTCGAGACCTTCGAGGCCGGCCAGGACATCGACGTCACCGGCACCACCAAGGGCAAGGGCTTCGCCGGTGTCATGAAGCGTCACGGCTTCCACGGCGTCAGCTCCTCCCACGGTGCGCACAAGAACCACCGCAAGCCGGGCTCGATCGGTGGCTGCGCCACCCCGGGTCGCGTCTTCAAGGGCATGCGCATGGCCGGCCGGATGGGCGGCGTGCGTCAGACCACCCAGAACCTCACGATCCACGCCGTGGACGTCGAGCGCGGCCTGCTGCTCGTCAAGGGTGCCGTTCCCGGCCCCCGCGGCGGCACCGTCCTCGTCCGCACGGCCGCGAAGGGAGCCTGATCATCATGGCTACCAAGACTGTCGCTGCTGACCTGCCCGCCGAGATCTTCGACGTCCAGGTCAACGTGCCGCTGATCCACCAGGTCGTCGTCGCACAGATGGCTGCCGCTCGTCAGGGCACGCACTCGACCAAGACCCGCGGCGAGGTCCGCGGCGGTGGGCGCAAGCCCTACCGCCAGAAGGGCACCGGTCGCGCCCGTCAGGGCTCGACCCGCGCCCCGCAGTTCGCCGGCGGTGGCATCGTCCACGGCCCGCAGCCGCGTGACTACTCGCAGCGGACGCCCAAGAAGATGAAGGCCGCCGCCCTGCGTGGCGCCCTCTCCGACCGGGCCCGCAACGGTCGCGTCCACGTGGTCGACTCGCTGGTCACCGCTGCTGCTCCGTCCACCAAGGACGCCGCGGCCCTGCTGGCTGGTCTCACCACGCGGACCAACATCCTCGTCGTGCTCGACCGCAGCGACCTCGTGTCGCTGAAGTCGGTGCGCAACCTCGAGGGCATCCACGTCCTCGCGGCCGACCAGCTCAACACGTACGACGTGCTGATGTCGGACGACGTGGTCTTCACCACGGCTGCCCTGGAGGCGTTCGTCTCCGGTGCCCAGCCCGTGGGTGGCGTCATCGAGATCGAGGTCGAGGCTGCAGAGCCCGCCGCGGCCGAGAAGCCCGCCGCCAAGAAGGCCGAGAAGAAGGCTGACAAGGCCGAGAAGCCGGCGAAGGCTGCCAAGGCCGACAAGGCTGACAAGCCCGCGAAGACGACGAAGGCTGCCAAGGCCGCCGAGTCTGCGGATGAGGAGGAGAGCAAGTGAGCACGCTCGCTGCAGGCAAGGACCCCCGCGACATCCTGATCGCTCCGGTCGTTTCCGAGAAGTCGTACTCGCTGCTCGACCAGGGCAAGTACACCTTCATCGTCGACCCGCGGGCCAACAAGACCGAGATCAAGATCGCCGTTGAGCGTGTCTTCGGTGTCAAGGTCGACTCCGTGCACACCCTCAACCGTGTCGGCAAGACCCGTCGCACGCGGTTCGGCATCGGCAAGCGCAAGGACACCAAGCGTGCGATCGTCACCCTCCGCGAGGGCTCGATCGACATCTTCGGTGCCGGCGCCTGACCAGGACGCTGAAGAGACGTTAGGGACTTTCAAACATGGGTATCCGCAAGTACAAGCCGACGACGCCTGGCCGTCGAGGCTCCAGCGTTGCCGACTTCGTCGAGGTCACGCGCTCCACTCCGGAGAAGTCGCTGGTTCGTCCACTGACCAAGTCCGGTGGACGCAACAGCAACGGCCGCATCACGACCCGTCACATCGGTGGAGGTCACAAGCGCGCATACCGCGTCATCGACTTCCGTCGCCACGACAAGGACGGCGTGCCGGCCAAGGTCGCTCACATCGAGTACGACCCCAACCGCACCGCACGCATCGCCCTGCTGCACTACGCCGACGGTGAGAAGCGCTACATCCTGGCCCCTCGTGGCCTGGAGCAGGGCGCCAACATCGAGAACGGCCCCGGTGCCGACATCAAGCCCGGCAACAGCCTGCCGCTGCGCAACATCCCGACCGGTACGGTCATCCACGCCGTCGAGCTCAAGCCCGGTGGCGGCGCGAAGATCGCCCGTTCGGCTGGTGTGCGTGTGCAGCTCGTCGCCAAGGACGGCCCCTACGCCCAGCTGCGTATGCCGTCCGGCGAGATCCGCAACGTCGACCTGCGCTGCCGCGCCACGGTCGGCGAGGTGGGCAACGCCGAGCAGTCCAACATCAACTGGGGCAAGGCCGGCCGCATGCGGTGGAAGGGCAAGCGCCCGACCGTCCGTGGTGTCGCCATGAACCCGGTCGACCACCCGCACGGTGGTGGAGAGGGCAAGACCTCCGGTGGACGCCACCCGGTCAGCCCGTGGGGACAGGCCGAGGGCCGCACCCGCCGCCCCGGCAAGCCGAGCGACAAGATGATCGTCCGTCGCCGTCGTACTGGCAAGAAGCGCTGAGAAGGAGCCTGAGAAACCATGCCTCGTAGCTTGAAGAAGGGCCCCTTCATCGACGGCCACCTTCAGAAGAAGGTCGACGTCCAGAACGAAGCGGGCACCAAGACAGTCATCAAGACCTGGTCACGTCGGTCGGTCATCAGCCCCGACATGCTCGGTCACACCTTCGCCGTCCACGACGGCCGCAAGCACGTCCCGGTGTTCGTCACCGAGTCGATGGTCGGCCACAAGCTCGGCGAGTTCGCGCCGACCCGCACGTTCAAGGGTCACGTGAAGGAAGACAAGAAGGGGCGTCGTCGCTGATGGCCGCCCCCACCGAGAACAAGGACAACGTGATGGAAGCCAAGGCGATTGCGCGGTCCGTCCGCGTCACGCCCCAGAAGGCGCGTCGCATCGTCGACCTCATCCGCGGCAAGCAGGCCGTCGAGGCCATCGGCGTGCTGAAGTTCGCGCCGCAGTCCGCGTCCGACCCGATCCAGAAGGTGCTCGAGAGCGCCATCGCCAACGCCCGGGTCAAGGCCGACAAGGCGTCGGAGGCCTTTGACGAGCGCAACCTCGTCATCAGCGCCGCCTACGTCGACGAGGGCCCGACGATGAAGCGGTTCCGCCCGCGTGCCCAGGGCCGCGCGGCCCGCATCAACAAGCGGACCAGCCACATCACCGTGGTCGTCACGCCGAAGACCACCAAGGGAGGCACCCGCTAATGGGCCAGAAGGTCAACCCGCACGGCTTCCGCCTCGGTATCACCACCGAGCACAAGAGCCGCTGGTTCGCTGACTCCACCAAGGAGGGTCAGCGGTACCGCGACTACGTCAAGGAAGACGTCGCCATCCGCAAGCTCATGTCCGAGGGCATGGAGCGGGCCGGCATCTCCCGCGTGGAGATCGAGCGCACCCGTGACCGCGTCCGTGTGGACATCCACACCGCGCGTCCCGGCATCGTCATCGGTCGGCGCGGCGCAGAGGCCGACCGCATCCGTGGCGAGCTCGAGAAGCTCACGGGCAAGCAGGTGCAGCTGAACATCCTCGAGGTCAAGAACCCCGAGGTCGACTCCCAGCTGGTCGCCCAGGGCATCGCCGAGCAGCTCTCTGCTCGTGTGTCGTTCCGTCGTGCGATGCGCAAGGGCATGCAGTCCGCCACCCGCGCCGGCGCCAAGGGCATCCGTGTCCAGGTCTCCGGTCGCCTCGGCGGCGCCGAGATGTCCCGCACGGAGTTCTACCGTGAGGGTCGCGTCCCGCTGCACACCCTGCGTGCGCAGATCGACTACGGCTTCTACGAGGCCCGCACCACCTTCGGTCGCATCGGCGTCAAGGTGTGGATCTACAAGGGCGACGTCACCGCTCGCGAGCTGGCCCAGCAGCAGGCTGCTGCGCCGCGCCCGAGCCGTGGCCCGCGTCGTGATGGCGCCGACCGTCCGGCCCGCGCTCGTCGCGAGCGTCCGGAGGGCACCGCCACCGAGACCGCTGCTGCAGCACCCGCCACCGAGGCCCCGGCCCCGGCAGCCGCTGCGAGCACTGAGGGAGAGCAGTCCTGACATGTTGATTCCTCGTCGAGTCAAGCACCGCAAGCAGCACCACCCGGGTCGCTCCGGCGCTGCGAAGGGTGGCACGAAGATCGCGTTCGGCGACTACGGCATCCAGGCCCTCGAGCCCGCCTACGTCACCAACCGTCAGATCGAGTCCGCTCGTATTGCGATGACGCGTTACATGAAGCGTGGTGGAAAGGTGTGGATCAACATCTACCCCGACCGCCCGCTGACCAAGAAGCCCGCCGAGACCCGCATGGGTTCCGGTAAGGGTTCCCCCGAGTGGTGGATCGCCAACGTCAAGCCTGGTCGCGTGATGTTCGAGATCTCCGGTGTGTCCGAAGAGGTCGCCCGTGAGGCGATGCGTCTGGCGATGCACAAGCTCCCCATGAAGTGCCGCTTCGTTCGGCGTGAGGGTGGTGACATCTGATGGCAGTCGGATCCAAGGACCTGACGTCCGAGAACATGCGTGGTCTCGATGACGAGCGCCTGGTGGACGAGCTCCGCAAGGCCAAGGAGGAGCTGTTCAACCTCCGGTTCCAGTCGGCCACGGGCCAGCTGGACAACCACGGCCGGCTGCGCGCGGTCCGCAAGGACATCGCGCGCATCTACACCGAGCTGCGTGAGCGCGAGCTCGGCATCGGTGGGGCCACCCCGAAGAGCACGGAGAAGTCGGCATGAGCAAGAACGTGAAGGACGAGGCCGTGACGGCCGCAGACCGCAACTACCGCAAGACCCGTCAGGGTTACGTGGTGAGCGACAAGATGGACAAGACCGTCGTGGTCGAGGTCGAGGACCGCGTCAAGCACGCGCTCTACGGCAAGGTCCTGCGTCGCTCGAGCAAGGTCAAGGCCCACGACGAGCTGAACGCCGCCGGCATCGGCGACCGCGTGCTGATCATGGAGACCCGACCGCTGTCGGCCACCAAGCGCTGGCGCGTGGTGGAGATCCTCGAGAAGGCCAAGTAGTCCTCGGACTGCCGCACACCACGACATACCGTTGCCACCGCGGCGTGCCGGGCCACCAGGCCGGGTATGCCGCGGGGCACGGAAACAAGACCACCCACAGTTCGGCAAGGCTCACCGCGTGTGAGAACCAGCTCGACGACAGGAGTTAGACAGTGATCCAGCAGGAGTCGCGACTGCGTGTCGCCGACAACACTGGTGCCAAGGAGATCCTTTGCATCCGTGTTCTCGGTGGTTCGGGTCGTCGTTACGCCGGCATCGGTGACGTGATCGTCGCCGCCGTCAAGGACGCCATCCCCGGCGGCAACGTCAAGAAGGGCGACGTCGTCAAGGCCGTCATCGTTCGCACCACGAAGGAGCGTCGTCGCTCCGACGGCAGCTACATCAAGTTCGACGAGAACGCCGCCGTCATCCTCAAGGGCGACGGGGACCCCCGTGGCACCCGCATCTTCGGTCCGGTGGGCCGCGAGCTGCGCGAGAAGAAGTTCATGAAGATCATTTCGCTGGCGCCGGAGGTGCTCTGAGCCATGGCAGCCCCCAAGAAGATGAAGATCAAGAAGGGCGATCTCGTCCAGGTCCTCACGGGCAAGGACAAGACCAAGCAGGGCAAGGTCATCGCCGTGTACCCCGAGACCGAGCGCGTGCTCGTCGAGGGCGTCAACCGCGTGACCCGCCACACCAAGGCCGGTCAGTCCGCCCGTGGCACCCGCACCGGTGGCCTGGTCGTCCAGGAAGCCGCGATCCACGTGAGCAACGTGGCGATCGTCGACCCGACCGACAAGAAGCCGACCCGCGTCAAGACGCGCGTCGAGACCGTTGAGCGCAACGGCCGCGAGAAGACCGTTCGTACTCGCGTCGCGGTGCGCTCGGGCAAGGACCTCTGACATGACTGAGACTGCAACCAAGCAGGCGCCGCGTCTGAAGACGCGCTACGCCGACGAGATCAAGGGTCAGCTGCAGCAGCAGTTCGGCCACGCCAACGTCATGCAGGTCCCCGGCGTCGTCAAGGTCGTCGTGAACATGGGTGTCGGTGACGCTGCCAAGGACGCCAAGCTCATCGAGGGTGCGATCCGCGACCTCTCGGCCATCACCGGCCAGAAGCCGCTCGTCACCAAGGCCCGCAAGTCGATCGCCCAGTTCAAGCTGCGTGAGGGCATGCCGATCGGCGCGCACACCACGCTGCGTGGCGACCGCATGTGGGAGTTCCTCGACCGCCTCGTCTCCACGGCGCTGCCCCGCATCCGTGACTTCCGTGGTCTGTCGCCGAAGCAGTTCGACGGCAACGGCAACTACACCTTCGGTCTGACCGAGCAGTCGATGTTCCACGAGATCGACCAGGACCGGATCGACCGCGTGCGTGGCATGGACATCACCGTGGTGACCACCGCCACCAACGACGACGAGGGCCGCGCACTGCTCAAGGCGCTCGGCTTCCCCTTCAAGGAGAACTGACATGGCGAAGACCGCCCTGGTCAACAAGGCCAACAAGAAGCCGAAGTTCAAGGTGCGTGGCTACACCCGTTGCCAGCGCTGCGGCCGACCGCACTCGGTCTACCGCAAGTTCGGGCTCTGCCGCATCTGCCTTCGCGAGATGGCACACCGCGGTGAGCTGCCCGGCATCACCAAGAGCTCCTGGTAGAGAAGCTCAGCACCACCCCACCCATTGATTTCGTTCTACATCGCAGGTCGCAGCGCACAGCGCAGTGAAACCGCGGTGAGAGAGGGCCGGAGAAGCCCATGACCATGACTGACCCGATTGCGGACATGTTGACGCGCGTCCGGAACGCCAACTCGGCGCACCACGACGCTGTCTCCATGCCGTTTTCCAAGCTGAAGTCCCACGTTGCCGAGATCCTCCAGGCTGAGGGCTACATCGCCTCCTGGAAGGTCGAGGATGCCGAGGTCGGCAAGACGCTGACGATCGAGCTCAAGTACGGCCCCAACCGCGAGCGTTCCATCGCTGGCGTGCGCCGTGTCTCCAAGCCCGGTCTGCGCGTCTACGCCAAGTCGACGAACCTTCCCAAGGTTCTCGGCGGTCTCGGTGTGGCCATCATTTCCACCTCGTCTGGGCTCCTCACGGACCGTCAGGCGGCTTCCAAGGGTGTGGGCGGGGAAGTCCTCGCCTACGTCTGGTAAGGGGTATTCGACATGTCGCGTATTGGACGACTCCCGGTCTCCATCCCCAGCGGTGTCGACATCACCATCGACGGTCAGACCGTCAAGGTGAAGGGCCCCAAGGGCGAGCTCAGCCACCGTGTGGCCGAGCCGATCACCGTTGAGAAGGGTGACGAGGCCCTTGAGGTCAAGCGGCCCAACGACGAGCGCCAGTCCCGTGCCCTGCACGGCCTGACCCGCTCGCTCATCAACAACATGGTCCTCGGTGTCACCGAGGGCTACGAGAAGAAGATGGAGATCCACGGCACGGGTTACCGCGTCGCGAACAAGGGCGGAAGCCTGGAGTTCGCGCTCGGTTACAGCCACTCGATCACCGTCGAGGCCCCCGAGGGCATCTCCTTCGCCGTCGAGAACCCGACCCGCTTCGCGGTCCAGGGCATCGACAAGCAGCTGGTCGGCGAGGTTGCCGCGAACATCCGCAAGCTGCGCAAGCCCGACCCGTACAAGGGCAAGGGCGTGCGGTATGCGGGCGAGCACATCCGTCGCAAGGTCGGAAAGGCCGGTAAGTAAGTCATGGCAATGATCGTCAAGCGCGCCAAGGGCAAGTCCGCTGCACGCGGCCGTCGCCACCTGCGCCTGCGCAAGAAGGTGACCGGCACCGCGGTTCGTCCGCGCCTGGTCGTCTCCCGTTCGTCGCGCCACGTCTTCGTGCAGGTCGTCGACGACACCCTCGGCAAGACCGTGGCGTCGGCCTCCACCATGGAGGCGGACCTGCGTTCGTTCGAGGGCGACAAGACCGCCAAGGCCCGCAAGGTCGGCGAGCTGCTGGCCGAGCGTGCCAAGAGCGCCGGCGTCGAGGCCGTCGTCTTCGACCGGGGTGGCAACCGCTACCACGGTCGTGTCGCGGCCATCGCCGAAGGCGCCCGCGAGGGTGGGCTGGCCCTGTGACCACCGCAACCGTTATTGAGATGAGGAACATCTGATGCCCGGACCCCAGCGTCGAGGCACTGGAGCCACCGGTACCGCCGGAGGCGAGCGCAACGACCGCCGCGGCGGTGGCCGCGACAACCGCCGTGACGGCGGCCGCGACCAGGCCGAGAAGAGCGCCTACGTCGAGCGCGTCGTGACCATCAACCGCGTTGCCAAGGTCGTCAAGGGCGGCCGCCGCTTCAGCTTCACCGCCCTCGTGGTGGTGGGTGACGGCGACGGCACCGTCGGTGTCGGCTACGGCAAGGCCAAGGAAGTTCCCGCCGCGATCGCCAAGGGTGTCGAGGAGGCCAAGAAGGAGTTCTTCAAGGTCCCGCGCATTCAGGGCACCATCCCGCACCCCGTGCAGGGTGAGGCCGCGGCCGGTGTCGTCATGCTCCGTCCCGCTGCTCCCGGTACCGGTGTCATCGCCGGTGGTCCGGTGCGCGCGGTGCTCGAGTGCGCCGGCATCCACGACGTGCTGAGCAAGTCGCTCGGCTCGGACAACGCGATCAACATCGTCCACGCGACGGTCGCGGCCCTCAAGGGTCTCGAGCGCCCGGAGGAAGTGGCTGCCCGCCGCGGCCTCCCCGTGGACCAGGTCGCCCCGGCCGCCATGCTGCGCGCCCAGGCTGCTGGCCGCGAGGCCGCCAAGGCAGGTGCCTGATGCGCCTCAAGGTGATCCAGACCCGTTCCGAGATCGGCGGCAAGCAGAACCAGCGTGACACCCTGCGCAGCCTCGGTCTGAAGCGCATTGGCGACGTCGTCGTCAAGGAGGACCGTCCCGAGATCCGCGGGATGGTCAAGACGGTGGCGCACCTCGTCGCCGTCGAGGAGGTTGACTGACCATGGCAGAGAAGAAGGCCACCAAGGCCGCTGCTGCGAAGTCGGAGAAGTCCGTCGAGGGCACCGCCCTCAAGTTGCACCACCTGCGTCCCGCCCCGGGTGCCAAGACCGCCAAGACCCGCGTGGGTCGCGGTGAGGGCTCCAAGGGCAAGACCGCCGGTCGTGGCACCAAGGGCACCAAGGCCCGCTACCAGGTGCCCGAGCGGTTCGAGGGTGGCGCGATGCCGCTGCACATGCGGCTTCCGAAGCTCCGCGGCTTCAAGAACCCGTTCAAGGTGGAGTACCAGGTCGTGAACCTGGACAAGCTCTCCGCCCTCTACCCGCAGGGCGGCGACGTGACCGTCGACGACCTCGTGGCCAAGGGCGCCGTCCGGGACAACCTCCCGGTCAAGGTGCTCGGCGACGGCGAGATCAGCGTCAAGGTCTCCGTGACCGCTGACAAGTTCTCGGCGTCCGCCAAGGAGAAGATCGAGGCCGCTGGCGGCTCGGTCACCTCCGCCTGATCCACCCCAGCTCGAAGGTATGCCGCGGGCTCACCGCTCAAGGTGAGCCCGCGGCATACCTGTTTGTCGTGTTCCGTCCTGTTCGGGCGACCACAACGGTGGTTGCCGTTCGCTGACCCGCGGTGGCCATGTCACTGGTTACCGTGCGCTGCCCCTCGGGGTATCGTGCCTAGGATTGCCTGACCGTCTCACCGCGTGGCCGCTCGGCCCGCGCCATCCAGGAGGACCTGTGCTCACCGCCTTCACCCGTGCGTTCAAGACGCCGGACCTGCG